>NZ_JBHVIX010000037.1:68375-73117 GCF_042799415.1 Streptomyces sp. NPDC057694
CGCGCAGTTCCCCGCGCCCCTGAGGCAGGCGCTTCGCGCCGCCTCCCCTGGGCGAGCGGAGCTCGCTTCCAGGGGCGCGGGGAACTGCGCGAGAAGCGGCCACCGGCCCGCGGACGAACGACAACCCAGGGGCTCGGCGCGGGCAAGCCTTCAGCGGGGCCGGGGACGGAGGTCAGACGTCCAGTTGGTCGG
Source organism: Streptomyces sp. NPDC057694 (assembly GCF_042799415.1). Lineage (NCBI taxonomy): Bacteria > Bacillati > Actinomycetota > Actinomycetes > Kitasatosporales > Streptomycetaceae > Streptomyces > Streptomyces sp. NPDC057694. Next base: position 68,568 of record NZ_JBHVIX010000037.1, read on the forward strand.
CGACCGCGCGGAGGAGGCCCGCGATTTTGGCGCCGGCGGCCTTGTCGGGGTACCGGCCACGCTCCAGCATCGGCGTGATGTTCTCCAGAAGCGTCGTCAGGTCCTGCACGATCGAGGCCAGTTCATCCGGCTTGCGCCGCTGGGCCGCCGCGACGGACGGAGTCGGATCGAGGATCGTGACCGAGAGCGCCTGATCGCCACGCTGCCCAGCGACCACCCCGAACTCGACCCGCTGGCCGGGCTTGAGGGAGTCGACGCCGGCCGGAAGTACGGAGGAGTGCACGAAGACGTCGCCGCCGTCGTCGCGGGAGAGGAAGCCGAAGCCCTTCTCGCTGTTGAACCACTTGACCTTGCCGGTAGGCACGTGAAGTCCTCGTCCTCGTACTAGAAAGAAAACGCTCTGGACAGCAATACAGCGGGCCGAGGCCGGCCCGCCGCCACCTAGACTATGGGCCTCTCTGCGCTGGGAACTACCCTGGCGGGGTGCGTGACAAAACCCAACTCAATTCCCGGGCAGCCGAGAGCGGCCCCGGTGACGGGCTCGTGAAAGCGGGCGGCATCGTCTTCGTCCTGGGGGCCATCGCCACCCTGGCCACGATGGCCCCACTGTTTCTCGGCACCGACCCGTTCCCACCCGTCGCCTACGCGGTGTGCATGCTGATGGGCGTCGGTTTTCTGCTGGCCGCGGCCGGGGTGCTGCGCGGGATCGCCGTCCAGCGGCGTCAGGCGCGCTCGGCCACGTAGCTCTCCAGCCACGCGGGGAACGCGGTGAGGTCCGTGAGGATCACGTCCGCGCCCGCGGTGCGGAGCGTGTCGGCGTCGCACGGGCCGGTCGGCACCGCGACGGACAGCGCGCCCGCGGTGCGTGCGCCGCGTACGTCACCGGTGTGGTCGCCGACGTAGACGCTCGCGCCGTGCTCGCGCAGCGCCTCGCCCTTGCCCTCGGCCCACAGGTCGCCGACGACGGCGTCCGCGTCGATGCCCAGGTGCGTCAGGTGCAGCTTGGCGTTGGGCTCGTACTTCGCCGTGACGACGATCGCCCGGCCGCCCGCCGCGTGCACGGCGGCGATCGTCTCGTGGACGCCCGGCATCGGCAGCGTCGGCTCGATGGCGTATGTGGGATACATCTCACGGTAGAGCTCGGTCATGGCCGGGATCCGCTCCGCCGGGAACCAGTTCGCCATCTCGTCGGTGAGCGGCGGGCCGAGCCGGGTGACGACCAGATCCGCGTCGATGTGCGCGCCGGTCCGCTCGGCCAGGGCCACCCAGGTCGCGCGGATCCCGGGCCGCGAGTCGATCAGCGTCATGTCGAGGTCGAAGCCGACCACGGGGCCGGGGGTCGCGGTGGGGTCCTGGGGATCTGTGAGGGCAGCCATGAGCGCCATTGTGCCCCGGGCATACGATGACACCGCACAGCCCGTACTTAGCTAAGCCTTACCAAGCCTCACGCCCGACCGAGCCTCATGGAGAGCACGCCCATGCCCGTCAGACCCGGTGCCGTCGGCGCCGCCAGGGTGGGCGCGCTGGTGGCCGCCGTCGTGGCCCTGGCGCTCGCGGTGCTGCTCAGCCTCGCGGTGGGGGCGCGCGCGATCGCGCCGTCCGCCGTCTTCGACGCCCTGCTGCACGGCGGGCACAGCAACGCCGCCGAGGTGGTCCGGGGCCTGCGGGTGCCGCGCACCGTGGTCGGCGTGATGGTGGGCGCGGCCCTCGCGCTGGCCGGCACCGTGCTCCAGGGCATCACCCGCAACCCCATCGCCGACCCCGGCATCCTCGGCATCAGCCAGGGCGCCTCGGTCGGCGTCGTGCTCGCGATCGCGTATCTGGGCATCCACACGCTCACCGGGTACGTGTGGTTCGCGTTCGCCGGGGCCGGGATCGCGGCCGTCGCCGTGTACGCGATCGCCGCGTCCGGGCGGGGCGGCGCGACCCCGGTGAAACTCGCGCTCGGCGGCGCCGCGATCAACGCACTCCTTGTGTCCGTGACGACGGCCGTCCTCACGACGAAGGCCTCCGCGCTGGACGAGTTCCGGTTCTGGCAGGTCGGTTCGCTGTCCGGCCGTGACTCCCACCTCATCGGCCAGATCTGGCCGTTCCTGCTGGTGGGCGTGGTGCTCGTACTGTCCGTCGCGCGCGGCCTGGACGCGCTCGCGCTCGGCGAGGACGTGGCGAAGGGGCTCGGGCAGCGGGTGGCGACCGTACGGATCGTGGGCGGGCTCGGCGCGACCGTGCTGACCGGGGTCGGGGTCGCCGCCGCCGGACCGATCGCGTTCATCGGGCTCGCCGTGCCGCACATCGCGCGCGCCGTGGTCGGCTCCGACCACCGCTGGCTGCTGCCGATGGCCGCGCTCATCGGGCCGGTGATGCTGCTGGTGTCGGACACGGTGGGCCGGATCGTCTTCCCGCCGAGCGAGGTGCCCGCGGGAGTGATGACGGCGCTGCTCGGGGTGCCGTTCCTGGTGACCCTGGTCCGCCGGAAGGCGGTGCCCGCGTGAGCGCGCCGGTGAAGGAGGCTCCGCGCGTGCGTCCCGCCGGGTACGCGGTGCTGCGGGCGGGCCGGGCCCGGTTCCTGGTGCATCGCCGGGCGAGTGTCGTGGCGGCGGTCTGCGCCGTGCTGCTGGCCGCCGCCTGCGTGGCCTATCTGTGTGTCGGCGAGACGTTCACCAGCCCCGCCGAGGTGTTCAAGGTCCTCACCGGACAGCCGTCGCCGGACGAGCTGGTCGTGGGCACGCTGCGCGAGCCGCGCATGGTCGTCGGGCTGCTCGTGGGCGCGGCGTTCGGGATCGCGGGCGCGCTGATCCAGACCGTCGCCCGCAACCCCCTCGCGAGCCCCGACATCATCGGCATCAGCCAGGGCGCGAGCGCGGTGACGGTGGGCGCGATGACGTTCGGCCTCACCTCGTACGCGTATCTGCCGTACGTGTCCGTGGCCGGCGGAGTCGTCGCCGCCGCGCTCGTCTATCTGTTCGCGTGGCGGGGCGGCCTGCACGCCACCCGCTTCGTGCTCATCGGCATCGGCTTCGCGATCGCGCTGCGCTCGGTGACGACGCTGTTCATGACCAAGGGCGACTATCTCGTCGCCCAGCAGGCCCAGATCTGGATGACGGGTTCGCTCAACGGCCGTGGCTGGGCCGAGGCCCGCCCGCTCGCCTGGGCGCTCCTCGTCCTGCTCCCCTGCGTCGCGTGGGCCGCCCGCGCACAGCGCACCGTCTCCCTCGACGACGACACGGCGACCGCGCTCGGGGTGCGGCTCGGGCGGGTGCGGCTCGGGCTCGTCGCGCTGGGCGTGGTCCTTGCGTCGCTGGCCACCGGGGCGGCCGGCCCGGTCGACTTCGTGGCGCTGCTCGCGCCGCAGATCGCCCGGCGGGTGACGCGCACGGCGCAGATCCCGCTGGTGACGTCCGCGCTGCTCGGCGCGCTGATCGTGGTGGTCGGTGACCTGCTGGCCCGCCGCCTGTTCTCCCCGACCGAGCTGCCGGTGGGCGTGCTGACGGCCGCCGTCGGCGCACCGTATCTGATCTGGCTGATCATCCGGAGCCGTGCCGTCCGCACGAGTTCCGCCCGTTCCGGAGGTACCGCATGAGCCGGCTGATCGCCCGCGACCTGACGCTCGCCTACGACGACCGCGAGGTCGTGCACGGGCTCGATCTCGCCGTGCCCGACGGGCAGGTCACGGTCATCGTGGGGCCCAACGCGTGCGGCAAGTCGACGACGTTGCGGGCGCTCGGGCGGCTGCTCAAGCCGGCCGGCGGGTCGGTGGTGCTCGACGGGCGGGCCCTCGCCGAACTCCCCACCAAGCGGATCGCCCAACAGATCGGGTTGTTGCCCCAGACGCCGGTGGCGCCCGAGGCGATCACCGTCGGCGACCTGGTCTCCCGCGGGCGGCAGCCGCATCAGCACTGGTGGCAGCAGTGGTCCGACGCCGATGAGCGGGCCGTGACCGAGGCCATGGAACGCACCGATGTCGCCGGCCTCGCGGACCGCAACGTCGACGAACTCTCCGGCGGGCAGCGTCAGCGCGTCTGGATCGCCATGGCGCTCGCCCAGGAGACCGACATCCTGCTCCTGGACGAGCCGACCACGTACCTCGACATCGCGCACCAGGTGGAAGTCCTGGACCTGGTCCGTCAGTTGAACCACGACAAGGGGCGTACGGTCGCGGTGGTGCTCCACGATCTGAACCAGGCGGCGCGCTATGCCGACCACTTGGTGGCGATGAAGTCCGGTCGCATCGTCGCCGAAGGCCCTCCGTCCGAGGTCATCACGGCCGACCTGGTCCAGAAGGTCTTCGGCCTGACCTGCGTAGTGGTCCCCGACCCGGTAACCGGCTCCCCCCTGATAGTCCCCGGCTCCCCCTGGCACCCGTCGGCAGCCTGAACACGCGGTTCCCCGCGCCCCTGATGGGTTGTCGGTCGGGTGCGGGCCGGCGGCCGCTTCTCACGCAGTTCCCCGCGCCCCTTATCGGGTTGTCGTTCGTCTGCGGCCCGGTGGCCTCTTCCCGCGCAGTTCCCCGCGCCCCTGGAGATGCGCACTTCGTGCGCTGTCTCCAGGGG
>NZ_JBHVIX010000038.1:0-54755 GCF_042799415.1 Streptomyces sp. NPDC057694
CGCCCCTGGGTGGGCGAGCGGAGCTCGCTTCAGGGGCGCGGGGAACTGCGCGACCAGCCACGAAGAAAGCGGCACCCGACACGCGACAGGCCGCGGCACACACAGAAACGGCGGGCCCGGACCACAGAGGTCCGGGCCCGCCGAAAGGGCTGTCGCGGATCACGCCACGATCAGAAAGATCCCGTACGCCACAGCCGCCGCACACGCCGCGAAGCACGCGTACGCGCCGGACACGACGAGCGTCGCCGAGTCGCCCCGCTGCGCCGCCGACTCCTTCTTGGAGAGTCCGACGATGCCCAGGGTGAACAGGCCCACCAGGGCCACGGTGATCACGAGGCTGACTCCGAACACGGAGCCGAGGGCCGCCCAGTCGATCTTCATAGCTGGTCCTGCTCCTTACAGCGTGGCGCCGGCGGGGCGCGCGGGGTCGGCCGGCGCGGGGGCCGGAATGGTCGCCTTCACGGCCGCGATCTCCTCGGCCTCCCCGGTGACCAGGGTGCCGACGGGCGGCGGGGTGACCGCGGCGATGGCCGTGGTCACGACACCCGCGGGCTCGGCGACGACGTCGACCTCGTCGGCGGTGACGTTCGTGTGGTCGATGGAGTCGCGGCGCGAGAGCTTCCAGATGACGCCCGCGCCGGCCACGAGCAGCGCGGCGGTGAGGCCGACGCCCCACGGGCCCTGCTTGGTCAGGAACTCGGCGCCCGCGCCGACCAGACCGGCGGCCGGCAGGGTCAGACCCCACGCGACGAACATCCGGGTCGCGGTCGACCAGCGGACGACACCGCCCTTGCGGCCGAGGCCGGAGCCCATGACGGCGCCGGAGCAGACCTGGGTCGTGGAGAGCGAGAAGCCGATGTGCGAGGAGGCGAGGATCGCCGTCGCGGCGGACGTCTGCGCGGCGAAGCCCTGCTGCGGGGCGAGGTCGGTGAGGCCCTTGCCCATGGTGCGGATGATCCGCCAGCCGCCCAGGTACGTGCCGAGCGCGATGGCGGTGCCGGCCGAGACGATGACCCACAGCGGCGGGTCGGCGTCGGGCGCGATGACTCCGCCGGTGATCAGGGCCAGGGTGATGATGCCCATCGTCTTCTGCGCGTCGTTCGTGCCGTGCGCGAGGGAGACGAGTCCGGCCGAGGCGATCTGTCCGGTGCGGTAGCCCTTGGCGGTGGCCTTCGCGTCGGTCTTGGCGCTGATCCGGTAGGTCAGGCGCGTGGCCAGCATCGCGGCGAGGCCGGCGACGATCGGCGCGGCGACCGCGGGGAGCAGGATCTTGGTGACGACGGTGCCGCCGTTGACCGAGGACCAGCCCATCGACATGACCGCGGCGCCGATGAGGCCGCCGAACAGGGCGTGCGAGGAGCTGGACGGCAGACCGAGCAGCCAGGTCAGCAGATTCCAGAGGATGGCGCCCACGAGCGCCGCGAAGATGACCTCTGTCTTGAGGCCGTCCTCATTGATGATGCCGCCGGAGATGGTCTTGGCGACCTCGACCGAGAGGAACGCTCCGACGAGGTTCAGCACGGCGGACATGGCCACCGCCGTCTTCGGCTTCAGGGCGCCGGTCGAGATGGTCGTCGCCATCGCGTTGGCGGTGTCGTGGAAACCGTTGGTGAAGTCAAAAACCAGTGCGGTAACGATCACGATCGCAAGGAGCAGCGTGATGTGTTCCATTTACCCAGGCTTCGGTTGGACGTCAGTGGCGCTTCGAACGTAAGCACGTCGGGTGAACGGAAGATGAACTGGGTCGGGCGTCCTGGTGACCCGATCCGGAGCGCTGCCACTCCGCTTGGCGCGTGGCGGTGGCACCGACTCCGGATCGGCCCGGAAGGCGACCCCTCGGAGGCCCGGAATCACGGGTTCCGTGGGACTTTGGTCCCGGTTCCGGCTAGCCCCGGGCGAACCTCTTCAGCTGGGCCATGGACCCGTTGAAGAGATTCTGGTCACCCGGCAGCCCGCCGCTGTTGTCGTACTGCCAGAACGTCCAGTACGACCATCCCCTGGGCAGCGACCCCGCGCTCGCGTCGTAGCGTGCGAGCCACAGGGCGTGGTTGGCGGCGAAGGCCCCGCTGTTGCCCGTGCAGGTCTTCCACCAGTGGTAGTTCGTGTAGATCACCGGGCGCCGGCCGGTCAGCCGCCGCACCTCGGCGCTGAACGAGCCGATCCACGACACCAGGCTGCCCTTGCTCATGCCGTAGCACTTGTGCTTGTCGTACGGGTTGAACTCGATGTCGAGCGCGGGTGGCAGCGTCCAGCCGTCCCCCTGCCACCACCCGCCGTTGCGCACGAAGTACGCGGCCTGGGTCCTGCCCGACGACTGGTCGGGCACCGCGAAGTGGTAGGCGCCCCGGATGATGCCGGCCTTGCGGGCGCCTTCGTACTGCTGTGAGAAGTAGGGATTCTTGTAGGTCGTGGACTCGGTCGCCTTCACGTAGGTGAACCGGGCCCCTTTGTTTTTCGCCTTCGACCAGTTGACATTCTTCTGGTGCGACGAGACGTCGTGTCCCCACGGCCGCGCCGCCGCCTGGGCCGGCAGCGCGGCGAGGGCCGTCGCCCCCATGGTCAGTGCGGTGACGGAAGCCGCCGCGAGCAGGCGCGCACGACGACGGGACGGTTTGCTATCACGAGCCATATTTCCCCCCGGATGGCGACGTGCATGACAAATCTCCCAGAGATTACCGGAAGATCCCGACTTGCCCGTCGAAGCCCAGCCAATTGCCCTCAGTGGGGGGATACCTGCCCATAGGGGAGCATCCGGACTCCTTGCCTCCGTACCCGGTCGGGTGCTTCCGCGGCTGGCAGGATGCCGCCATGACGGATCCGACAGATCACGGGCAGGCCTGGGAAGAACTGGTGGCGACAGCCCGCAGAACGGTCTCCGACGGACTCGTCGTCGGTACCTCCGGCAACGCCTCGGTACGCGTCGGCGACGGCGGTGACGACGACCTGATCCTCGTCACCCCGAGCGGAGTCCCGTACGACCGGCTCGGCCCGGACGATCTCGTCGCCGTCGGCCTCGACGGCACCCGGCGCGCGGGCCTCCTCGCCCCGACCAGTGAGCTGCCCATGCACCTCGCGGTCTACCGCAACACCACCGCGCGGGCCGTCGTCCACACCCACGCCGTGCACGCCACGGCCGTCTCCACGCTCGTCCGTGAACTCCCGGCCATCCACTACATGGCGGCCTCCATGGGCGGCACCGTCCGTGTCGCCCCCTACGCGACGTACGGCACGGAGGAGTTGGCCGAGAACATGCTCGCCGCGCTGGCCGGGCGCACCGCTTGTCTCCTGCGCAACCACGGCACCGTCACATACGGAGACTCCCTCTCCCAGGCCTACGACCGCACCGCCCAGCTGGAATGGATGTGCCGCCTCTGGCTCACGGCCCACTCCGTCCCCGGGCTGCGCCCCGCACTGCTGAGCGACGCACAGATGGCGGAGGCGGCACGCCGGCTCGACGGATACGGGCAGCAGCCCTCGCCGCGCTGACCCGGCCGGGCCCCTCCGCCCCGCGGGAATGCGTACGAAGCGCCCGGCGGAGCACTCGTAGGGGACCCAGCGAAGCGAGGAGGCCCGGTGAGAAGAACCCGTACGCACTTTCCGCCCAGCCCGGCACGCCCGTCACTCGCATCCTCCGTCCCGCTGGCCCGGCCGCGCCCGGGCCCCGACACTGGACGAGTGCGCACCGCCAAAGCGACGGCCGCTGCCGTCACCGCCGTCATCGGGGCCTCGGCCGCCGCCATCGCCGTCGGCCGCCTGGCCAGCGACGCCGCGCTCAAGGCGCCCGCAGGACGCCCCCTGCCCACCGAGCCACGACTCACCGTCCACGCCATCGCCGCGGGACACATCACCCTCACCCGGGACCTGGCCTCCCAGTACCCCGGCACCTACGGACTCGCGGGCGACGGCTTCCACGCCGTCGTCGGCCCGGTCGTCGACTCGGCCCCGCACCCCGCGGACACCGTCGTACGCCGCCTGGAGCGGGTCACCCACGGCACCCTCGAACCCGGCGCCAGGGCCTGGCTCACGCCCCAGGTGCACATCGGCGACCCCAAGTCCGCGCTCGGCCTCGACCACGCCGACATCGACATCCCGGGCGAACTCGGCCCGCTGCCCGCCTGGTTCGTGCCCGGCGCCCGCGACACCTGGATCGTCACGGCGCACGGCCTCGGCACCACCCGAGAACACCCCATGAACCTCATGGACTTCCTGCACCGGCAGCGGTTCCCGATCCTCGACCTCGCCTACCGCGGCGACCTCGGCGCGCCCCGCCCCCCGGACGGCCTGAACCACCTCGGCGAGTCCGAGTGGCGCGACCTGGACGCCGCGCTGCGCTACGCCGTGCGCTACGGCGCCCGCCGCGTCATCGTCATCGGCTTCTCCACCGGCGCCGCGATGGCCCTGCACGCCGCCGCCCACTCCGCGCTGCGCGACCGCATCGCCGGCCTGGTCCTGGACAGCCCGGTGCTGTCCTGGGAGGCGACCCTGCGCGCCCTGGCCGCCGCCCGCCGCACCCCGGGCGCGCTGCTGCCGCTCGCGGTGCGCGCCGCCCAGGGCCGCACCGGTCTGACCGGTGACCGGCTCGCGGACGCCGCGGACCCGCGCCTGCTCAAGGTCCCCACGCTGCTGGTGCACGGCCCCGACGACGAGGTCGCCCCCTGGGCGCTCTCCCGCCAACTGGCCGCCCGCCGCCCGGACCTGGTCTCCCTGCACACGGTCGACGAAGCCCCGCACAACGCCATGTGGAACGCGGACCCGACCACGTACGAGGAGACCCTGCGACGCTTCCTGACGCCGCTGATGTGAACACGGGTGCGGGGCCCCGACAGCGGGCCCCGCACCGCCCCCGGGCCGACCCCGCACCCCGGGGCGAGCGCCGAACACAGGGCCGCGTTTGGGAATTAGCGGGGTCACCCTGGAGACTGCTCCAGTGACGTCCCGTACCCCGCGCGACTCCAGGCTCCGACTAGTCCGCCCTCGCCGCCAGCCGCTGGCCCCCGCTGCCCCGCGCCGAGTGGCCCGTCCCGCCCCGCGCCCCCCGGAGGGCACCCCGCCCCCCGCCGAACTCGCCCGCACCGCGCGCGAGGGCCTGGCCGCCGCCGTCCGCGTGGCGCGCTGGGCGGACGCCACGCTCAGCCCCGGCAACCACACCGCCGCCGGGGACGGCAAGGGCACCCTCTCCGACGCCACCGCGCGCCGCGCCGCCGACGACCTCGGCCTCAGCGTGCGGCAGATCCGCGCCGACTGGGACACCGCACGCCTCGCCGGCCTCGTCGAGGTGCACGGCGACAGCGCCCGCCCCGGCTGGCGGCTGCGCGCCTGGGACCGCGACGACACCGCCGTGCTGCGCGGCTGGGTCGCCCTGTTCGACGCCTGGTCGCTGGTCCACCCGGCACCGGACGCCCTGGAGCCCGCCGCGGTCGCCGAAGTCGTCGAGGCCGTCCCGCAGTTGCTGTCCTTCCTCCAGCTGATGGCGGGCCCCGTCGCGGCGGCCCAGCTCCTGGACCTCCTCGACCAGCGGGTCGCCGAACTGCGCACCGAGCGCTGCGAGATCCCCTTCGGACCGCAGCCGGAGCCGACCCCGCCGGAGAACACCCCGCTGCGGCCGCTGCTCGACTGGACCCTGCACGGCCTCGCCTCCGTCGGCGCGCTCATCTACGCCGACGCGCAGGCCACCCTCACCCCGCTCGGCAGCTGGGCGGTCTGGGTCAAGCTGGAGCAGATCTGCGTCGCCGCCCAGTCCCCGGCGGGCAACATCGAGGTCAGCGCCGAGGACATGCTGCGCGGCTGCGCCCGCCTGCGGCCCAACGCGGCACGCGCCGAGTACCGCGCCTGGCTCGCCGCCCGCGACACCGGCACCGCCGTCATCGAGCTGATCGAGGCCGCCCGCGGCGAGGACGCCCTGCTGCGCGGCCTCGCCTTCGAGGCGCTGCGCGTCGTCGGCGGCCCCGCCGAACCCGAGGTGCGGCGCGCCGCCGACGAGCCGGGCCTGCGCCCCTACGCTCTCCTCTGGCTCGCCGAGGCGGAGGGCGCCGACCCCGAGGACGTGCACACGGTCCTCACCCGCGAGGAGGCCACCTGGCTGTGGGTCGACACCGCGGCGGCCGTCGCCGACCACGGTGAAGCCCCGCTCCTCGTGCGGCACTTGGAGTCCGCGGTGCAGCCGACCGTGCCCGCGCTGATCGCGGAGGTCCGCGCCGTCGGCCACCCCCGCACCGTGCAGGTGCTGGTCGCCCTCGCCGCCGCCCACCCCGACCCGGCCCTCGCCAAGGCGGTCCGCCGTGCGGCCTTCCAGGTCCACACCGGCGGGGCCTGACGGCCTACTTGAAGGTGTTGCACTGAGCCATGTCGCCGGTCCTGTAGCCCTGGTAGAACCACTGCTGGCGCTGCTGGGCCGAACCGTGCGTCCATGACTCTGGTGTCACCCGGCCCTGGTAGCGCTCCTGGATCCGGTCGTCGCCGACCGCGGCGGCCGCGTCCAGACCGTCCCGGATGTCGGCGTCGGTCAGGCTCGTGATCAGCGGCCGCCCGGTCGACTCGTCGGGTGTGCGCGTCGCGTTGCGGGCCCATACGCCCGCGTAGCAGTCGGCCTGGAGTTCCACCTTCACGGCGTTGCTGTTCTGCCCCGTGCGGCCGTCCTGCGAGCGCGAGAGGGTGCCCATCAGGTTCTGCACGTGATGCCCGTACTCGTGCGCCACGACGTACGCCTGCGCGAACGGGCCGCCGCTCGAACCGAACTTCGTGCGCAGCTCGTCGAAGAAGCCGAGGTCGAGATAGACCTTGCGGTCCCCGGGGCAGTAGAACGGGCCCACCGCCGACGTCGCCGCCCCGCACGCCGTGCTCACGCGGTTGGTGAAGAACACCGTGGAGGCGCCGCTGTAGCGGGCGTTGCGGCGCGCGAACTCCTGCTGCCAGAAGTCCTGCACGCTGTTGACGACCGCGACGATCCGGCAGTCGTCCTTGGTGTTCGCGTCCGAGCCCGTACGGCACTGCTGCTGCACCTGCGCCGCGCTCGACACGCTCGTCGCGGGAGTGCCGCCGCCGTCCGAGGACAGCCCGAACTCGTTCGTGCCGAAGAACAGGCCGAGCACCAGCGCCAGCAGACCGGCGAGACCGCCGCCGATCGTCGCCTTCCCGCCGGGCACCCGGCTGCCCCGCTGGTCCTGGACCTCCGACGTGTCCAGGTTGGCGTCGTCGTCGAACTGCATGCCCGTACCGCCCTCTCGCCGGAACCCACCCTGCTCATCCTCTGCCGTGGCGTGCCCCCGGGCCCGGATCCGGCGGCCGAACGGGGGACGCGTGCGCCCGCGCACGCCGTGTCGCCGCCGCCCGCCACCCCGCTCACCCGCCCCACGGCTACGCTCTGCGCCTGATTCGTGGCCCGTGGTGAGGAATGAGGGGGAGCGTGCGATGGCGGTGCTGCCGCTCGACGTGACGGCAGGGCGGGGCCCCGCACAGCCGGTGTCACGCCCCGCACGCCGACCGCCCCGCCGGCCCCGCGCCGGACTCCTCCGGCCGGTGCTCGCCGCCCTCCTCGCGCTGCCGCTGATCGCGGCGGCCCACGGCACGCGCCCGCACCCGTTCGGCGACCACATCGCGCGCGTGCCCGCGCACAGCGGCGCGCCCGCCCCCGCCCTGCGCGTCAGCGACGGGGCCGTCGAGGCGTACGACGCCGGGGGAACCCGCTGGCGCCACGCGCGCGAGGGGCGGCGTGCACGCGCCGTGCTGCCCGCCGCCGGGCACGCCTTCGCGCTGTGGAGCGACGGCCTGGTCACCGACATCGAGCGCCGCACCGCGGCCGCCGTCCGCTGGCACCGCGCGGTCCCGGACGCCGCATCCTGGCTGCGCACCCCGGGAGCGCAAGGCGGCGCCGGTGTCCTCCAGCCGCTGGGCCCGGGGGCCCGGATGCTCGCCGTCGTCACCCCGCAGCGCATCGCCGCCTACCGCACGGCCGACGGCGACCTGCGCTGGGTCCTGCCCGCACGCGCGGGCTGCGCGTTCGCCCCGGCCGCCGCCGCCCGGCGCGGGACGGCGCTGCTCGTCGCCCAGCCCTGCACCGGCCACGACGCTGCCTGGACCGACCAGATCGTCGCCGTCGACGACCTCGGCAGGATCGCCCCCGGCCGGACCCCCCTCGGCAACGAGCTGCCGGGGGAGCGGTAGGGCCCCCTCCGGGACGCGTGGGAAAAGCCCTTGCATCCCACCGGTAAGCTGGGCTGTATGACGTTTCTTCTCTGGGTGCATTAGCGGCACAGACCGGCCCCCGACCCGTCAATCAGCCGTTCACTGCCCTGGAGACCCACCCGTGCTCACCGCATCCGGTATCGAACTGCGCGCAGGCGCCCGCATCCTCATCGAGAACGCCAGCTTCCGTATCGCCAAGGGCGACCGCATCGGTCTCGTCGGGCGCAACGGCGCGGGCAAGACCACCCTCACCAAGTGCCTGGCCGGTGAGGGCGTCCCGGCCGGCGGCACCATCTCCCGCTCCGGCGAGGTCGGCTATCTGCCGCAGGACCCGCGCACCGGCGACCTCGACGTGCTGGCCCGCGACCGCATCCTCTCGGCCCGCGGCCTCGACACCCTGATGCGCAAGATGCGCGAGAACGAGCAGCGCATCGCGACCGGCTCGGGCGCCACCCAGGCCAAGGCCCTCAAGCAGTACGAGCGCCAGGAGACGGAGTTCCTCACCAAGGGCGGGTACGCCGCCGAGGCCGAGGCCGCCACCATCGCCGCCGCGCTCAACCTCCCCGACCGCGTGCTGGGCCAGCCCCTGCACACGCTCTCCGGCGGTCAGCGGCGCCGTGTCGAGCTGGCCCGCATCCTCTTCTCGGACGCGGACACCCTGCTCCTCGACGAGCCCACGAACCACCTGGACGCGGACTCGATCGTCTGGCTGCGCGACTACCTGAAGACGTACAGCGGCGGCTTCATCGTGATCTCCCACGACGTCGACCTGGTCGAGACGGTCGTCAACAAGGTCTTCTACCTGGACGCCAACCGCTCCCAGATCGACGTCTACAACATGGGCTGGAAGCTCTACCAGCAGCAGCGCGAGGCCGACGAGAAGCGCCGCAAGCGCGAGCGTCAGAACGCCGAGAAGAAGGCCGCCACGCTGAACGCGCAGGCGGACAAGATGCGCGCCAAGGCCACCAAGACGGTCGCCGCGCAGAACATGGCGAAGCGCGCCGACAAGCTGCTCGCTGGCCTGGAGGAGGTGCGCCAGAGCGACAAGGTCGCCAAGCTGCGCTTCCCCGACCCCTCGCCGTGCGGCAAGACGCCGCTGATGGCCGAGGGCCTGTCGAAGTCGTACGGCTCGCTGGAGATCTTCACCGACGTCGACCTGGCCATCGACAAGGGGTCAAGGGTCGTCATCCTCGGTCTCAACGGCGCGGGCAAGACGACCCTGCTCAAGCTCCTCGGCGGCGCCGAGAAGCCCGACACCGGGCAGGTCATCGAGGGCCACGGCCTCAAGCTCGGCTACTACGCGCAGGAGCACGAGACCCTCGACCCCGAGCGCACGGTCCTGGAGAACATGCGCTCCGCCGCCCCCGACCTGGACCTGATCCAGGTGCGCAAGACGCTCGGTTCCTTCCTGTTCTCCGGTGACGACGTCGACAAGCCGGCGGGGGTCCTCTCCGGCGGTGAGAAGACCCGGCTCGCCCTGGCGACCCTGGTGGTCTCGTCGGCGAACGTCCTGCTCCTCGACGAGCCCACGAACAACCTGGACCCCGCCAGCCGCGAGGAGATCCTCGGCGCGCTGCGCACCTACAAGGGCGCGGTCGTCCTGGTCACCCACGACGAGGGCGCCGTCGAGGCGCTCCAGCCGGAGCGGATCATCCTGCTCCCGGACGGCGTCGAGGACCTGTGGGGCCAGACCTACGCGGATCTGGTCGCACTCGCCTGACCGGCTCGGGGCCGCTCCGGAGGCGTCAGCACGGCTTGATCGAATAGTTGATCCACTCGGTATGGATCATTCGGCCGATCCGTGATCCTTCATCTGAGTGAGATCGCCTCGTACCGAGGTGTGTCCTACACGGATTTTGCCCCCGCCTCGGGCCTGAAGCCCTTGGGGCGCCTGGGCAGTCGCTGACCTGGCGGTTTTTTCGAGCGGGTGGTTCCGGGTGGTGGGAAAAGCCTCCGGAATCACGAATTCCACTCGTGTGGATCCCCTGCGGAGCGGGAATTCCCGGCCCACGGACCTTGCCGAATGGGTGGCCAGGAACGCCACGAGGGGTGATCATGGGAAATCCAGAGCGCACTTCCCATGAGGAGGCACGGGTGGCCGAGACTCTGAAGAAGGGCAGCCGGGTAACCGGCGCCGCGCGCGACAAGCTCGCGGCAGACCTGAAGAAGAAGTACGACTCCGGTGCGAGCATCCGGGCACTGGCCGAGGAGACCGGCCGCTCGTATGGCTTCGTCCACCGGATGCTCAGTGAGTCCGGGGTCACGCTGCGCGGTCGCGGCGGGGCCACGCGAGGCAAGAAGGCCGCGGCAAGCTGACGCGGCCGGCCCGTCCGCCCCCTGGCGGCGGGCCGTACCGGCTCCCGCGGTGACCACCCGGTCGGTTCTCCGATCGGCCGGGTGGTTACTGTGCAGTCACTTAGGTCGTTCACGTCGTTCGTGGACACGACTGCGCAGACTCGGAGGCCCAGATGGCTACGCTCGTACCCCTGATCGAAAAGGACGGGGTCCGGCTCACCGTCGACGATGCCATCGCCACGGTGACCCTGACCAACCCGGACAAGCGCAACGCTCAGTCTCCCGCTCTGTGGCGGGCGTTGACGGAAGCCGGGCGGTCACTGCCGGGCTCCGTGCGCGTCGTCGTGGTGCGCGGTGAGGGCAAGTCCTTCTCCGCGGGCCTCGACCGTCAGGCGTTCACGCCCGAGGGTTTCGACGGCGAGCCGTCCTTCATCGACCTGGCACGCGGCGGCGACGATCTCCTGGACACCACGATCGCCGAGTACCAGGACGCTTTCACCTGGCTGCGGCGCAGCGACATCCTGTCCGTCGCCGCGGTCCAGGGGCATGCGATCGGAGCGGGCTTCCAGCTCGCCCTCTCCTGTGACCTGCGCGTCGTCGCCGACGACGTGCAGTTCTCCATGCGCGAGACCAGCCTCGGACTCGTACCGGACCTGACCGGCACGCACCCGCTCGTCTCGCTCGTCGGATACGCGCGCGCCCTGGAGATCTGCGTCACCGGGCGCTACGTGCACGCCGACGAGGCCGTGGCCAGTGGCCTGGCCAACGTCGCCGTGCCCGCGGACGCTCTGGACGCGGCCGCCTCCGACCTGGTCGGCGCACTCCTCGCCGCGCCGCGCGACGCCGTCATCGAGACCAAGGCCCTGCTCCAGGGCGCGTCCCGCCGGACCCTCGACGAGCAGCGGACCGCCGAGCGGGAGGCTCAGGGCCGCCGGCTGCGGGATCTGGCGGGCATCGCCGACTGAGCCGACGGACGCACCGGCCCGTCACGCTGCTCAGGGCGTCACTTCGGTGACCAGCACCGCGACGCTCGGGCCGTCGGTGAAGGCCGCGGACACGGCCTCGCGGACGGCCCGCGCCACGTCCAGGGCCCGGTGCGACGACGCCACCGCCAGCTCCACGCGGACGTGCCGGTGCGCCAGCGCGGCCGGGGCCGGGGTCTCCTCGATGTGGACCGCCCGGCCCAGGCCGCCCAGCGCACCCGTCAGCCGCGCCACCCCGGCGACCGTCAGCGCGGCCCGCGCCGCCCGGCCCTCGTCACCGTCCGGGCCGGACTTCTCGTCCGCGGCGTCGGCGGGCTCCTCCTTCTCCGCCCCCTCCGCCGGATCGCTGTCCAGCAGCGCCGTCACCTGGAGATCCACCTCGGCCACCACCAGGCCGAGCCCGTCCCGTGCCGCCTGCGAGAGCGCCTCCCGCAGCCGGGCCGCGGCCTGCGGCAAGGGCTCGTCGGCCGTCGTCGCGCACTCCGCGTCGATCCGCAGCGGCCCCGGCGGCAGCGCGCTCGGCGGGGCCGGCACCACGGACGTGTACGAGCCGTTTTCCTCGGCCAGGGCGAGCCGCAGGGACCCCAGCCGCACCCCGCGCACCGTGGTCACGGCTCGGCGCAGCGCCTTTTCAGCCGCGCTCTCCGTGATCCACGCGCCGTCACCCGGTCCGCCCAGTGGCAGCAGCCTGCCGAATCCGAGCTGTTGCCGCACTGCCTGTGCCCATCGGTCCGCTGTCATCCACCCAGGCTGCCTCATCCCGGGCGCGGGGTCGGGTAACCGCACTTAGTGTGGGCAAAAGAAGGCAGGATCCCGCAGGGAGACCGCACCTCACAAGAGGGGACACCCCCGATGAGCGACACCGCACAGAAGCCGGGCGACACACCCGCCTCCGCGCCCACCGGCCGGACCAACGTCACCAAGAAGGGCGGTGGCGACCCCGCGGGCCGCGGCCGCACCACCATCGCCGACGGCGTCGTCGAGAAGATCGCCGGACTCGCCGCACGCGACGTACTCGGCGTGCACGCGATGGGCAGCGGCCTCTCGCGCACCTTCGGCGCCGTCCGCGACCGGGTGCCCGGCGGGTCCGACAAGTCCGTGTCCCGCGGTGTGAAGGCCGAGGTCGGTGAGGTACAGACGGCGCTCGATCTGGAGATCGTCGTCGAGTACGGAGTGTCGATCGCGGACACCGCACGCGCCGTGCGGGAGAACGTGATCGCGGCCGTCGAGCGGATGACGGGTCTCGAGGTCGTCGAGGTGAACATCGCCGTCAGCGATGTGAAGCTGCCGGACGAGGAAGACGAAGAGCCGGAGTCACGGCTCCAGTGACGGCTACGTGTAGCGGGCTTGGCAGAAGGCCCCGGAGAAGGAGCGCACGATGAATCTGGCCGTGATCGGCATGATCGCCGGCATGGCTCTCGGGTTCGCCGGATACTTCGGTGGCTTCGGGGCCTTCCTACTGGTGGCGGCGCTCGGCGCCATCGGCTTCGTCGCGGGCCGGTTCCTCGAAGGGGACCTGGAACCCGGCGAGTTCTTCCGCTCGCGCGGCGACCGGCGGCGGTGACCGATGGCGGCACAGGTCGCGCCGGCCGAGCGCGGCGCGACCCGGATCGCCGACCGGGTCGTCGCGAAGATCGCCGCACACGCGGCGCGTGAGGCGCTGGACACGATTCCCGAGGACGGCGCGCCACCGCACGCCGCGGTCACCGTGCACCAGGACACCGCCCGCGTCCGCATCAGCCTGGAACTCGGCTTCCCCACCGACATCGGCGCCCAGTGCGGCGCCGTGCGTCGTCAAGTGGCCGAGCGGGTAAGGACATTGGCGGGAATGGAGGTGCCGGAGGTGGCCGTCCTGGTGGAGCGGCTGCACTCGGCGCACACCGAGCGGGGGAGGATCCGATGAGCGAACCCACCCGGCCGATGCCCGTCGTTGAGCGCGGCCCGGACACCGCCGACGGCCTCGACCAGTCGGCGTCCGCGGCCTCCTACGTGCCGCGCCCCACCCTGGAGGGCGAGGAGAAGCCCTCCAGGTTCTGGTCGGCCCGGCGGGTCCCCGCCGCGATCGTGGCCCTGGTGCTGCTCGGCGGCGTGGGCGTGCTGCTCTACGACATCGCCGCCGTGCGGGCCGGACGCGACGCCATGCAGTGGCGCCGCACCCTCGCCGACGACCTCGCGACCCGCCCGCTCCACGACACCGCCGTGCTGATCGGCGCGGGCGTCGCCGTCGCGATCGGCCTGTGGCTGATCGTCCTCGCGCTGACGCCGGGGCTGCGCGCGGTCCTCGCGATGCGCCGGACCCACCCCGACATCCGGGCGGGCCTGCACCGGGACGCCGCCGCGATGGCGCTGCGCGACCGGGCCATGGAGGTCGCGGGCGTGCAGTCCGTACGCGTCCGCATGAAGCGGTCCAAGGTGGAGGTGCGGGCGATCTCGCACTTCCGTGAACTCGACGACGTACGAGCCGACTTGGACACCGCGCTGAGCGACGGCATCACAGGTCTCGGGCTCGGTTCCGCGCCCGGTCTCTCGGTCCGCGTGGCGCGGCCCGGACGGAAGGGATGAACGGCGTGCTCAGGACGGTGAACCGGATCGTGCTCGGCCTGGTCGGCCTGCTCCTCGTCCTCGGCGGCGGCTCGGTGCTCGCCGTGGGGCTCGGGGTGAAGCCGCCGTCCTGGTGGATCCACGACGGCAAGAACGACGTCCTGCTGAGCGCCGCGGACCGGCAGCGCTGGCGCGCCGACGGCTGGTGGTGGCCGGTGGTGATCGCCGTGCTCGCCGTCGTCGTCCTGCTCGCGCTGTGGTGGCTGGTCGCCCAGTTCCGCCGGCGCCGGCTCACCGAGGTGCTGGTCGACACCGGCGACGGCGAGGGCGCGCTGCTGCGCGGCCGCGCCCTGGAGAGCGTCCTGGTCAGCGGCGCCGAGGCGCTGGACGGAGTGGAACGCGCCGGCGCCGTCCTGACCGGCCGCCGCTCCACGCCGCAGGCGAGGGTGGCCCTCACCCTCGCCCCGCACGCCGCCCCCGGCGAAACCCTGGACCGCCTCAGCGAGGAGGCCCTGACCCAGGCGAAGGACTCGGCGGGCCTGGCCTCCCTCCCCGCGGAGGTCCGCCTCAAGGCGGTCAAGCACCGCGCGGAACGGGTGAGCTGAGGGCCCTTCCCCTCAAAGAAGCCCGAGCCTGGCCATCTCAAGCCCGTCCGGCGTTTGAGGACGAGCCCGGTACTTCAAGCCGGTCCGGCGTTTGAGGACGAGCCCGAAGGGCGACAGACGGGGCGCAGCCCCGTGCCCCCACCCCCCGGGCGGACCCCCTAAAACCCGTGCCGAAACCCACCGTCGACCGGCAACATGACCCCGGTCAAATAAGACGCGGCCGGCGACAAGAAGAACGCCGCGGCCCGCCCGAACTCCTCCGGCGCCCCGTACCGCCGCAACGGAATCCGCGACTCATTGGCGGCCCGGGTGGCCACCGGGTCCGCCGAATACCCGTCCAGCTCGCGCACGCGATCGGTGTCGATCCGGGCCGGCAGCAGCCCCACGACCCGGATGCCGCGCGGCCCCAGCTCGTCCGCGAGGGACTTGGCGAACCCGGCGAGCCCGGGCCGCAGCCCGTTGGAGATGGTCAGCCCCGGGATCGGCTCGTGCACGGAGCCGGAGAGCACGAACCCGATGACGCCGCCCTCACCGAGCTCGGCCGCCGCCGTCCTGGCGATCCGCACCGCGCCCATGAACACCGACTCGAACGCCGACGCCCACTGCTCGTCCGTGTTGTCCGCGACGAACCCGGGCGCGGGCCCGCCCACGCTGACGAGAATCCCGTCGAACCGGCCGAACTGCTCGCGCGCGACGCCGATCACCCGCTCGGCGACGGCCGGATCGGCGTTGTCGGCGGCGAACCCGAAGGCGTTCGGGCCCAGCTCGGCCGCGGCGTCCTTGACCTTCTGCTCGTCGCGCCCGGTGATGACCACCTTCGCGCCGTCGCCGACGAGCTGGCGCGCGGCGGCGTTGCCGAGGCCGCGGGTGGCGCCGGTGACTACGTAGACACGGTCCTTCAGTCCAAGATCCATGGCTCTATCCTGCCTCTCCGTCCCCGTCCTCGGCGAACAGGGTCATCGCGGTGGTCACGAGGCCGATGTGGCTGAACGCCTGCGGGAAGTTGCCCAGCTGGCAGCCGGCCACGGGGTCGTACTCCTCGGCGAGCAGCCCCACGTCGTTGCGCAGCGCCACGAGCCGTTCGAACAGCTCCCGCGCCTCCTTCGTCCGTCCTGTCATGTGCAGCGCGTCGGCCAGCCAGAACGAGCAGACGAGGAAGGCGCCCTCACCGCCCGGCAGGCCGTCGACCTCCGACCCGGTCGTGCTGTACCGGCGCAACAGGCCGTTGTGCGACAGCTCGTCGCGTACCGCGTCGACCGTACCGACGATCCGCGGGTCGTCCGCCGGCAGGAACCCCACGCGGGGCAGGAGCAGCAGCGCCGCGTCGAGTTCCCGCGATCCGTAGGACTGCGTGAACGTGCCGCGCTCGGCGTCGTACCCGTGCTCGCACACGTCGCGGTGGATGGTGTCGCGCAGTTTGCGCAGCCGTTCGAGGTCGCCCGGCAGCTGCGGGTCCTCCTCCATCGCCCGCACGGTGCGGTCCACCGCGACCCACGTCATCACCTTGGAGTGGACGAAGTGGCGGCGTGATCCGCGCACCTCCCACAGCCCTTCGTCCGGTTCGGACCACGCGTCCTGGAGGAAGTCGAGCAGCGCCAGTTGCAGCCGCCAGGCGTGCGGC
Source organism: Streptomyces sp. NPDC057694 (assembly GCF_042799415.1). NCBI lineage: Bacteria > Bacillati > Actinomycetota > Actinomycetes > Kitasatosporales > Streptomycetaceae > Streptomyces > Streptomyces sp. NPDC057694. The sequence goes on from NZ_JBHVIX010000038.1 coordinate 16,227, forward strand.
CCGGCCTCCAGACCCGAACGCCGGGCGAGCGCCAGGGAGTCGACCACCTCGCCGTACACATCGAGCTGCAACTGCCGTACCGCTTCGTTCCCGGTCCGTACGGGACGGGAGGCGCGGAAGCCGTCCAGCCAGTGCAGCTCCTGCTCGGGCAGCCGCCGCTCGCCCGCGAGCCCGTACATGATCTGCAGGTCGGCGGGGTTGCCCGCGGCGGCCCGCAGCAGCCAGTCGCGCCAGGCCTTGGCCTCGTCCAGATAGCCCGCCGACAGGAGCGCGCCGAGGGTGAGGGTGGAGTCGCGCAGCCAGCAGTAGCGGTAGTCCCAGTTGCGTACGCCGCCGATCTCCTCCGGCAGCGAGGTGGTGGGCGCGGCCACGATGCCGCCGGTCGGCGCGAACGTCAGCGCCTTGAGCGTCAGCAGGGAGCGCAGCACGGCGTCCCGGTGCGGCCCGTCGTAGCGGCAGTGGTCGGCCCACGCCCGCCAGTCCTCCAGGCTGTGCTCCAGGGATTCGTACGGGTCGACCAGGGCGGGACGTTCCTCGTGCGAGGGGTGCCAGGTCAGCACGAAGGCGACGCGCTCGCCCTCCTCCACCGTGAACTCCGCGTGCGTGGCGAAGTCCTCGCCCCAGCTGTGCACCTCGGGCTCGCTGCGCAGCCACGTCGAGTCGGGTCCGGCGACGGCCACCCGGTGTCCGTCGACGCGGCGCACCCACGGCACGACGGAGCCGTAGTCGAAGCGCAGCCGCAGGGCGCTGTGGACGGTGACCCGGCCGCTCAGCCCCTCGACGATGCGGACGAGGTCGGGCGCCTGGTCGCGCTGCGGCATGAAGTCGGTGACCCGGATGCTGCCGTCGTCGGTGTCCCACTCGGTGTCGAGCACGAGGGAGCCGGGCCGGTAGGCGCGCCGGGCGCAGTCCCCGTCGGCGCCCTTCGGGGCGATCCGCCAGTGCCCGTTCTCCTCGTCGCCGAGCAGCGCGGAGAAGCAGGCGGGCGAGTCGAAGCGCGGCAGACACAGCCAGTCGACGGAGCCGCCCCGGGAGATCAGCGCGGCGGTCTGTTCGTCGCCGACGAGCGCGTAGTCCTCGATGGGTCGATGCATAGAGTTGCGGTTGCCCCGTCAAGGGCCCGAGGAACTGCTTCAGCGGTCACACACAACCGGTACGCGCGACGAGCGTCAACCAGGCAGCCGAGCGCGGGCCTGTCCGGCAGCCCGGTCTAGACGGCGGCCGGGGCCACCTCGTCCACGGGCTCGTCGTCCTCCTTGCGGCGCCGGTCGCGCAGCTCGCGCCGGAGCAGGACCACCCAGCCGATGGGCACCGCGGCGGCGAACAGCCACCACTGGTAGGCGTACGCGAGGTTCAGCGCGGCGTCCTCCTTGCCGGGCTGGCCGAGCTGCTCCGGGGTGTCGCCCTTGGGGGCGGGCCCGGTCTGCGCGATGTACCCGCCGAGCACCTGGGCGTCGCCGCCGAGGCGCTTCGCCTCCTGCTTGCTGTTGACCAGCATGACCTGGCGGTCGGGCAGGCCCTTGAGGTTCTTGATGCCGCTGGCCGCGGTCGTCTCGTCGGGCATCAGCCGGCCCTGGAGGGTGACCTGGCCGCCCGGCGGCGCGGGGACCTTGGGGAAGGCGGTCTGGCTGCCGCTGTCGGGGATCCAGCCCCGGTTCACCAGCAGGGTCTTGCCGTCCTTCAGGACGAACGGGGTCAGGACGTGATAGCCGACCTCGTCGTTGGAGTTGACGCGGCGGCGCACGACGACCTCGTCCTCGGTGTCGAAGCGGCCGGTGGCCGTGACGGTGCGGTAGCGCTCCTTGCTGGTGACGGTGTGCCCGACGGACGCCAGGTCCTCGACGGGGACCGGCTCCGCCTTCAGCGCGTCGGTGACCAGCTGATTGCGGGCGGCGCGCTCGTCGTGGCGGTGCATCTGCCAGATGCCCAGCCGGATCATCGTGGGGATGAGGACGAGGGCGACCAGCGTGAGGATCACCCACTGCCGAGTCAACAGGAAGCGGTACACCCCATGACGGTACCGCTCGGCCATGGGGTGTTTTCAGGGGGGTGCGCCCGGCTTGGGCGGTGGGGTGCTGTAGGGGTGTCGTGCGGGCTCAGACCTTGTCGACGATGCCCACCCGCCCCTCGGAGCGGGCGCAGTGCGCCCCGCAGTACCAGTGGCCCTCCACCTCGACGCCCTGCCCGATGATCCGCGAGCGGCAGTGCTCACAGATGGGCGCCATGCGGTGGATGGCGCAGGAGAAGCAGTCGAAGACGTGCACCGCGCCCTGCGCGTGCACCTCGAACGACATGCCGTAGTCGTTTCCGCATACCTCGCAACGTGCCATGCGCCACAGGGTGCGGGTGCGGGCCCCGGCGGGCGAGCGGGCGCGGGGCGAGTCGCCCCGCAATCACCCGTCCGCAGGGGTCACATGGGCCAGCAGTTGGCCGAACGCCGCCTCGTCCACGACCGGCGTGCCGAACTGCTTCGCCTTCACGGCCTTCGACGTGTACGAGTCCGGGTCATTGGTCACCAGCAGGCTGGTCAGCCGCGACAGGCTCGTCGCCACGTGCAGGCCCGCCTCGACCGCCCGGTCCTCCAGGAGCTCCCGGTCGACGGAGGTGTCCCCGGAGAACGCGATCCGCATGCCCTGTTTGAGTGGCTTGTCCGGTTCGTAGCGGCCCGGGTTCGGGTACGGGCACGCCGGCCGCTTGCGCGAGGGACGCCAGCCGGCCGTGGCGCCACCGCCGCCGCGGTACGAGGACTGCTGCTGACGCGGCACGGACTGCTCGGCCCACTCGGTGAGCGGGCGGCACTCCAGGAGCGGCAGCCGCATGTTCCTCGTGGCCGCCGCCGTCAGGCTCGGGCGGAACGCCTCCGCGAGCACGCGCGCGTCGTCCAGCGCGTGGTGCGCGTGCTCCTGGACGACACCGAAGTGCGCGGCCAGCGACTCCAGCTTGTGGTTGGGCAGCGGCAGTCCGAGCTCCTTCGACAGGGCGATGGTGCACAGCCGCTGCCGCACCGGCGCGGTGCGCTGCGCCCGCGCGTACTCGCGGGAGATCATCGACCAGTCGAACACCGCGTTGTGCGCGACCAGGACGCGGCCGTCGAGGCGCGCGGCGAACTCCTCGGCGATCTCCGGGAAGAGCGGCGCCCCCGCCAGCACGTCGTTCGTGAGGCCGTGGATCCAGACCGGGCCCGGGTCCCGCTCCGGGTTGACCAGCGTGTACCAGTGGTCCTCGACCTCGCCGCGGGCGTCCAGGCGGTAGACGGCAGCGGAGATTATCCGGTCGTCCCTGGAGAGACCGGTGGTCTCCACGTCGACGACCGCGTATCCCTGCGGATACGCGGCCGGCCAGGGGGCTGCGGACGCTGCGGTCGGGTGGTCTTCGAGCATGGTCCCTGAGGATACGGGCCCGCACTGACACTCCGGTCGCCGCCGTCCCCCCTCGCGTGCCTTCCGGACACCGGCCGGGCCGGCCCCGGGTCAAGTGGCCGGACCGAGCAGCGACTTCACCAGGGCGCGTACCGACGTCTCGAAGAGCCGCTCCGCGTCCACGGGGGCGGCGAGGGCGCGGGCGAGCGCCCGGTCGTCCTCGGCGGCGGCCGCCTTCTCCCCGGCCCACAGCTCGTCCTCGCCGGGCCGCTGCACCGGAGCGCGCTCCCTGTTGCGCTCCACCAGGACGTGCCCGACGACCTGGAAGAGCACCGCCCGCACGGCTTCGGCGGCGTCCGCCCCGCGCAGCCCCGCCGCGTGCACCTCGTGCACGAGGGCCCGCTGCACGGGGAGGAACATGTGCTCGGTCAGGCCGCGCTCGTGCACCATCGCCACCAGGTGGGGACGGTCCCGCAGCTGTCGGCGCAGGGTGCGGGCGATCGAGACGACCCGGGCCTGCGGGCTGCTCCCGCGCGGCCGGATCGTGCCGAGGTCGGCGACGGTGCGCCGCACGAGGGCGTCGAGCAGCGACTCGCGATTGCCGACGTGCCAGTAGATCGAGGTGACGGCCGTGCCGAGCTCGGCGGCGAGCTTGCGCATGGACAGTGCCTCGGGGCCGTGCTGCTTGACCAGGTCGCCCGCGACGGACAGCACCTCGTCCCGGGTGAGCGGCGTGCGTGCCATGGCCCCGGCCCCCTCAACTCCCGTCCGTGCACATGTCTTTACCCTTCATCGCCGCCGGTGTAACTGTGTTACAGGCGCCGAGCGAACGACCCCCGACACGTCACGGACGAAGGGCGGTACGACATGGCACGCGTACGGTACGGAGCGCGCACCGAGGCGGAGATCGCCGCAGCACGCACCGCGAGCAGCAAGCTCCCCGACATCTGGTCCACCGGCGTGGTCGCCGTGTGGGAGTCCGATCCGGACGCGGTGGCCGCGGTCCTGCCGCCGCCGCTCAAGCCCGCCGCGCGGCCCCTGGTGCGGGCCAACATCAGCAAGGTCGACCTGCCGGGCTACCCGCTGGGCGCGGGCTCGGTCGCCGTCTCCGCCGAGCACGGGGGAGTGGCGGGCTGGTATCCGCTCGTCATGCCGATGACCCACGAGCGGGCCCTCATCGGGGGCCGCGAGGTCTTCGGCGAACCCAAGAAGCTCGGCGAGGTCACCGTGGAGCGCGACGGGCTCGTGGTGCGCGCCGCGCTCGCCCGGCACGGCATCGCGTTCGTGGAGGTGCGCGGCGCAGTCAGCGGCAGCCTGCCGGTGCCGGAGCCGTCGCAGAAGACGGACTTCTACTTCAAGTTCCTGCCCGCGGTGGACGGTTCGGGCTTCGACGCGGACCCGGTGCTCGTGCACTGCCTGCGCAACGAGAAGGTCAGGAAGCTGGAGCGGATCACCGGCGACGTCGTCCTGCGCGAGTCCATGTACGACCCCATCGCCGACCTTCCCGTGCGCACCCTGGTCGAGATCACCATCGGCGAGAAGACCACCGACCAGAGGGGAAAGGTCGTCGAGCGGGTCAGCGCCCAGGCCCTGCTCCCGTACATCCACCAGCGCTACGACGACCCCCAGCAGATCCTCGACGGCCCGCCCGAGGGGAGCGTCTGACATGGAGCTGCGGGAGGGACAGGTCGCCGTCGTCACGGGCGCGGCGAGCGGCATCGGGCTCGCGATGGCACGGCGGTTCGCGGCGGACGGCCTGAAGGTGGTGCTCGCCGACGTCGAGAAGGGCGCCCTGGAAGCGGCGGCCGACGCACTGCGGGCGGACGGGACGAGCGTGCACGCGCGCGTGGTCGACGTAGGGGAGCGCGAGCAGGTCGTGGCCCTGGCCGAGGACACGTACGCCACGTTCGGCGGCTGCCATGTGCTGTGCAACAACGCGGGCGTCGGCTCGGGCGCCGAGGGCCGCATGTGGGAGCACGAACCCAACGACTGGAAGTGGGCGTTCAACGTCAACGTGTGGGGTGTCTTCCACGGCATCCAGGCGTTCCTGCCCCGCATGATCGCGGGCGGCGAGCCGGGCCACGTCGTCAACACGTCCTCCGGCGACGGCGGCATCGCGCCGCTGCCCACGGCCTCGGTCTACGCGGTCACGAAGGCCGCCGTCGTGACGATGACCGAGTCGCTGTACGCGCATCTGAAGGCGGAGCACGCGCGCGTGGGTGCCTCGGTGCTCTTCCCCGGCCCCCACATGCTGCGCACCGGGCTGTGGGAGTCGCACCGCAACCGGCCCGACCGGTTCGCCAAGGAGCGCCCCCGCAAGTCGCCGTACCGCAGCCTCGACCAGTGGGAGGCGGCGATGAAGGCGGCCGGCAAGGAGGTCGCGTTCACGCCCGTCGAGGAGGTGGCCGACCTCGTCGCCGAGGGCATCGCGGCGGACCGTTTCTGGCTGCTGCCCGAGAGCGAGCACAGCGACCGGCAGATCCGGGCGCGCTCGCAGTCGATGCTGGACCGGGCGAACCCGGCGTATCTGGAGAGCTTCATTCTCGACTGACACCTCCGAGGAGGCACGCACGATGAGCAACCAGGACCCGTACCTGATCATCTCCTCCGACTGCCACGCCGGACTGCCCACCGAGGAGTACCGGCCCTACCTGGACAGCCGGTTCCACCGCGCCTTCGACGACTTCCTCGGTGAGCGGGACAAGCGCCGCGAGGAGGCGACGCGGCTGGGCATCCGCAACGACGCGTTCGCCGCGAAGTGGTTCCAGGACAACGAGGAGGGCCTGCGCGGCGGCTGGGACGCCGCGCAGCGCCTGAAAGAGCTCGACGGAGACGGGGTGGCCGCCGAGGTCGTCTTCCCCGACGCGGACGCAGTGGACAGCCAGACAGCGGCCCCCTTCGGGGTCGGGCTCGGCCTCTCCGGCGACCAGGACCCCGAACTCGGCATGGCGGGCGCCCAGGCGCACAACCGGTGGCTCGCCGAGTTCGTCGGACAGAATCCCGAACGGCACTGCGGTGTCGCGCTGTTGCCCATCACGGCCGATCCCGACAAGGTCGTCGCCGAGGTGCACCGGGCCAAGGAGTCGGGGCTCGGCGCCCTGATGATCCCCTCCATGTGGGTCGACAAGGACCCCTACCACGCCCGCCGTTACGACCCCGTGTGGGCGGCGGCTGCCGAGTGCGGGATGCCCGTCGTGACGCACTCGGGGGCCGCGCCGCGCCACGAGTACGGCGATCACCTCGGCATCTACGTGAGCGAAGTGACCTGGTGGCCCGCGCGACCGCTCTGGTTCCTGCTCTGGTCCGGCGTCTTCGAGCGGCACCCCGGCCTCAAGTTCGGCGTCGCCGAGTCGGGCTGCTGGTGGCTGCCCAATCTGCTCTGGTTCATGGACCGCCTCTACCTGGGCGCCCACGGCGGCAAGAAACTCTCCCCGTTCGCCGAACTGAAGCGCCCGCCGCACGAGTACCTCGACCGGCAGGTCTTCATCTGCGCCACCAACACCAAGCGCCGCGAACTCGCCCAGCGCTACGAGATCGGCGTCGACAACATCCTGTGGGGCAGCGACTTCCCGCACCCCGAAGGGACCTGGCCGGACACGCGCGCGTGGCTGCGCAGAACCTTCCACGACATCCCCGTCGACGAGACCCGGCGCATGCTGGGCCTGGCCGCCGCCGAGGTCTTCGGCTTCGACACGGACGCCCTCGCCCCGCTCGCGCGGCGCATCGGCCCGACCCCGGCCGACCTCGGACAGGACGCCGACCAGGCGGCCGTCGAGGCGTCCTGGGCGCGCTCGCGCGACGTGGGCCGGCACTGGCTGACCGACCACGACTTCCCGACGACAGGGGTGACCCCATGAGCCCTATGAGCCCTTCCCCGGACCGCTACACGGTGATCTCCGCGGACTGCCACGCGGGCGCCGATCTCCTGGACTACAGGCCCTACCTGGAGTCACGGCACCACGACGCGTTCGACGCGTGGGCCGCCACCTACGTGAACCCCTACGCCGACCTGCTCGCCGACACCGCCGACCGCAACTGGAACTCCGAGCGCCGTATCGAGGAGCTGGAGCGGGACGGCGTCGTCGGCGAGGTCGTCTTCCCGAACACCATCCCGCCGTTCTTCCCGTCCGCCTCGCTCATGGCACCCGCGCCCACGCGCGAGGAGTTCGAGCGGCGCTGGGCGGGCCTGCGCGCCCACAACCGCTGGCTCGTGGACTTCTGCGCCGCCGCCCCGGGCCGCAGGGCGGGCGTCTTCCAGATCCTCCTCAACGACGTGGAGGAGGCCGTGAAGGAGATCCGCTGGGCGGCGGACGCGGGCCTGAAAGGCGGCCTGCTGCTGCCCGGCACCCCGCCGGGCTCCGGTCTCCCGGAGCTGTACTCGTCGACGTACGACCCGATCTGGCGGGTCTGTGCCGAACTGGGCGTGCCGGTCAACCACCACGCGGGCTCGGCCTCCCCGCCGCTCGGCGACGAACCCGCCGCCCGTGCGGTGTTCATGGTCGAGACGACCTGGTTCTCGCACCGCGCCCTGTGGCACCTCGTCTTCGGCGGCGCCTTCCGCAAGCACCCCGACCTGAAGCTCATCCTCACCGAGCAGGGCTCCGGCTGGATCCCCGGCGTCCTCGACATGCTGGACTACTACCACGCGCGTCTCGTGCGGGCCGCCACGAAGGCGAACACCGCGGAGTCCAAGTTCGGCGCGGGGCTCGGCGATTCGATGGGCAAGGGCCCCTCCACCGTGTGGCGGGAGAACTGCTACGTAGGAGCGAGTTTCATGCGCCCCCACGAGGTGCCGCTGCGCGACCGCATCGGCCTCGACAAGATCATGTGGGGCAGCGACTACCCGCACGACGAGGGCACCTACCCGTACACGCGCGAAGGGCTGCGCATCGCCTACGCGGGACTGCCGCGCGACGAAATCGCCGCCATGGTCGGCGGCAACACCGCCCGCGTCTACGGCTTCGACCTCGGCCTCCTGGACCCGATCGCGGCCCGCGTGGGCCCCACCGTCGCCGAGATCGACGAACCGCTCAAGGAGCCCCCGGCGGACGCCACGAGCCCGGTGTTCGCGCCCGGAGCGTCGGTCCGGGTCTGGTGAGACCCAGGGCTGCCATGCTCACCCCGTGACCGAAACACCCACGCACGACGAAGCACACGGCGGCGCGCTCGGCTCGCGGCTCAACTGGCTGCGCGCCGCCGTCCTCGGCGCCAACGACGGCGTGGTCTCCACCGCGGGCCTCGTCGTCGGCGTCGCGGGCGCCACCGACGACCGCTCCACGCTGCTCACGGCCGGCCTCGCGGGGCTGCTCGCCGGATCGATGTCCATGGCGGCCGGCGAGTACGTCTCCGTCTCCACCCAGCGCGACTCCGAGAAGGCCGCGCTCGCCATGGAGAAGCGGGAGCTGAAGGAACAGCCGGAGGCCGAACTCCAGGAGCTGACGGACCTGCTGGCGGAGCGCGGCCTCAGCCGCGAGGTGGCCCGCGAGGCCGCCGAGCAGCTCACCGAACGGGACGCGCTGCGCGCCCACGCGCGCGTGGAGCTCGGTATCGACCCCGACGACCTCACCAACCCGTGGCACGCGGCCTGGGCCAGCTTCCTCGCGTTCACCGTGGGCGCCCTGCTCCCCCTCCTCGCGATCGTCCTCCCGCCCACCGCCTGGCGCCTGCCCGTCACGGTCCTCTCGGTCCTCGCCGCCCTCGCCCTCACCGGTTACAGCAGCGCCCGCACGGGCAATGCGGCCGTCGGGCGGGCGATCGCGCGGAACATGGGCGGGGGCGCGCTGGCGATGGCGGTGACGTACGCGGCGGGATCTTTGTTGGGAGCCGCCGGAGTCTGACGCCCTACCCCCGGTAATACTTGTCGGTAACAACATCTAGCGGGGGCCCCGTTCACGCCCGTACGGTGCACGCATGTCGACGCCCAACCTGCCCGATGTCGTGCTGTGGTCGATCCCCGCCTTCGTGCTGCTCACGATCGTGGAGATCGTGAGCGTACGGATCCATCCCGACGATGATGAGGCCGGATACGACTCCAAGGACGCGACCACCAGCGTCACCATGGGGCTCGGCAGCCTCGTCTTCGACTTCCTGTGGAAGATCCCGATCGTCGCGATCTACACGGCGGTGTACGAACTGACGCCGCTGCGCGTGCCCGTGCTCTGGTGGACGATCCCGCTGATGCTGCTCGCACAGGACTTCTTCTACTACTGGTCGCACCGGGGCCACCACGTCATCCGCGTCCTGTGGGCGTGCCACGTCGTGCACCACTCCAGCCGCAAGTTCAACCTCACGACCGCGCTGCGCCAGCCGTGGACGAGCGTGACCTCGTGGCCGTTCTACCTGCCGCTCATCGTCTGCGGAGTGCATCCGGCGGCGCTCGCGTTCTGCTCGTCGGTCAACCTCGTCTACCAGTTCTGGATCCACACCGAGCGCATCGACAAGATGTGGCGACCCTTCGAGTTCGTCTTCAACACGCCCTCCCACCACCGGGTCCACCACGCCTCCCAGGGCGGCTACCTGGACCGCAACTTCGGCGGCATCCTCATCGTCTGGGACCGGCTCTTCGGCTCGTGGGTGGCGGAGGTCGAGCGGCCCGTCTTCGGGCTCACCAAGAACATCAGCACGCACAACCCGCTGCGCGTGGCCACCCACGAGTACGCCGCGATCGCCAGGGACCTGAAGGCGGCCACCGGCTGGCGCGAGCGCGCCGGGCGGGTGTTCCGCGGACCCGGCTGGCAGCCCGAGCCGCAGCCCCGGCCGGAGCCCGCCGCCCCGGCCGTCGAGGGCGCCGCGTGACCCTGCCCCGGGCCCTGCGCACCGGCTTCCTCGCGGTGTGCGCCGCCGATCTCCTCGCGCTCCTCGCCGGAGCGCACACCGCGCACCTCGTCCTCAAACCGCTGCTGATACCCGCCCTCCTGGCGTACGTCGTCGCGTGCGGCGGGCCCCGGCTGCTGTGCGGCGCGCTGCTGCTGGGGTGGGGCGGCGACGTCCTGCTGCTGTTCGACGCCGACGCCGCGTTCCTCGCGGGGATGGGCTGCTTCGCCGCCGGGCACGTCTGCTACCTGGTGCTCTTCAAACGGCACGGGTCACCACGCGCGCGTGGCGGACTGCTCGCCGCCGGATACGGCATCGTCCTGGCCGTCACGGTCGTCGCGCTCTGGCCCGGTCTGCCGGCCGGCCTGCGCGGACCCGTCACCGGGTACAGCCTGCTGCTGACCGCGATGGCCTACGGCGCCTCGCGGCTCGCACCGACGGCCGGCGTCGGCGGCGCCCTGTTCCTGCTGTCGGACTCGCTCATCGCCATGGGCCTCGCCGACTGGCCGACGCTGCCGCGCCCCGACTTCTGGATCATGCTCACCTACGTGGCCGCCCAGTTCCTGCTGGCCCAAGGGGTGCTCGATGCGCGGCCCACGCCCGGAGCGGCGTACCGTGAAGGGAGCGTCGAAACCCGGCGCACCCCTCACTGACCTGCACAAAGGAACACCCCCCTATGCGCGCCACCACCATTCACGCCCCGTACGACATGCGTGTGGAGGACGTCCCCGAGCCCGTCGTCGCGCTGCCCACGGACGCCGTCGTACGCGTCCTGCGCGCCTGCATCTGCGGCAGCGACCTGTGGGCCTACCGCGGCGAGGCCGCGCGGCAGCCGGGGCAGCGCATCGGGCACGAGTTCCTCGGCATCGTCGAGGAGACCGGCAGCGAGGTGTCGGGCGTCCGGCGCGGCGACCTGGTGGTCGCGCCCTTCATGTGGTCCGACGGCGTGTGCGACTACTGCCGCGAGGGTCTGACCACCTCGTGCGAGCACGGCGGCTTCTGGGGCGCGGTCGGCTACGACGGCGGACAGGGCGAGGCCGTCCGCGTCCCCTTCGCCGACGGCACCCTCGTCCAGCTGCCCGCCGAGGCAGCTTCCGACGACCACCTGCTCTCCGCCCTCCTGACGCTCTCCGACGTCATGGGCACCGGCCACCACGCGGCCCTCGGCGCGGGTGTGCGCAAGGGCTCCACGGTCGCCGTCGTCGGCGACGGCGCGGTGGGCCTGTGCGGCGTCCTCGCGGCCAAGCGGCTCGGCGCCGAGCGGATCATCGCGCTCGGCCGCCACCAGGTCCGCACCGACATCGCCCGCACCTTCGGCGCCACCGACGTCGTCGCCGAGCGCGGGGACGCGGCCGTCGAGGCGATCCGCGAGCTGACCGGCGGCCAGGGCGCGCACGCCGTGATCGAGGCCGTCGGCACCGAGCAGTCCATGAACACCGCGGTGAACATCACCCGCGACGGCGGCGCCATCGGCTTCGTCGGCGTCCCGCACGGCAGCGGCACCGGCCTCGACCTGAGCGTCATGTTCAACCGGAACATCGCGCTGCGCGGCGGCGTCGCCCCCGTCCGCAGCTACATCCCCGAGCTGCTGCCCGACGTCCTGGACGGCACGATCGACCCGTCGCCCGTGTTCGACATGACGGTCGACATCGAGGGCGTGCCGGGCGGCTACAAGGCGATGGACGAGCGCACCGCCCTGAAGGTGCTCGTCACCAACTGACGGCCGTGCTCAGGGGGTCAGCCCCAGCGGATCGGCAGCGGCAGCGCCGTCAGGACCGCCGACACCGCGACCACGACCCCCAGCACCACGACCTCCGCGCGCGCGGGGACGTACGCCCGCGTACGGTCCCGCGCGCGGGACAGCCGCAGCCGCGCCACCAGGGCGAGCACGGCGACGACGACCACGAGGAGCACCTTCGCGAGCAGCGTGCGCCCGTACGCCGTCGAGGTCAGCTGGTCGAGGACCGTGCTCGACGGCATCCGGCGCAGCGTGCTGCACACCCCGGTCGCGGTGATCGCGGCGAGCAGCACCGCGGCCACGCGCGCGTAGAGGCCCATGAGCGCGGCGCCCGCCTCGGGAGCGCCGGCCCGCCACGCGTGTGTGGTGCGCAGTACGTACAGCAGGCCGCCCACCCAGAGAGCCGCGCTCGTGACGTGGACCAGGGTGAGCCCGGAGCCGATCAGCGGGGAGTCCTCGGACGGCGGGTGGGCGCGCAGCGCCTCCGCGACCGCCACGGCGGCCAGCGGCAGCAGCGCGGTGCCGGGGCGGCGGGTGCGCGCACACAGGGCCGCCACCAGGAAGGCGTTCACCTCGACGAGGGCCAGCGTGCCGTCCCGCGTCCCGTACAGGCCGCCGATGTCCAGCGCCGCGAGGCTGTCCGGGACCAGATTCCCGGAGGCCACCACGGAGGCCAGCCCCAGGGCGGCCACGAACCCCGCCCACGGCGCGTACGGCGACCAGCGGCGCGGCTGCCGCACGGCGGGCTCCACCCTGCGGGCGAGGAAGGCGGCGAAGATCTCCCCGGCCTGGACGCACAGCGCGGCGAACAGTACGGTCCGCAACAGCGCGATCCCGCCGGTGCCGGGCGCGGCGGCCTCGCCCGTGCCGTCGAGCGCGGCCCGCGGCCCGAACATCGGGATCAGGGCCGCCGCGGCGACGAGCACGACGACGGCGACGGCGCGCCCGGCGCCGGGTCTGCGGACGGGCGCGTCCGCGGGGGCGGACAGTTCGGTGGTCGGCGGCATGGAACTCACCAAAGGATCTTGACCAGCAGTTCCGCGTGCGGGCAAGTCCGGGTTCGGCCGGTGGACACGGTCACCCATGGCCAGGAAGACGCGTGGGCGGCGGCTGTGGTTCGCCGGGACCGCCGGGGCGTCACGGCGTCGGCCACACCGGCGCGTCGGCGCCCCAGCACCCGGGTGGCCGCCGCCAGTCGGTGGGGCCGCCGTCGAACGACACCGGCGGCAGCGCGTACCGCAGCCGGCCCAGCGGGCTGTCCGTCTCCGCGAGCAACACGGCCGGCTCCGGTGCCCCGCCGTCGCCGACGGGCTCCGGCCGCACTCCGTCCGTCAGCCAGTGCGCCGTCTGCGCGAGCGCGAGCCGGACCACCCGCGAACCGCCTCCGGTGGCCTGCTCGGTGAGTGCGCGCAGTACGGCCGCCGCCAGCAGATACCCCGTGCCGTGGTCGAGCGCCTGCGCGGGCAGCGCCCCGGGACCGCCTTCGCCGTCCATGTCGTCGCCCTCGACCGCCGCGATGCCCGTGGCGACCTGGACGAGGCTGTCGAAGCCGCGCCGCCCGCCCCACGGCCCGTACGCGCCCCAGGCCGACAGCGACGCGACCACCACACCGGGCCGCCGCTCCGCGAGCGATTCGGGAGCGAGTCCGAACCGGTCGAGCGCACCCGGCCGGTACCCCGTGACCACCACGTCCGCACCGGACAGCAGTTCCTCGAAGACGCGCCGGTCCGCACCGGATCCCAGGTCGAGCCGTGTCGAGCGCTTGCCGAAGCCCGTGTCGGCGTGCGCGTCCGGATCCTCCGGCAGCTGCGGCGCGTCCACCCGCAGCACGTCCGCGCCGAGCAGCGCCAGGGTGCGGGTGGCGACCGGGCCCGCGATGACCCGGGTCAGATCCAGGACCCTGAGGGGCTGCCGGAGTGCGCGGGGCGGCGCCGCGTCGAGCCGCTCCCGGGTCAGCAGCGGTCGGGCGGCCACCTGGGCGCCCTGCGGATGCGCCGCCCACTCCTGCGGTGTGCGCAGGGCGACGGCCAGACCGCCGGCCGCGTACACGGTCTCCTCGACCTCGTACGCCGACCGCTCGGCGAGCAGCGCCGCCACGTCCGCCACGGTCGCGTCCTCGCCGGCTCCGACCCCGACTCCGAGCGCCGCGCGCAGCCGGGCCCGGTGGTGCGGGTAGTTCGCGTGGGTGCGCAGCCAGCCGTCCCGCGTGCGCCAGAAGCGCGACAGCGGGGCGAAGCTGACGGGCGCGCGCCCGTCGACGAGCAGATGCCGCTCACTGGTGAAGGCCGTCGCCACCGCGCCGTCGTCGACCTGTACGGCGCCCACGTCGCGCCCCGCGCGCGTGGCGGCCAGTTCCGCGGCCGCGAGGGAGCACACGCCGACGCAGGCCGCGGCCAGTTCGCGCACGGGAAGGCGGGCGGGCAGCGCGCCCGCGCGCGTGAGGTGCGAGACGCGGGACAGCAGCGCGGGGTCTCCGCCGAGCGCGTCCCAGGCGGCGGCGGTGGCCGGGGAGGGGCCGGTTGCGTGGGTCATGTCGGCAGTGTGCCGCAGCAGTGAGGGGCGGGACCCGACCGGGCCCCGCCCCTCACCTCTCGACACGGCCCTACTTGGTCACGGCGTCCAGCGCGTCCGCCGTACCGGCACCGTAGAAACTGTTCTTGTTCTTGCCGCCCACGCACACCGCGTCGACCGTGCCGTCACCGTCGATGTCGTACGGGTCGGTGCACGCCGTCGCGTCGGCCTCCTTGTACAGAAGCGCCTTCACCTGCGCCGCCGAGGCATGCGGATGCGTCGACTTGATGAGCGCGGCGACGCCCGCGACATGCGGGGACGCCATCGACGTACCGGCCATGTACTGCCACGAGCCGCCCGGCACCGTGGACAGGATCAGTCCGCTGGTCGCCGGGGGAGCGGGCGTCTGGTAAGCGGTGCTGTCGCCGCCGGGCGCCGCGATGTCGATGACGCCCTTGCCGTAGTTCGAGAACGAGGCCTTGATGCCCTTGGCGCCGGTCGCCGAGACGGTGACCACGCCGGGCAGCTGCGACGGGATGTCGAAGCAGTCCTTCGTCTTGATGGTCCGGCTCGTCGGAGTCGAGTCGTCCGGCGAGGAGTCGTCGACGATCTCGTCCTGGGCGAGGTCGGTGGCCGCGTTGCCGGCCGCCGCGACGTTCACCGCGCCCTTGCGCTCCGCGTACTGCGAGGCCCGGGTGACGGCCGTGACGAGCGCCTTCTGGTCGGCGTCCGTCGTGCAGTTGAACAGCCAGGGGTCGGTGTAGTAGCTGGAGTTGGTGACGTCCACCCCGTGGTCGGCCGCCCACACGAAGCCGCAGACCACGGCCTCCGTGTAGTACATGCCGGTGGCGGGCTCCGCCACCTTCAGGCTCGCGACCTTCACGCCGGGCGCGACCCCGGTGACGCCGATGCCGTTCTTGGCGGCGGCTATCTCACCGGCCACGTGCGTGCCGTGCCCGGACTCGCCCGCCACCGGCCGCCACGCGTCGTCCTTCTGCACGGGCACCCCGCCCAGGCAGTTGGCCGACGCCTTCTTGTCGAAGTTGGGGGCCAGGTCCGGGTGGGTGTCGTCGATGCCGGAGTCGAGCACCCCGACCGTCACCTTCGGACTGCCCAGGGACACCTTGTGGGCCTTGTCCGCCTTGATCGCGGGCAGGTCCCACTGCAACGGCTCCAGCGGGTCCTGGTCCGCCGTGGCCGAGGCGGCCGCCTTCTTCGCCTCCGCCGCCGTCAGCACCTGCCGGGTGGCGAGGTCGTCGCTGGACTGCGCGGCCAGCGGCGCGGTGCGCGTGGCACCGGCCGACTCGACGCCGCGCACGGAGCGGATCGTTCTCGCGAAGTCCGGGTTCTTGGAGTGGGCGACGATGACACCGATCTTGTCGTACGCGATGACGACGGTGCCGCCGGCCTTGCCGATGGCCTTCTCCGCCGCCGAACCACCCTTGCCCGGGCGGACGTTGACGACATAGCTGAGGTCGGGTCCGTCGGCGGCGGGCGCGCTCGCCGGAGCGTGGCCCGCCGTGTCGGCCGCCGTCGCGGTCGCGTTCGGCAGGAAGGCCAGCGCCATGACCGCCGCGATGCCGAGCGGCAGGGCCAGGGGACGGCGGCCGCCGCGCGGACGCGGGCGGGAGTGGGGCGACGTCATGAAGTCTCCGTTCGGTCGGTGGTCGAGCCGAGTACGTACGTCATGGATGCGACAACTGAGCTGGAGAAACGGCTACTTGACGGCGTCGAGCGCGTCGACGATGCCGCGGCCGTAGAAGCCGTTGTCGCGCGTGCTGCCCTTGCAGGTCGCCTTGTACGTGCCGGTGCCGTCGGGGTCGTACGAGGCCGGGCAGGCCTGCGGGTCCGCCTGCGCCTTGAGCAGTGCCTGCAACTGCGCCGGAGTCGCCTTCGGGTGGCTCGACTTCAGCAGCGCGGCGACGGCGGCGGCGTGCGGGGACGCCATCGAGGTGCCCTGGAGGTAGCCGTACGCGTTGCCCGGAAGCGTCGACAGGATGCGGCCGTTGGCGTCCGGGGTGTCGGGGATCTGGAGCTTGTCGCCGCCCGGCGCCGCGATGTCGATGACGCCCCTGCCATAGGTCGAGTAGTACGACTTGGCCTTGTTCACGCCGGTCGCGCTGACCGTGACGACACCCGGCAGCTGGGTCGGCACGTCGAAGCACTTGTGCGGGTCGATGGTGCGGGTGACCGGCGTCGAGTCGTCGGGGCTGGAGTCGTCGACGATCGCGTCCGAGTCGAGGTCGTGCGACGAGTTGCCCGCCGAGGCCAGGTTCAGGGTGCCCTTGTGAGTGGCGTACAGCTGGGCCCGGTTCACCGCGTCGACGATGGCCTTCTGGTCGGGGTCGTCCAGGCAGTTGTACAGCCACGGGTCCACGTAATAGCTGTTGTTGGTGACCTCGATGCCGTGATCGGCGGCGAAGACGAAGGCGCAGACGACGCTCTCCGGATAGAACAGCTCCGTCTCCGGGTCGGCCACCCTGATGCCCGCTACCTTCACGCCCGGCGCGACGCCCGCGACGCCGACCCCGTTGCGGGCGGCGGCTATCTCACCGGCGACATGCGTGCCGTGGTAGTGGTCCGGGGTCGCGGGCCGCCAGGCGCCGTACGAGGTGTCCGCCTTGCCGCCGACGCAACTGGCCGACTGGGAGGGCGAGAAGTTCGCGCTGAGGTCGGGGTGGGTGTCGTCGACGCCGGTGTCGATGACGCCGACCGTGACCTTCCGGCTGCCCGGGTTGATCTTCGCCGCCTTGTCGGCGCCGATCGCCCGGAGGTCCCACTGGTTGGCCTCCAGCGGCTCCTGGCCCGAAGCCGCCTTCGCCGAAGCGGACTTGACCTCGGCGGCCGTCAGCTTCTGGACCTTGCCCTCGTCGGTGGTTCCGGCGACGCTGAGCGGCGCGGTGCGGGTGGCACCCGCCGAGGCGACGCCCTTCGCGGCGCGGACCCGCTTGCCGAAGTCCGGGTTCGCGGAGTGGACGACGAAGACGCCGATCTTCGCGTACGTCTCGACGACGGAACCGCCGGCCGCGGATATCGCCTTGCGCACCGAGGCGATCGTGCGCGCGTCCGTGCTCCGTGTGTTGACGACGTAGGCGAGCGAGGTGTCGGAGGCCGAACCGGCGTTCACCGAGGGTGAGTCGGCCGGTGCTGCGGCCGCGGACGGCAGGAAGCCGAAGGACGCCGTGAGCGCGATGCCGATCGGCAGCGCGAGGGCCATGCGTCGTCTGGCACGAAGATGAGCCATGGGATCTCCACATCATCCGTCGTTCAAGGGCGAATGGCGCATATGCGGAGGCATATGCGTAAAGCCCGAACACATGTGGTGCCCGGGCAGGTACATGACGCGTGGTGCGGTGCGAACGTATCTCTAGTCGCCGCAGGTCATCAACGAGTTCCGAAAGAAATCAAGGGAGTTGAACCGCTCCGTACGCGCCGCCGTGCCGTTGTGCAGGGGGCAAGGAGCACGATCCACCCCCCTGTCGGATCACGTCGGCTCGCTCTACCATCGCGACCCGGCCCACGTGATCCACGTCACCATGAGGTCCGAGAACACGTATGCCCGCACAGCCAGAGTCGCCCGCGACTCCCGCAACTCCCCTTGTCCAGTCCCCGAAAGTACCCGCACCACGAGGAGACTCCGTGGCCACCGACGCACCACCACCGCAGAAGGGCAGTCCGGACGAGCCCCGCGCGCTGCCCTCCACCGAGGAGTTCACCGAGGTGCAGCAGAGCGCGGAGTTCGGCGAACTGCGCCGCGCACACCGCTCGTTCGCCTTCCCGCTCGCCATCGCGTTCATCGCCTGGTACCTCGTGTACGTCCTGCTCTCCAACTACGCGGGCGACTTCATGGGCACCAAGGTCGTCGGCAACATCAATGTCGCCCTCGTCCTCGGCCTCGCCCAGTTCCTCACCACGTTCCTCATCGCCTGGTGGTACTCGCGGCACGCCGCCACTCAGCTCGACCCCAAGGCCGAGGCCATCAAGTCCCGTATGGAGGGCGGCGCATGAGCCCCGTCGCGTCACAGTTCACCCTGGCCGCCGCCGAGGCGAGCGACCACCGCCCGCTGATCATCACCCTGTTCTCGGTGTTCGTCGCGGCGACCCTCGTCATCACCGTATGGGCCGGGCGCCAGACCAAGAGCGCGTCCGACTTCTACGCGGGCGGACGGCAGTTCACCGCCTTCCAGAACGGCCTCGCGGTCTCCGGCGACTACATGTCCGCCGCGTCGTTCCTCGGCATCGCGGGCGCCATCGCCCTCTTCGGGTACGACGGCTTCCTCTACTCCATCGGCTTCCTGGTCGCCTGGCTCGTCGCCCTGCTCCTGGTCGCCGAACCGCTGCGCAACTCCGGCCGCTACACGATGGGCGACGTGCTCGCCTACCGGATGCGCCAGCGCCCGGTCCGCACCGCCGCCGGCACCTCCACCATCGTCGTCTCCATCTTCTATCTGCTCGCGCAGATGGCGGGCGCGGGCGTCCTGGTCTCGCTGCTGCTCGGCATCCAGTCGGACGCGGGCAAGGTCGGCATCGTCGCGCTCGTCGGCGTCCTGATGATCGTGTACGTGACCATCGGCGGCATGAAGGGCACCACCTGGGTGCAGATGGTCAAGGCCGTGCTGCTCATCGCCGGCGCCATCCTGCTGACGTTCCTGGTCCTGCTGAAGTTCGACTTCAACATCTCGGACCTGCTCGGCACGGCCGCCGAGAACAGCGGCAAGGGCTCGCCGTTCCTGGAACCGGGCCTCAAGTACGGCGCCACGGCCACCTCGAAGATCGACTTCATCTCGCTGGGCATCGCGCTCGTCCTCGGCACCGCCGGACTGCCGCACATCCTGATCCGCTTCTACACGGTGCCGACCGCCAAGGCCGCCCGTAAGTCGGTCAACTGGGCCATCGGCATCATCGGCGTCTTCTACCTGATGACGCTCGCGCTCGGCTTCGGCGCCGCCGCCCTCATCAAGCCGGACGAGATCATCGCCTCGAACAAGGCGGGCAACACCGCGGCACCACTGCTCGCCCTGCATCTGGGCGGCGTCGACTCCACCTGGGGCGCGATCCTGCTGGCGTCGATCTCGGCCGTCGCCTTCGCCACGATCCTCGCGGTCGTCGCGGGCCTGACCCTGGCCTCGTCGTCGTCCTTCGCGCACGACATCTACGCCAACGTCATCAAGAAGGGACAGGCGACCGAGAAGCAGGAGATGCGGGCCGCCCGCTGGGCCACGGTCTTCATCGGCATCGTCTCGATCGCCCTCGGCGCGCTCTCCCGCGACCTGAACGTGGCGGGCCTGGTCGCCCTGGCCTTCGCCGTCGCCGCGTCCGCGAACCTGCCGACGATCCTCTACAGCCTCTTCTGGAAGCGCTTCAACACCAGCGGCGCGCTGTGGTCGATCTACGGCGGCCTGTTCACCGCCGTCTTCCTGGTGCTCTTCTCGCCGGTCGTCTCCGGCAAGGAGACGTCCATGTTCAAGAACGCCGACTTCGACTGGTTCCCGCTGGAGAACCCGGGACTCATCTCGATCCCCGTCGGCTTCCTGCTCGGCGTCATCGGCACCTACCTGGCCAAGGACAAGGCCGACGCGGGCAAGTACGCGGAGCTGGAGGTTCGCTCCCTCACGGGCACCGGCGCCCACTGATCCCGGGTTCGTCCCGTGCCCCCGTCGAGCTGAGCTGGTAGCTCTCTACGACGGGGGCACGGCACGCTCGTGGGATCACCGGACTGTCGGTGTCGGACCCGTCACGTAGGCTCGGTGATTGTCAGGCCGCATACGCACGACAAGAGGGAGGGGGCCCACGTGCTCATCGACACCTATGGCCGGGTGGCCACCGACCTGCGGGTCTCGCTGACCGACCGCTGCAATCTCCGGTGCACGTACTGCATGCCCGAAGAGGGACTTCAGTGGCTGGGCAAGTCCGATCTGCTGACCGACGACGAGATCGTCCGTCTCATCAGAATCGCCGTCACGCACCTGGGCATCACCGAGGTCCGCTTCACCGGGGGCGAGCCCCTGCTGCGGCCCGGCCTGGTCGGCATCGTCGAGCGGGTCGCCGCCCTGGAGCCCCGCCCCCAGATGTCCCTGACGACCAACGGGATCGGGCTGAAGCGCACCGCCGCCGCCCTGAAGCAGGCGGGCCTGGACCGGGTGAACGTGTCGCTGGACACGCTGCGCCCCGACGTCTTCAAGACGCTGACCCGCCGCGACCGCCTCAAGGACGTCGTCGACGGCCTCGCCGCGGCCCACGACGCGGGCCTGACCCCGGTGAAGATCAACTCGGTCCTGATGCCGGGGCTGAACGAGGAGGAGGCGCCCGACCTCCTCGCCTGGGCCGTCGAGCACGACTACGAGCTGCGCTTCATCGAGCAGATGCCGCTGGACGCCCAGCACGGCTGGAAGCGCGAGGGCATGGTCACCGCGGGCGACATCCTGGCGTCGCTGCGCACCCGGTTCGAGCTGACCGCCGAAGGGTCGGGGGAGCGCGGCTCCGCCCCGGCCGAGCGCTGGATCGTCGACGGCGGACCGCACCGCGTCGGCGTCATCGCCTCGGTGACCCGCCCGTTCTGCGCGGCCTGCGACCGCACCCGCCTCACCGCCGACGGCCAGGTCCGCACCTGCCTGTTCGCCCGGGAGGAGACGGATCTGCGCGCGGCCCTCAGGTCCGAGGGCCCGGAGAGCGACGACGAGAACATCGCCCGCATATGGAAGCTCGCGATGTGGGGCAAGAAGGCGGGCTCCGGCCTGGACGACCCGTCGTTCCTGCAGCCCGACCGCCCGATGTCGGCGATCGGCGGCTGAGCGCCGACTCCTGACCCCCGAGTCAGTTCTGCTGCTCGGGGGACTCCCACTCGGCCAGCGGCACGACGTCCTTCAGGAACCCGCGCACGCCGAGGAACTGGGAGAGGTGCTCGCGGTGCTCGTCGCACGCGAGCCAGGTCTTGCGCCGCTCGGGCGTGTGCAGCTTCGGGTTGTTCCACGCCAGGACCCACACCGCGTCGGCACGGCAGCCCTTGGCCGAGCACTGCGGGATCGAGGGGGACGGCGGGGTCGGCCCGGACAGGTTCGCGAGATTCACGCCTCAACCTTAAACGGCCTGGAAAATCCGCAGGAAAACCGCCGGAAAGCTCTGGAAAAACCCCCGGGAAAAGGCGACGCCGAGCAGCCACGGGGGGAGCTGCCCGGCGTCGGTCCGTCGCTCCGACGGGGGATGCGGAGCGCGTACGCAGTATGTCACGCGCGACCCCGTACCCGGCACCGGAACCACATGATTGATCTGAGCTTTTCTTGAGCTTTATGGACCAGTCGTATCGTCCGCCGAAGCGGGCCCCGGACGGCCCCGACGGCTACGCGCGGTCCTCCGGACCGGATTCCGCTGAGCCCGCCGCAGGCGTCGGCGCGATCATCGGACGCGAGGGGGCGGGCACGAAAGTCGACGGCAGGTTCGGCGCGTTCTCCCGGCCGGCGTTGGCGATGACCACGGCCACGTAGGGCAGGAAGGCGCCCAGCACCAGGGTCACGATGGCGACGGGCCGCTCGACGTCCCAGAGCACGGCCGTGGCGATCACCGCGAGCGTGCGGATCCCCATCGAGATGACGTACCGGCGCTGCCGCCCGCGCACGTCCTCGGCAAGCCCCTGCCGGGCTCCCGTGATCCGGAAAACCTGTGCTCCGCCGCTGTCACTGCGCTTCCGCATCACATTCCACCACCCGCCGGCTCGCCGGACGCTCCCCGGTCCGGACCGCATCCACGTTACGCCGGGGCTGCGTCGGCTACGAGACCGGGGGAGCCCTGACCTGGGCGCGCCCACTGCGCCGTACCACGTATGGGGTGCCCCGACATGCGCCGTACGGAGTACGGCCGGAGACTGATCACACGTGAGTGGCGCAGGCCGCGCACTCCGCGCCGCTTGAGGAGGCGATGTCATGAGTTGGTTGTGGGCGATCATCGTGGGTCTGATCCTTGGCCTGATCGCGAAGGCGATCCTGCCGGGCAAGCAGCAGATCCCGCTGTGGCTGACGACGGTCTTCGGCATCATCGGCAGTGTTCTCGGCAACTGGGCGGCCACCGGCCTCGGCGTCAACGACACCAAGGGCATCGACTGGATCCGCCATCTGCTCCAGCTGATCGGCGCCGTCGTGGTCGTCGCGGTGGGCGACATGGCATGGACGGCACTACGAGGCAACAAGAGCCGTACCTAGCGCCGACGCCGAACCGAACGACCGAGGGCGCTGTCCCTTCCGCCCGGCGGAAGCGACAGCGCCCTCGATGTACGGACGTGATGCGGGACGCTAGGCGCCCTTCACCTCGACCGCGGCAAGGTTCTTCTTGCCGCGGCGCAAGACCAGCCAGCGCCCGTGCAGCAGATCATCGGTGCCCGGTACGTGGTCCTCGGCGGCGACCTTCACGTTGTTCACGTAGGCCCCACCCTCCTTCACGGTGCGCCGCGCGGCGGACTTGCTGGCCACGAGACCGACCTCGGCGAACAGGTCGACGACCGGACCCAGCTCGGTGACCTCGGCCTTCGGCAGCTCCGACAGGGCGGCGGCCAGCGTCGCCTCGTCCAGGTCCGCCAGATTGCCGTCGCCCTGACCGAACAGCGCCTTCGACGCGGAGATCACGGCGGCCGTCTGGTCGGCGCCGTGCACCAGCGTCGTCAGCTCCTCGGCCAGCGCGCGCTGGGCGGCGCGGGCCTGCGGACGCTCCTCGGTCTGCCGCTCCAGCTCCTCCAGCTCCTCGCGGGACTTGAAGGACAGGATCCGCATGTAGGTGGAGACGTCCCGGTCGTCCACGTTCAGCCAGAACTGGTAGAACGCGTACGGCGTCGTCATCTCCGCGTCCAGCCAGACGGCGCCGCCCTCGGTCTTGCCGAACTTGGTGCCGTCGGCCTTGACCATCAGCGGCGTCGCGATGCAGTGCGCCGTCGCCTCCGGCTCCAGGCGGTGGATCAGGTCGAGCCCGGCCGTGAGGTTGCCCCACTGGTCGGAACCGCCCTGCTGGAGCGTGCAGCCGTAGCGCCGGTACAGCTCCAGGAAGTCCATGCCCTGGAGCAGCTGGTAGCTGAACTCCGTGTAGCTGATGCCCTCCTGCGACTCCAGGCGGCGGGCCACGGAGTCCTTGGTCAGCATCTTGTTGACCCGGAAGTGCTTGCCGATGTCGCGCAGGAACTCGATCGCGGACATCCCGGCGGTCCAGTCCAGGTTGTTCACCATGACCGCCGCGTTCTCGCCCTCGAAGTCGAGGAAGGGCTCGATCTGCGAGCGCAGCCGGGTCACCCAGTTCGCGATCGTCTCCGGGTCGTTCAGCGTGCGCTCCGCCGTCGGGCGCGGGTCACCGATCTGGCCCGTGGCGCCGCCGACCAGCGCCAGCGGGCGCAGGCCCGCCTGCTGGAGGCGGCGCATGGTCAGCACCTGCACCAGGTGGCCGACGTGCAGGGAGGCCGCGGTCGGGTCGAAACCGCAATAGAACGTGACCGGACCGTCCGCGAGCGCCTTGCGCAGTGCGTCCTCGTCAGTGGACTGGGCCCACAGGCCGCGCCACTTCAGCTCGTCGACGATGTCCGTCACGGTTCTGAGTCTCCTCATACGTTTCTGAAAACTGATCCCTGCCAGTCTATGGGCGAAACCCGCGGGGTCAGACGCCCTGGCTGACCGAGCTCATGTTGAAGTCCGGCACCCGCAGCGCCGGCATCGCGGCCCTGGTGAACCAGTCGCCCCACTCGCGCGGCAGCGTCTTCTCCGTGCGCCCGGCCTCGGTGGCCCGGCCCAGCAGATCGACCGGCGACTCGTTGAACCGGAAGTTGTTCACCTCGCCCACGACCTCGCCGTTCTCCACCAGGTACACACCGTCGCGGGTCAGCCCGGTCAGCAGCAGCGTCGCCGGATCGACCTCGCGGATGTACCACAGGCAGGTGAGCAGCAGCCCGCGCTCGGTGGCGGCGACCATCTCCTCCAGCGACCTGCCCGAACCGCCGTCGAGGATCAGGTTGTCGCCCGCGGGCGCGACCGGCAGCCCGGTCAGCGCGGCGCTGTGCCGCGTCGTCGTCAGAGCCTTCAGCTCACCGTCGGAGATCCAGTCCGTCGCGGCGGCCGGCAGCCCGTTGTCGAAGACGGACGCGTCGTCCCCGGAGGCGTGCGCCAGCACGAACGGCGCGCACTCCAGGCCCGGCGCCTGCGGGTCGCTGCGCAGCGTCAGCGGCAGTTCGCTGAGCCGCTCGCCGACGCGGGTGCCGCCACCGGGCCTGCTGAACACGGTCCGGCCCTCGGCGGCGTCCCGCGCCCCCGCCGACCACAGCAGGTAGATCAGCAGATCGGCGACGGCGGTGGGCGGCAGCAGCGTCTCGTACCGGCCCGCGGGCAGGTCGATCCGCCGCTCGGCCCAGCCGAGCCGGGTGGCAAGCTCGGCGTCCATCGCGGCCGGGTCGACGTCCTTGAAGTCCCGCGTGGAGCGCCCCGCCCACGCCGAGCGCTTGCG
Source organism: Streptomyces sp. NPDC057694 (assembly GCF_042799415.1). Taxonomy (NCBI): domain Bacteria; kingdom Bacillati; phylum Actinomycetota; class Actinomycetes; order Kitasatosporales; family Streptomycetaceae; genus Streptomyces; species Streptomyces sp. NPDC057694. Next base: position 41,112 of record NZ_JBHVIX010000038.1, read on the forward strand.
GTCCGGCGACTTGGCGTTCAGCTCCAGCGTCCCGTTCGGCTGGTCGTGGCGCAGTCGCAGGCCCGTCGACGTACCGAGATAGCTGGAGGTCAGCTCGTGGTGGGCGAAGCCGTACAGCTCACGCCCGCCCGCCCTGGCCCGCGCGAACGCCTCCCCGAGCGCGGGCGCGAACTCCGCGAACACGTCCGACGAGGTCTCGGCCGGTGCCTCCGTGAAGCCGGACGCCTGCGGTACGCCGCTGACCAGCGGCTGCGCGTCCTCGGCTGGCCCGGCCTTGGCGGCGGCCTCCTCGGCGGCGCGGACCAGCGGTTCGAGGTCGTCGGCGGTCACCGCGGACCGGGACACGACACCGGTCGCCGTGCCCTCCTTGCCGTCGACGGTCGCGATGACGGTGAGGGTGCGGCCGCGCGTGACCCCGTTCGTCGTCAGCGCGTTGCCCGCCCAGCGCAGATTGGCGCTCGACGTCTCGTCGGCGATGACGACGCAGCCGTCGGCCCGCGACAGCTCCAGGGCGCGCTCGACGGTCTCGTACGGCTTGCTGCCGGACGTACGGGGGCTCATCGACCCGCCTCCTGAGTGGTGTTCAGAATGTTGACGCCCTTGAAGAGTGCGCTGGGGCAGCCGTGCGAGACGGCCGCGACCTGGCCGGGCTGGGCCTTGCCGCAGTTGAAGGCGCCGCCCAGGACGTACGTCTGCGGGCCGCCGACCGCCGCCATGGAACCCCAGAAGTCGGTGGTCGTCGCCTGGTAGGCGAAGTCCCGCACCTGACCGGCGAGCCGGCCGCCCCGGATCGCGTACGCGCGCTGCGCCGTGAACTGGAAGTTGTAGCGCTGCATGTCGATGGACCAGGACCGGTCGCCCACCAGGTACAGACCGTTGTCCACACCCGAGATGAGGTCCTCGGTCGACAGGCCGCCGGGATCCGGCTGCAACGACACGTTCGCCATCCGCTGTACGGGCACGTGCCCGGGGGAGTCGGCGTACGCGCACCCGTTGGACCGCTCGAACCCGGTGAGCCGCGCGATCCTGCGGTCGAGCTGGTAGCCGACCAGCGTCCCGTCCTTCACCAGGTCCCAGGACTGCCCCGCCACGCCCTCGTCGTCGTAGCCGATGGTGGAGAGCCCGTGCTCGGCGGTCCTGTCGCCCGTCACGTTCATGATCTCGGAGCCGTACTTGAGCTTGCCGAGCTGGTCGAAGGTGGCGAAGGAGGTGCCCGCGTACGCCGCCTCGTAGCCCAGCGCGCGGTCCAGCTCGGTGGCGTGCCCGATGGACTCGTGGATGGTCAGCCACAGATTGGACGGATCCACGACCAGGTCGTAACTGCCCGCCCGCACACTCGGCGCCCGCATCTTCTCGGCGAGCAGACCGGGCAGCTCGGCCAGCTCCCGCTCCCAGTCCCAGCCCGTCCCCGTCAGGTACTCCCAGCCCCGGCCGACCGGCGGCGCGATCGTGCGCATCGAGTCGAACTCGCCGCTGGAGTCGTCCACGGCGACCGCGGTGAGCTGCGGATGCAGCCGGACCCGCTGCTGGGTCGTCACGGTCCCGGCCGTGTCCGCGTAGAACTTGTTCTCGTGGACGGCCAGCAGGGAGGCGTCGACATGGCTGACCCCGTCGGCCGCGAGCAGCCCCGCGCTCCAGTCGGCGAGCAGCCCGGCCCGCTCCTCCTCGGGCACCGAGAAGGGATCGATCTCGTACGAGGAGATCCACGTCCGGTCCGCGTGCACCGGCTCGGCCGCCAGCTCCACCCGCTCGTCGGACCCGGCGGCCCTGAGCACCTGCGCGCTCAGCTTGGCCATCGCCACGGCCTGCGAGGCGACCTTCGCCGCGGCGTCCATCGTCAGGTCGACCCCGGAGGCGAAGCCCCAGCTGCCGCCGTGCACCACCCGCACCGCGTACCCGAGGTCGGTGGTGTCGGACGACCCGGCCGGCCGGGCGTCCCTCAGGCGGACGGCGGCGCCGCGCACCCGCTCGCAGCGGAAGTCCGCGTGCTCGGCGCCCAGGGCACGGGCGCGGGCGAGCGCCGCGTCGGCCAGGGCCCGCAGCGGCAGCGCCGTGAAGGCTTCATCGATCGTATGGGGCACAAAGGTCTCCCTGTTCGTCGCGGTTCCTCGCCACAGGTGGGCTCTGATCATGTCGCGGGACAGGGGTGTGCGGCCAGACCTTTCTGTAGGGACCCGACAGCGAGTCGCGTACGCCACTGTCGGTGGTCGATTCTCCGTACCAAGGGTCGTACCGATAGGTTTCGAGGACCACCACCGCTATCGAAAGGGTGATCCGTTGAGCCGCTCGGTTCTCGTCACCGGAGGAAACCGGGGCATCGGCCTCGCCATCGCCCGTGCCTTCGTCGAGGCAGGCGACAAGGTCGCGTTCACCTACCGCTCGGGCGAGCCGCCCAAGGAGCTCATCGACGCCGGGGCGCTCGCCGTCAAGTGCGACATCACCGACACCGAGCAGGTGGAGCAGGCCTACAAGGAGATCGAGGAGAAGCACGGCAACGTCGAGGTGCTCGTCGCCAACGCCGGCGTCACCAAGGACCAGCTCCTCATGCGCATGTCCGAGGAGGACTTCACGTCCGTCCTCGACACCAACCTCACCGGCACCTTCCGGGTCGTGAAGCGTGCCAACCGCGGCATGCTGCGCGCCAAGAAGGGCCGTGTCGTGCTGATCTCCTCCGTCGTCGGCCTGCTGGGCTCCGCGGGGCAGGCGAACTACGCCGCCTCGAAGGCGGGTCTGGTCGGTTTCGCGCGTTCCCTCGCCCGTGAGCTGGGGTCGCGCAACATCACCTTCAACGTCGTCGCCCCGGGTTTCGTCGACACCGACATGACCCAGGCCCTGACCGACGAGCAGCGCGCCGGCATCGTGGCGCAGGTGCCGCTCGGCCGGTACGCGAAGGTCGAGGAGATCGCCGGAGTGGTGAAGTTCCTGACCTCCGACGACGCCTCGTACATCACTGGAGCCGTCATCCCGGTTGACGGCGGATTGGGCATGGGTCACTGAGAACGATGACTAGTACTGGCGGAATCCTCGAGGGCAAGCGCATCCTCATCACCGGTGTGCTGATGGAGTCCTCCATCGCCTTCCACGCCGCGAAGCTGGCGCAGGAGCAGGGCGCGGAGATCATCCTCACCGCCTGGCCGCGGCCGACGCTGACCGAGCGCATCGCCAAGAAGCTGCCCCAGCCCGAGAAGGTCAAGGTCCTGGAGCTCGACGTCTCGAACGACGAGCACCTCGCCCGCCTCGAGGGCCAGGTCCGTGAGCACCTGGGCGACCGCCTCGACGGCGTCGTGCACTCCATCGGCTTCGCGCCGCAGGACGCGCTCGGCGGCAACTTCCTGAACACGCCGTTCGAGTCCGTGGCCACCGCCATGCACGTCTCCGCCTTCTCCCTGAAGTCGCTGACGATGGCGCTGCTGCCGCTGATGAGCGAGGGCGGGTCCGTCGTCGGCCTCACCTTCGACGCCCAGTTCGCCTGGCCGCAGTACGACTGGATGGGCCCGGCCAAGGCCGCCCTGGAGGCCACCAGCCGCTACATGGCGCGCGACCTCGGCAAGCACGACATCCGCAGCAACCTGGTCTCGGCCGGCCCGCTCGGCTCCATGGCCGCCAAGTCCATCCCGGGCTTCAGCGACCTCGCCGCCGTGTGGGACTCCCGCTCCCCGCTGGAGTGGAAGCTGGACGACCCGGAGCCGGCCGGCAAGGCCATCGTCGCCCTGCTGTCGGACTGGTTCCCGAAGACGACCGGCGAGATCGTCCACGTGGACGGCGGGCTGCACGCCATCGGCGCCTGAGCCTGATCCTGAACCGAGTGTGAGTCGCCCGTTCGGCTCACAGATCGGGCAGACACAAGAGACCTCCCCGCACCCTGGGTGCGAGGAGGTCTCTTTGTGCGCCTGCCCCGACGCATAGCCCCGGCCCTCGCCGTCGTACTCCTGCTCGCCGTACTCCCGTACGACGCCGCGTCCGACGAAAAGCCCGACAAGCCCAAGCGTGAACTCTTCGGTGCCCAGTGCCGCACCGAGGTCGACGGATCACGGGTGAGCGCCGTCTGCCACAACCCGTATCCGGGCGTCGACGCCGTCGCCCTGCACATCGAGTGCGATCAGTGGTGGGACATCGACACCGACTCCGCGCAGCGGGAGGTGGGCCCCGCCGAGACCGTGCGGCTCGACGGGCGGTGCTGGAAAGCGGTGCGGGACGTGTGGGTCAGTCACCGAAAGGTGGCGGAGTGAGACGGCCCGGGCGGCACAGGAACGGGTAACCCGCCGCCTCCGTGGCCGCGGCCTCCGCGTCGCCGTCCCGGATCGCGTCGACCAGCCCGGCGTGGTCCATGTGGTTCTCGGCGGTGAGCCGCTCGCCCACGTCCTCGCGCAGCCAGTCCCGCAGCACCTCGCCGAGGTCCGCGTACATCGCCGTCATCACGTCGTTGTGGGACGCCGCCACCACGGCCATGTGGAACGTCGCGTCCGCCGTCACGAACGCCTCCGTGTCGCCCGACTCCCACGCCTCCTCACGGCGTACGAGCAGCGCGTCCAGCTGCTTCAGATCACGCTCCGTGCGCCGCACAGCGGCCAGCTTCGCCGCACTGGACTCCAGCGTGGAGCGCAGCTCGGCGATGTGCCGCGGATCGGCCTCGGCGAACCGGCGCTGCATCACCCCGGCCAGCTCGCTCGTCGCCACGACGTACGTGCCCGAGCCCTGCCGGATGTCGAGCAGCCCGTTGTGCGCGAGGGCGCGCACCGCTTCGCGCACCGTGTTCCGCGCCACACCCAGCTGCTCCACCAGCTCCGGCTCCGTCGGGATCCGGGAGCCCACAGGCCACTCGCCCGAGGAGATCTGGGCGCGCAGGGCGGTGATGACCTGCTCGGAGAGGGCCGAGCGCCGGGGGGAGGTCAACGGCATGTGACGTTTCCTTCGTGCGGACGGACTGCGAACAGTAGCGAACCGACGGAACAACCGACGGCACCGATTGGACAGTCAATCATCCCATGATTCTAAGATGGGTCTCATGGCTAGTGAGGACACCCCGACGATGGCGCCGCCGAGCGCCGATTCCCCGATACCCCGCGACGCGCGTACGGAGAAATCGGAGAAAGCAGAGCAAGGCGGAGGTGCCTCCCCGCGCGCGTGGGTGATGCGCCTCGTCCCCGTCGGCATCGTCCTCGCGGCCCTGAACCTGCGGCCCGCCATCACCAGCCTCGGCGCCCTCCTCGAAGAGGTCCGCGACGGGCTCGGCATGAGCGGCAGCGTCGCCGGACTGCTCACCTCCGTACCGCCGCTCTGCTTCGCCGTCTTCGGCGTGATGGCGCCGCGCTTCGCCAAGCGGTTCGGGGCGAGCGCCGTCGTCTGCTTCGGCATGGCGGCGATCACCGCGGGCCTGATCATCCGCCCGTACACCGGCAACACCGTCGGCTTCCTGGTCGCCAGCGCCCTGGCGCTGATGGGTATCGCGGTCAGCAACGTCCTGATGCCGGTCATCGTCAAGCGCTGGTTCCCCGACCGCGTCGGCTCCATGACCGGCCTCTACTCGATGGCACTCGCCGCCGGCACCTCGCTGGCCGCCGCCGCGACCGTGCCCATGACCGACGGCCTGGGCGGCAGCTGGCAGACCGGGCTCGCCGTGTGGGCCGTGCTCGGCGCCCTGGCCCTGCTGCCCTGGATCCCGCTGGTGCGCCACAACGGCCCCGCGGAGCCGGCCGGAACGCAGCGGACGCAGCAGACGAAGGGGACACAGACCGGCGGCGCGGCCGAGGACGGCCTGCGCATCACCCGCAGCCGCACCGCCTGGGCGCTCGCCGTCTTCTTCGGACTCCAGGCCACGGCCGCGTACATCACGATGGGCTGGATGGCGCAGATCTTCCGCGACGCAGGGGTCTCCGCCTCGACCGCCGGCATCCTGCTCGCCGTCACGATGGTGATGGGCGTGCCGCTCGGCTTCGTCATCCCGCGCGTCGCCGCCCGGCTGCCCAGCCAGGGCCCGATGGTGATCGCCCTCGGCGTGTGCGGTCTGGCCGGATACGCGGGCCTCTACCTCGCCCCCGCCTCCGGCGCGTGGGTCTGGGCGGTCCTGCTCGGCATCTCCAACTGCGCCTTCCCGCTGGCCCTCACCATGGTCGGCATGCGCGCCCGCACGGGCGCCGGCGTCGCCAAGCTCTCCGCGTTCGCCCAGTCCACCGGCTACCTGATCTCGATCCCGGGACCGCTGCTCGTCGGCGTCCTCTACCAGCACAGCGGCGGCTGGGGCGTGCCGATCGCGCTGATGGCCGCGCTGATGGTGCCGCAGATCGTGATCGGCGTCTTCGCGGGCCGCAACCGGACGATCGAGGACGAACTCGCCCCCGCGTCCTGACGTTCGGGGACGGGTGCGACACTTGCCGCATGTCGCCTGTGCTCGAGCCGAACCCGCAGAACAGCCAGAAGAAGCTCCTCGCCGTCCTCGGCGTGATGCTGGCCGTCACCGTGATCGTCGCCGTCGTCGCGACCCTCGCCTCACCGTGATCCCACCCTCGGAACGCTGAGCTCCGCGACCGGGGGTGGGGTTAACTCCACCGTCCCCTAGGGGGCCAGGCTCAGGGTCAACTGGGTGGATCACCGGATGGGCCCCGGGCCGTCCGATCCGTACCGTCGAACTGTCGCCGAGAACCGGCGGCGCGACAGGCGAAGAAGACGCACGCGACCAGGTCGCACGGCGTCACGGATCACGGAGGCGTTCATGTCGGCCCCCTCGCACACCCGGTCCCACCCGGCAGCCACGGGCGGCGTCGACATCCGGCTGCCCTGGTGGGCGGTCGTCCTGCCGGCCATCGCCTTCGTGGCGCTGCTCCTGCTGATCCTCAACCCGGCCGACGGACAGGCCGCGGCGGCCGATCCGACCGTCGCCCACGTCCTCGCCCGCGCCAAGGACCTGCTGCTCCCGTAGGCCGTTTCCGGCCCTGTTCACCCATGGCGGGCGAGCCCGTCAACTCCCTGCGCCCCGTGCCCGGTTTCGTGCGAAGCTGGGACGCATGAGCGTCGCAGAACCCCGCAGGATTGTCCTTTTCCGGCATGCCAAGGCGGACTGGCCCCAGGTCTCCGACCACGAGCGGCCGCTGGCCGAGCGGGGCCGCAGGGACGCCCCCGTCGCCGGCCGCAAGCTGGCCGACTCGGGAGTCCCCTTCGACCTGGCCCTCTGCTCGACCGCCGCCCGCACCCGCGAGACCTGGAAGCTCGCCGTCGCCGAACTGGCCGAGCGGCCCAGGACCGTGTACGAGGAGCGGATCTACGAGGCGTCGCCGGGCGAGCTGATCGCCGTGCTGAACGAGACGCCGGACGACGTGAACAACATCGTCCTGATCGGCCACAACCCCGGTATGCAGGCCCTCACCGAGATCCTCACCGCGGACGCCGAGGGTGACACGCGTGAGCGGCTCGACCGGCGCGGCTTCCCGACCGCCGCCTTCTGTGTGCTCACGTACTCCGGCCCCTGGAAGAGCCTGGAGCCCGGCACGGCCACGCTCGCCGACTACTGGGCGCCGAGCGAGTAGATCCCCGTAACCCTCGTACGTACGACGGAAGGGGCCCGGCATGCCGCCGGGCCCCTTCCGCGTTACGTACGAGGACTACGCGCCCTGCTCGTCCGCCGCCTCGACCTCTTCGCGCGAGATGCCGAGCAGGTAGAGGACCGTGTCGAGGAACGGCACGTTCACCGCGGTGTGCGCCGCCTCGCGCACCACCGGCTTGGCGTTGAAGGCGACACCGAGACCCGCCGCGTTCAGCATGTCCAGGTCGTTGGCGCCGTCGCCGATCGCCACGGTCTGCGCGAGCGGCACCCCGGCCGCCTCGGCGAACCGGCGCAGCAGCCGTGCCTTGCCCGCCCGGTCCACGATCTCGCCGGTGACCCGGCCGGTCAGCTTCCCGTCGGCGATCTCCAGGGTGTTGGCGTGCGCGAAGTCGAGGCCGAGCCGCTCCTGCAGATCGTCCGTGACCTGCGTGAACCCGCCGGACACCACACCCACCTGGTAGCCGAGGCGCTTGAGCGTACGGATCAGGGTGCGGGCGCCGGGCGTGAGCCGCACCTCGCTCCTGACCTTGTCGACGACCGACGCGTCGAGCCCTTCGAGCAGCGCCACGCGCGCGTGCAGCGACTGTTCGAAGTCCAGCTCGCCGCGCATCGCCGCCGCGGTCACCTCGGCGACCTTGTCCTCGCAGCCCGCGTGCGCCGCGAACAGCTCGATGACCTCGTCCTGGATCAGCGTCGAGTCGACGTCCATCACGACGAGCCGCTGCGCGCGCCGGTGCAGCCCGGCCGCGACGACCGCCACGTCCACACCCTGCTTCGCGGCCTCTATGGCGAGCGCGGTGCGCAGCTCCTCCGTCTCCGTGCCGGAGACGGCGAACTCGACGGCGGTGACGGGGTACTTGGCGAGCCGGAAGATGCGGTCGATGTTGCCGCCGGTGTCGGTGATCGACGCGGCGATCGCGGCGGCCGACTCGGCGGTGAGCGGATGCCCGAGCACGGTGACCAGGGAGCGGCCGAGGCCGCGCGGCCGGTTGTCACCGATGCCCGAGATGATCTCGGCCTGCATCTTCATGGACTCCGCCCAGCTGTGGACGGTGGCCCGCAGGTCTCCTGCGAGACCGGCCGGCGGTTCGGTCACCAGGGCGCACAGAACGATGCGCCCCCGGGTGACGACCTGCTCGATGTCGACGACGTCCACGGAGTAGGCGGCGAGGGTGTCGAAGAGGCCGGCGGTGAGGCCGGGCCGGTCCTTGCCGAAGATCTTGACGAGGAGAGTCGGGACGTCGGCCGGCACGGTCGGGGTGTCGGTCGGGGCATCAGCGAGGTGCTGGGGCTGCGAGGCGCTCATGATGCCCTTACGGTATCGGGCCTCTGTACGGGGGCGCGGGGGTGGTCCGAGTGACGGACACGCCCCGCGCCCCGGCGCTCAGTCGCCGGGGTCCGACGGCGGGCGCCGGCGGTGCTTGGTCGGCCCCGGTACATGGGGCGGGGGAGGAGCGGGCGGCGGCGGAGGCGGGGCCGGCCACTCGCGCCCGCTCCCGGGCGGACGCGGCTCGGGCCGCACCGGGTTCGCCATCGTCGGCGCGGCGTCCACGGCTTTCTGGTCGGGGTCCGGGTCGGGGTCGGTGGCCCGATTCCGGCTCCGGGTGTCGTACGGGTTCTTCAGATACGGGTTCGTGTCCGGGTTGGCCGGGCGGTACGGGCTGCTCGGCCGGTACGGGCCCGTCGCCTCGCCCGGCTGCTCCTTCGCCGCCACCGGCCCGGCGAGGGGCGACACCCGGCTGCCCGCGGCCCCGGCCGCGCACGCGAGCAGCGCCCCGATCGCCCCCGCACCCGCGCCCCACGCCGCTCCCAGGAGCAGCGCCATGCCGAGGTGGCCGTGCAGGGTGAGGCCCGCGCCGAACGCGTCGAAGCCGAGTACGGACAGCGAGGCGTTCGCCGAGACGTCCGTCAGCCACACCAGGAGCGGCAGCGTGAGCGCCGTGACGACCCCGAGCCGCAGCGCGCAGCGCCCGGCGAAGCCCCAGGGGGCCCGGACCACCGGCGACCGGACGGCCGTCAGCACCCCGGCGAACAGCATCATCAGCGCCATGGCGACGGCCAGCAGCCAGACCCTGCCGTCGAGTTCGGCGAGGCGGCCCAGCGTCACGGGTCGGTCCGACGACGCCCGCAACAGATCGTCCAGCGGGTGCGGCAGCACCTTGGTCAGCGCGCCGGTCGCCCTGCCGTCCCACGGCACGAACAGGCCGAGGGGGACACCGATCCACGCCCCGTTGGGCGCCCCCAGCAGGGCGGCGCCCGCGATCCGCTTCGGGTGGTCGTCGCCGATCATCGCGTACGCCGCCGCGGCCAGGCCCGCGAGAACCGTCACGAGGAGCACGGTCACGAGCGCCGAGGCGGCGGGCCGCACCACCCGGTGGACCGCCCCGAGAGCGCGCGGCAACGGCGTACGCCGCGAAGCGAGCAGCGCGATCAGCAGCACCCCGACGACGAACGCGGCGCCGCCGAGCAGCGTCGCCCCTGTCTGCACCGTGAAGCCGACCTTCGCCTCGGCCTTCACCAGATCGCCGAGCCGGTCCGGGAGCGCGTCCCCGATGCCGCCGGGGAGCTTGTCCGCGATACCGCCCGGAAGGCTCCCCGCGCCCGGAATGTCGTTCAGCCCCAGCTTCGAACCGTCAATCGTGATGATGTCGTGACCCGCCCAGGCGAGTCCCCCCAGCATCGCCACGAACAGCACCACCACCGCGCCCACGCGCGCGAGGAGTTCACCCGCCGAGATCTCAACTCCCGCCCCCCGCAGGGACCGCAGGAAGAACCAGCTCAGCAACAGCGCCCCCACGAGCCCCACACCCAGCGGCGCGATGTCGATCGAGGTGTGCGCCTGAGCGCCGCCCAGGCCGAACGCCGAGACGTCCCCGGACGGCGTCACCCGCCCGCCGACACCGATCGCCACCACCGCGGCCGTCATGGGGCCGAGGGAGCCCGCCGCGTCCGCGTCGAGCAGGTGGAGCCCGAGCGCCGCGACCCCCGCCATCCCGATGAAAGCCCAGCTCACCGCGGCGATGGCGGACATCAGCACATCGCCCCACCGAACGGCGGACGTGCCGCCGCGCCGTGTCCCCTGCCGGCCGCTCTCCATCAGGACCCCCCGATCCTTACGGCATCGCCCTGTGGGCACCCACCACTCTCCGGGTGTCGGCCGCACCCCGTCAACGGGGCGGCCACCGGCGCTCCGTCGGAGGCGCGGGGGAGACTTCACCACCCCTCACGCGAGGCCCAGCTTTCGGCCGCGGGGGCGTTCCTGAAATAGTTCCTCACGATGTTCGACATCCCTAGACTTCCCATGTCGGGGGAAAAACTCGGGGGACAACTCAGTGGGGCATGGAGTGCCTGAACTCGTACTGGAACTGAATGGCAGGACCTGGACGCTCGATCCGTCCCGGTCGTACACCCTCGGGCGTGATCCGGGGGGTGACATCGTGCTGGACGACGCACGGGTGTCCTGGCGGCACGCCACGATCAGCTGGGGCGGCCGCAGTTGGGTCATCGAAGACCACGGCTCGACCAACGGCACGTTCGTGCAGGCGCAGCGGATCCATCAGATGGAGATCGGGCCCGGCTCGTCGGTGCACCTGGGCAACTCCACGGACGGACCTCGCCTGAGCGTGCAGGGCAGTGCCCAGGCAGCCGCCGTCCCGGCGCAGGCCGGACAGGCCGCACCGCAGCAGCAGGCGGCACCGGCCAGGCAGGCCGCACCGCACCAGGCGCAGCAGCAGGCCGCGGGCCTCGCCCAGCAGCCGTCGCCCCAGCAGTACCAGCAGCCCGCCTGGCAACAGCAGGCGCAGCAGCAGGCACCGCAACAGCAACAGCAGCCTCCTCAGCAGCGACCGCAGCCCCAGCAACAGCAGTGGCAGCAGCCGCCGGCGCAGCACATGCCGCAGCAGCAGGGCCCCGGCGGAGTCGCGGGGGCGCCGCCGGTCTACGGCGACCGCAGCCCGACCACCTTCCACCAGCTGTCCCTCGGCCGCGTGATGCGCATCGGCCGTGCGCTGGAGAACGAGCTGGTCGTCTCCGACCTCCAGGTCTCGCGCCACCACGCCGAGTTCCACGCGATGCCCGACGGCCGCTTCGAGATCCACGACCTCGGCTCGCACAACGGCACGTACGTCAACGGCCAGCCGATACCCAAGAGCGGCACCGCCCTGCTGGGGCCGAACGACATCGTCGGCGTCGGCCACTCCACGTTCCGCCTCGTCGGCGACCGCCTGGAGGAGTTCGTCGACACCGGTGACGTCTCCTTCTCGGCGCGCCACCTGACCGTCACCGTCGACGGCGGCAAGCAGATCCTCAAGGACGTCTCGTTCGGCGTCCCCGAGAAGTCGCTGATCGCCGTCATCGGCCCGTCGGGCTCCGGCAAGTCGACGCTCCTGAAGGCGCTCACCGGCTACCGCCCGGCCAACCAGGGCGACGTCCTCTACGACAACCGCAACCTGTACAAGCAGTTCGCCGAGCTGCGTCAGCGCATCGGTCTGGTCCCGCAGGACGACATCCTGCACAAGGAACTGACCGTCAAGAAGGCGCTCAAGTACGCCGCCAAGCTCCGCTTCCCCGCGGACACCAGCGAGCAGGAGCGCCAGCAGCGCATCGACGAGGTGCTGCGCGAGCTGAAGCTGGACATCCACAAGGAGAAGAAGGTCACCTCCCTCTCCGGTGGCCAGCGCAAGCGCGTCTCCGTGGCCCTGGAGCTGCTCACCAAGCCGTCGCTGATCTTCCTGGACGAGCCGACCTCCGGCCTCGACCCGGGCATGGACCGCGACGTCATGCAGCTGCTGCGCGGTCTGTCCGACGACGGCCGCACGGTCCTGGTCGTCACGCACTCGGTCGCCGAACTGGCGATCTGCGACAAGCTGCTGGTGATGGCGCCGGGCGGCTCGGTCGCGTACTTCGGTCCGCCGGAGGAAGCGCTCAACTTCTTCGGCTACGACACCTGGGCCGACGTGTTCTCCGCGTTCGAGAACTACCGCGACTACGACTGGGCGGGCCGCTGGAAGGGCTCGCAGCACTACCAGATGTACGCCGCCGACATCGACGCCGTCGCCCCGCAGTCCGTGCAGATGCCGCCGCCCGCCGCCGTCAGGCCGCCCAAGCCGCAGCCCTGGGGCGCCCAGCTGCTCACGCTGATGCGCCGCTACGTGTCGGTGATCGCGTCCGACAAGGGCTTCATGGGTCTGATGGTGATCCTGCCCGCGGTCCTCGGCATCGTCTCCGTGGTCATCCCGGCCGACTTCGGCCTGGGCCCGCCCGAGCCGCCGAAGAAGTTCAACAGCGACGCGGGCACCATCATGCTCATCGTCGCGGTCGGCATGTGCTTCTCGGCCGCCGCCAACTCGGTCCGTGAACTGATCAAGGAACGCGTCATCTACGAACGGGAACGGGCGACCGGCCTGTCCCGCTCCGCGTACCTGATGTCCAAGGTGATCGTCCTCGGCTTCATCACGGCCATCCAGGGCGTCATCATCTGCGCCATCGCCTTCACGCCGCGCAAGCTGCCCAAGGAGGGGCTGCTGATGCCGCCGGCGATCGAGCTGACCGTCTCGATCATCGCCCTCGGCTTCACCTCGATGATGTTCGGCCTGGTCATCTCCTCGCTGGTGAAGACCTCCGAGAAGACGATGCCGCTGCTCGTCATGTTCGCCATCGTGCAGGTCGTCTTCACCGGCGTGCTGTTCCAGATCTACGGCTCCATCGGCCTGGAGCAGTTCGCCTGGCTGATGCCGTCCCGCTGGGCGGTCGGCGCCGCCGGCGCCACGCTCGACCTGTCGCACGTGATGCCGCCCTGGGACGAGAAGAACCCGAACAACCTCGACCCGCTGTGGGAGCACTCGGTCACCCAGTGGAGCATCGACCTCACGGTCCTGATCGTGCTCGGCATCATCTGCGGCTTCGCGGTGGCCCGGCTGCTGCGCCGCCACGAGCCCGAGGTCATGCGCAAGTGACCGGTCGGTGAGCCACCGGAAACGACAGAGAAGGGGGGGGAGCGCGTGGGGGGGGGGGGCTTCTCTTTCGTGGGGGGTGGGGGGTTGCTGCGAGAGAGGGGCAGGGAAAAGGGGGTCGTTGACCATGTTTGCGTCGTTGGCCAAGACAGACGT
>NZ_JBHVIX010000038.1:54765-60817 GCF_042799415.1 Streptomyces sp. NPDC057694
TGGTTTGGGGGGGTCCGGATGGTCGTACCACCCGGGCCACGGGGTCATACGGAGGTGATGGGCGGGGGACCCACAGGAAAGAAAAGAGAGGGGCCACCTCTTTGGGGGTTCCCCCCCCTTCTCTGCCGTGGGGGTCAGCGTGTTCCGGACCCGGAGGTCCCGGCAACGGGTCTCAGTACGCGCTGTTCACGTTGTCGATCGAGCCGTACTTGTCGGCCGCGTAGTTCGCGGCGGCCGTGATGTTGGCGACCGGGTCGTAGATGTTCGCGGACGTACCCGACACGTGGTACGCGGAGAACGTCGGCTGGATGACCTGGAGCAGGCCGATCGACGGCGTGCCGTTCTGGGCGTTGACGTCGTAGCCGTTGACGGCGTTCGGGTTGCCCGTCGACTCCCGCATGATGTTGCGGTACAGGCCGTCGTAGCTGCCCGGAATGCCCTTGGACTTCATGATGTCCAGCGACTGACGGATCCAGCCGTCGAGGTTGTTGGCGTACGTCGGAGCGGCCGCCTGCGTCACCGTGGCGGTGCGCTGGGTGGACCGGCTCGCGGCCGCCTTCGCCTCGCGCTCCTTCTTGGCCTTCGCCTCGGCGTCGGCCTTGGCCTTCGCCTCGGCCTGCGCCTTCTCGTCGGCGGCCTTCTTCGCGGCGGCGGCCTTGGCCTGCGCGTCGGCGGCGGCCTGCTGGTGGGCGACACCGGCCTGCACGGACTTGATCTGCTGGGCGCCGGCGTTCGTGCTGAAGGCGACCGGAGCGGCGGCCACGGTCTCGTCCTGCGCCGATGCCTGCGTGTCGTGCCCCGGCACCAGCGTGGCCGCGAGGGCGGCGGCGCCGAGCGCGGCGACACCCGCCACCGAGAGCTTGTGGGTGCGGGTCAGCGGACTATGGCCGAAGGTGCGGTGCCTGGACATGGAGACGGGGACCTCTCGAAGAACGGAAGCCGCCCACCGGTCCGCGATACGGATGCCGTGTTTGGGACACGAACGCCGCGGGTACAACCCCGCGGCGCTGAGCGACGGTGGCCATTCTTAGCGGCCGCAAAAAACCGTGGCAAAGGTGTGACGTACGAAGCCGGGTAGTGGACCGGGGCGCGAAAAAAGGGGGCCGGGAGCCCGCTCCCGACCCCCAGCCCCCGCCCCGCCTCGGGACTTAAGTCCTCTGCCGTTCCACTAAAGCCCTTCGTACGTGACCTGTGCCCTATGTGCGGGGTCACATCCGGAGCGTTGCCGTTTCACGCAAAGTTGCTGTCGCAACGCACAGGGTGAGGCTTCTCCTCCGGGAGGATGAGGTGGACGTCCCCGAACTCGTGCCAGAGGTAGAGCCCCCGCAGCGCCTCCTCGTACGTACGGCTCACGGCCGCCCGCCCCGCGATCGCCTCCAGCATCAGCAGATGGGACGCCTCCGGCTCGTGCAGCCCGGTGAACAGCCCGTCCACCACCCGCACCCCACGCTCCGGCGTCACGACCAGCTCCGTCCAGCCGCGCGCCGCCCGCACCACACCGTCGTCGCCCGCGGCGGACTCGACGGCCCGCACCGCGGTGGTCCCCACCGCGACGACCCGCCCGCCCCCTGCCCGCGCCGCGTTGATGAGCCGGGCCGACGCCTCGGGCACCTCGAAACGCTCGCCATAGGGCGGCTCGTGCGACTCCGCGGACGCCACCCCTGTATGCAGCGTGATCGGCGCGAACTGCACGCCCCGGCTCACCAGCCGCGCCACGACACGGTCCGTGAACGGCCGCGCCGCACTCGGCATCTCGGCGCTGCCCGCCCCGTTCGCGTACGGCAGTGCGAACACGGTCTGGTACACGGACAGCGGCTGGTCCCGCTCCGTGTAGGAGTAGCGGATCGGCCGCCCGCGCTCCCGCAGCAGGCCCGGCACGTCCCCGCTCGCCCGGACCCACCACAGCCGCTCGCTGCCCGCCGCGACAGGCT
Organism: Streptomyces sp. NPDC057694; assembly: GCF_042799415.1. Classification (NCBI taxonomy): domain Bacteria; kingdom Bacillati; phylum Actinomycetota; class Actinomycetes; order Kitasatosporales; family Streptomycetaceae; genus Streptomyces; species Streptomyces sp. NPDC057694. The sequence goes on from NZ_JBHVIX010000038.1 coordinate 56,697, forward strand.
CCTCGTACACCAGGCGCACGCCGTCGGCGAGCGCCACGACCGATCCTGCGGGCCCACCCGCGCGCGGGCCCGTGGTGCCCCGCCCGTCCGGCTCCCGCAGCTCGACCGCCCAGCGCCCGCCGTCGCCCCGCGTCGAGAAATGCACGACCACGCGCGCGTGGCCGAGCGTTCCGTCCACGGCGGCCGCCAGCGTGGGGGAGGTGTTGACGACGAGCAGATCCCCGGCCCGCAGGACGTCCGGCAGCTCCGCGAAGCGGTGATGGGCCACCGCCGTCCCGCGCGACACCAGCATCCGTACCGAAGATCTGTCCCGGCCAGGCCCCCGCTGCTCGGCCGGGACCCGCGCCAGCAGTTCCTCCGGGACCCGCAGCGCGAGTGTCATCGCACCTCCAGCAGAGAAGGCGCCGCGTACCGGCCGCCGGCGGGCCGCTCATCGAGCAGACGCAGAAAGGCGGGCACGACGTCCTCGGGCCGCGGCACCTCGCTGAGATCCTCGTCCGGCTCGGCCGCCGCCAGCATGTCCGTACGCATCCCACCCGGATCGACCGCCCAGACGCGCAGCTCCGGCTCCTCCACGGCCAGAACGGCCGACAGCTGGTCGAGCGCCGCCTTCGTCGCCCCGTAGCCGCCCCAGGTGCGGTACGCCTCCGTGGCCGCGTCCGACGACAGGTTCACGACGGCACCGGCCGGCGCCCGCCGCAGCAGCGGCAGCGCCTCTTGGAGCAGCGCCAGCGGCGCCACCACATTGACCTCCAGCGCCCGGCGGAACGCCTCGACCGGCAGCTCCTCCAATGTCACCAGCGGCTCCACCCCCAGCACGCTCGCGTTGTTCACCAGCAGGTCGAGCCCGCCCAGCTCCCGGGCCGCGGCGATCAGCCCGGCCCGGTGACCGCCGTCCGTCACATCGCCCGGCACGGCCCGCACCTTCCCGCCGTGCGCCGCGAGCCGCACCGCGGTCTCCTCCAGCGGTGCCGCGTTCCGCGCGTCCAGGACGAGGTCCCAGCCCCGCTCGGCCAGCACGGTCGCCAGCGCCCGGCCCAACCCCCGCGACGCCCCCGTGATGATCGCTACTGCCATGACAATCGTCCCCTTGCTCCGGCAATCCTGCGTCCTGCTCCCAACGTAGGAACGGCGGGGGACCAGGCACCTCCGGCGCGGGTCGCGACGCACCGGGGCCCTTCGCCCTACGCCCACAGCCCTAGGCGGAAGCCGCCACAGGTCCGATACGGACTGTCACACCCCACCGGTACGGTTGGGTCATGAGTCACGGTCCACGGACTGGCCTCGGGGCGGTGAGCGCCGCACTCCTGGCCATGAGCAGGCACCTCGAGGTGCGCGACGTCCTCAAGACGATCGTCGCCTCGGCGCGCGAGCTGCTCGACGCCGAGTACGCGGCACTCGGCGTGCCCGACGACCACGGCGGCTTCGCCCAGTTCGTCGTCGACGGCGTCAGCGACGCGCAGTGGAAGGCCATCGGCCCCCTGCCGCGCCAGCACGGCATCCTCGCCGCGATGCTGCGCGAGGCTCGCACCGAGCGCCTCGCCGACGTCCGCGAGGACCCCCGCTTCGAGGGCTGGCCCTCCGCCCACCCCGACATGTCCGACTTCCTCGGCCTGCCCGTCAAGGACGGCGACGAGACGATCGGCGCCCTGTTCCTCGCGAACAAGAAGTGCCCGAAGCCCGAAGGAAGCTGCGGCTTCACACAGGAGGACGAGGACTTGCTCGGCATCCTCGCCCAGCACGCCGCGATCGCCCTGACGAACGCCCGCCTGTACGAGCGCAGCCGCGAGCTCACCATCGCCGAGGAGCGCTCCCGCCTGGCCCACGAACTGCACGACGCGGTCAGCCAGAAGCTCTTCTCGCTGCGCCTGACGGCGCAGGCCGCTGCCAAGCTCGTGGACCGCGACCCCGACCGCGCCAAGGACGAGTTGCAGCACGTCGTGGAGCTGGCGGCGGAGGCGACCGAGGAACTGCGCGCGGCCGTGGTGGAGCTGCGCCCCGCCGCCCTCGACGAGGACGGCCTGGTGGCCACGCTCCGCACCCAGATCCAGGTCCTCGACCGGGCCCACGGCGCCCACGTCACCTTCGAGACCGGCGGCATCCGCGCCCTGCCCGCCGCCCAGGAGGAGGCGATGCTGCGCGTCGCCCAGGAAGCACTGCACAACGCCCTGCGGCACTCCGGAGCCGCACGGGTCGAGGTGACGCTCCACAAGCACGGCGCGGGCGCACTGCTCCGCGTCACCGACGACGGCTCGGGCTTCGATCCGCAGGGCATACGCCGGGCGGGACGCCATCTGGGCCTGGTCTCCATGCGGGACAGGGCGAGCGGAGCCGGCGGCCGGCTCACAGTGGAATCGGAGCCCGGCAAGGGCACCACGATCGAGATGGAGGTCCCCGGTGGCTGACGCGATCAAGGTCCTGCTGGTCGACGACCACCAGGTCGTCCGCCGGGGCCTGCGCACGTTCCTGGAGGTCCAGGACGACATCGAGGTCGTCGGCGAGGCGGCCGACGGCGCCGAAGGAGTCGCCCGCGCCGAGGAGCTGCGGCCCGACGTCGTGCTCATGGACGTCAAGATGCCGGGCATGGACGGCGTCGAGGCCCTCCGCAAGCTCCGCGAGCTGGCCAATCCGGCCAAGGTCCTCATCGTCACCAGCTTCACCGAGCAGCGCACGGTCGTCCCCGCGCTGCGCGCCGGAGCCGCCGGTTACGTGTACAAGGACGTCGACCCCGACGCCCTGGCCGGCGCCATCCGCTCCGTCCACGCGGGCCACATCCTGCTCCAGCCCGAGGTGGCGGGCGCCCTGCTCTCCCAGGAGGAGACCAACAGCGGGCAGGGCAGGGGCGGTTCCCTCACCGAGCGGGAGCGCGAAGTGCTCGGCCTGATCGCGGACGGCCGTTCGAACCGGGAGATCGCCCGCGCCCTGGTCCTCTCCGAGAAGACCGTGAAGACCCATGTGTCGAACATCCTGATGAAGCTCGATCTCGCGGACCGCACCCAGGCCGCACTCTGGGCCGTGCGACACGGCGTCGCGGGCTGACCACGCGCGCTCCGGCGCACTACCGGACCGCATCACGCACGGCAAGGCGGCGGTTCCCCTCCGGTGTGAGATTCATACCGTCGTGTGGATGTCATCCGAATGGCGCATCCTGTCGGGCCCTGCCGCGTTCTCCAGTGCATGCTGCGGCGGCTGGCCGCGGTGATCGCAAGGAGGACTAGAAGTGAAGAACCTGAAGAAGGCCGCGGCTGTCACCCTCGTCGCCGGTGGGCTCGTCGCCGCCGGTGCCGGTCTCGCCTCTGCCACTGACGGTGCGCACGCCGACGGCAAGGCCGTGAAGTCCCCGGGCGTCGGCTCGGGCAACCTGGTCCAGGTCCCGGTCCACATCCCGGTCAACGCCGTGGGCAACACCGTGTCGGTCATCGGCGCCCTCAACCCGGCCTTCGGGAACCACGGCTTCAACGGCTGACACAGGCTCAGGGTCCTCAGGACCGTCGGCCCCCCGGGTGCACCCCGGGGGGCCGCTCCGTTTTTTGACCCACCCGCAGCAGTACGTACGGCGTACCCGCCGCTCCGCCGCCCGCCCCACCCCGCACTCACCCATTGGTGTCATGGTCGGCTTATTGACCAGATCGGGCGCATCGCGGTCCCACCCCGTGTCGTCCCCGCGGCCCACGCGTTTCGCAGCGTGCGCCTCCGCGGTTCGGGGGCGAACCGTACATCTGGAGGAACTTTTCTCATGAGCATCGCCAAGAAGGCCGTTCTGGCCGTCGCCGTCGCCGGCATCGCCTCGGGCGCGTCCGCCGGAGCGGCCTTCGCCGACGCGAACGCCGACGGCGCCGCCACCATGTCCCCGGGCGTCGCCTCCGGCAACCACGCCGAGGTCCCGGTCCACGTCCCGGTGAACGTCTCGGGCCTGTCGGCCAACGTCATCGGCGTCCTGAACCCCGCCTTCGGCAACGTCGCGTCGAACGTCTGACGCTCGCGCCCAGCAGGCACGGCGAGGGCCCCCCCGAACAGGCCCCCCGGGGACCCCCCCCCCTTCCTTGGGCCCCAGGCCCCCCCCCCCCCCCCCCCTCCCCCCCGAAAACATTCTACCCCGACACCCAGCCCCCACCCCCCAT
>NZ_JBHVIX010000039.1:0-60572 GCF_042799415.1 Streptomyces sp. NPDC057694
GTCTGCTCCGCAGACACGACGCGCCGCCGCTACGCGGCGGTTCCCACGCTTCGCGTGGGAAGAACTCCCCGGCTTCGCCGGGGAGTTGGCGTCACTCCGTGACGCCCTGGTCAGTATCGCTCCGCGATACTGACCAGCTCGGATCGCTCCGCGATCCGAGCTGTGCGGCCTGCGCTTCGCGCTGGCCTCATCGCTAACTAGAGGCGCCGGGTGGCCCTTGTCTTTCTGACGGGTCGTCAGTGGCAAGTGTGTCAAAGATGCTTCCCGGCTTGAGTATGGGCTAATTAGGCACCACCGTTAGAAGTCGAAGAACGGGCGAAGCAGTGGCTGGAAGGGAATCCGGCCACCGCTTCTTGAGGTGCCCTATGGGGCGCCGAGTTGTGTGTCATTTCCTGGGGCGGATCGTTTATGGATTGGTGTCTGGTGTCCGATGGTGCATGGCGGCGCGGTTTATCCGCGCCGCCATTCGGGTCAGTTGGGGTCGGTCAGGGTGCGGCCTACGGACCGGAGGAGAGCGTCGTGGATGCCGTCGGCGTAGAGGAGCCCTCCAAGGTCGGCGCGTGCCTTGCCGGTTGGGGAGTCTGCGCGGAAGCCGCTGGCTCCGATGAGCGGGGTGAGTTCCTGGACGGAGCGGTGGGCGGTCTCGACGCCGTGGACCTTGATGGCGCGTGCCCAGAGGTCGGCGTGGGTGCTGTGCTGGGCGGTGAGCCGGGTTGCGGTGATGGTGGCCAGGAGGGCCGCGTGGAGGCTGGTGTGGGTGTGTCCGAGGGTGGTGAGGGTGGTGTCTCGGAGGCGGGGCAGGAGGCGTGTTTGGGTGCGGGCTTGGAGGGTGGTCAGGACATGGTGGTGGATGCCTGCGGCAGTGCCGAGGGCGATGGCGGAGACGAGGGGGCGGAAGGCGGTGAAGTGGTCGCGGAAGATGCGTTCGCCGTCCCCGTCAGGGGTGGTGAGGATGTTCTCTTCGGGGACTTTGACGTCTTGGAGTTGGAGGGTTCCCCAGGCCCATCCGGCGAGTCCGGAGGGGGTTTCGGGGAATCGGGTGACGCCGTCGGATTCGGCGGGGACGACGGCGGCTTGAATGCGGCCGTTGGGGTCTTTGGCGAATACGACGAAGGCTGCGGATTCCTTCAGGCGGGAGACCCAGCACTTTTCGCCGGTGAGGCGCCAGCCGTCGGCATGCGGGGTGAGGCGGGTGGTGATCTCGGTCAGTCGGCTGCCGCCGTGCCGCTCGGTCGCGGCGATGCCTACCAGGGCACCGGAGTTGATCCGGGCTGCCCAGATGGTACGGAGGGCAGGGGTTGCGTGGCGGAGGATCATGCGGCCGTGGCCGGGGCCGATGGTGTCGCGGAGGTCGAGGTCGTGCCATCCGCAGATGAATCCGGCGAGGGCTGCTGTGGTGGCGGCATTGGCCGGGTCGCCGTGGGGGCTGGGCGTGTAGGGGGCAAGGGCCGTGCGGACGGCGAGGAGGCGTTCGGCGGGGGTTGTGGCCGTGGTGGTGGCGAGGGTGGTGGTGAGTGCCGTTTCCAGGCGGCGGAGTTCGGTGAGGTGGCGGTGGGTGAGGAAGGGCCAGGCTGCGTGGTGCAGGGGCTCGATCCAGTGGGTGAGCGCGGGGGCGGGGGTGGTCACAGCTGGGCTCCCGTCTCGGTGGTGGGCCGGACGCGGGCGGGGTTGCCGTAGGCGGTGGCGTGGGCGGGGATGGTGCGGGTGACGACGGAGCCTGCGCCGATGAGGGCGTGGGCGCCGATGGTGACGCCGCCGAGGATGGTGGAGCCGGTGCCGACCTTGGCGCCGGTCTTGAAGTGCGGGGGAACGAGGTCGGGTTCCTGGCCGGTGGTGTCGTTCCAGATGAGGTGCTTGTCGTTGATGGTGCGGATGCCCGCGCCGAGGAAGACGCGGTCCTCGGCGATGACGGCAGAGGTGATGTGGGAGAGCGGGGAGCAGCGGACCCAGTTGCCGAAGGTGCAGGCGCGTTCGATGACGAGTCCGTGTCCGATGTTGCAGTGGGCGCCGAGGGTGGTGTGGCTGCGGATGAGGGTGCGGTGTCCGATGGCGGTGTCGGTGCCGATGGTGGTTCCGGCGTAGAGGATGGCGCCGGAGCGGATGGTGGTGCCTGCGGCGATGGTGGTGATGGCGCCGGTGCCGGTGTAGGTGTGGCCGACGGCGTAGCCCTGTTCGGGCTTGCCGAGGGTGGCGTGGTCCTCGATGCGGACGCTGGCGGCGATGCGGGTGCCGCCGTGGATGAGGGTTCCGGCGCCGATGTGCGTGTGGTCGCCGATGAGGATGGGGCGGATCTGGCCGGTCTCGTCCTGCGGCGCGAAGCGGACGTCGGGGTCGATCTGGCAGTTGGCGCCGATCGTGAGGAGTCCGGCGGCTTCGAGCTTGGTCCAGTCGCGGGTGTCGATCCGGGCGGGCTGACGGGAAGTCATGGAGGTGCCTTTCGTTGCCGTTCGGGTCTTCGAGTGCTGGCCGACTGCCACCGCCGACCAACAAGACAACTATAACCTTCACTCTGTCCCGTCGTGGGGATTTCGGCACATCCAACGGCACTTCTTTTCCCAGGTCACACGGCGCGCAGCGCCCCTCTGGCGCGGAGCGGCAGAGCACTCAAATCCGGCAGCGCGGAGCGGTGCCGTCAGAACAGCCACGAAGTGGCTGGGCATCCCGTCGGCGCCCGCGCCGACACCCGCCGCGTAGCGGCGGCGCGTCGTGTCTGCGGAGCAGACCGCGCGCTGAAATACCGTGCTACGCCCCCCTACTTCCCGTACCTGGCAGGGGGCAGGCGTGTCGGGCCGCAGGCTCGACTCGGATGTCCCCTGCCCGCTCGGGTGCTGCTCCCCGACCTCTGCTGCGCTCAGCCGCTACGGGGTGATGTGGTTACTTGCGACTCTGGCCGCGCAGCACGTCGAGCACGTCCCCGGGCATGAGCCGGTCACGGTACAGAAGCGCCCATGCGACGGCGCCGACCACGGCGACGATCTGGGTGGACCCGGCGGCCGACAGATCAGACAGTCCCGCGGCAATGGCGGCGCCGGCCATCACCACCCCGAGGACGATCAGGCGCACCCACTCCCGGTTGACCACGGGGTCTATACCGTCCAGATCTTCGGGATCGAGCAGGGAAAGTGTGCTGCCCTCCGCGTACCGATCCGCGATCTTCACCAGTAGGCGCGTCATGTCCTCGAAGACCTGGCCTGTGTCACCTTTGAGGTCCTGCCGAGTCTCGAGTTGCCTGATCGCTCCCACGACGTGGGCGGCGTGCTTTCGGTACTCGCGGCGTTGAGTGCCGCGCATGGGGCGGTGGCGGATCTTCCATGCGGACCACACCACGCTTTCTACCTCGGACAGGTCAACGCGAGGCGTGTCGAGAACGCGGCGAGGCGGGGAGTCGGTCTGGTAGTAGCGCCGCGCTGCGCCTACGCGGGCGACGCAGTCGACCAGTACGGCGACAGGTCGGACGCGACTGGCCGCCCCCGGGCGCAGGCTCAGCAGCGAGCGCAGCCACCACCCGCGAGGGAAGCGGTCGATGAAGCCTGGGCTCCGCTTGTGGCCGCCTCCTTGAGTGACCGGCCCTGGCCTGCGGCCGAGTATTTTGCGCACGGCCCGAAAAGCAAGAATCAACGCCAGCAACAGGACAAGCCCGGACACCGCGATCGTCGCCTCGTTTGACCTCTCTTCCGGGGCAGCGAGTGCTGGAAGGTACTGGGTTGCCTTGCTCCAGATCGCCTCACCGGACACCCGGAGGGTCGCCACGATCTCCACGTCGACGGGTGGCTGGGCCGTCCCGACGGCGACCTGCCGTGTCGGTCCCCATAGGCCGCCTCCCGGCGCCCACCACGGAACGAGAGCCTTCGCGCTCGCCGCCCATACGTGGGAGGCCCATCTGGTGGCGGCATCGACGAGGCGGCCGAGGTTGAGCAGGATCTGCAGCAGGAGGAAGACCTTCGCGAGGTACGCGGCCGCGGCGAGCGGCGCGGCCTGGTGCCAAGCACGCAGCGCGGCGCGGACGTGCCGCCCGACGGGGAACAGCCGGTCGGCATCTGGGCCGAAGGGCCGTTTCGCCCAGGCCAGATGCTGCGCAGTCTTACGCCTGCTTCGCCGGAGATAGGCACCTACCGGACGGCCCAGAGTCCGTTCGTACACCCATGTGAGCAGTACCAGACCGGCAAACTCGGCCAGGTCAAGTGCCCTGTTGAGGAACCGCCGGACCCGCAGCGCATCGCGTGGGTCGGCGCTCTCCGATATCGACCATACGATCGCGCCCGGCACCGTGATCGCGAGGCTCACGGCGACCAGGAACATCACCGCATCAAAGACCGCTCCCAGCACGGCCCACAGGAGTGCGAGCATCCACATAGTTTCGCCGAACTCATCTTGCGGCGGGCCCTGTTGGGCTGTGACCTCGGGCACGAGGAGGGCTGCCGGCACGCGCCAGGCGGCAGCCGCCTCAGCCCCGATCCGGGATCACGATGCGGGAGCGGTCTCCTCGGCGGCCTGTTCCGGGGCAGCGACATCGGCGGCATCGGCCGCCATCTGATCCCAGTACTTGGCTTCGTGCTCGGCGCCTGCCCATGGATCGACGTCACCTCTGCAGCGCGTCAACCACTGTGGCTGCAGGCGGACGTTCGGTCTGTCCCAGGTATCGGATCCCTGGGATCTGGGGGGGTGTGGGGGAGTCTTTGCCGATGGGGTGCCGGCGGTTGGTGGCGGTGTACCAACCGAAGCGTTCGTCCCACACCAGCGCGGGTACCGGTGCGCCATCGAGGAGCTGCACAGCCGCGGCCAGGGCGCCGCTGTGCAGTTGTGTCACGTCCGCTTGGGCGGGCTCGACGTAGCTGGCTGCGGCCAGGGCGTCGATGACGGACTGGACGTAGGGACGTACCGCGCGTACGCGCTGTTCGGTGTCCGCTGCGGCCAGCGCGCGGCGGTGGGTGATCTTCGGGTAGCCGAGGCGTTGCGCGGCCTGCAGGGGGGTGAGGTCGGGCTCTGTCTCGAGGAGGTCGGTGATGTGGCGGCCTCTGAGAGTGGCGAGGTGGGCGGTCGCGGTGGTCATGGCGATGCCGAGCTCGTCCACGACGGTGGTGGCAGTCACGGCCGGGTCCTGGTTAAGGAGTTCGGTGACGCGGTCGAGGATCTGTTCGCGCGGGACGAGGTCGCCGCTGCCCTGCGGGCGGCCGCCGGCGCGTTGGGAGCCGCGGCCCGGGCGGGAATCACGGAAGGACCGCACCGCGTGCCGCGGCCAGTGCTCCACTCCCCCGATCAACTGCAGGTGGTCGGCCACTGCGGGATCGCGCTTGTAGGTGTTCCAGGTCGTCACGCCCACGCCGCATTCCGCGGCTGCCTCGTGCCGGTCCAGCAGGTCCTCACCGTTCTCGTCCGCGGGCAGGGCTGGCACCGGCTGGCCGGCGAGATGGGCGGCCGTCTGCTCGCCGTCCCACAGCAGCTTCTGTGCCTCGGGCGAACTGACCGGCGCCGGGAACCCCTCGGCTGTGTAGGGGCGGGTGTTGCGCAGCGTCTTCTCCGACACGCCCAGCACCCTCGCGAGATCCGCCAGCGTCTGTACCCGCTCGGCGCGCCCTGCCCTGATCATTCCGCTCTCCCGACCCCTTGGGGCGTGATCGACCCACGCCTGGCAAGAAAACTCTAACCCTCCCTCTGCCCCAAAACGGGTTGATGGTGGCTATGCTGGGGTTGCCCTGGCCGCGGGTTCCCGTTGCTTGGGTCTTCGAGGGCCGGCGCCCTTGCCACCCGCCCGTGCGGACTGGGCGCCGGCCAACAACCCAGACGCCTCACCCCAGACCTGGCCTGCCCTCGTCGAATCGGGCGCGACCGGCGCCAACACCGGGTTACATTCGCCTCCATGGTCCTTCCGGAAGCCGAATACGACCGGTCCCTGCCCCGCAAGCGCGTCGCCGCCGGGGTTCTCTTCTTCGACGACCAGGACCGCGTCCTGCTCGTCGACCCCATCTACAAAGACCCCTGGGAGATCCCCGGCGGCGCCGTCGAAGCCGACGAGTCCCCCAAGGCCGGCGCCCGCCGCGAAGTGAAGGAAGAACTCGGCCTCGACGTACAGCCCGGCCGCCTCCTCGCCATCGACTGGGCACCTCCCCGCCCCGGCCGCAGCGAAAGCACCGCCTACATCTTCGACGGCGGCCACCTCACCACCGAACAGCACACCGCCATCCAACTCCAGGCCGACGAACTCCGCGCCTACAAATACGTCGCCGCCGACGAACTCGACGAGCGGTTGCTGCCCGTCCTCGCCCGCCGCGTCCGCGCCTCTGCCCAAGCATGCCGGCAAGGCACCACCCTCTACCTCGAGAACGGCCAGTCAGCCTGACGCAGCTGTCCGCACCGCACCGCTCAGACATCGCCAGAGCATCTTGAGCGTCTACCGCTTCGAACAGGGCGGGCAGCCGAACTACCGCAAGAGCGTCGATCGGAGAGCTCGGGGCGAGCGTGGCATCGCCGGGTCATCGCAGTCTGCTTCTGGAACCAGACCATAGACGGGTTACTGCGCAGGCTGTTTCACTAAGTGGGCCACATAGATGTCAATTAAGTGGTCCACTAGTCCCGGTTGACATTCGGACCGAATGTCAACCGCGCTTGGGCATGATCCAAGTACACACGAACGAGGGCCGACCCCGCGCCGGGAAGCTTGAGGCGGCCCACGCCCGTGAGCAGGAACTACCGGCCGCGGAAGCAGAGGTAGAGGATCAAAGCCGCAATGGTGTCTGCTAACACCGCTGCGGAAAGATCCCCAAGCCATCGCTTCACGCGGCCGTAGTGCTCACTGGCCCTGATCTGCGACGCCCGCCTCCAGGTGCGGCGGCCAATGATGCGCCACCGCTCCCGCTCCGTGACAAGCCACATGCGCCGGGGCATGCTGCTCTTCCTCGACTCTCCGTGAGTGCTGCGTCTGCACAGGTTCGTGCGCGCCCGGAGGCCTCACGGCTACCCGCCGGGGAGCCAAGGAAGAGACGTTTCCCGTGGGAAGTATCCAGGACCCACAATGCAATTGTTTGGGAAACGTACAGATCCATGTGGACGTCTGAACGCGTCGTCAACGACCCCGCGTCCGAGACCGAGCGCAGACTTTACTGTTGCGCTAGTCAGCCACGTTGCCTGTCATCCAGTGCTCGGGAACCAGGGCTTTCCCGTTAGCAAGGCGCCAGCGCTCCCTCACCGCGCTGCGGAAGGGTTCGGCGTCCAGGTCCGCATGTTCAACGACGATGACCTGGAAGTCACCGCCGAGAGTGTCGATGGTGCTCTGGACCGTCTTGTAGACGTTGAGAAGTGTGGCGTGTGCGGCTCCGAAACCGCCGTCGCGCGTGTCGTCGGGGAACCCTGCTTGGGATGGCTGATCGAGGATGAGGAAGCGCGGGACGGGGCTGTCCATCTCGGAGAACCACTCGTGGAGGCTGAGCATGGTCGCGATGTGGTAGCCCAGGTAGTTCTGGCCGCTTCCCATCTGAGCCATCTTGGTAGGTCCGCGAGGTGAGTCGGCGATCAGAGTCAGTGCCTGGGGATCGAGCCGGAGGGGCTCGTACCGATGCTCCAGCTGCAGCGCGATCGCCTTGGCCTGGATCTTCCGGTTGACCAAGGACAGGTAACTGCTGATCACGTCCTGCTGGACCGTGCCGGCCAGTTCCTCTTCGAGCTCTGCGATTTCCGTAGTGAGTTCGTCGCGACGGTCCGGGTCGGGTGCTGCCTGAGTGTGACGCGCCATGGTGTCGAGGAAGAGGCTGATGCGGCCGTGCACGACCGCCGCCTGGCGCTGTGCGTCGTCCTGCGCGGTCGAACGCTGGCCTGCGCTGAAGACCTCCGTTTGTTCTTGGTTGCGGGCCAGAGCGCTGCGCAGGTCGGTCAGCGACTCTTCCTCTTGGGCGATGCGTGCGTTGATGTCCGGGGTGGCCTCTCCCATGGTGGTCATCTCCGCGTTCAGCCGCCCGAGGTCGCGTTGCATGAGCCGGGCTGTGTCGGTCGCGTCGTCGACGTGGCTCCCGCATATAGGGCACTGTGTGAACTGATCCGGATCGGCCGAGGAGGCCCGCGGCAGGAGGCCGAGGGTGGCCAGGCGGGCGTGCTGCTCGTGGGCCTGGCCGAGGAAGGCGTCCTTCTCGCGTGCGATGGACTTGAGGTTGGAGATTCTCATACGGGTCTGGGCGTAGGTGTCGCGCAGTTCCCGGCGTTCTTCGTTGAGCGCTGAGAGCGGGTCATCGCTGCGTGCCGGCTGGAGGTCTGTCACGGGCCGCGGCTCGGTGACCCGGCGCAGTCTCTGCACGATCTCGTCCTGTGCCAAGACACTGCTGGCAGGGGCGGGATCGAGCAGGTTGGCCTCTATTGCCTCGGTGAACAGGGCAGCGGCTGTCCCCGAAGCGGGCTGGAAGGGGCGGGCCTCGTCGTGACGCTCCTGCTCCCGGGTGAGCTCACGTCGCAAGAGCTTGAGCTGGTGCTCGCGTCGGGCTCGCTCAGGATCGACGGCGCCGAGAAAGTACGGGAGCATCGCTCGCAGAGCTGCCGGGTGAAAGTCCTGGTTCTGTGCGTGAAAGAGCAGGTCCTGGTTGGCGACCTCGTTCTGTTCCTGCAGGCAGAAGAACATGCCATGCCGGACTGACGGAGGTATCTGGCGCACGCTGCGAGCCACGGGCAGGCGCACCGCAGGGTCGATGCCGGCGAACTTCGACAGGACTCTCTTTGCAATGTCGAGCGGCATGGAGAAGTCCAGCTCTGACAGGGCGGGTGGCGGGGCGCCCTGGGCCTGGAACTCGACGCACAGGGTGGTGGCGCTCGCGGCCTTGCGCACTGGGGCAGGCCGCGCGACGAACAGCTGCTCCTCACCCTTGACGAGAGTGAGGGCGAAGACGTGCACGAAGTCGCGCAGCGCAGCACCGCGGATGACGAAGCCGTCGCTGCCCAGGCAGTAGTCGACGATGGTGAGGATGGCGCTCTTTCCTCGTCGGGGGTCCCCTGTGATGATGTTGAGTGCACCCGTCTGGAAGGGGACGGTCCGTATCTCTCCCTTCTTGTTGTAGAGGGAGATTGCGCTGATCTGGAACGTCAAGGCCGTACTCCTAGCAAGGTCATGACGGTGCTGATGCTTCCGGTGCTGGGTAGCCAGCGTCCCAGCAGACGCGCGGCCTTCTGGATCTCGATGACGTCCTCGCTCTCACCGGTGATCGTCTGTCTCAGGGCTCCGCTGGGGACGAAGAGTCGGCCCTGGCTATCGCAGGCGAGTAGTTGTGACTGCAACGCCATCAGCAGTCCCGGTCGGACGGTGTCTGCCAGCGCCGTGGCATTCAAAGCCATGGAGGCCCGGACCGGGGTGTTCCCTTGGACCCAGCGGTTGAGGCCGCTTCTGACGGAGCTCGGCAGCACCGTACGTATCGCTGGCTGCAGCGCCATCACGGCGGACAGGGTCGCAACGGCGACCGGACAGGTCGTTCCGGCCTGTGCTTGGTGACCCTGCACAGCGCGGGCGGTCAGCAGGCCGGTGAACGCGGGGTTGTACAAGGCTCGCTCATCGCGGCTGAAGGCGTTGAACTGTGTCATTCGGTCGTCGATCCTGCCGGCTCAAGAAGAGCCACGAGACGAGCAGTGAAGTCCACGTGCCAGCCGACTCTCAGCTCGTCGGCCAGCATGTGGAACGAGCCCTTGGTCACGAACGGCTCGTCGCACTCGGGACGAATGCGTCGCTTGGCCTCGGCCATCGCCCACCGGTAGACGCCCTTGGCTGCTTCCACCTTCTGGGCCTCGGCCGCGTCGGGACCGAGAGTGTCGGCCATGTCGAGGAACAGGTCGTCCCATTCCTCGATCAGCCGCCGCTCGTAGCGGCTGATCTCCTGCGGGAGCACGAGCTGGTCTCTCAGCCACCGCGAGCGCTGTTCGAAGGCGCGCATGTAGTCGCGTACGGCTCTGTTCACCCGTGTCGACCCCAGCTGGATGAGTTCCAGCTGCCGCACGAAGGGTTCTCGTGCGTACTTGGCGAGGTCCGCCTCCATGAGGGCGACATCCTCATCAATGGGCAGGGTGGTGCGGGCGAACTGGTGACGTAGGTCAGAGAAGGCGCCATCGAATTCCAGGGCGGTGATCGCATCGACGCTCTCGTCGAGCAGGTGCACGATGGTGCGCTGGTAGAACCAGCCCTCCAGGTGCATCAGGAACGATGTGGCGTGTTCTCTCCCCACGGCGGTAACGGCGCTCTGGAGCAGCTTGTGTTCGACGTCTTTCACGTCAGGCGCGCCAGCCACCACCTGGATACGGGACACCATGTATTCCAACTGGGCATCGGAGAGCAGGTCGAAGGCGGCGAAGGCCTTCGCCAAGTCCGTGTTCGTGGAGGTCGCGCGGACGGCCTTGAGGGCCCGCAGCGCGCCGGTTTCGTCGCGTGGGGCCACTTCGGGCGGCTGCAGCACGCTGCCGACAGATCCAGTGGGCACGCTGGCCGTGGTGATCAGGATCAAATCGGTTTCATCCAGAGCGATCTGGTCCTGTGCAACGGCGAGACACCAGATGCGCAAGGTCTTCCACAGATCCACGCTCGCGTCAGTCAGACGCGTGCCCTGGGCGCGGTGTTTGAGCTGGTAGTACGTGCGCCCGTCCTCGTGGACCAACTCGATGTCGTCGCCTGCCTCGATAGCCAGCGACCAGTCCATCAGCCCGAGGCGGCTCACGCATAAGTAGAGCGCTTCTCGTAACTGGTAGACGTAGCCCAGAGCAGAGGCCGATGCCCTGAAGTCCACTTCCCGTTCAGCCACGCGTTGCCCACCCCCTTAGGCTGTCCGCGAGTGAGCAGATCTTGTCATGGAAATTGCACTGTTGACACCCTTTCATCTGACAGAGTTCGGTCGAAGGCGCCCTCCGTTGGTAGTCCTTTCTCTCGGCGTCTGTTGCCCTGTGGCATTGCGCAGACCGGCCCGGCCCTCACTTCAACCCTTCGGCGCCGGCAGCTGCCTCCGAGGGGCATTCCTGCAGGATATATACCTATCAGCACCAAAAGATTGGCTTATCGGCATGGATGCACATGAGGGCTTGTGGGTCGGCGATCACCAGATCTCCCGCCTCCAGGGCGGCCTCGACGACTCGCTGGTGGCGGCGTTCCGAGACGAGATGCTCTTTTGCGAAGAGATAAGCGTGCATGATGCGCACGGCCCGGGCACCGGTGCGTCCGAGCACCTCATATACAGGTTGGAAGGGCCCGGGCGCAGTATCGCTGAGAGGCTGGGTCTGCTCGGCATCAGCCACGAGGCGGCGTTGGACCATGTCAACGAGCTGCTGGACCAGCAGCGCTCGCCAGTGTTTCCACTCTCCAGGAAAGTGGAGCGCACCGCTCACGCACAGTTGGAGCGCGCCTTCCTTGAGGGGTACTCAGCTGCTGACTGGGTGCGGGACCTTGGAAAGGTACAGACTGATTCACAGCCGCATCCGTCCGGGCTTGGCGGGCCGGCATGGCTCATCGAGCAACTGCGCGACGCTTATCCGCCGCTAGCCCTACGCGCGACCTTGCTGGCCCTGCCGGATGCCGACGTGGTGATGTATGTCCACGAATCCGAGGGCGACCCCGACCCAGAGCTTTTTCATCTGTGCTCGACGGCGCTGGGGACCCTTCACAGCACGGCTGCGGAGCACGCACCTTTGGTTGTACTCACCGAGGGCAGCACCGACGTCGCCATACTGGAGCCAGCGCTGAAGCTGCTCTACCCACACCTGACAGACCTGGTGCGGTTCATGGACTACGGGCACCGTCCCAAGGGCGGAGCAGGCAACCTGCTACTGCGTTTGTGGGCGTGATGTCGGGAGGGCTGACAGAGGGAGTCAGTCGCGGTAGGCCGGAACCATGAGGTATCCGCAAGGTGGTGGCCTGACGGCCGAGCGGCGGGCCTTTCGCGAGGGAGTGCGCCTGCAAGCGGCCGAGATGTTCTCCGCAGGCGACGGCAACACGGTGGTGGCGAAACAGCTGCGAGTCAGCGTTCGTTCGGTGCAGCGCTGGCGCCGTGCCTGGCAGGCCGGCGGGGATGGCTTCCTGTGTTCCAGGGGCTCGGCGGCCCGGCCCAAGCTGAGCGAGAAGCTGTTCGCGGTGTTGGAGGAGGAACTCGCCAAGGGGCCTGTTGCGCACGGCTGGCAGGACCAGACATGGACCCTGGAGCGGATCAAGGTGCTGATCGGGCGCCGGTTCCATAAGACCATCACCCTGTCGACCATCGCGCAGATGCTGCGGCGCCACGGCTGGAGCCACCAGGTCCCGGCCAAGCGGGCCCTGGAGCGCGACGAGGACAAGGTGACCGGCTGGGTGAAGGACACATGGCCGCAGGTGGAAACACCGCGGCGGCGCTCGACGCCTTCATCGTCTTCGAAGACGAGGCCGGGTTCTCGATGACGCCGCCCACTTCCCGCACCTGGTCCAGGCGCGGGCACACGCCCGTGGTCCGGGTGCGAGGCCGTTCCCAACGCCGCTTCTCCATCGCCGCCCTGGCCTGCTACAAGCCCGGTGAACGGACACGTCTGATCTTCCGGCCCAAACAGCATCTCGATCACAAGCGAGGCGGCCGGCGCAGCTTCACCTGGAACGACTACCGCGACCTGCTGGCCACCGCCCATCAACAGCTCGGCGCCCCGTTGATACTGGTCTGGGACAATTTGAATGTGCATCTGGACGGCCGCTTGCGGGCCTTCATCGACGCCCACGACTGGATCACATCCTTCCAACTCCCTTCGTACGCACCCGACCTGAACCCCGTGGAAGGTGTCTGGTCACTACTCCGGCGCTCGGCGCAGTGCAACACCGCGTTCTCCGACCCGGACCACCTGATCCGCTCACTCCGCCGCACACTCCGCGAGATTCAGTACCGCCCCGAACTCATCGACGCATGCCTCGCCGCAACTGGCCTCACCCTCACGACAACACGCCCACAAACTCAGTAACCACTCCCCCCGGGCCGACCCCTGGACCTAGCGAGGTCCGGGGTCAGGGCAGTGCGCAGTTCCTCTGCCGTTACCTGCCCGGAGGCCTGCTTAACATGGGCTGGCATGGATTTCATCCCAGGCCGATCCATTTGGCCGACATGTACCGGTGCGCGGGCTGCGCAGCACTGAGGCGGTCTTGCGGGTGCGGAGTACCGGTTGGTTGGCTGGCCTGTCCGCTTACCAGGAGGGGGAACGCCGTGGCGACAGACGAGGCCGTGGGCGAGTCGGAGCACCTCAAGTCACTGATCATCAGCACTGCCCAAGAACTGTGGGACGACAAGGATGCCCTGGGGAAATTCCTCGCGGTGGTCCGCCGCAGCGAAGGGTTCGCCAAACTCGCCGATACGCTCGAGCAGTCCGACGCGCGGCCCGCCAAGCCGTCGTTCTTCGGGGTGCGCAGCACCGAGTTTCAGCTCTGATCCTGCAGTCCACGTCTGTGACCCTCCACGCTCTTCGTGGTGGGCCACAGACTGTTCACGTCGCTCCGCCGTCAGCTATTGGGGCCGGTGTCGGCTTCCAGGTCGAGCGGCGACGCGGGGAGAAGGACAAGACTCTCTCCTGGAAGACAGGAGAGAGGTGTCGGCGTCGGCGGACAGTACCCCACCCCTCCCCCACCAGGGGAGACAGCTCCCGTCGCCCTGATGCAGGGGCTGCTATTGGGCAACCCGGGAAAGCAAGGCGGGAAGGCAACGCGAGATAGCAACGGGGGAAGGCAACGGGGGAAGGCAACGCGGGAAGGCAACCTCCTTCCTCGGCGATGCTCTTCCCTTTCACGAACGGCGCCTTCTCGGGTGCTCAGCCCCTCATGCAGGACTGAGCCCGCGTCAGGCCGCAGACGGAGCTGTACCTCTTGGGGCCTGTCAGGCGACAGGTGCGGCGCGGCGGCCACTGCGGCGTAGGCGATGACCGCCAGCTTCGGCTCCGGAGGGGCCCACTTTGTACGACCGCTGCTGTCAGGAGGCACCCGGCGTTAGGTCGTGTCCGGCGGATCATGTGACGGTCGCCTCGCGTCGGGACCATTCTTCGGGTCGTGGGACGGGGTGATCTGACGAATGACGAGTGGGCGCGACTTGCGCCCCTTCTGCCGAAGACGGGCGGCCGGGGCGGGCGTTGGAACGACCACCGAACAGTGATCAACAGGATCCTGTTCCGGGCCCGCATGGGACTCCCGTGGCGGGATCTGCCGAACTGGTTCGGGAACTGGAAGACGGTCTATGAGCGTCATCGCCGCTGGTCGGCGGACGGCACCTGGGATCGGATCTTGCAAGCCGTCCAGGCCGATGCCGATGCCCGGGGCCGGATCGACTGGAGCATGGTGAGCGTGGACTCCACCTCGTGCCGAGCCCATCAGCACGCTGCCGGGACTTCGCGCAGGACGCCGCAAGTTCCGAAGCGGAGATCAACACCTCGGCAGCACCGCCCCGACGAAGGGCTCGGCCGTTCGCGAGGCGGTCTGACCTCCAAGATCCACCTTGCCGGAGAAGGTGACCTCCGCTGCTGATCACTCCTGGTCAGTGGGGCGACAGCCCGCAGCTGATCCCAGTCCTCGAACGCATCCGGGTCAAGCGCCTCGACGGTGGGCATCCGCGGACCCGTCCCGACCACTTGGGCGGCGATAAGGCATACAGCTCCCGCCGCAATCGCCGCTACCTGCGCAGACGCCAGATCAAACACACCATCCCGGAACCGAAGGACCAGCGGGCCAACCGAAGGCGCCGAGGAAGCAGAGGAGGCCGGCCAGCAGGCTTCGACAAGGAGAGATACAAGCGCCGCAACGAGGTCGAGCGCACGATCAACCGGCTCAAGCAATCCCGCGCCGTGGCTACGCGCTACGACAAGCGCGCCTACGTCTTCCACGGCACTGTCACCGTGGCTTCCGTCCGCCTGTGGCTCCGCTCGTGATCGGGCAGAAAATCGGTGGCTGATTGATCGGCCTCACTGCCACGATCTGGGTGTGACCTCGTTGTTCCTGATGGTCGGCCTGCCAGGGGCCGGAAAGACCACGCGGGCCCGACAGCTCGCCGTGGAGCACGGCGCGCTGCGTCTGACGCCCGACGACTGGATGATCCCCCTGTTCGGCGAGGCGGAGGCCGACGGGAAGCGCGACGTGCTGGAGGGGCGCATGCTCTGGCTCGCCCTGGAGGCGGTCAGACTGGGCACCAACGTCGTCGTGGACTACGGCTGCTGGTCACGGGACGAACGCTCTGCGATCCGCTGGCTCGTGGAGGCCGAGGAGGCATGCTTCCGCATGATCTACCTGCCGGTGGACGAGGAGACCCAACGCGCCCGTATCGCCCACCGCTGGGCGACCACCCCCGAAGAGACACTGCCGATGTCCGAGGCCAACATCATGCACGGGCGCGCGCATTTCGAGGAGCCCGACGCGGCGGAGTTGGAAAGCCCCAGAGTCGCCAGCCCGCCGCCCAGGTGGGTCGACTGGCGGGAGTGGACCGCCGACCGGTGGCCCTCGTTCGCGTGACCGCTGCGGCCCACGACGACTCAGCCGTACCAGCCGTGCCCTGCACCAGCCCGAAATGATCCGCCGGACAGGGCATAGCCCGATGGGTACTTGTACCGGTGTGACGCGACTTCAGTGGGCGCGCATCGTGGACCGCGCCGCCGAGATTGTCACCAGCTACGACGAGGTCGGCGGCTGCACGCTCCGTCAGGCTGGCCATTTTGAGGACGCCTCCCCGGGGGGCCACATCGACAGCCGCTGGCTGGTTGCTCTGTACGCGGGGTGGAACGCCTGGAACTGCAGTTTTCCAACGTGGGTCACTGCCTGGGGTACTCCAGGGCACTGATCGCAACGGGTCCGAGCAGCCGGTGTGACCAGATGTGGAATGGCGCGGCCACGCTCGTTGCGCAGGGGTGGAACGGGTGGAATTTCCTCCAAGGCGCAGCATCAGACGCAGTTCCACCCGCCTCCATTCCACGGCATCCACTCGCTTGTGCGCGCTCTTCGATGGCTCGGCAGGGCCGTTGCGTACGGCACGACATGGGTGCCTTGTGGGTGGACGTCGCTGCAGGCGTAGCCACAGCGACGTAGATCACCGCCGCTGGAGGCCTCTCGGCGATCCGGAGAGGTGCGGGTCACTGCCCTCGGGAGCGGGCCATTCTTTGGGCAAGTCGCTGACCTGCGCGGACGGGTGGTTGGGGTACTCGGCGGGGCAGTGGCGATGAGGAGAGTCCACGACACGTACTTGAAAGGGGTCGTGTCGTGGGAGCCACAACGCAGCGGGTGTTCGCAGGTCTGGACGCGGAGTGGGCGCTGGTGTGCGCCGATGCGGCTGCGTCGGCTGTCGTGCGCGACTGGGCTGTGCAAGCCGATGTCGCTGAGGCTGCAGAGCTGCCACGCGGTCTGCGTGAGCTCGTCTCGTTCTGCCAGCAGCGCGGTGCCGGCGTCGGTGACCGGTGGCTGCGTGCCCTGCTGGAACGTGCGGCCGGTGGGGGCGAGCAGGCGCAGCTGGCCGCGCGGGTGGTGGTGCAGGCGATGGTGCCGGGCATGGTGCGCCTGACTCAGTCGCTGCTCACCCCGGCCCGTGAGTTCGACGATGTCGCCCAGGTCGTTGTCGGCTGCCTGTACATGGTCGCCCGGGCGTTTCCGCTGCACCGGAAGTCCAAGGTCGCGTCAACGCTACTGCTGGAAACCCTGCATCACGCGAGCCGGGAGCTCGGCGGCGATGAGGCCCGCGATGTCCGGCTCGACGATCTGGGAGACGTGACCAGTACGGCGGGCGACGTCGCCGACAGGGTGGCGCACGCTCTGCTGATCGAGCGTGGCCGCGCTCATCGCATCGGCGATGTCACGGGGGCCGCCGATAGTTCTGAGGCTGAGCTGGTGGCGCTGCTGGGGTGGGGTGTTGACCGTGGGTGCCTGCCGCTGGAGCACGCCCGCGCGGTCGTGGACCTGGTGCGCGCGGAGGAGGGGCGGGTCGGTGCGGCGACGCCGGCTGCGCGCAAGCGCCGGTCGCGGGCGATCCGGTGGCTGCGGCCGGTGGCCGTCGAGTGGATGCGCGCGGCCTGATGCGCAGTGTGGAAATTGGTGCGCCGCCGTCGGTCACGTTTGGCGGCCGGCGCCTCCTTAGGGGTGTGAACGGCGGCGACAGCCGTCCCCAACGGGAGTTGAGGGAGGAAACCATGGGGATGAGGCACACGGCTCACACCGTCCCCGGGCCGGTCGGCCGCGCGGATCTGGATCTGCTGGCTTCGGCGCGGCACCGGATCAGGCAGCTGATCGCTCGGCTGGAGACGCTTCCTTTTACGGAAGACACCGCGCGTCTCGCGAGTGAGTATGTGGCGCAGGCCGGGCCGGTGCGCGAGGCATTCGACCGCTTCACACAGCTGGACGCGGCGGAGCGCGAGCGGCAGATGCGGGTGTGGAACGGGGCGGCGTCGTGAAGCGCCGCCACGCAGGGCATGCCCGCGACGCAGACGACGACGGTGCGCAGCCTGAGGAGCTTCGGGAGCAGGGCGGCTGGTGGACATCGCCGTCGACCGGGTCGGTGGCGGTGGCCACAAACACTTTGCGGCGTCTGGCCTGGGGACTGCTGATCGCGGGTCCGGTGTTGGGTGGTTGGGCGCTCGTGTCACAGCCCGCCGCCGACGCGCAGCCGGCTCCGACGGTGCAGAGCACAGGCAGTGACTCGGCCGGCCCGGGCGGGTTCGCGGAGATGTACGTGGCCGCGTTCCTGCGTGCTGGCGACGGATCCCAGAACGAGCTCGGCGCGTTCTACCCGCGCGCTGCGGATCTGGAGCTGGACGGCAAGGCCGACGCCGTCCAAGTCGGACAGATCGCCGCGGTCCGGGTGAAGGAGGTCGCGCCGGGCCGGTACTGGTCGGTGACCGTCGCCGTCCGCGTCCTGGAACCCACCGCAAAGAAGGAGGAGGAAGGGAGCAACGGCACTGGCGCCGGGCAGGAGGGGATCCGCCAGCGCTTCTTCCAGGTCCCCATCGAGGCGGACCATAGCGGCGGGGCGTTGGCCGCGCTCGCACTGCCCGCTGAGATCACCGCCCCGGGCGCGAGTGCTCCGAAGGCCGAACTCGCCTACGGTGCCCGGCTGCCGGCACAGGCATCCGATCCGGCCGTGGACACGCTGAGCCAGTTCTTCGGCGCCTACCTGGCCGGCAGCGGGCAGCTCGCCCGCTACCTCTCCCCCGGCACCCACCTCTCCCCTGTACGGCCCGCTCCCTACAGGTCGGCGTCCGTCGTCCAGGTTGCCGTAGAAGCGAAGTTCCGTGACAGCGACGGCGACGGACGGATCGGTGCTCCCGCGGGGCGGGAGCGGCTACGCCTGGTGGTCGACGTCAGGGCCGCCCGCCCCGATGGTGTCGCCCGCCCGCTGTCGTATGCGCTCACTCTCGCCGGCCGCGACGGCCGGTGGGAGGTCGCAGGCCTGGATGCCACCCCCGCCATCACCCTGCCCGACGTCTCTGCTGCACCAGCGGCGCCCTCTGCTGCTCAGTAAGGAGCACCTGCCATGCATTCCATTCCGCTGGCCGCGCCCGGAATCATCGAGGACTTCACCGGTCTGGGCAAGGACGTCAAGACGCTGATCACCGTCGTCGTCCTCGGGATCATCTACGTCGGCAGCATCGGCGCGACCTGGGCTGCGACCCGATCGATGCTCAAAGCCGGGGTCGCCGCAGTCGGCGGCGCCATCGTCATGGGGGTCATCGCCTCCCAGACCGTGCTCAGTGACAAGACCGCCGAGGAACTCAAGAAGGACCACACCGTCGGCCAGCAGGTAGGCGTCGTACGCGTCGACAGCGCCGCTCGCTCCATGCCCCTCACCAGGCCGGCAGCGGCCGTTGACCGGGACGAGCGGCGTGCATGAGCACCACCGGCGAGGACATCCTGATCGGCCGCTGCTACACCAAGGCCCGTCGGCATCCCAGCATGATCGGCCAGTGGGAAGGGCGCCGACTGTGGGGCGGCCCCTACACCGTGCCGCAGTTCATCACCATAGGCACCGTCTTCGGCGCGCTGGTCCTGCTCCTGCTCACCGTGCCCGCCCTGTGGGCCACCTTCGGCCTGTTCAACCTCGCCGCACTGGTGGTGCTGCCCTACCTCGCCTCACTGCTGGTTCGGCGTCTGCACATCGACGGACGAAACCCCTTCTCCGCGATGGCTAGCGCCACCGGGCTTCTCACCGGCGGACAGCGCCCGCACCTGCACGGCCGTCAGCTGCGCCACCTCACCGCCCACCCCCTGCAGGGCACCGCCACTGTCACCGAGCACCTGCCGCAGCGCAGCACCACCGCGGAACCGCAGCAGGCACCTCCCCCGCGTCCGGCACGGCGCCCCAGCGCCCCCACACCAGCTCCCGCGGGCCGGCCGGCTTCCCCCGCGGCGAGCGCTCTCGCGCAGCTCGCCGCCCACCGCACCACCTCGAGGCAGGGAACGCAGTCGTGAAAATGCCGATCCGGCATGTCGCCGGGAACGTCGTGTGGAGCGTGCACGGCACCGTGTGGGCGCTGTACCGGGTGCAAGGCGTCGACCAGGTTCACGCCAGCCGCGGCGCGAAGCTCCGTCGCCTCAAAGCGCTTGAAGCGCTGGTGAAGAAGCTGGTCGGCGAATCGATGTGGCTGTCGTTGTGCCCGCAGGTCGACCCGCGCGCCGTGGTTCGGGCCATGACCGAGGACATCGACATGAACGCCAGCGCCCGCTACACCCAGGTCGCCCACCGCGTCCTGGACACCCTGGAGGGCTTGGAGCTGACCGGGCGCACCGACTGGCTCGCCGTTCCGCTGCCCGCCGCCGACCGCCGTCAGCGTCTCGCCGACCTGGCAGGTGCAGCCAGGGCTGAAGTGGCCCTGCAGTTGGGCCTGTTGCCGGGAGCGATCAGCCGGAAGGAGGAAGGCCGGCGCCTTGGGCAGGCGGCGCGGATGGCTGCGACATGGCCGGGCACGGTGGCGATCCGCCCTGCTAGTGAGGCCGAAATCTTGTGGATCTACGGTCACTCCGCTCGGCGCGGCGCTCTGGAGCCGCTACTGCCCGCACCTGATGCCCAGCGCGCTCTGGTCAGCCGGGGTCGCACAGTGGCCGCGCTCGGCCAGGCGGTGCTCACGGAAGGCGCCGTCGACGGCCGGCTCGCCGATGCGGACGAGCGGCGCGGCGCGGGGGTCTTCCAGCGCAGGTGGCTGGAGGTGGCCACCGAGTACGGCGCTTCCTACCAGTCCTTCTTGACGCTGTCGGAGATGCCGGAGGCGTTCCGGTTTCCCGGCTCGGAGTATCTGGCGTCGCTGGACACCTTCGACTTTCCCGTCGACTGGGTCGTGCGGATGAGCGTCGCTCCGGGCGCGGACGCTGAGGCCAAGACGCGCCGCAAGGCCCGTGATCTGGCCGGGCAGCCCGAGGAATGGGCTGATGATCTGGCTGGGGCGCCCGCCTCGATCGGCAGGGCCGCCGACGCGCTGGCGGAGAACCGGGAGCGGCTGACGATGTCCAAGGGCGAGGTCGACGTCCGCGCGATGGTCGCGTTCTGTGTGTGGGGCGCCAGTGCGCAGGAGGTGGAGCAGCGTGCGCAGGTGCTGACGTCTGAGTTCGGCGGCGACGACTACACCCTGGACCGTCCCCTCGGTGACCAGGAGCACCTGTTCTACGGGATGCTGCCCGGCGCCCGCACCCCGCAAGCGATGGCCGCCTACGCGCAGTACCTGCTCGCCCGGGACTTCTGCATGGCCGGGCCGTGGGCGGCGACGGAACTGGGCGACGAGCGGGGCCCGTTGTATGGGTGGCAGTTGACCGGCGGCGGGGCGCGGCCAGTGCTGATGGACTTCACCCGCGGGCCAAAGAAGCGGACCTCGGCGTCGGCTGCGTTCCTCGGCGAGCTGGGTGGCGGCAAGTCCTATGCAATGAAATGCGCCGTGTACTGGACGCTGGCCGCGGGCCGCAAGGCGGGTGTGCCGGGAAGTCGCGGGCGCGCCGTGATCGTGGACCGCACGCCGAAGCAGGAGTGGCTGCGCTTCGCCACGTCCTGTCCTGGGCGTACGGAGCTGATCACTGCCGACAGCAGTGCCACCGTGAGCCTGGATCCACTGCGGGTGTTCACTCAGCAGCGCGGTCAGGTGCCGGTGGATCTGTCCGAGGCGCAGCGGCGGTGCGAGAGCTTTCTGCACATGCTGCTGGGGATCCAGCCCATGGACGAGAGCGGCGACGTGCTCTCCGAGGCGGTGGCCCATGTGCTGGGCAGTACGGCGCCGAGTATGCGCGCGCTGATGGCGCACCTGACGGAGCGCGGGGTGCGCCAGGACGACGCGGCCTGCCGGTCTTTGGCCCGCAAGCTGAACATGCACGCCCGGCGGGACATCGCGCGCACCATCTTCGACGACAGCCTGCCGGTCATCGACACCGCTGCCGACAGTGTCGTGTTCTCGGTCGCCCAGCTGGCCCTGCCCAAGAAATGGGAGCTGGAGCCCGGCCATTTCGAGCGGCTCTCTCCGGAGAAGGTGTTCGGGCGGGCCGCCCTGTACTTGATCGCGACGATCTGCCGGCACATCGCCTTCGACCCTCGTCACGAGGCCGAGTTCGCGCAGGTCGTGTGGGACGAATGCTGGTGGCTGACCTCGGCTCCGGAGGGCCTGGACCTGCTCCTGGAGCTGCTGCGTGACGGGCGCAAGCACAACGCCGGCGTCCTGGTCGGTTCGCACGACCCCGAGGACATCGGCCCCAACACCGAGACCGGCCGGATCGTGCGCGGGCTCATCCCCCGCCGCCATCTGTTCCGCCAGACGAACAAGGAACTCGCCCGCCGCGGCCTGGACTTCCTCGACCTCGACCCGGCTGACACCGAACTGCTGGAGATGGTCACCACCCACCTGTCGCCGCTGCATGAGTCCGAGACGGTGCAGGCACAACGCTCCGGCGAGTGCCTGGTGCGCGACCTGTTCGGACGCATCGGCGCGATGCGCGTGCAGATGCCCCTCGACGCGGCGCTGAGCGACGTCATCCACTCCGACCCCGACCAGACCCCAACCGCAGAAACCAGTGAGGGCGGCGCCGCCGTACAGGATGGGGAGGCGGTGCCGGCATGACCGAGCGACGGGGACCCCGCGTGGCGACGGCGCGAGTGCGCCGTCATCTGGCGGGCGGGCTGCTGATCGTCATCACGGCGGGCGTCGCGCTGATGCTTCTTGCCCCCCGCGTGGATGCCGCGCCGTCAGAGCCCGGCCCCACGCCGTCTCCGTCCGCATCCTTCCCCACCTACGAGCCCGGCCTGGAGCCGACCGCCCCGGGGCTGCTGCCGCCCGAATCCGTCAACCCCACCCCCAGCGAGAAGAACACCCAGGGCGACGCAGAGAAGAATGGGGCGGACAAGGGCAAGGACTCGGACAAGAAGGAGCCGTCGGCCAAGGACAAGAAGAAGGCGGAGCAGGAAAAGCTGCGCCGTGAGATGCGCAAGAAGGTAAAGGAGTACAAGGCCAAGCACGGTGACGGCGGTGTCCTCAACGCCTTCGAGGTCACGGACACCAACGACCTGCCCGTCTCCGCCTACCGGATAGAATCGGACGCGGGCGGAGTAACCAACCCGGTCGGGCAGATCCAGTCCGCCATGACCCAGGGCCTGTTCGAGGGCACCAAGTGGTCGGTGGCTTTCGGCTGCTGGGTCATCACCTGGGCGCTGCAGTGGTCGCTCGCCAGGATCTTCCTCAAGCCCGCCCTGGCGATCTCCAACTCCCTGTACAGCCATGCGATCGTGCAGCTCGGACTGCCCGGCGTGATGATGGCGTTCTCCGGTGCGGTCGCCTTCTGGAACATCACCTTCGGTCGCAGCTCGCGTGGCTGGGGCGAGCTGTTCGCCTCCACCGTGATCTCTGCACTCGCCGTCTCCACGCTGGCCGCCCCGCCGCAGCTGCTGCTCGGTGACAGGGACGGTTCTGTCGGCGCGGTCGGCAAAGTCCGCGAGCTGGGCATCGCCGTCTACGCGATCACCACCGGCAACGAGAAGGCCCTCACCGGCACGGCGACTCTCACGCAAGACAAGACAAAGGAGCTCACGCAGTCGGTCACCGACGGCGTCGTGGATGCGTTCATCGTCAAGCCGGCCTTCCTGCTGTCCTACAACCAGCAGCTGCCGAACAAGAAGTGCACCGCCCTCTACAGCGAGTCCCGGGTCGAGCAGGCCTTCTTCAACGAGAAGGTCGACGGCGTCAAAGACAAGATCAACAAAGTGCCGAGCGCGTGGGACATCGTTCCCGGCGTAGTCGGCGACATCAAGGACGCCATCCAGAACAAGGCCGTCGACTACGTCGCCAACGACCTGCTCGGCCTCAACCCCGGCGACGACTTCGAGAAGGCCTGTGTCAAGGACGCCGCGCAGGCGAAGAAGGCAGGCTGGGACAAAGTCGGCGGCGCCTTCTTCATCTTCATCGCGGCCCTGCTAATGACAATCCTCCTCACCGTCACCGCCTGCGCCTATCTGTCCACCGAGGTGAGGCTCGGAATCGAGGCCATCCTGGCCAAGGTCGCCCTCGCCGCCGGCATCATGCCCGGCGCCGGGCGAGCCTGGATGTGGGAACGGGCCACCACCATCCTGCGCCTGCTCGGCCTGCTCATCACCCTCGTCGTCGGCCTGGCCATCGCCGTGCAGACCGTCACCGCGGTCCTCGACACGAACTTCACAGGGGAAGGCGGCCTGCCCGCCCAGTTCGTCGCCGTCGACGTCACCGTCATCGCCGCGTTCTCCTTCCGCAAGCGCATCACCCGCCGCTCCAAGGCCTGGGCCACACAGGCACGCTCGCGGCTGGGCAACAGCCCGCTGGGCGGTCGCGCCCCTGTCTCCATGGACCAAAACGCAGGCCGCAAACGCTCACTCGCCTCCACCCTGGCGACCACAGCGCTGATGGTCGGAGCGATCGCCGCAAGCGGTGGCGCTGCGGCTGGCGGCGCCGCAGCCGGCGGATCAGGCACGCTCTCCGCGCTCGCCGGGCGCCTGGGCACCCGGGCGGCCGTCCGCGGCACCGCCGCCCTGGCCAACGGCGCCGGCAAAGCCGTCGTGGGATCGGCGAAGGCCGCCTATGGAATGGGGAAGTTCGGCCTCAAGTACAGCGCGGGGGCGCCGGTCTATCTCCCCCAGGCTGTGCGCGCCGCGAACGCAAGTGTGAGGGCCGTGCCCACAAACGTCGCGCGTTCCGCCGCGCAGCTGCGCTCGAGGATCGCGCAGCCGCTCGTCCGGCAGGCGCCCGCAGCCCGCCACTTCGGGCAGACGTACTGGAACAACATCGGGGGCCGCTGGGTGTCCAACCGGATCCGCATGCACCGCGGCCTGCCGCCCGTACCTCATCCCCGCACCCAGCCGCGCACGGCAGTGCACCGCATCCGCACCTCCCCCGGCCGCCCCATGTCGCCCCGGACACCCGTGCCCCCAGCTGCACCGGTGCGGGCTCCGGCGCCGCGTCCGGTACGCCGCTCACCGCGGCCGATGCCCAGACAGCCTGCCGCTTCCTCGCAACAGCAGGCCCTGCGCCAGCGCCTGTACCGGATGGGCACCGACGCCGCTCTCACCTCGCGGCCCGCACCTTCCCCGCAGGTCAGCCCACAGACGGCGCCCGACCAGCCCCCGCCCCGCACCCGGCCACGTGCTGCACGGCCCGCGCCTGGCCGGAGGAGCTCATGACGAAGAAGGGCTGGCTCGCGCTGGGAGTCGTCGCAGCCGCCATGCCGGTCCTGTTGTGTGTCACCGCCTTCATGGCGATCACCGGTGCGATCGCCGCCGACGAGGACGAGCAGAACCAGCAGGCCGCTTACGCCGCCGGAGCCGGGGCGCAGGGCGCCCCGGACTCCGTCAAAGGGATACCGCCCGTGATGTTGTCCGCCTACGCGAACGCGGCCTCGCGCATCATCAAACTGCGGCCCAAGTGCAAAGGCATGCGCTGGTCCGTGCTCGCCGGATTCGGGAAAGTCGAGTCCAACCACGCCGCCGGCAGACACATCACCGACAACGGCACGATCACCCCGCGCATCATCGGGGCCCGCCTCAACGGCTCCGGCGCCGGCGGCAACACCAGCGCCTTCAGCGACACCGACGGCGGCAAATGGGACGGCGACACCTCCTACGACCGGGCCGTCGGCCCCCTGCAATTCCTGCCCTCCACCTGGGCCGGACCCACCGGCCAGGACGGCAACAGCGACCACATCAAGGACCCGCACAACGCCTTCGACGCCACACTCGGCGCCGCGGTCTACCTGTGCGGCACAGGCAGCAGCGACCTCAGTGACGATGCGCAACTCCGCAAGGCGGCCCTGCGCTACAACCACGCGGGCTGGTACGCCGACGAGGTCCTGCAGTACGTCCGTCAGTACGACCAGGCCGGGTCCACCCTCGGCAACACCGGAAGCGGCGGTCCCGTCCCGGTCGCCGTATCCGTTCCCGGCCCCCCGGCCGTCTACCAGGGCGGTGCAACCGACTGCCTGTACCCGGATCCGTCCGGCGGGCGTTGCCTGACGGGTGCAACGGCGCACGGGTACAAGGAGATCCTCAAGAAGTGGCCGCGCTGGCACGGCGGGATCGGCTGCCAGAGCTCACGCGCCGAAGGCGGCGAACATCCCCTGGGTCGGGCCTGCGACTTCACCCCTGGCGCCCTCGGCACCCGCGCCTCGGGCACCGCACTGTCTCAAGGCTGGGCGCTGGCCTCCTGGCTGCGTAAGAACGCCAGCGCCCTCCACGTGCAGTACGTCATCTGGCAGGGACGCATCTGGAGCATCAACCACAGCCAGGACGAGGGGGGCTGGGGCCGCTCGTACGACCACGGCCTCAACAACGTCCACACCATCACAGGCGGCCACTACGACCACGTCCACGTCACCTTTAAGGATTAGAACCTGTCGGGGGTATCTTGAAACTCCAGAAGAGCGGACGCTGGCCCCGCCGCCACAGCCGCCCGGTAGGTCTCATCCATCAGGCGGACGAACACACGGTCACGGCGATCGCCAGCCTCCATGGTGCGACGCCATCCCGGCCCTTCGCGTTCCCATTGTTCCCGCGCGATCTCCCCGCGGAAATGCCCGTCGAGTTTCACCGCCAGCTTCTCGACGGACAGATGGCCGATGCGGAAGCGCTGCAACAGCTCTCCGAGAGCGAGAGACGTGATCAGATGCTGCTGATGCCGCTTCAAGGTCACTGGTGCAACGGGCGGTGACCAAGCCTGCAGCAGATTCGGATCGCTCAGCGCGAGTGCCGCGAGCTGGAGATGGCTGTCCCTGATGGCCTGCTCGTTGCTCGTGCGCGTCTGCCGGACCTGGTACAGAAGCGAGAGAGCGACACCGGCCAGAGCGATGGCCGAGAGCACGACGGACACGGCCCCGTACGTCTGGCTGATGTCACTGAGCTTTCCCCAGTCCGTGCTCGCCGGAGCCACAGCGGCGAGCACGAACGGTGTGGCAACGATCAGTCCCAGCAGCCCGAGCCCGAGCAGGCCGTACGCCAAGGCTGTCAGTGCCCATGTCGTGCGCTGCGCCCTGCCACTTCCTGTTGTCACATGTCCCCCCCCTCCCCGAAACACTGACTGCCGGTTCGCTGACCAGAATGAAGCCGGCGTTGACGCCCGGCAAGAGGCCCCAATCCGGCCCCCCACATGATCGGCCCGGCCAGGTCCTCGTTGGGCATGAACTGCAGGTGGCTGCCAGGACAGCCTGGATCTTGTCTGATAAGCGATCACCCGTGGGCTCAGAATGCCGGATGCTTGGTTGACGGAGGGTGGCCCTGTCATGGGGCGTCACATCTCTCCCCCCGTGGCGGGCCATGACGACGAGGAGTGTCAGCGGTGTTGGAGACCTATCTGTCTTGGTACCGCGAGGGCCGGATGGATGGGTCCGAGTTCCGCTCGGTCGCCAACCACTTGGCCCAGTCCGGGCTGACCCTCGAGCACCCGACGCTGGGCTGCGGAATCTTGTTGGACGTCGTGGGGGAACAGGTGAAGCTGCCTGTCGGGCGCGTTCTGGAGCTTGTTGGCCTGTCGCTCGGGCCGCTCTGCATGCAGTTCTGGCTGTCGGCTGACACGGACGTGGTGTGCAATGTCAGGTACGTGGCGCCGGACACCCAGGTCCTCACCTTCATGCTCGGCGGGTTGACCGAGAACGAGCGTGACCAGGCCACCGATGCGGTCCAGCGTCTGATCCAGCGGGAAATGAACAGCAGTGTCGCGCTGCTCGTCGATCTGGGCGGCGAAACAGCGGAAGGGGACGATGACGCGCTGGTCCTGTATGGCCGCCTGCCGATGGGCCCGCGCCCGGACCGAGTGCAGTTCCGAACGGACCGACTCAGCGCCGTCCCGACTGTTCTTGCCGGAGCAGAGGTGACGGATCTCGGCAACGGGCTAAGTACAGTCCGCTGGCAATGATCATCAGGCGGGTTCGCGGAGCCAGAGGACCAGCGCTACGAGGTGGAGTCCGACCCGGTATCGGACGGCGAGTTTGTCGAACCGTGTCGCGAGGCGCGGAACTGCTTGAGCCGGCTGAAGCAGCGTTCGACGACGTTGCGGGCTTTGTAGAGCTCGGGCCTCGCGGGCAGAAGAATCTTCCTCTGCCCGGTCACGTTTTGCCGGCTGGCACTCCTTAGGGGGCAGTAGGGCGGCGACGGGTCGCTCGGCCTTGAATGGGAGTGCTGGTGAGAGCGACACGGAATGCGCCTTCCCCGCGCGATGCCACTGTGGTCGTACTGGTGGAGTGCTGTGGCTGGCTTGCCGCCGCTGTCTTTGCTGCGGGCTGTGTCTACGGCTGGTGGTGGGGCGGCGACCTCAACAACCTGCCCTTCATAGGAGGTTCGGCGGCTCGAGCGGCCGCGGATCACCGTGGCTGGCCGTGGATTCCGCTGCTGGTGATGCTCCTCGGCGGGCTGGGCGTGCGACAGGGATGGCGTGTGGTCGCGCACCGCCTGTTCATTCATCGCGCGGAGTGCGAGGAGCGGCGGCGGTCGTCCCGGTTTCGTCTCTCGCAGCGTGGCTGCTGATGGGCGACGTCGTCTTCTCCGTGCTGTCACAGGTCGTCCCTGGTGATCTCTCCCCGTGGGCTGTGGACCTGGGGGGCACGCTGCGGTGCCTGGAGTGGATCGGCAGCATCAGTGTCCTGGTGGCGGTGGGGGTGTGGGCCGGGTGGCGGGTGCGGGCGACTCGCCTACTGAAGGAGCGGACGGTGGTCGAGCTGGTGCCGTCCCAGGCTTTCGACCCGTCGAGCGCGGACATGATTCCGCATGCAGCCCGGATCGCTCGGGCCTCGCAGACCGCAGGATGGACGTCGCGCCGAGCGCGGGGAGTTCGGCTGCGGCACGGCAGTGACGAGCACGGGCAGCTGGTCCTGCGTATGGAGGGGCCCGCTACGTCTGCCGCGCTGCTGCGGCTTATCTCGCTGCCGGGAGTCCAGGTGCGCGGCCGCCAGGCCCGCCGCCGCGGCGGTGAACGCATCACTTTCCATGGCGCTCCCCCTCTGTCTCGCCCCGATTCCGTCGCTCCCGTGCAGTTGGCCAAGGACAGCACGGTGCAGACGTCCGACGGGCCGGAGGCCAGGTATGTAGCGCGGGCCGAGCTCGTGCTGGCCCGGCCGGATCACCGGCGTCTCACCCCGGCTGCGTTGGATCCGGACCCTCTGCAGGTCCTCGCGGACACGGTGGCGCAGATCGATGCGGACAGTGGGGAGCAGGCTGAGCTGGTCGTCGATGTGGTGCCGGTGGCAAGCCGGCGGGTGGCCGCGTGGCGACGTCGCCTGATGCGCCGGGCCGGGCAGCGTGGCCCGTCCGCCTACGGTGAGCCCCTTGGGGCCAGGCGCGGCAGCCGTGGTTCGTGGGGGTCGGCTCTGGTTGACGGGCTCAACGGCGGCAAGCCCTTGGGTGCTTCGCGTGGCGGAGTACGGCCGTTGCCGCGGCAGACGGATCTGGCTGACGGGGTGGGCAAGTTCCTGCCCGGCGCGGATGCGACGGTTTTCGCTGTGCAGCTGTTGGTGCGGGTGACCGGCGCGCATCCGGGGCGGGCGCAGGCCGGCCTGCATCAGGTGATGGCGGTGATGGATGCCTGGTCCGGGGAGAACTGGTGGCGGCCGGTTGGCCCGCGACGTACGGGGTGGCGGCCGTACAGCAGCGTGTGGTGGCGTCGTCGTTCCTTCGACCGGCGCTTCGCGTCCGGGGAGTTTGCTCCAACCTGCCGTCAGTGGCTCACCGGTGCAGAGCTGGCGGCGCTGCTGCGGCCGGCGACCGTGCACTGCACCGCCCAGAACGTTGCCCGCACGGGTCGCACGCTCGCGCCGGCCCCCCGCTCTCTGCCGACGTGGAGGGGGCAGCCGGGCGTGGTGCCCCTCGGGCGGGTCACCGAAGCCGACGGCCGCACCCGGCTGGCCTGCTTGCCGCAGGCCGACGTCTTGTTCGGTGCCTCCTTCGGCAAGTCCGGCTTCGGCAAGTCCGAGCTGGCACTGCTGCAGGCCATCACCCTCGCCTACGGCGGTCTCGGCGCCTGGTTCCTCGACCCGCACGGCGCTGCCATCAAGCGAGCCCTGCCCTATCTGACACATCCGCGGGTGATCGGACGGGTGCAGCTGATCGATCTGAGCGTGAAGCGGCCTGATGCGATGGTCGCCGCCTGGAATCCCTTGTCGATGGAAGGGCGGGCCAGCGAGGAGATCCAGGATGTCATCGGGTCCGTGGTGGCCGGCCTGGCGGCCGCGCAGGGCTGGGGCGACGGCGCGCCCCGGGCCCGGGCGATCCTTTCGCACGCCATCGAGGTCCTCGCTCACCTGGCCCATCAGATGTGCGCACGGGGACGGCCCGATCTGCAGCCCACGCTGTTCACCATCCCGCGGTTGCTCTCCGACGAGGAATGGCGCGAGGGCGTGCTTACCCAACTGCCCTTCAAGCTGAAGCAGTTCTGGCACACCACGTTTCCCAAGTTCGAGGGATCAGCGGTTCCTGTGGTCACCCAGACCATCGAGCAGCTCGCCACGTCGACCTCGCTTCGTGCTTTCCTCGGCCAGCCCCGCTCTACCTATGACGTGCGGCGCGCGATGGACGAGCGGCAGATCGTGCTGCTGCGCTGCTCGGGTACCGGCAGCGGCGACCAGATCATCACCAGTCTGCTGCTGTTCGACCTGTTCCGCGCAGGCCACTCTCGCGAAGGCAGCGACCCGAAACGGCTGGCCACCCTCTTTGCGTTCGCCGACGAGCTCAAGGCCATCGACGGAGCCGCCCGCGGCTATATCGCTGCGATCCTCGAGCAGCTGCGCAAGTACGAGGTGCGGCTGATGGCGATGACGCAGATGGCCATGCGGCTGTCCGAAGAGACCCGGCTGGCGCTCATGCAGAACCAGTCCCTGCTCACCGCCGCGGCCGCCGACACCGACGAGGCCACGTTCCTTGCCAAGCGACTGCCCGGGGCTGAGGCGCTGACCTTGACCGAGCAGCCGAAATGGCACTACGCCGTGCGCGCCACCCTGGGTGGCAAGCCCACCGCCACGTTTCAGGTCGCCGGTGTCCCCGTCGACCAGGTCCTGGCTGACTACCACCATCCCGAGCGGCTGGGAGAGCTGGAGAAGGCGGTCGACGTGACGCTGCGCCGCCGGCCCCTGCGCACGGTGTTGCAGGAGCTCGACGGCAGCGACGACGGGCGCCGGCCCGGCCTCGATGAGCGGATCCTCGCCGAGCTCGGGCGCCGCTCCACCCCTCGCGCAGCCGTGCCCGAGCCTGCTGCTCTGCGCGCCGCCGTTGGCCCCTGTTCCCCTTCTGATGACGAATGCTGGCCGACGGCCGGCGAGAGCGAGGTGGCCTGATGGCTTTGACTACTCCCCCCGAGACCGTGCCTGCGTCGCGTCCCCCGCGCGGGCTGTCCCGCCTGGCGCAGAATCTGCTGCCCGTGCTCTACCAGCACCGCCTGGTGTCCACCGGCCAGCTGCACCGCCTGTTTACGCCGCACGCCAGGCGGCCGGTCTACCTGCGCCAGCAGCTCAACCAGCTGCGCGCCGACGGTCTCATCGACGCCACCACCCGGCGCAGTACACGGCGCGGCCGCGCCGAACATCTCTGGTATGTCACCGCCCACGGCGCCGACGCCGTCGCTCATGACCCGACCATCCCCCAGCGCGGCTATCGCATCACCCCGCAGACCGCCGCCTCTCAGCTGCAGGATCACACCCTCATGGTCGTCGACACCGGCGTCGTGTTCGTCGAGTGGGCCCGCCGCCTGGGCCATGAGTGCTCGCCCCTAGACTGGGTGCCCGAGATCGCCCACCGCATCCGCGACGGTGAAAGTCGCGGCCTCGACGACGCGTTCATGATCCCGGATGCCGTCCTGCGCTACACCCACACCAGTCAGACCGGGCGCCGACGCATGCTCAGCTACTTCATTGAGGTCGACCGCGCCACCATGCAGACCTCGCGCCTGGCCGCCAAACTCGCTGCCTACGCCCGCTATCAGACCTACATTCCCAGCACTGGTCTGCGGGGGCGGCGCAGTAGCCGGGAGGCCTGGCGCGACCACTACCCCGCCTTCCCTCGGCTCCTCATCGTCCTGGCCGGCGCCAGTGATCGTGTCCTGGCCAACCGCATCCAGGATCTGCGGGCACTGGCGGCCGCCGACCCGAGGGTCGCGCAGCTCACCGCCGGCGTCACCACCCTTCAGCTCCTGCAGGCGAAGGGCCCCTTCGCACCCGTGGTGACGCCCCTAGCCGGCGCCCCGGCCTCAACCGATGCGTTCCTTGGCCCGGCCGGCGATACCTGCGCGTGAGCGGTTGGGTATCGGCGAAGGCCGTAACGACTCAGTCCGTACAACGTGTTGTTCAGATATCCATACGGCAGAAGAAAGGCGGTGCACACACGGCGCCGAAAACAGAATGAGCGTCCGGTCGGCGTTCGGGGGCGGCGAGCCGGGAGAGGGAAACCCCGCATAGTCGCCCCCCCCCGGCGAACTGGCCGGATTATAAGAACATCGCGCCCGAAAGGCCCGAAGTGCCCTTTAGGGTGGCATATATCAGGGGCGCAGCTTTATGAACTACCTTTACTGGCTGGGTTGTTGACCGAAAATTGCGTACGGTGGCATATGCAGACGGCCTCAGGTGCCCCGCGTGGCACAACCGCACCATCACCCAGTGCGACGCATAACAGGTCACCGGCATGATGCACCGGACGAACGGGGATGTGCGATGACGTCAGCGTCAAAGTCAAAGAATCAACGACTGTACGGCCGGAATCGGCTCACGGGCGCGTTGATTGTGGGGTGTTCGGTCCTTTCCCTGACGTCCTGCAGTTCGGATGACAGCAGCGCCAAGGAGACCTCCGCCTCACCCTCTCCAGCTACCAGCAGCACCTCGCCGACTCCGGTTGACCCGACGGAGCAGGCGAAGAAGGATGCGGTGGCCACGTATGAGGCCTACTGGCAGGAAACCGTGAAGATTTACGCGGACCCCAAGGGGACCGCTAAGCCTCTGAGCAAGTACGCCGCTTCGGCAGCGCTCGCCCAGGCCGAGAACGACATCAAGCAGATGCGGAAGAACGGCGTCATCTACACCGGCAGTGTCACTCCGGTGAACTCGCGGGCAACGACCACGGACCTCAACCGCAAGACTCCGCATGTGGTGGTCTCCAGCTGTCTGGACATCTCACGCTGGGAGGCACGCAGCGCCACCACGCGCAAGACGCTCCCTCTGCCGACGAACCGGCTCACGAAGTACACGATCAAGGCAACCGTCGAGAAGTGGTCGGACGGCTGGCGCGTCATCCGCGACGAACCGCAGGACACCCCGTGCTGAGGCAACACACCGTCACGGCTGCCGCGGGCCTGGGGATGTTCCTCCTCAGCAGCGCAGTTGGTTCTGCCTACGCCGACGGGCCGGGAGTGGATGCGGGAGCTGCCTGCAGCTCGAACTCGCGGTTTTGCCGGGTCGAGGTCGACGCACCGGGATCGCAGGGCGGTCACGATGCCGCTACCGACTCCGACGCCAAGTCCTCCAGCGGCAAGAAGAGCCGGTGGACCTGCACCTACAAGAAGGCCGATCCCCAGCCTCCGGCAGACAGCCTGGACTGGGAGGGGCACAAGCCCACAGACGGCGCCGTCTACGAACAGACCTGCAGCTTCGACGGGTCGCTCAACACCGTGGTGCGCATGGTGTGGGCAGCCGACCCTCCGGACGACGGTGTTGACCCGGCGCAGCTGGCGCAGCAGGCCGTCGACTCGATGAAGCTCGACGGCCCGGACATCGACATCAACCCTAAGCCTGGCGGCAGAGGCCTGGTGGGCATGCCCGTGTGGATGGCGGTGGAACCGTCTGCGACCACCTTCGGACCCAATACCGCGAGTGCATCGGCCGGGGGCGTGACGGTGACCGCCACCGCCAAGGTCTCGAAGATCGTGTGGTCCATGGGTGACGGCACAAGCGTGACGTGCAACGGCCCCGGGTCGGTGTACCACAAGTCCTACGGCATGAAGCGCTCCCCCGACTGCGGTCACATCTACCGGACGTCGTCCACGGACGCGGCCGGCGGCACGTTCGCCGTCACGGCAACAGCGACCTGGAACATCAACTGGCAGGCCACGGGGCTGGCCGCCAATGGCCAGTTGACCGAGGTCCGCGACTCGCAGGTGGCGTTGACCATCGTCGAGTCGCAGGCCGTCAATCAGTGAGATCTGCACGATGAAGGGCACGACTGGGATGGGAACGTCTACGCCTGCTTACCTGCCGCCGGTGCCGGATCAGCGGCAGCCTGACCTTGAGCCGAGCCGTGGTACCAGGAAGCCGCACTCGCGCCGGAAATGGTCGGTGGGGGTTTCGCTGGCGCTGGTGACGCTGCTGGGCGCCATGATCGGCGCCGTGGTGGTGGCCCGGGCCGGTGACCGGGTGAACGTGCTGGCGGTCGCCAGAGACGTCCCCGCCGGGCAGACCATCACCGATGCAGACGTGAAGTCGGTGTCGTTCGCCGAGGATCCGGGCCTGTCCCCCGTCCTGTCCTCGCAACGTGCCTCCGTTGTCGGGCGGCGCGCGGCGGTGGATCTGCGTCACGGCTCGCTGCTGACCGAGTCCCAGCTGCGCCGCGACGGCGGTCTGGGCGCCGACCAGCAGCTGGTCGGCGTCGAGGTGAAGAAGGGCTTCGCGCCGGGCAACAGCAGCCTGGCCAAGGGCGACAAGGTCCTGGCGGTGATTCTCGACTCGCCTCAGGGCGCTGACGGCTCGGCGGCGTCCGGCGGGAAGAACGGCGCTGTCTCTGATGATCCCGAACAGGTCGAGGCGACCGTCGACAGTGTGGGTCGGGTAGACGCGACCGGCACGTTCCTGGTCAATTTGAACGTCGATCCGGCCGAAGGGCCACGACTGTCAGCGATGGCAGCCGCCAAACGCTTGGCCCTGGTGCGCCAGCCGCTCGCCGGCAAGGACCACTGATGCCACTGATCGCGCTGGTGTCGGCCAAGTCGGACGGCGTCACGACATCGGCCGCCGCCATGGCACTGGGCAGCCGACGCCCCGTCCTGCTGGCCGAACTGGACCTGGCGGGCGGCAGTTTGCGGCACGGCCTGCTGCGCGACGTGCCCCGCGGAGCGCACCGCGAGCGCCTCGATCGTCATATCGGACTGCACCGCCTCCCGCAAGCTGACCTGGCACGCGCCGGGGAAGAGGTGGACTTCGGGCCGGCCGTCGCCCAGCATTTTTGGCCGATGGACGACACCGACAACCGGGTCGCGCTGCCCGGGCTGTTGGATCCGCGGCAGGCGGCGTCCCTGACATCAACGTGGCCCGCGCTGCTGCAGGTACTGCGCCGTTCTGATGCGAACCCGGACAAGCGGTGGGACGTGATCGTGGACGCGGGCCGCGTCGTCCTCGATGGCGGCCGGCTGCACCCGGTCCTCTCCCCCGCGGCGGTATTGCGGGCCGCGGACGTCGTCCTGGTGGTGGCACGCACGACGGAGGCCTCGCTCGCACTGGCCGACCCCGTCGTCCAGGCGCTGCACACCGATCTGACCCAGCACGGATCAGGGACGCGGCCGCTCGGCCTGCTGCTGCTGGGCTCGGACTTCAGGGTCGATGACGTCCAGCGCAATCTGGAGACGCCGGTCATGGGGCAACTGCCGTGGGACGAGGCGTCAGCAGCCTGGATCGAACGCGGCGGCCGGATGCCCCGCGCGCTGGGCCGCGGTTCGCGTCTGATCCGGGCGGCCGGCCAGGTCCTCGATCCGCTGCGCCAGCACGCCGATCAGCGACGTCTGCATCTGCAGATGCGGGGCGGCATCACAGCTCCTGCCGCACCCACGACGCCCCCACCACCCGCTCCTGCCGACAACACACCGCTACCGACGGCTGCGCCGCTGGCCCCGTCTCCGCCGCCCCCTGCACCTGCCCCGCCGGCACCAGCGGCCGCCGCGCGGATGGTCCAGCAGTTCGCCCAGCGGGAGAGGCCCCATGGCTGAACGCCGAGGTAAGAACGGCCACCCCGTCAACGCAACGTCGCCGAGCACCACACTGCTGGGCAGCCTGCTGGCCGACCCCCAAGCCACCGCTCACCGGCCAGGACAGGCCGGCGAGTCCACGCGGCTGGACAGCTCCCTTCCTGCGCAGTCTTCCGCCGCAGGCCCGGCCGACGTGGACGCGGCAGCGTCCCTGCCGCACGTCCTGCCGGTGCCGGTCGAGACCATCGGTGTCCTGCGCCAGCAGGTGGCAAACGACGTCGACACCATCAAGAAGGAGCGGCGGGCCAGGGGCGAGACACTCGACGCGGCAGCCCTGGAGCAGGTCGTGCGCGCACAGATCCGGGTGCGCGTCGCCGAATGGGCCCAGGAATGGTCGATCGAGCACACGCCCCTGACCGGAGAACAGATCAGTGTGCTGCGCGGCGAACTGTTCAATCGGTTCTTCCTCGCCGGCAGCCTCCAGCAGGTCCTCGAGCGGCCCGGAGTTGAGGACATCCTGATCGACGGTCCGTGGATGTTCATCGACGTCCAGGGGCAGGGACGGCAGCGGATGCGCTCACCGTTCACTGCCGATGAGCAGGCCCTGGAATGGGTCAACCAGATGGCCGCCATGTCCGGGCACGGCGAGCGGCTGCTCTCCTACTCCACCGGCAAGGTCGACTTCGACCTGCCGGACGGATCCCGGGTCGCGGCGACGCTGCTGACCGAACCGAACCTGGTCATCTCCATTCGGCGGCATCTGCTGGAGAAGGCCGGCCTGGACGACCTGGTGACGTGGGGCTCGATCGACACCCTGCTGCAGGCCTTCCTGCGTGCCGCGGTGCGAGCAGGACTGTCGATCGTGATCGCCGGTGACATGGCGACGGGCAAGACCACGCTGATGCGGGCGCTGGGACGTGAGGTGCCCGTCAAGGAGCGGCTCGCCACACTCGAGGGTGAGCCCGAACTCCGGCTGAATTATGACCCGTACGGCGAGCACGCGCACACGATCGCGTTCCGCTCCCGTGAGGGCAACGGCGAGAGGGACGCCTCCGGCAAGGTGACCCTCGGCGAGCTGGTGGACACCTCGATGCGCTACCGCGCCAGCCGCGTGATGGTCGGTGAAGTGCGCGGCACGGAGGCCGTGGCGATGCTCAAGGCGATGATGATGGGCGGCGCCGGGTCGATGTGCACCCTGCACGCCAAAGATCCCGAGTCCGTCATCGACCGGTTGATGGTGCCGCTCACCGAGGCCGGGCTGAACGACAGTGCGGCCTACCGGCTCATCGCGGCCGCAGTCGACCTGATCGTGTACGTGGACCGGATCGACGAGATTGACCTGGGCGGCAGCGAGCACCGGTTCGTCACCCATGTGTGGGAGACCGCGGGCATCAGCGAGCGCGGCGCGGTCTCGCTCAATCACCTGTTCCAGCCGAACGAGGACATCGGCGAGGAACGCGCCGTGCCGACGACCTCGGCCATGAACTCCCGGCGGGCCAAAAGACTGGCCCGCAACGGCTTTCCCACCAACTGGCGGGCGCAGCGACCGCGCGGCACCTGGGCGGCGTTGACGCTGGTCGGCGACGGGACGGTGGCCTCATGAGCAGTTCCTACCTGTCCGCCATCGGCATGGTCGCCGGTTTGTTGGTGGTGCTGGGGCTGGCCGGGCTGGTGGCCTGGTGGCGCGGCTGGACACCAGGCTCCACGCGTCGGCGCGGCACGCCGGCCCTGAGGGACAAGGCCCGGCAGGCGGTCGGTGAACTGCCGGCCGTGTGGCGAGACAACTACCGGCTGCTGCTCGTGGCGGCGGCGGTGGTCGGCGTCATCATGTGGGTGCTCACCGGCTGGCCGGTGCAGGCGCTGCTCGCCGCGGCCGCGATCGCCGGCCTGCCGTTCGTGCTCTACCCCGGCGGCTCCGAGCGCCTGGAGGTGGCGCGCCTGGAAGCGCTCGCGGAATGGCTGGGTCAGCTGGCCAGCGTGCGCAGCAGCGGCAAGAGCCTGGAGACGGCGATCGTGACGCTGACGCACGTGCCCGCCCTGCTGCACCGGCCCGTTGCCGTGCTGTGCGAGCGTCTGGCGTCCGGGATGCCGGCCCGGCACGCCTACCGGCTGTTCGCCGACGACCTCGATTCGAGGATCGGCGACGACATCGCCCAGTTGTTCATGGACCACGTGATCTCTCGCGGCGCCGGCCTGTCGGAGGCGCTGTCCGCCCAGGCCGCTCTGGTGCGCCGGCAGGCCGCGGAGGTGGAGGACATCGACGCCCGTCGCGCCGATGCCCGCGCCGAGACCCGCAAGGTGTCCCTGTTCGTCCTCGCGGTCGTCGCTTTCGTCCTGGTCAACGGCGCCTACTGGGCGCCGCTGGCGAACGCGCTCGGGCAGCTGGCCCTGCTGGGGATGGGCGCGCTGTTCGTGCTGCTGCTGTGGTGGATGCGCAAGGTCGCCGCGATGAAACCCGAACCGCGCACCCTGCTGGCCGCCAAGGAACGCCGGACACCGGAGGTTCAGCCGTGACCCTGTCGTTGCCCGGCATGCTGCTCGGCGCCCTGATCGCCCTGTCGGGCGCGCTCGCGGTCCGTGCGTTCCTGCCCAAGCGTCTGCCGCTCGATGTAGTGCTCGGTCGAGCTCCGGCCGGTGGCGTGCCGTCAGGTGCCGGGCGGGCCGGCTGGACCGACCGGATGGGGCACAAGCTGGTGTCGACCACCACGGTGGCGGACCGGCTGCCCGCCCAGGACTTGGCCGTTTTGGAGATCTCGCCGGCGCATCTGCTCGGGCAGTGCGTGCTGTATGCGCTGATCGGGTTCGTCGGCGCGCAGTGGCTGGTCTTCCTGGTCACGCTCGGCGGCATGTCTGTGCCGGTGATCGTGCCGCTCGCGCTCGGGCTCGGCTTCGCCGTCTTCCTCGCTCTGCAGCGCCTCAAGGACTATCGGGACAAGGCGCGCGAGAGGCGGCTGGAGTACAGCTACTACACGGCGTCCTTGCTCGAGCGGGTTGCGCTGGCCCGCAATTCGGATGCCGGCGCCCCCGAGGCCCTGGACCGTGCCTTGAAGTCCGGTGACGGGCCAGCTGCGGTGCGGGTGCGTGACGCGGTCGAACATGCGGCACTGTCCGGAATCAGTCCCTGGGAGGCCCTCACCCGCCTGGGTGACGAACTCGGTGTGCCCGCCCTGACGCGCATCGGCGCCTCGCTTGGGCTGGCCGGTGAGGAACAAGCCGCCGTCTACGAGCAGTTGCGCGCTCAGGCCGTCCGCACCCGCGAGACGTTGTTCGCCGAGCGGAAGAAGCAGGCCGGAGAAGCCACCGAGAACATGCGCATGCCCGCCCTCGCCATCGTCTTCCTTATGGCGCTCTTCCTGCTGGCACCCCAACTGATCCGCGTCATGAACTTCTGAACCGCTAGCGCCGTCAGGCTTCCCCGCCGTCACCATTCCTGGAGGATTTCGTGCAGTCCCTGCAGCACCACCTCACCCGCGCCGCCGACGCACTGCGCTGGCGCATTCGCCTGATCCGCTCCAACGACACCGGCGGCGCCATGGAATGGGCGCTGGTCCTGGTCGGCGGCGCCACCCTGGTCGGCCTGGTGTACACCGCCGCCAACACCAAGATCACCGAGAAAGCTGCTCAGATCCTCGGATTCTGAGGCGCCGCGATGACCCACCGTCTCCGCCCCGGGTGGCGCACCCGGCTGTCTGCCCGCGTGCGCAGCGACCGGGGAGCCCTGGCCCTGGAACTGTCGATGATCATGCCGTTGGCGTTCCTGATGCTGTTCACCCTGATCCAGGGCGGCATCTGGTTCCACGGCCGCTCCGTGGCCCATCACGCCGCTCAGCAGGCTCTGGACGCACAGCGCCTGTACAACGCGCCTGCTGGCGCGGGCCAGCAGGCCGGCCGCGACTTCCTTGCGGACATGGGCGGCTCGCTCAACAACTCCCAGATCCACGTCAGTGCAGGAGCAGACAGGGTGAGCGTCCAGGTGGAGGGCGATGTGATCATGCTGGTGCCGGGATGGACGGTCCATGTCTCGCAGACCGTGCAGGCACCTGTCGAGAAATTCCGGCCGTGAAGCGCCTGTTGCCGCAACAGCGGCTCCTGCTGCGCGGGCCGGGCCGGCTGCGGGGCGACCGGGGCGGGGCAGCGCTGACGACCGTCATCATCGTGCCGGTCATCTTGATGCTGTTCGGGCTGATGATCGGCGTCGGTCGTGTGGCGCTCGCCGAGGGCGCCGCGAACGATGCCGCGCGCGCCGCGGCACGTGAGGCCTCCCTGGCCACCGATCCGGGCAGTGGTCAGGC
Source organism: Streptomyces sp. NPDC057694 (assembly GCF_042799415.1). Classification (NCBI taxonomy): domain Bacteria; kingdom Bacillati; phylum Actinomycetota; class Actinomycetes; order Kitasatosporales; family Streptomycetaceae; genus Streptomyces; species Streptomyces sp. NPDC057694. Next base: position 39,600 of record NZ_JBHVIX010000039.1, read on the forward strand.
GCAGGCGCAGGAAGCCGCGCAGACCAGCCTGGCCAACTCCGGCATCCACTGTGTGCAGATCAGCGTGCGCGTGGATGCCGGCGCACTGGCCCAAGGCGTCGGCGAGTTCGGGCAGGTCTCGGCGACCGTGTCCTGCACGGCTCCGCTCAGTGAGCTCGCCATCCCGGGCATCGGCGGATCCAAGACGTTGACCAGCACCCAGTCCGCGCCGGTCGACTCCTGGTCGGTGCGCAGCCAGGCCCACCCCGATCAGACGGGGCCCGGGTGGCCGTCCTCTACCGGCGAGGGTGGGGGTGAGGGCGCGTGAAGAGCCGAGTGCGTGCATGGTGGGCAGCGCGACAGACCCTCGTGCGCGGGGACCGTGGCGGCCTGGAGCTGTTCTACGCGGGTGTCATCCTGATCGGTCTCCTGGTCATCGGCATGGTCGTCGACCTGGGGATGGCGCTCAACGCCCGCTCCGATGCCACCTACCTCGCGCAGTCTGCAGCGCGTACCGGCGCGCAGCGTGTCGACGCCGGTGAGGCGATCACGGGTGAGGCGATCGTCATCGACCCCGATGCGGCCACCGCCGCCGCGCAGGGCTACCTCACAGCCCAGCGGGCCGAAGGCACCGTGACCACCTCTACGGACGGGCAGAGCCTCGACGTCACCGCCCAGACCCGCTTTCGCCCCTATGTCTTGTCCCTGTTCGGCGTGACCTCGTGGACATTCACCGGTCACGGCAGCGCCACCTTGCTTCACGCTCCAGGAGGCTGACCCCGATGCCGCCCACGACTCGCCGTGCGACCTCATGGCCGCGGGCCCTGGCCCGCGGCCTGTTCGCGCTTACCATCCTCGCCCTGCTCGTCGTGGGCGTGCCCATCCTGCTGCTGAACATCGGCACCCTGCCCAGCTCGATGCCCGATATCGGCTCCTGGCAGGACGCGCTCACCCTCCACGATGACGACGGCACCGGCCTGATGTCCGCCATGACCCTCATCGCCTGGGTGCTGTGGCTGTGGCTGACCGTGCCCGTCCTGGTGGAGACGGTCGCGGTCCTGGCCCGCCGCACCACACCGCGCCTACCCGGCATGGCCACCGGCCAGAAGCTGGCCGGGTTCCTGCTGGGCAGCATCATCCTGGCCTCCCCCGCGGCCGCCAGCGCCGCCACCCCGGCAGCGGCAGCGACCCCGATCACCGCCCACTCCGTGCCCGGCCAGACAGCCGGCACCGACACCGGCACCGGTGTGGCGTCGCGCGCCTCGACAGATATCGCCGCTCCAGGACCGAACTCCCGACGCGTCACGGTTGCCGAGGACGCCACCTGGTGGGAGCTGGCGGAACAACTACTCGGCGACGGCACCCACTTCGAACAGTTGCAGCGCCTCAATGCCCAGCTGACCCCCGCCGACGGCGTCATCCCGGCAGGCACCCAGCTGCACGCCCCCGCCACCTCCACGGCGCCGGTCACGTCGAACGCCGTACAGGCCCAGGCCGGCTTCGCTCCGCAGACCGCGCACGACAACGGCAACTCCCACCAGATGCGGGTGAAGCCGGGCGACAGCCTGTGGTCCATCGCGGAGGAGGAACTCGGCGATCCGACGCTGTATCCGAAGATCGCCGAAGCGAACCAGGACGTCATCGAGGACCCTGATCTGATCTATCCCGGCGAGCAGTTGTCCATCCCGGACCAGGCCACCGACGCCCCGGCACCGCCACGCACGCAGGAACCCAGCAGCCCCAAACCGCCCACTTCTCCTCAAGGCGACGCAGGGAGCAGTCCTGCACCGTCCGAGACCCCGTCGGCCAGCGACGGTGAGGCGGGCACTCCAGAACAGGAGAGCTCCTCTCCGTCCGTCAGCGACAGCGCGCCCGACCGCGAGACCCCGTCCGACGAAGCGGACCAGGACGACGCAGGCATCGGTGTTCCGACACAGGCCGCTCCGACACACGACCCGAGCGGGAAAAGCACCACCACGCCCTCGGCGCCGCAGACGTCCACGCCGGCACAGCAGTCGACCGCACCCAGGGCCGGCGACGAAACGGCTGGCCCTGCCGAGACCGTGGGAGAGGCGGAGTCGAGTCCGGCCGCCATGGTGGGCGCCCTGGGCGCGGCCGGCTTCATCGCCGCCGGTGTGCTGGTCATGCTGCGTCGACGGCGCACCGTGCAGCAGCGCCGTCGCCGGCGGGGGCGCCGCATTCCGATGCCGCAGGGGCGTGCCGCCAGCACCGAGCACGCTCTGCGCTGCGAGGACGCCATCGAGGAAATCGGCTTCCTGGACACAGCCCTGCGCACCCTCGCCCACCACTGCGCCGAGGCCGGACAGCCGCTGCCTGTCCTGGCCGCCATCCAGCTGGGCGCCGAGGGTGCCCTGCTGCACCTAGCCAACGGCGATGACGAACTGCCCGCTCCCCTGACCCCGTTCAACGCGACAGCGGACTCGCCGCGGGTGTGGTGGTGCCCGGTCGATACCAGCGATCTGCTGGACGCCGAGCTGCGGGGCCAGATGGACGCCCCCTATCCGGCGCTGGTCGCACTCGGCGACGACACCGGCGAGGCACTGCTCCTGGTAGACCTGGAACAATTCGGCGCCGTACACCTCACCGGCGCGCTGCGGCTGCCGGTCCTGCGCGCGCTGGGCACCTCGCTGGCGGTGTCACCGCTCAGCTCGGACCTGGAGATCGCTGTCGCCGGAGAGGACAGCGCACCCGGGTTGTCCATCGTCGACCCGCGGGTCACCCCCTACCCGACGCTGGCGGATGCGGCCGATGTCGTCCGCGCCCATCACCAACGGCAGCATGCCGCCCTGTCCGGCAGCGCCAGCACCGACCTTCATGCCGCGCGGGCCGCGGACGCCCTCGATGAGCTCTGGCCGATGGTGGTCCTGGCCGACCTGGACACCTGCCCCGACCCGGAGTCGGCCGAACTGCTCACCCAGGCCTTGGAGCAGGAGCCCCGCACCGCCACCGCCATCATCACCAGCGGGCAGGCACCGGCCGGTCAGGCGGGGACGGTGTGGGTCCTCGACACCGACGCCGACATCCATGCCGTGCCCGGCACCGACCTGGCCTGCCGCCTGGTGGCGTTCTCCAACGAGGAGTACGCCGACGTCATCGAGACCGTGCTGACCTCCCTCTCCGAAACTGACGTCGCCCCCGACCTGGAAGCGACACAGGCGCCGGTGGCGCTGTCCAAGACCGAGGTGCCAGTCAGTGCTGAACCTCCACGACCAGCAACCGACACAGCAGCCACCGGCCAGACAGGCAGCCTGCTGTCCCGTCTCGCCGACCTGGACGACACTCCGCCCGCCAACGCCAACGCGGCCGAGCAGGCAGCCCCGCAGCCCGCACCGCCCATCGAAGTGCCCGCTCCGGCCAATCCCCAGGCTGACGCCACTTCGCCCAGCCGGATCGTCCTGCCCGCCACCACACCCGTCACGTCCCGGGTCAGCGCCCGCCTGCGCGACCCCGAACCCACTCCCCCACCTCCTGCGCCTCCTGGCCCAGTCCGGGAATCTGCTGCCGTTCCTGCTGCAGCCAGCGTGGACGCCGATTCCTCATCCGCTGGGGCCGACGGGCACACGAGCACACCGATGGTCCGGGTCCTCGGCCCCGTCGACATTGCCGGCGCCGGCGGACACATCGACTCCAACCGGCGCACCGTCGCCACGGAACTGATCACCTGGCTCGCTCTGCGCCCGAACGGTGCCACCCGCCACGAGCTCGACGAGGTCATCGCAGCCGGTGGCGGCCGCGTGGAGAACAACACGAGGAACGCGCGCGTACGCGAGGTACGGCGCTGGCTCGGCGACGAGCACTACCCCAAACTCAACGAACAGCCCGACCGCCGGCACCGTCTGATCGGTGTCGGCTGCGACTGGTGGCAATTCCAGGACCTGGCCGGCCGGGCCGCCCACGCCGATGATGAGGGAGCAGTCCGTCTGCTGCGAGACGCACTCGCGTTGGTGAAGGGCCGCCCCTTCACCGGGATCCCGCCACGCCGCTACGCCTGGGCACAGATCTTGACCGAGGAGATGATCTCGGCAGTAGCGGACGCGGCCGACGACCTCGCCACCCGCTGCCTAAAATCCCGAGACCCACGGAGTGCTCTGTGGGCCGCGGGCCGCGGCCTGGACGCCGGCCGCGAACGCGAAGTTCTCTGGCGTCACCGCTTCGAAGCCTTGGCCGCACTCGGAGCCCACGATGAACTGGAGCAGGCCATCCAGCAGCTGACGCAGTACCTCCTCGATGCAGATCTCACCATGGAGACCGAGACCGAAGCAGTCATCCGGCGCCTGGACGCCGTGCGCCGCTGACAGCAAGGAATCGGCCCGGCCACACTTCCCGGTGGCCGGGCCGCTCCCTTACCCAGCCGCCAGTACCCCGGCGAGCGCCCCAACAAGAAGGAACGGCCCGAGCGGGACCAGCGCGCGCTCCGGTGCCGCTCTTATCCGGCGCAGCAGCCCGAACACCGCGGCCAGCGCGAACGCGACGAACGTGCCCGCGAAGAGAACGTGCCACCCGTACCAGCCGAGCACCGCACCCACGGTCAGGGCGAGCAGCACGTCGCCGAACCCCATCGCCGCGGGGCTGATCAGACACAGCACGAACAGCATCCCGCTCAGCGTGAGGCCCCCTGCGGCGGCCCGGGGCCACGAGCCCGCGTGAGCGGGCAGGGCCGCAGCCACGCCCAGCAGTACCCAACTCGCCGCGGCCGTGGGAACCGTCAGCGCGTGGGGTAGGCGATTCACCGAGAGGTCCACCGCGGCGAGCAACGTGCCGGCGGGGGCGAGGAGCAGCCACACCGCGAGCTCGGGCCGCCAGCCGGTCGTCGCAGCCAGCGCTGCGCACACCGCTGTCACCACCGCGGCGGTCAGCACTGCGCGGCGGCCGAAAGCGGCGGCGTCAGGGCAGCAACGCGACAGGCCCACCCAACTGGTGACGCCCGGCTTCAGGGGCCGGCCATGAGAACAGTCGCTGCGCCAGGGCTGTCCTTGAGGGACGGACAGTCGGTGGGCAAAGCGCGGGATCAGCAGCCCAGTCCCGGCGCCCCACGCGGCTGCGGCGGTCAACGCCCCCACCAACAACATCGTGCCCGCCCCTCCTTGCCCACAGGTTCCGACCCGCTCTCGTTCTAGCACGGTCGCTCCGCCGTACTGCGGGCCGTCACCCAGTGCTATGAAGACGGCTGCGAGTTCCTCTGGGCAGTGCCACTTGGAACGTGGTGGCCACTTCGTTCCACCAACAGCCAGGGGGAGCGGCCCTCAGGAGAGGTGCGTGGGCGTCGCGCCGTGCTCGCCCCATGGAAAATTCCACCCTCGCCTGCTCCGGCGGTGATGAGGCAACTGCCGCGTTCCACCCGGACTGCGCGGACGTGGAACGCGAACGGAGGCGCGGTGTCGGCCTCGCCAGCCTAGCTTCGCGGCGACCTTGAAGGCGGGTGCAGACGATCTGCGGGGTATACCCCAAACAGTGACCCGGGCTGGAAAATCCCAGGTCAACTCGTTCCACCCCTGGCCGACCGCCACGGAGCGCCGGAAATCGGACGCTGTGCCGCACCACTCTGAAGCGGCGTGAGACGCGTGGACCGACAGCCGTGGAACGCCATGAGGGCCACGGGGGTTGCTCATTCCACCTGCCGACTGGTGCATGCTCTGCCGTAGCTGCCGGGCGATTCCACCGGTGGAACGTCAGGTCTCACCCTGCGCGGCGGAGCGGCGTCGGAGCTCGCCGATGTACTTGCGTACCGTTCCTTCGGCGTAGCCGCACAGGGCGGCGAGCTCGGGAGCCAGGGAGTTCGCTGACTTAGCCTGCGTCTCGGGCGGCAACTCTCGGTAGTGAAATTCCACCCGGTCGATGCCCGACAACGTCTCGCTCTCGACCGGCACCGGAACCTGAGCAGCCTCCGGACCGTCCGGTTCGTCCGCGACTCCCCCCGTGGGGACCAGGGCTTGCACACTCATGCGTGCGGCTTCATCGACTCGATGCGCTGCCACGACCGGTTGCTCGCCCACCGGTTCGCGAGGGGCTGGCGGTGTCAGCCCATCAGCAGCGGAGGCCTGCGTGGGGCTCAGCATCTGCGAGGCGTACGCGGCAATGAACTCGGGAGCCAGCGGACGGCCCCACTGGTCGCCAACCTCGTACTGCTCCAACAAGTACTGCGACAGCTCACCGGCGTCCGGAGCGTGCCCCCAGTCACCCTCGAACCGCTCTGCTGCCGCCCGATAGAAGGCGGCCCACTCCTCGTCCGACTCCCCCGCCGAGCCTTCGGGTAGAGCAGCAGCCTCCCCGGCCTGCTGCCCTGCTTCCATCGGCATCCGCTCCGACGTCCGCTCGTCCGGTCGCCCCGTACCGGCTTCGAATGCCGGGTCGTAACCCCCCTCCACCCGCGGCTCGGCGAACCACGGGCTCGGCACCTTTGCCGCCGCTTCGCTTGCCGCTGCGGCCTCCAGAGCAGTCTCCGGTCCGGTCTTGGCCGGCTCGAGGGCGCGCTCCTGACTCGTGGCGCGCTCGCCGAGCTCACTGGACGCGCGGAAATCGGCTGTGAAGAGTTTCTGATCGGCAGGAAGTTCAACTCCAGCCGCCGCGAGCCCCGCGGGAGCGGTCTCCGCCAGCGGCACCCCGTACCGCGCCAGCCGCAGCGGCATCAGCGACTCCACCGGAGCCTTGCGCCGCCACGCCCGCCCGTACCGGGAACGCAGCCGCGCCTGGTACACCAGCCGCTCCTGCTCCAGCTTGATCACGGCCTCGTACGAACGCAGCTCCCACAGCTTCATCCGCCGCCACAGCAGAAACGTGGGCAGCGGCGACAGCAGCCAGCGCGTGATCCGCACGCCCTCCATGTGCTTGTCGGCGGTAATGTCCGCGATCCGGCCGATCGCGTGCCGGGCCGCCTCCACCGACACCACGAACAGGATCGGGATGACGGCGTGCATACCGGTGCCCAGCGGATCCGGCCAGGCCGCCGCACCGTTGAACGCGATCGTCGCCGCCGTCAGCAGCCACGCCGTCTGGCGCAGGAGCGGGAACGGAATCCGGATCCAGGTCAGCAGCAGGTCCAGCGCGAGCAGCACACAGATGCCCGCGTCGATGCCGATCGGGAAGACATAGGAGAAGTTCCCGAAGCCCTTCTCGATCGCCAGCTCGCGCACGGCCGCGTAGGAACCGGCGAAACCGATGCCCGCGATCACCACCGCGCCCGCGATGACCACGCCCGCGAGTATCCGGTGCGTCCGTGTCAGCTTCGGAACCGCGTCCGCCCCCTCAGCCACGTCAGCCACATCTCCCCAGTCGAGCAACAACTGATCTTTCATCACCTTCCCATGCTCGGTAGCCCCGGTGCCCCCTCCTTACCCGTGGGCGGCCCGTGCCGTGTGTCAAATGTGACCGTTCCGTGCGCCTGCTCTCGTACGCCAGGGGTTGCAGCTTCTTGGAGAAAGGAGGAGGAGAGTGGGCCCGCATGCACGGAACCTGGCCAGGGCAGCTTGTGGCGGGAAGACTCGAGCCGCACGCGCCCTGAAGATCTCCGACACGGATGTGGGGCGCATCATCCGTGAAGACGACGAACGGCGTGAGGAACTGGCCAACGCAGTGCGGGAGATCAAGGCACAGCGTGACGCGTGACGTCTGCCAGGGGCTGGCGCAGATGGCCTGAGCGGCTTACGGCCCGTCCAGGTTCGCGGTACCCGTCTTCCCCGCCTCCCCGATAGCGGGGATCGGGTCGCACACGTCGCACGCCCTGACCTGGGGTACGGCATCGCTCAATGCAATCACGTACGGCTCGGCTTCGAGGGCGGGACGAGCCCGTTGACCACTGCAAGGTGAGCCGCCTGCGGCACATCGTCGCGCAGCGCCTTTGGTGAGGTGGAGCGGGTCGGGGCCGTGAGTCAGTGCTTCTTCGAGCTGTCGGCCGCCTCGCAGCCGTTCTCTGCGGCGGATTGTTACACCTGTGGCTGAGCGTCCTCGAAAACGCTTCAGGATCGTTCTTGCCCAATTGGGCAAGAACGATCCTGAGAGTGGGTGTCGTGAGTCAGTAGGTGAGCGTGAGCTGGCTCTCCGGCTTGCTGATCATGTGACCCGGCAAGCCCCCGGCCGCGTCGACGGTCGGCGTGACGGTCAGTCGTGGAACCGCGGTGCGGTCGGCTCCCCACGCCTCGATGTGCGCGATCAGATCGTGAGCGAGGGTCTTTCCGTTCGGCCCGTACGCGGCCGCTCCCAGCAGGAACGGACGCTCAGGGTCGGCGCCTTCCCGGTGAACGATCAGATAGGCGAGAGAGCCTCCGTCAACCAGAGCGGGGCTGCGGACGGGGATGACGGGCCTGCGCACCAGGCCCTTCTCCAGCGCCTCGGGGGCGACTTCCAGGCGGCACACGCGGTCGTCGCTCGCCGTGGCACGCAGCCACACCCCGTCGAACGGCTCCTCACCGCCGACCCGAGTGTCGGACAGGACCTCGTGCGGCGAGGAGCCGGTCAGGGTGTTGGTCAGTGCGTCGACGTCGACGGGCTGGTCCTCGTCGTAGTGGATGCGGATCGTGTTGCCGGCGTTGAGCGACTGCGTCTTCTCGCCGTTCTGCCCGATGATCGGCACGAAGCCGCACAGTTCCATGTCGTCCGAGACGAGCGAGTTGCCGCGACGGGTCAGGGCGACCGCTTGAGTCTGTCCGCGCCAGCGAAGCGGGAGCACGAGCCGGCCGCCGTCGGCCAACTGGTTCCACCAGGCGACCGGGATGTCCCAGACGCCGACGGTGGCGATGATCCCGTCGTACGGGGCGTTCTCCCACACGCTGAGCAGACCGTCACGCTCGATGACCTTGACACGCGAGTACCCCGCATTGTTGAGGGTGGTGCGGGCGTGCAGGGCCACGTCGGAGTCGATGTCGACGGTAGTGACCTGTCCTGCGCCGACGAGTTCGGCGAGCAGCGCGGCGTTGTAGCCGGTGCCGGCGCCGACCTCAAGGACGTTGTCGCCGGGCTGCGCATCGAGCTGGGCGAGCATCATCGCGACGACGGAGGGCACGGACGCGCAGGACAGGGCGAGCGGGCCGTCAGGGTTGTCCTTGATGGTTACGGCCTGGTCGGTGTACGCCTGCTCGAGCGCGAGGCCCGGGAGGAAGGCGTCACGGGGCACGCGCCGCATCGCCTGCTCCACCTGGGCGGGCAGCGTCTGCCCGCCCAGGATCTCGTCGACAAGTGCGTTCCGCAGGTCGTCGGCCGTGGGGGTCTGGCTCACAGTCATATCGCTTTCAGTCGAGGAGGAGGCACGTCTCCCACCCGATGGGGTGAGCGGCGTCGAGGGAGTGCAGTGTGAGGAGAACGCCGGCGTTGCCGCTGAGCAGGCCGCCGTTCTCGGGTATCTCGTGCCGCACCAAGAGATCGCCGAAGCGCGCGCGGAGAACCGGCAACTGTGCGGTGATGTCAGGAGCGACGGCGTCTGATCCGATTCGGTCGGCGGCCAGGAGAAGTCCCGCCCAGCCGTGGCAGAGCGCGATGTCGTCAAGCTGTGCAAGCTGCCGAGGGTCAGTGACCGCTTCGAACACTGCGCCTTCGGCGAGACGGCGCGCCGGGTCGTCATGGACGGCGAGCGCGGCGAGTTGCAGGGCGCGGCCGATCCCGGGCGTGCCGTAGCACCACGACGGGCGGCCCGGATCGGCCCCAGAGGTGGGGCCCTTCAGGAAGGTGTCCAGGGGAAGGCACTCGGGCCATCCGGTGCCCCCACCGTTGAGGGGCTGCGCCCAGCGTGTGAGGTGCGCGATGCCCTCGGCCAGGGCCTGGTCGTGCCCGGCGACGGTGTATCCGGTGCGGCGGGCCAGGGCGAGGAGGGCGAGCGGGCCGGTGAAGCCGTGCGCGACCCCGAAGTTGGCGTGGCCGCGCAGGAACTGCTCTGTGCCGGGCGCGCCACGTGGGTCGGTGGATGCCCACCATCCGGGGACCTGCTGCCCGTCGACGGTGAGCGGCTCGGTGATCAGCCGCACCAGGTAGCGCAGGACCTGCTCCAGGACGTTGTCGCGGCCACGGTGCAGGAGATAGGCGCCGAGGCCAGTGAGGCCGCTGATCAGGTCGTACTCAAGCATGGACGGGGGAACTCTGCTGTACATGCGGTGCTCGGCTGCCTGGAGGCGGTCGGCGGCGATCGCGACGACTTCGGCGTCGAGTTCGGCGAGCGCCCGCGCGTAGGCCCGGTGGCCGGCGGTGTGCAGCACGTAGGCGACGGCGGGCGCGCCCCGGTAGAGGTTCGCGTGCTGCGGGTGCGCGGTGACCGGCTGGGCGTTGAGGGCCTTCGCCGCGACGTGGGCGGCCTTCCAGTTTCCCCCGGCGCGGGCGTACACCATCTCGTACAGGGCGGTTCCGGCGAACCCTCCGCCAAGGTCATCGACGCTCATACGGGCCTCCTCATCACCAGGGACCGGCACGTCTGCCGTGCGGCCAGACGGGATACGGCTTCGCTTTCCCGGTCGGGGCCCATCAGCCGGTTGTGGTGCATGTGCAACAGCGATTCGAGGACCTGGTCCACGCGGCTTCCCTCGACCCGGGCTAGGTAGGTGCTGAGTGCGGCCCATCGCTGCCGCAGTGCCTGGGCCAGGCGCGGCGACGCGTTGAACAAGGGATCGGCGTCCGCCTGATCGAGTGCCTGCCTCGTGACGTCGTGGCGTCCCTCACCACGGGCTGGGACATCGGCCATCCACGTCCGGCCTTCGTCCCCGCCCATGAAACCCTGCGCCAGATCGATCATGCTGAACGCGCACACCGTCTCCCGTTCGAGGCCGGGCACGTCGGTCAGGAGGTAGCGGCTGACGAGACTGTCGGCGACGAACAGGTCCTCGGCCATGTCCATGGAGCTGTAGCGGCCCGTTTCGGGCCGGTAGCCGTCGAGGACGAGCTGGGAGGCGAGCCGTTCCGCGGTGAGCTGCGTCGTCCAGTGCGACAGCGCCCGCAGGGTGGCCGCGTACCCGTCCGGCCCGCCCGTGGGCACCCTGAGCCGCAGGTGGTCCGTCTCCTGCAGCGACCGGTATCGCACGAACCACGCCCGCTCGGTGCCGAGTTGCTCAAGCAGGTGGGGCAGTCGTCGGCTGATGATCTCGTCCATCGCGGTGGGGTGCGTGAACACTTTCGCCTGAACCCACGACTGTTCGGCGTCCCCGGGATGCGCCAAGGCTTCGTTCGTCACGACTGGGGCGTGGGAGAGGTCCGGGTGGGGTTCCTGCGAACAGATTGAGGCGAGCGGGACGGTGATCTCGTGGGCGTGCCCGATCCAGCCGAGGTCTTCATCGCTCACCGCCTCCCGGAACAGGGCGCTCTTGTGGCGCCGCAGATGCTGGTGGACGAGGCGAGCGTGGAGCGGCTCGGCCAGGTCCACACACACGGTGCGATCGTCGTCGACAAGCTCAAGCCGGGGCGGGCAATGCCACTCGGCCGCCCAATCGTTCAGCGCCTCATGCCATTCGGGCCCGAACGCGCCGGTCGGCAGCGCCGCGTCGGACAGCGTCCATCGGGCCGGGGCCAGGATGCTGCGGCGATATCGCACGCGCGGCAGGTAGGGCAGTGCGGCGGCGGCCGGCCCCCAGTCGAACGCCGTCCAGGCCGTGGCGAATCCGCGGCCGAGCATGGCCAGGAAGCGAGCCAGGGGCGGGGCCTGCTTCTCCAAAGCCAACGGATGGAACACGTGGGGCTCCACAACGCGCCGCCTGGACAAGCTGACCAGGTGCAACTGCCTGCCGGTGGAGAACACAGCGAGGTCATCGACCCCGATCACGTCGTCGCCTGCGGCCTCCATCTCGCCCACAGAAATGACGTACGGCAGCAGGGCCGGGATACGGGCGACGTTCTGGGCGTGCGGGAAGCAGGGCATGAACGAGAGCTGTGCGGACAGCGCTCCCTCGGTCATGGTGGGCAGTGTCCTGTACGGGTCTGACAGTCGGCTCTTGAGTACGGACGCGAAACGGCCGGACAGGGTGCCGGTCGTCCATGCCGGCCGCACATCGAGCGTGAAGTCACCGTTGGTCACGGCTTCTTGGCTGGCGGCCCGGATCTTGAACCCGATCTCCGCGTGCGGAACGGCCAGGTTCTCCTGCTGGTCGTCGGCGAGGTCGTCGATGTCCTGCTCGGTGAGGACGATCTCGCGCGCGCCGCTCATCGCTGCCCGCATCGCGTGTGCTGCGAGCTTCTCGTCGCGCGGCATCACCTTCAGGGGCTCGTCAGTCCACACCGACATCGGATAGTCGGCGGGAAGCCCGATACCCGCGGCCAGGTCAACGGCATCACGGACCGGGACCAGAACCCCGGCGCCGTACCGCTCCCAAAAGTGGGTCTGATAGGTGGCCCAGGCGGGCGACTCCCCACGGGTGCGGGTCAGGCGGACCAGCGCGTGGGCGGCACGCTCCACCTCGGCCAGGACCTGCCGGGGGACGCTCACCTGCGCGTCAAGGCGCAGGTCGAGACTGATCCGGCTCTGGCAGTCCGCAGGCTGCAGGGCGCGCATCCGGGCATCGGCCATCTCGCGGTGCTGGTGCGACTCCTTGAGGTTGGCCGCATCGTTGTGCAGAGCCAGGTGCAATGCCGTCTTCCCCAGTTGTTCGAGGATCTCGACCGTCTCCGGCTTCAGCATGTCCTCGTGGGGGCGCAGGGTGCGCAAGATGTGGCCGACGGGATGCACTACGGTCATCGGCGCCTCAAGGCTGCTGACCAGATATCCGTCCTCAAGGGCCCGCACGATCAGGCGGCGGGCTTGCTCCGGCTTCCCGCCCGCCTCCTCCAGTACCTCCATGAGGCGGCAGCCTGCGACCGGTTCGGCTGCGGCGTCCAGGAGAACAGCCAGCGGGCGGGTGATCGGCGCTGTCGCCAGGCGTCCGCCTGAGCGCGGTGTTCCGATGGTGTCGCCGCGCCGGAAAGCAAGGGGGTTGACCTGAATGGACAAGAGCGCCAGGACATCCGGCCGTTCCTGAAGGTCTCGGCGCACGTGGTCCACCCACAGGGTGTCGGGACGCGCGATGAGCTGATGGTCCGTGCCGAACGATGCAGCGACCGGCCCGCACTCGGCCAGGGCGACACCGGCGAAGAGGCCGAAGGGTGTCGGCCTGGAAATCGCGCGCAGAAGGTACCTGACCACCGACAAGGTCGCGTTGGTCACTCGCTTCGGCGGAAGGCCCGCCTCGTCGCTCACGATGCGCTCCACGAAGCTGACCAAGCGCGAGGAGGCAGAGCGCAGGGTAGCGACGAAGTCGTCGTCGGCCCACATGGTGGCGAGCCACTGGCGGCACTCGTCCGCGGAAGAGGCATCGGGCCAGCTGGTTGGACGAGCCCGCACGGGCAGGACCGCGGCCCGCACGACCAGAACGTCACCGTGCCTGCGAAGGATGGGGCGAGTCGTCATAGCTGTCCTCAGTCGGTGGTGCGTCGGTGCGGGCGGAGGATCGGGAACTTGGCCCGCACCGACGCAGGATGGGTCAGGTAGACGTGCAGGCCGACGCACAGGTCTTGCGGCAGCCGTCACCGGTGCCGCAGGCCTCGACGATCGGCGTCGGCGTCCGGGTGATGGTGGTGCTCAGCTCCCACTCCTCGGCCGGCACCGGCTCCGCAACCGCGGTGGTCGGCTGCGTGGGTTTCTCTGTTGCGGCGATCGACACTCGAACTCCTCGGTAGTCGGTCCGCCCTGGCATGGGCGGGAGAGTCCGCAGGACCCCCGGTATGCACTGCAATAGCGCTGGTGCAGCACGTACCGCAGGCACTGCGGCAGCACAAGGCGTGGTACCTGCCCGACGGCCTGGGCCCAAGCTCTCCGGGCCGCCGGACAGAACTCGTGGGGCATCGCGCTGTTCGTGGAGCGAGAGGGGTCTGCCGCCCGAACCCGCCCCGTTCGGGCGGCAGACCGTCAGCCCGTGCTCGCCGCCGCGGGGGAACGTAAAACGGCGAGCACGGTGTTCAGGGGGATATGCCGAGCTGGGCCGCGAGGGCGGCATGAGGTGTCGGCTCGGGGCGAAGCTGCGCCAGGGCCTCGCGGAGCGGCCCCATCGGAACGAGACGGTCGCTCGCCGAGGGACGCATCCAGTACGGGCCCGGCGGTACACGCCGGTTCAGAGACGGCAGCGTGATCGTGTGCGGAGCGCCCAGACACACGGCGTAGGGGTGCGGCTCCCAGCGGGCCGCGGATCCGGGCGGGACCAGCCAGTACAGCCATCCACGGTCGGAATCCTCGATCACGGGCCCGCATCCGCCCTCGAGCTGGACCGCGTCCATGAGCGCGGCGACAGCGCGCGCCTGGACGCCGCCGCCGGTGATGACGACGTCGAAGAGGTTCCCTCCGAGGTGTACCACGGTGTCGCGCCCGGCTTCGACGGCCAGCAGGTTGCGGATGACGTCAGCCAGCTCGGCCATGTCGGCGGCCGGCTCGCGGGCGGGGCCTGCGGAGTCGACCAGGTACTGCATCATCTCGGCGCCGGATGGCAGCACGGCGGCGGCGCTCACAGGTCCACCAGGCCGGGGCGGAGGACGGCACGGACGGTCTTGCTCGTGAAGTCCGGGTTGGCAGACCAGCTCAGTTCGCCGCCTTGGCGCACGATGCCCCACAGGCCTCGCTCACGTTCCCCGGCGACGGCGTCGTCGAAGTCGGCGAACGTCGGGTTCGGGTCGGTGACGTCGATGAGTAGTTCGTGGGCTTCGGTGATGCTTAAGCAGGCCGAAAGCGCCTGCCCGGCGGCCCCGGGGTCAAGGCCGTACTGCACCGCGTTGTCGACCAGGTGGTGGAGCGCATCGACGGCGGCATGCGCGTTACCGGGCCAGCCCAGCGATACGAGCATGTACCGGGCTTGGACGCGGGCTAAGCCTGCCGCACTCCTGTCCGCGGGAAGCTTCAGCCGGATCTCGTGCAGCACCGGCGCCGTTGCCGGAGCGGAGTTCATGTCAGTCGGTCCTTCGGTGAGGGGGAAAGCGCACCAAGTGGTCGTGCAGTCCTCGCTGACACCCCATGCCTCGGACAGGGCCTTGACGAGAAGAAGGCCTCTTCCGTCTTCGGCACTGAGATCGGCATGCTGCAACTCGGGACGCAGAGGGGAGCCGTCGTTCACCTCGATCACGCATCGCCCATCCGCGATCGAGACGCAGACGGCGATGCTGTGGCCACAACTGTGCTGAAGGGCGTTGGTGACGAGCTCGGTCAGCAAGAGCTGCGCGGTCTCGATCGCCTCAGGATGGCCCCAATAGGCGAGGGCTGCCCGGATGAGACGACGGAGTTGTCTCGGCTTTTGGGCGTCTCCTTCGGCGAGGTCACCGCCGGCAGATTCAGTGTGCCGCTCGACGGTGACCTTGAGGGGAGAGCGACGGCACAGGGCGTCGTGCCGCGCGCGCCGCTTTCCTTCTGGGGTCAGCGTTCCGCCGTTCGCGGCGCTGTCTCTGCCGGTTGAGGAGTGCATGGGTAGCTCCTGCTCGTCTTCGGCCCTGAGTCGAGTGGCTGTCGTCGCCACCGGGGACGTGCACCGCCTAGGTAATCGCCCAACTAACAGCGGTGGACAGGCAATTTCAGACGCACAATGCCGCTCTCCAACCGGAAATTTTTACCCTCCAGGGTGAACGGGACGAGCTCCGGACATACCGTGGGCGCATGACGGGGAACCCACACCTAGCGGCCCAGATGGAGCACGCCGGGTTGACTCAGGCAGGTCTTGCGGACCGTCTGAACCAGCGGATCTACGACCTGACTGGTCAGGCTGGCAAGATCACTGACCGACACGTCCGCAACTGGTTAACCGGAAAAACTCGCTGGCCGCAGGAGAGACAGCGCGTCGTTCTCGAAGCAGAATTCGGAACATCTGCACGGGATTTAGGGTTCGTCCCTCCCGCCGCATTCGCGCAAGCACCATCGGAGGATCCAGTGCGGCGACGCACTTTCACATCAGCGACCGCTTCTCTCTCGGCGTCCGCACTGCTTGCCTCAGTTCCGGCAAGCGGCTCGTACAGGGTCGGCATGACAGATGCGGACCGGCTGGAGCGCAACTTCTCCAAGCTCGTCGCCGAAGACAACACGGCCGGGGCCGGCGTCAAACTGGAAACGCGGGCACTGGCCCACGCCCAGCACGCCATGGACCTCCAGGCCGTCGGCCAAGCCAGCCAACGCGTTCGCTCACGCCTGTACTACCTGGCGGCCGCCTTCACCGGTACCGCGCTGTGGGCAGCACTGGAAGCCCAAATGACCGAGCGCGCGCAGGGGCACCTGGACAGGGCAATGACCCTCGCCGGTATGGCCGGCAGCAGCGAGATGCAGATGCGTCTGTGGGGCCATGCCGCACTACTGTCACTTCAACAACAGCATCTACACACGGCTCAGGCCGCAGCCGAAGCCGGTCAGCGTACGTACGTATGCCGCAACGACGCCCTGTTCCGCTCGCTCGCCAGCGCGCGCCTCGCCGGGATCCTGTCGTCGATTCGCGGCCAGGAGGCAGCAGCACGCCGGACCCTGGACACCGCCGAAAGGGCCTACGGACGTGCTGACCGGGCCGGCGAGCGCCCCGCTTGGATGTCGTTCTTCGACCGGGCCGAACTCAGCGGTCTGTCTGCCCTCGTCATGGCACGGCTCGGCCGGCACGACGAATCCGAGGCCCACCTGCATCAGACCCTGACCCTGCTCAGGCCCGAGTTCCAACGCAACCGCACCTACTACAGCGTGCACCTGGCTCTCGCTCAACTTGCGCAGGGCGAAGCCGAGCAGGCAGTCGCGACGGCCTCGCCCATCCTGAGCTCGCCCCTGTCCGCACGTACTCGCACACTCCTAAGTAAGTTTGATCAAGGCATTGAACAGACCGCCCGGGGAAGCAAGGCCGCGGTCGAGTGGGCTCACCGGTACACCGAAGGAGAACAGAAACTGTGACGGTCGACGTCAAGCACTTCGTTGCTGCGGATCTTCCCGAGTTCCGTCAGCACATACTCGACATCCATGTCGAGGTACGTCAACGCGACTTTGGACTGACCGGCACCTTCTATGACGTGGAGAGGTTCGACGAACGGCTCTCCGCGTACTCGTCACGGCCAGGGTGGACGGCTGTCATGGGATTCGAGGACGGGCAGCCCGTCGGCTTCTGCTTCGGCACCGCCCTCGCTCCCGATACCAAGTGGTGGCACAACATGCTCACGCCGCTGACTCCCGACGCGTCGAAGGAAGACGGCAAGCGCACCGTATCCCTGAACGAGATCGTGGTCCGCAAGCCCTGGCGCGGCCGAAGCGTTGCCTGGCAGCTCCACGAGGCGTGGCTGCAGCACCGAACGGAGAGCCGCGTCACGCTCCTTGTCAATCCGAAGGCCGGGAACGGCGCTGTCGAAGCCGTCTACGAAGCGTGGGGCTACCGCAAAGTCGGCGACCAACAGCCCTTCTCCGACTCACCGGTCTTCTCCGTCATGCTGCGCCCGACTCACCCCGAGTAACTGCTTCGGATGCGGCGGAGGGGTTTCCGGGCATTCTAGTCTGGCACCTTCGATACCTGACTAACCGTCAGAGATGATTCCTACTGTCCTCTCCGGAGTGTTGTCGGGGGTGACGCGGGTTGGTGTCGACGGTATGCCACAGCAAGCTGAACTCGTCGCTAGGGTCGGCCCGTTGTGGGCAGATCAGCAGCACCGGCGGCCTGCATCAACGGCGAGGTGATCTGCAAGCCCATCCTCGGGGGGCCGCATGAAGGCCGGCGAGGACCGCGACCTGATGGTGGCGACCCACGTCGTGGACCCGGCCGCCTTCGACGACTCGATCCGCACCACGGCTCACTACTTCCAAGAGCGCATCGACAAGGATCACGAAGTGCGCCTGGTCGCCGTCGGGGACCGCATCTTCGGCGGCCGGCTCGACACCACCTCCGACAAGGCCGGCGTCGACTGGCGCACCGACTACGAACACATCACCTACGACACCTGCAAGGTCCCCGAGCACGTCGCCACGGCTGTACGCCGCTTCCTGGCGTCCTACGGCATCGTGTTCGGCAGCTTCGACTTCGCTGTCACCCCCGAGGGCGAATGGGTGTTCTTCGAGAACAACCCCGCCGGCACCTGGGGGTGGGTGGAGAACCGCACCGGCCTGCCCATCGCCGCCGCACGCGCCGACTACCTGCAAGGAGCCACCGAGTGATCTGGCCCGACACCGAGACCGCGGTGGACCTCCGCGAAAAGTTCGCCAACACCCTGTTCGACGAGGTTGCCTCGCCCTGGCACAAGTCGTTCGCCCGAGTACCGCGCCATGTGTTCGTCCCGCGTTTCTACGAGCAGCAGGCCGACGCCTCGTGGGCCGCCGTGAACTGGGGTGATGAAGGCTATCTGGAACGCATCTACAGCGACGAGGCGCTGACCACGCAACTCGACGCAGGCGGGGTGCCCACCAGTTCCTCCAGCCAGCCGTCGGTCATGGCGATGATGCTGGAAGCCCTCGACGTGCGCACGGGGCACCGCGTGCTGGAGATCGGCACCGGGACCGGCTACAACCTTGCCCTGCTGTGCGACCAGCTCGGCGACAAAGAGCTGGCCAGCGTCGAGCCCGATGTGGACATCGTCCAGGCGGCGGTCCGGCGCCTGGAACAGACCGGGCAACGCCCTGTCGTCTTTGCCGGCGACGGCATGCAGGGCTATCCGGCACGTGCCCCGTATGACCGGATCATCGCGACCGTGGGCCTGACGCACATCCCGCCGGCACTGCTGGAGCAAGGCAGCCAATTCGGTACCCGCATCGTCGCGCCGCTGGGCTACGGAATCATCAGCCTCACGGTCAAGGGCCCCGAACTCGCCCACGGCTCGTTTCTGCCGATCCCGGCGTTCTTCATGTCCGTGCGCGGCCCTGCGAACGTGCCGGATTTCGCCTCCGTGCACGAGGCCCCCAGCGAGCCGAGCAGCGTCGCGCCGCACGAGGTGCTGGACCGGCTCAAGTTCGCCCTGTCCATCGCCCTGCCGGGGTACACGACGTGCTCGTGGAAGGACGACGACGGGCGCCTGGAGGCAGTGGGGATCTGGACGCCCGACGGGTCAGCCGCCATCGCGCAGGCGTCGGGGCAGGTTCGCCAGGCCGGGCCGCGCCGCGTGTGGGACGCGGTCGAGGAAGCATCCCGGGTCCTGCCCGAGCAGATCGAACGTGAGGACTTCGAGCTGACCATCACGCCAGCTGGACAACTCGTCACCTACGGCGGCGTGGACGGGCCGTCCTGGCACCTGCCGGTCCCCCCGCGGTGAGCGGACCCGTCATCATCGGCATCTTGATCGGCCTGGCCGCTCTCGCACTGCTGGTCCCCTCCTCGATCGGCGGACAACGGTGAGACAACTACTGCTCTGTTTCGGCCTGACCGTCGTGGCCGCCGCGGTCGTCGTCCCCCTCGCGTTGTACGGACAGACCGCGCACTGCTGAACTCCCGCCGCGCCCGCGCCCATAGTCCTGGGGGCTCCCCCTAACGGGCGCGGCGGGTTCGATCGCCCCCTCCCCCGCCGATGACTTCAGGCTCTCCCGGCCGGGGAGGGGGCTTCCACTACACCCCTGACTCTCCGTAGCCGCTGACGGGGCCGTTGTCGGCCACGTTGGTCATCTCGGCCGAGAACAGGCCGCCTTCCGTCACCGCCCGGCCGGCCCAGCAGTTGCACGGTGACTTCGATACCGGGGACGTTTCTCGCCGCGCAGATCACGTAGGCGCCCTAGTGGCCGGTGATGATGTTGTCCACGATGCGTCCGCCCTCAAGGGCCTGCACGATCAGGCCGCGGGCCCGCTCCGGCTTCCCGCCCGCCGCCTCCAGTACCTCCATGAGGCGGCCGCTACCGGGTGGAGGGCTCCGCGAACAGTGGTGCGGATCTGTCTGTCCCGCCCGTTCCGGTGTCGTAGACGTGCGGCTCTGGGCCCGGCGTGCGCGGCCAGAAGCACGCACGACTCCTTACGGTTGGCGGGCCGTGCGGCCGGACCGCGTACGGCACCGGGCGCCTGCTCGTCCCGCCCCACCCGGCCCCGTCGTGGCGGGCGGTCTACCCGCCGTTCGACCTGCCGGGCGCGCTGGCGGCCGCCGATGAGGCGGAGCCCCGGCGCGGCCGCCTGTGCGGCGGGCGACGCCGCTAGCGGCGCACGGCACCCAGGACGGTCGTCGTCATGGGCGGGCCGTGTTCGTCGCCGGGGTCAGCGACGGTCTCGGTATCGGTGACGTCGAATCCGTGGGTGTCGAGCAGTTTGTGCCAGACCAGGACGTCGAGTACCCACCGGTGCAGCGTGGACCGGGTGCCGTCGGCGTACCGGACGGGAATGGCGGCACAGCGGACGTCGCTTTCCGGGGCGTCGCCGCCGCGGTAGTGGGCGAGGGTGGACATGGCGAGGCGGCCGCCCGGCCGGAGGGTGTGCGCGAGGGCGGGCAACAGGGTGTGCGGGTCGGTGAAGTCGAGCGCGCCGAACACGCTGTAGACCACATCGAACGCTGGGGGCTGCCGGTGTAGGTAGGTGGCGGCGTCGGCGTGGACTAGCTGGAGACGGGGCAGGTGCCGTACCGCTCGCGGCCGCGCTGGTGCTGGGCCGGATCCTGGTCCAGGGCGACGACGCGGGCCGCGTCGGTGGTGACGGCGAGGTGGGCGGCCTGGCGCGCGGACCCGGCGCCGACCTCGGCAAGACGGGCGCCGGTGAGGCTGCCCAGCAACTCGACGCCGGGGGCGCGGGCCCGCTGATACCAGTCCCAGCGGAACGCGGTTGTAGCGGTGGGGCCGGTGGTGTGGGTGGTGACGGTCACCGGCCCATGGTGACGTCCGGGACATGATCGCCGTGGCAGGACGGGCGGGTTTCACTCGCCGATTTCGGACGTCCCCGGGGCCCTGGCCGCTCGGGGCGGCCGGGGCCCCGGGGCGCGGGGTCAGTGCGAGTCGCGCGCCCGGTTCGACTTGTGCCCACCAAGGTTGATGGAACAGCAGGCTCGTAGGCCCCTAAGGGCTCGCAGAGAATCAACGTGTTGCTTTCCGCGAGCGAACTCGTTCACGTGGTATGGCCATACCTGACGCGACTCGCGATCAACTCGCCATCA
>NZ_JBHVIX010000040.1:0-41046 GCF_042799415.1 Streptomyces sp. NPDC057694
GTTCCCCGCGCCCCTGGGCGAGCGGAGCTCGCTCCCAGGGGCGCGGGGAACTGCGCGACCAGCCACGACGTGACCCGCGCTCGACAACGTGACAACAACCCGGCAGACGAGAGGCTCCCCCATGGACCTGGTCATCAAGAACACCCGAGTGATCGACGGCACCGGCGGAGCCTCCTACCGCGCGGACGTGGCGATCGACAACGGCCGCATCGCAGAGATCCACCGCCCCGAAACCCCGGGCCCCCGCCCCACGGCCCCCCGCACCCTCGACGCCGAAGGCCTCACCCTCAGCCCCGGCTTCATCGACATGCACGCGCACAGCGACCTCGCGCTGCTCCGCGACCCGGACCACAGCGCGAAGGCCGCCCAGGGCGTCACCCTGGAAGTCCTCGGCCAGGACGGCCTGTCCTACGCCCCGGTGGACGACCGCACGCTGACAGAGGTCCGCAGGAGCATCGCGGGATGGAACGGCGACGGCAGCGACATCGACTTCGACTGGCGCACCGTCGGCGAGTACCTGGACCGCCTCGACCGCGGCATCGCCGTGAACGCCGCCTACCTCATCCCCCAGGGCACGGTCCGGATGTACGCGGTCGGCTGGGACGACCGCGACGCGACCGACGCCGAGCTGGCCCACATGAAGCGCCTGGTCGCCGAGGGCCTGGAACAGGGCGCCGTCGGCATGTCGTCGGGCCTCACCTACACCCCCGGCATGTACGCCAAGGACGCCGAACTCACCGAACTCTGCCGCACGGTGGCCTCGTACGACGGCTACTACTGCCCCCACCACCGCAGTTACGGAGCCGGTGCGCTGGACGCGTACCGCGAGATGGTCGAGCTGACCCGGACCGCGGGCTGCGCCCTCCATCTCGCCCACGCCACCATGAACTTCGGCGTGAACAAGGGCAAGGGAGTGGATCTCCTCGCCCTCCTCGACGAGGCGATCGCGGCCGGCGCCGACATCAGCCTGGACACGTACCCGTACACGCCGGGCGCCACCACGCTCGTGGCGATGCTGCCGAGCTGGGCCAACGAGGGCGGCCCGGACGCCACCCTCGCCCGGCTCCACGACGACGCGGTCTGCGAGCGCATCCGTGAGCACGTCGAGGTGATCGGCTCCGACGGCTGTCACGGCGTACCGATCGAGTGGGACCGGATCGAGATCTCGGGGACGACGAACCCCGCGCTCGCCTCCTACGTCGGCAAGACGGTCGCCGAGTCCGCCGCCGAGCGCGCCGAGACGCCCTGGACCGTCGCGCGCCGCCTCCTCCTGGAGGACAGCCTGGGCCCGACGATCCTTCAGCACGTGGGGCACGAAGAGAACGTCCGCGCGATCATGCGGCATCCCGTGCACACGGGGGGCAGCGACGGCATCCTCCAGGGGGCCAAGCCGCATCCGCGCGCGTACGGCACGTTTCCGCACTACCTCGGTCACTACGCCCGGGACCTGGGCGTGCTCTCCCTGGAGGAGACGGTCGCGCATCTCACGTCCCGGCCCGCGGCGCGGCTGCGGCTGCCCGATCGCGGGCTCGTCCGCGAGGGGTACCGGGCCGACCTGGTCCTGTTCGACGCGGAGACGGTGGCGGCGGGCTCGACGTTCGACTCGCCCCGCACCCTGCCGGTGGGCATCCCCCACGTCCTGATCGACGGCCGCCCCGTGATCGAGAACGGCCACCGCACGGACCTCCTCCTGGGCCGCTCGGTCCGCCGCACCCCAAACACCAACTAGCCCCTCGACGCGGGCCGATCGCGCAGTTCCCCGCGCCCCTGGTGGGTTGACGGTCAGCTGACGGCCGGTGGCCGCTTCTCGCGCAGTTCCCCGCGCCCCTGAGATGCGCACTTCGTGCGCCATCTCATCAAAGACGCGCCCCCACCCTTCATCAAAGGCGCGCCACCCACCCTCCAGGAGAGGCGCACCACCAGCCCTTCATCAGAGGCGCGCCACCCACCCTCCGGGAGTGGCCCGCCCCCTCATCAGAGGCGCGCGAAGCGCAGCCTCAAGGGGAGGCTGCGCGCAGCGCACGCCTCAGGGGCGCGGGGAACTGCGCGATCAGCCCCCACCGGCCCGCGGACGAACGACAACCCGATAAGGGGCGCGGGGAACTGCGCGAGAAGCGGCCACCGGCCCGCGGGCAGCCGCGACGCGCAGCGTCACCGAACCCCGCTGGGCCGGAACTGCACACTGATCCGGGGCCCGGCGGCCCGCGCCGACTTCGGGATCGCGTGTTCCCAGGTCCGCTGGCAGGACCCGCCCATCACGATGAGATCCCCGTGCCCGAGCGCCCTGCGCACCGAACCACCCCCACCCACAGGCCGCAGCACAAGATCCCGCGGCGCCCCCACGGACACGATGGCGACCATGGTGTCCTCCCGGGCCCCGCGCCCGATCCGGTCCCCGTGCCAGGCGACACTGTCCCGCCCGTCCCGGTAGAAGCAGAGCCCGGCGGTGGTGAACGGCTCGCCCAGCTCCTCGGCGTAGTGAGCGGACAGCGCCTCGCGGGCAGCGCCGAGCACCGGATGCGGAAGCTCCCGCCCGGCCCCGTAGAACTTCAGCAGCCGCGGCACATCGACCATCCGCTCGTACATCTGCCGCCGCTCGGCCTCCCAGGGCACCCCGTCGGCCAGCCGCTCGTACAGCGCGTCGGCGCCCCGCAGCCAGCCGGGCAGGACGTCGATCCAGGCACCGGCACCGAGCACGGTCCGCCGCACACCGGCGAGCGGGCCGAGCGCGATCTCCTCGCTCTGATCGAACAGCGAACCCTGAAGCATGACCCCACCGTACCGCCTTATTCGAACATTCGCTCGAACGACAGATGTTTCAGGGTACGAATCGTTCATGTTTTCCCGTAGCGCAAACCCCTTGCGCGCCCCCATCGCACCCCTTCGCGCTGCTAATTTCACCGACTGTGATCAATACCGCCCCCTCCGTCACTCTCCGCGCAAGTCTGCGAGGAGCGCCGGACACCCCGGCCGCACCGGCCCCCTGGCGCCCCGTCCTGCTGCGTCCCGCCGAGCCCCACGACCGGGCCCGCCTCGACTCCCTGCGCGCCTCCGGCGACGTACGCGAGACACACGACCGCCTCGCCGACCAGCTCGCGGAGCTCATGCGCTGCCTGCGCCCGGGTGACGCCCCGGCCGGACCCGCGCTCGACGCCGCGGTCGCCGAACTGCTCGACGGCACCGACCCGCGCCACTACGGAACCTGGGTCTGGTACCCGTGGTCGGGCCGGCTCGTGCGCGTGCTGCCCGAGCGGGAGTTCCGCCGGGTCCGCACCGACCGCAACCGGGACAAGATCACCACCGCCCAGCAGGAGCACCTGCGGCACCGCAGGATCGGGGTGGTCGGCCTCTCCGTGGGCAACAGCGCCGCGCTGACCTGCGCCATGGAAGGCGTCGGAGGATCGTTCCGGCTGGCCGACTTCGACGAGATCGGCCTGAGCAACCTCAACCGGCTGCGGGCCGGCGTGCACGACCTCGGCGTCGCCAAGTCCGTCCTGTGCGCCCGCCAGATGTACGAGACCGACCCCTATCTGGACATCGAGCTGTGGCCCGAGGGGCTGACCGAGGACACCGTCGGCGCGTTCGTCGGCGCCGGGGAGCAGGCGCTCGACCTGCTCGTGGAGGAGTGCGACACCCCCTGGGTGAAGACGGCCGTGCGCGAGCACGCCCGGGCGCACCGCGTCCCCGTCCTCATGGACGCCAACGACCGCGGACTGCTCGACGTCGAACGCTTCGACCTGGAACCCGGCCGCCCGCTCTTCCACGGCCGCGGCGGCGCCCTGACGGCGGCGCAGGTGCGCGCCCTCGCCCCGGCCGACGCGCTCGCGTACCTCCTCGACATCTGCGACGAGGAGAACCTGAGCCCCGCCATGACCGACGCCCTGAGCCGGATCGGCACCACCCTGTCCAGCTGGCCGCAACTGGCCAGCGGGGTGGCGCTCGGCGGCGCCCTGGTCACCGACACCGCCCGCCGGATCCTGCTCGGCGAACCGGTCGCGTCGGGCCGCTACTACGTGGACCTGGAGCGGCTCGTCGGGCGTGCGACGGCGGGAGCGGCCGCGTGAACCAGCTGCCCGAGCTGCACGGCCACCGGCTCTGGCTGCGCGAACTGCGGCCCACCGACCTCGCCCCGTTCGAACGCATCCACACCCACCGGGTGCTGACCCGCTATCTCGGCATCGACCGGATGGACGCCCGGCAGGCGCAGGACGCGTTCGTCCAGTGCCTGACCCAGCCCTTCTCGTATCCGCGCCGCAAGCACACGATGGCGGTGTGCGCGCCGGGCGACGACACGATGGTCGGCATGATGGGCCTGCTCGTCGAGGAGTACGGCCGCAACGCGATGCTGACCAGCCTGGTGCTGCTGCCCGGCGCCCCCGTGCGCGGCCACGGCCACGAGGCGGGCCGGCTGCTCATGGCGCACGGCTTCGGCCGGCTCGGCCTGCACCGGATCTGGGCGGGCCACCGCGCCGACCACACCCGGATGCGGGACATCATGCTCGCGGCGGGCCTGCGCCCGGAGGCGACCCTGCGCGGCCTCTTCCACACCCAGGGCGCCTGGCACGACGTGACGACCTACGCGGCCCTGGCCCCGGAGTGGATCGAACAGGCGACCCCCGCCGAACGGGCCATCCTCACCGAAGAGTCCGCCGACGAGTCCGCCGAAGGGCTTGCCGAGACCTCGTGGCGGGAGCCAGTGGCCCATCTCACCCGCCCGCGCGACCAGCTCGTTCAAAGCCCCGCCGGACCCGCCACCCCGTAATCCGAAGACACCCGGCACCGCGTGCCACCGCATCCGAAGTGCCTCTGCCGCCTGCGGCGCAAACCGCGCGCGCCGGGCCGAAACACCGCCGTAAAGTCTGAGCATGCAGCTCATCCAGTCGACCAAGCTCGCCAACGTCTGCTACGAGATCCGGGGACCGGTGCTCGAGGAGGCGATGCGGCTGGAAGCGGCAGGGCACCGGATCCTGAAACTGAACACGGGGAACCCGGCGGCGTTCGGCTTCGAATGCCCGCCGGAGATCCTGGAGGACATGCTCCGCAACCTCGGTGACGCCCACGGCTACGGCGACGCCAAGGGCCTGCTCACCGCCCGCCGCGCGGTGATGATGCACTACCAGACCCTGGGTGTGGAGACCGACGTCGAGCACGTCTTCATCGGCAACGGCGTCTCCGAGCTGATCGTGATGGCGATGCAGGCCCTGCTCGACGACGGCGACGAGGTCCTCGTCCCCGCCCCCGACTACCCGCTGTGGACGGCGGCCGTCTCACTCTCCGGCGGGACGGCCGTCCACTACCGCTGCGACGAGCAGGCCGACTGGATGCCGGACCTCGCGGACATCGAGCGCAAGGTGACCGACCGCACCAAGGCGATCGTCATCATCAACCCGAACAACCCCACGGGCGCCGTGTACAGCGACGAGATGCTGCGCGGCCTCACCGACATCGCGCGCCGGCACAATCTGCTCGTCTGCTCCGACGAGATCTACGACAAGATCCTCTACGACGACGCGACGCACACCCCGACGGCGGCGATCGCCCCGGACGTCATGACGCTCACCTTCAACGGCATGTCGAAGGCGTACCGGGTCGCCGGTTACCGCGTCGGATGGATGGCCGTCTCCGGCCCGCGCATCCACGCCGAGTCCTACATCGAGGGCCTGACGATCCTCGCGAACATGCGCCTGTGCGCGAACATGCCGGGCCAGCACGGGGTCGTCGCCGCGCTCAGCGGCCGCCAGACGATCAACGACCTGGTGCTGCCGGGCGGCCGGCTGAAGGAACAGCGCGACGTCGCGTACGACCTGCTGACCCAGATCCCGGGCGTGACGTGCGTGAAGCCCAAGGGCGCCCTGTACCTCTTCCCGCGCCTGGACCCGCAGGTCTTCAAGGTCAAGGACGACCGGCAGATGGTGCTCGACCTGCTGCGCGCCGAGAAGATCATGGTCGTTCACGGCACGGGCTTCAACTGGACCGAGCCCGACCACTTCCGCGTCGTCACGCTGCCGTCCGTGCAGCAGCTGACGGAGGCGGTGACCCGGATCGGGAACTTCCTGGACGGCTACAGCCAGCCGTGACACACGGAGCCCGGCCTGACGACCCGGCCTACTTTGGACAAGTTCTAACTTAGACAGTTTCTAAGGTACGATGGAGACCAAGTTACGCACCTGCCGCTGCCTGGAGGTCTCCATGTACGAGCCGATCCGCACCAAGTCGGTCCACTCGACGGCGGCCGGCCACGACACCTTCCCGCACCGCTCCCGCGAGGAGGAGCTGGACATCCAGCTCGCCGGGCATCTGTCCGCGCTGCTCGCGGTGACCGACGAGCTCCGCCGGCTCCAGCCCGGCGCCGAGCTGGACGCCGCCGCGGAGGCCCTCGCCGAGCAGGTGACCCGCCTTCGGGGCGGGCACCCTCCGGTCCGGTCCGCGGTGGCCGCCGCCATCCACGAGCCCGCCGTCGCCGGCCTGCACCAGCGCGCCCACGCCCTCGCCGGGCGGGCCCTGGTCGTCGCGGCGTCCCGCGCGGACACCGCCGCCGCGATCCTGGCCGCGCAGCGCATGGAGGCCCACACGCTCGTCGCCGCCTAGGAGCACGGGGCCGCGACATCGGTGGCGTCTCCATCGGTGGCGTCGCCATCGGGCGACGGCTGATCCTGCCTTCCTTTTGCCCCGGAGGACGGCGCCTGCGAAAGGGGCGTCGCCAAGTGAGCCTGGAGCCGGGCATGGCGGAACTGATACACGGCGCCTGCCCGTCGCAGCACGTCGCGTGAACAGGCATCCTCCAGGAACGCCACCGGCCGCCACGGCATACGCCCCGTCAGGGGAAGCCAGACTCGGACCAGGGCGAACCACTGGCCGTACGCCGTCAGACAGAGGCAGTAACCGAACCCGCCGCCGAACGCGCCTTCGAGCCCGAAGACGAGCCCGATCTGGAAGCTGCGGAGCGGGGTCTCGACGAAGCTGGCCGCGACTCCCGAAATGAGTCCGAGCGCGAGTGCCCAGACGACGAGTTGGGCGAGCGCGTTCTCCCGGTTCTGCCTCAACAGGTCGACACAGCCGACGGACTCCTTCAGGTCGATGGGCGTCTCCAGCCAGGTCATGAG
Source organism: Streptomyces sp. NPDC057694 (assembly GCF_042799415.1). Taxonomy (NCBI): domain Bacteria; kingdom Bacillati; phylum Actinomycetota; class Actinomycetes; order Kitasatosporales; family Streptomycetaceae; genus Streptomyces; species Streptomyces sp. NPDC057694. The sequence goes on from NZ_JBHVIX010000040.1 coordinate 7,104, forward strand.
CGCGAGTGCGGTCCCGGCGGACAGCCCGATGGTGAGCGGAAACTGGGCCGCCGCCACGAATCCGCCGCCGAGCCCGTCGCCGAGCGCCAGCAACGGCAGGAGCAGTCGGTCGACGAGCACGATGAGCAGCGCGACGACGAACCCGATGCGGGCGGCCAGGAGCGCTTTGTGGAAGAGCCCGTGGAAGAACTGTCCGCCCCGTTCACCTCTGTCGCGGCCGGTCAGGCGGACCTGTACGGGACTCGGTCGCGATCGTTGAACGGAGTTGGCGCGCCAGTAGGCGTAGCCGAAGGCCGGCCCGGACACGAGTCCGTGCAACAGCCCGACGACGACGCCGCGCAGGATCGCGAACCCCAGTCCGTGCGACGTGGCGATCAGGTTCACGGGAATGTTCCCGATCCCGGTCGCCAGCGCGAAGGGCATCCCCGCCAGGAACGAGACCACGGCCGTCCGCGCGCGCAGGCTCATCTCCGTGCCGAGCCGCCACCACTCCAGATCAGGGCTCTTGATGGAATTCAGATGGTCCGCGAGGTAACCGAGCCAGCGCCGGGCACGCCGCGGGCTCCAGTGCCGGGGAGGCGAGTTCGGGTCGCTGGGCCGCCGGTCGTAGGCCGACGGAACGAAGCTGCTCAGGAGGTGCTCCTCGAGCTTGTCCCGTGAGGCGAACTTGAGCAGGTCCTCGGGCCGCTGGTCGGGGCGTCCGGCGCCGTTCCCCGTGTCGGCCCTCTCGCCGTAGATGTCCCGGACGAGGGAGACCATCAGAGGCGTGGACAGGACCTCGCGCAGGCTGCTGTGGGCCGTGGTGTCGGGACGGTCGCGCAGCTTCGCCAGCACTTGGTTCCACTCGGACTCGGCGCTCGGGGCGCTGCCGAGCACCAGAAAGCTCTCCGTATCGTCCGGAGTGAGCGCGTTCAGTTCGATCGCGGCGGCGCGCTGGATGCCTCTGGTATCGGCGGTCGCGCCGGCGTACGGACCGGTACGGCTGGTCAGGACCAACGGGCCCTCGTACGAGTTGAGTTCCTTGAGCGCATCGTGCCGGAGTCTTTCGGCGATCTCGTCGAATCCGTCCAGCACAGGGAGGATCATCGCCTCGTCGACCAGTGCGGCGGCGACCGGCTTGCCGTCGGCGGTGGCGGCGTCCATACCGGTCGTGTCACGGGTCAGCCGACTGCTCAGCCACTCCGCCAGCTTCTCCTCCTTCGGGTTCCACGCCCCCAGACTGAAGAACTCCGGGACGGGCTCGCCGGGCCGCCGGTCCTTCAGGAGTTCAAGGACGAGTCGCAGGCCCAGGACGGTCTTCCCCGAACCGACTTCGCCTAGCACCACCAGTCGGCCGGAGGGCACCTTCCTGTACGTCCGGGCGATGTCTCCCGAGGCCTCGCTCAGGTCCAGTGGTCCGGCCCTCCCCTCCGTGTCGCCGCAGATGTGGGTCCAGTGGTCCATCAGGGTGTCGGCTGTCGTCCAGCGCACGGGCAGCAGCCGCGCTTTCGGCTGCCCGACCTTCCGCCGCCGTGTCTCGTTCCCCCAGCGGACCTCGACGGCTTTGGCCAGCCTCTCCGCGGCCCTGCGGAGTTCGTCCTGCGGGTCCGGCTCGGCGCGCAGCCCCGGCTCGCGCGCCGTCAGCTGCTCCTGCCCGGCCGTCGGAGGCAGGGAGAAGTGGACCGTCACCCCACCAGTGAAATCTCTGCCCTGGAACACCGGGCCGTAGACGACGGCACCGTCGCTCACCTTGTTCACGTGCGCCCCGGCAGGCGCGTCGTCCTTGTCCGCGGGTCCGGGCTCGGGTGCCCCGCCGTCGATGGGGGCCACGTCACTCATCCCGGCCCTCCGTCCGGCTGCGGCGGCCCCACCAGCCGATCCCGACCACGACAGCGCTCACCACGAGGAATGCCGCGACCGCGCCCACCGGCACCGGCCAGTGCGCGCCCCGGGCCGGGGCGTCGTCGGCAGCGGGGGTGCCCGGGGCGCCGGGCTGCGAGGGCATGGCCGTGCCACTGGGCGAACCGGAGGGGTCCTTCCCCTTTGCCGATGAGGAAGCCGAGGCGGACGCGGATGCCGAACCCGCGCCGCTGGTACCGGCCTTCCCCGGTCCCCCGGCAGTTCCCGGTGCGCCCGACGCTCCGGTCCTCCCCTCGGATCCGCCCGGCACGGGCGCCGTCCCCGATGCGCTCGGGCCCGTCGAGGCGGGTACGACCTTGAAGGTCGCCAGCAACCCGCTCTGCCCGCTGTTGAGGTCGCACGATGTATCGATCTTGCCTGCGAGCGTCTCGTCTCCGTCGGCGTTGCGCGGAGTGAGGTGCAGGTCGATCGCGCCGACGATGATCTTCGCCGGGCCCGAGCGGTGGAAGACGAACGAGGGGAGGGTGCCGCTCGCCGGGACGGTCAGCGCATCGGAATCCCTGACCGCAGTCCTGGCCACCTTCAGCCGCACGGTGACGGGGAGGTTGCCCTCCGGTGCGGCGACGACGGCGTGCACTTCCGCCGTGCCCTCGACTGTGGCCGCGCCGACGAACCGGAGCGACCGGACGACGCCGGAACCGACCGTCGCCGCCGTCCGGATCGGCTGCAGCGGGGTGGGCCGGCCTACCACGTGGGTGTGCGAGGCGTCCCACACGACCGACGCCGTCATCGGCTCGTCCCCTATCACCGGAAACGGGCACGTGTAGCGAAGCGAACTCGGATCCGGGTCCGCGACCGCGGAGCCGGATCCGAAGGCGGTGACAAGAACGACGAGCGCCGCTGTCCAGATGTGTAACGCGGCCCTGGGCAGGATCTTCATGTGGCGGCTCCCGTGAAAGCGTCGGTCACCGGTCTGGGGCGATGCCACGGAGACCGGCCGAACGGGGACCTCACATGGTGAAGCGGTTCCATGGCGGTCGTCAATAACCTTCTGTGCTCACTGAGTTGAGATGGTGTGACGAGGTCGTGATGCATTCGCGCGCCAAAGTTGTCAGGAAGCAGTACGAGTGGACATGGTGATGCGTCATCACGGTCAATGGTGGGGTTGCGGCACCTGAGTTCGGAGGTTTTCCGTGGAACCGATTGCAGCCGATCTGCTCATGGCCTTTGCGGGCAGCACAGCGGGCGCGGCGGGACACCAGGCGTGGCAGTCGCTGCGGGCGCTGGTGATACGTCGCCCGGGAGAAGAGGGGCACGGGCAGCGGGAGTTGACGGCACTGACCGACGAGCCTGGAAGGCGCGAACACGCTCAGGCTCTGGCTGCGGCACTGGCGTCCCGGGCCGAACAGGATCCCGAGTTCGCCCGGCTACTGGAGGCGTGGCGCCAGGAACACGGGACGCTGCGGACCGGCGCGGGCGATGTACGGAACGACATCTCCGGCACCGTGCACGGGCCGGTCGTGACGGGGCGGGACTTCAACGGACCGATCACCCTCGGCTGAGAGCTCGCGGCCCCGCGCCCCTCACAGGACGCGAACAAGCCCCCCGCACGTCGTTGTGCAGGGGGCTTGATCAGGTCCGGGCTAGCCGAGGCGGTCCACCAGCTTGTGGTACTCGGCCCACAACTCGGCCGGCGTGTGAGTGCCGAACGTGTTGAGGTGGGCCGGGACGAGAGACGCCTCCTCGCGCCAGACCTCCTTGTCGACGGTGAGCAGGAACTCCAGGTCGCTGTCGGCCAGGTTCAGGCCGTCGGTGTCCAGGGAACCCTTGGCCGGAAGAATGCCGATCGGAGTCTCGACACCTTCCGCCCGGCCGTCGAGGCGGTCCACGATCCACTTCAGGACGCGGGAGTTCTCCCCGAACCCGGGCCACACGAAGCGCCCGTTCGCGTCCTTGCGGAACCAGTTGACGTAGTAGATCTTCGGGAGCTTGGCCGCGTCCCTGCCCTCCGCGACCTTCACCCAGTGGGCCATGTAGTCGCCCATGTTGTAGCCGCAGAACGGCAGCATCGCGAACGGGTCGCGGCGCAGTTCGCCGACCTTGCCCTCGGCCGCGGCCGTCTTCTCGGAGGCCACGTTGGCGCCGAGGAAGACCCCGTGGTTCCAGTCGAAGGACTCGGTGACCAGCGGCACGGCCGAGGCGCGGCGGCCGCCGAAGAGGATCGCCGAGATCGGCACGCCCTTCGGGTCCTCCCACTCCGGCGCGATGATCGGGCACTGCGCGGCGGGGGTGGTGAAGCGGGCGTTGGGGTGCGCGGCCGGAACGCCCGACTCGGGCGTCCAGGAGTTGCCCTTCCAGTCCGTGAGGTGAGCCGGGGTCTCCTCGGTCATCCCCTCCCACCACACGTCGTTGTCGTCGGTGAGCGCGACGTTCGTGAAGACCGAGTTGCCCCAGAGGGTCTTCATGGCGTTCGCGTTGGTGTGCTCACCCGTGCCGGGCGCGACGCCGAAGAAACCGGCCTCGGGGTTGATCGCGTAGAGCCGGCCGTCCTCGCCGAACCGCATCCAGGCGATGTCGTCACCGATCGTCTCGACGGTCCAGCCGGAGATCGTGGGCTCCAGCATCGCGAGGTTGGTCTTCCCGCACGCGGACGGGAAGGCGGCGGCGACGTACTTCGACTCTCCCTGCGGCGGGGTCAGCTTGAGGATGAGCATGTGCTCGGCCAGCCAGCCCTCGTCCCGCGCCATCACCGAGGCGATGCGCAGCGCGTAGCACTTCTTGCCGAGCAGGGCGTTGCCGCCGTAGCCGGACCCGTACGACCAGATCTCCCGGTCCTCGGGGAAGTGCGAGATGTACTTCGTGGAGTTGCACGGCCAGGCCACGTCGGCCTCGCCCGCGGCCAGCGGGGCGCCGAGCGTGTGGACGGCCTTGACGAAGAAGCCGTCCTCGCCGAGTTCGTCCAGGACGGGCTGCCCCATCCGGGTCATGGTGCGCATGGAGACGGCCACGTAGGCCGAATCGGTGATCTCGACGCCGATGGCGGAGAGCGGTGAGCCGAGCGGGCCCATGCAGAAGGGGACGACGTACATCGTCCGGCCCTTCATGGAGCCGCGGAAGATCCCCCCGTTGCCCTCGTTGCCCCGGAAGATCTCCCGCATCTCCGCGGGGGCCTTCCAGTGGTTCGTGGGGCCGGCGTCCTCCTCCTTCTCGGAGCAGATGAACGTCCGGTCCTCGACCCGCGCGACATCGGTCGGGTCGGAGGCGGCGTAGTAGGAGTTGGGGCGCAGCGTCGGATCGAGCTTCCTGAACGTTCCCTTGGCGACGAGTTCGTCCGCGAGCCGCTGGTACTCGGCCTCGGAGCCGTCGCACCAGACCACACTGTCCGGTTGCGTCAGTTCAGCGATCTCGTTGACCCACGAGATCAGTTCCTTGTGGTTGGTCGGGAGGGTGGTGGTGTCCTGGGAGACAGGGGAAACAGGGGAAACGGGAGCCGCGATGTCGCGCGCCACGATCGCTCCTAATGAGGGTGTTGAGTTGGTTGCCCCGTGGGGGCTGCGACCCGGACGCTGCGCCTCCCGTCCACTGTTTCCCACAGCGAGCGCTCATCCGGTGCCGACCGCACTCATTTGATCATCCGACCGTTTCGCCCATCTGTCCAGGGGGGCTCACAGGTGAGCGACGTGAGCATTGCCACTCGCACGGAAAGGCCTCCGGAGGCTTAACGATCGATGAATTCGGGTTCCCCCCAGGCCGGATCCGGGGGCTGGCCCTATCTGTTACTTACGGTTGCGTAGGTACGATGCCGGGATGAGCGTCGCCGCAGAGCAGCCCGTCACCCCCGCCGCACTCACCGATCCGCCCACCCTGAAGCCGAGACTCCGCGGCTGGCTGCACGCGGGCATGTTCCCGGCGGTGCTGATCTCCGGCCTGTTCCTGACCGCACTGGCGGACTCCACCCGGGGCCGCGTGGCCTGCGGCATCTTCGTGCTGACGGCCTGCCTGCTCTTCGGGGTGAGCGCGCTCTACCACCGGGGGAACTGGGGGCCGCGCGCCGACGGCGTGCTGCGCCGGCTCGACCACGCCAACATCTTCCTGATCATCGCCGGTACGTACACACCGCTGACGATGCTGCTGCTGCCGGGCGCCAAGGGCGACGCGCTGCTGTGGGGCATCTGGGCGGCGGCCGGCGCGGGCATCGCCTTCCGCGTCTTCTGGGTCGGCGCCCCGCGCTGGCTCTACACCCCCTGCTACATCGCGATGGGCTGGGCGGCGGTCTTCTTCCTGCCCGACTTCATGCGGACCGGCGGCATCGCGGTGCTCGTCCTGGTCGTCGTGGGCGGACTGCTCTACAGCGCGGGCGGCGTCATCTACGGCATCAAGCGCCCGAACCCCTCCCCCCGCTGGTTCGGCTTCCACGAGGTCTTCCACTCCCTGACCCTCGCGGCGTTCGTCGTGCACTACGTCGGCATCTCCCTGGTGGCGTACCAGCACGGCTGACACCCCCCAACCAGCACGAACCCTGGCCGCGGCTCACCAGCCGCGGCCCTTTTTTGTGCCCGGATCCACAAGGAGAGAGCGACTTCCCATTGACAGACACTACGAACTGACAGCTACTCTCATTTCATGGTTACTGTCACTGCTCCTTCGGAGTCGCGCCTGGATCCCCGGCGCTGGTGGGCCCTCGGGGCCCTGGTCGCGAGCATGCTCGTGCTCGGTTTCGACATGACGATCCTGAACGTGGCGCTGCCGACGATCGCCGAGGACCTCGGCGCCAGCACCGGCCAGCAGCAGTGGATGGCGGACGCGTACATCGTGGTCTTCGCCGCCCTGATGCTCCCGGCCGGACTGCTCGGCGACCGGTTCGGGCGGCGCCGGATGCTCATCGGCGGGCTCGGCGTCTTCCTGGCCGCGTCGCTGGTCGGCGCGCTCGCGGGCGATGTCACCTGGGTCATCGTGGCCCGCGCCCTGATGGGCGTCGGCGGGGCGTTCGTGATGCCGCTCGCGATGTCCGTGCTGCCCTCGCTCTTCCCGCGCTCGGAGCAGACGAAGGCCATCGGCATGATCTCGGCGGCCTCCGCGCTCGGCATGCCGCTCGGCCCGATCATCGGCGGCTGGCTGCTCAACCACTTCTGGTGGGGCTCGGTGTTCGTGCTGAACGTGCCGATGGTCGCCATCGGCATCACCGCCTGCCTGTTCCTGCTCCCCGAGAGCCGCGACCCGGCCGCGCCCAAGGTCGACACCGTCTCCACCGTGCTCACCGCGCTCGGCCTCGGCAGCCTCATCTACGCGATCATCGAGGGCCCGGGCCGGGGCTGGAGCGACGCCGTCGTCGTCGGCGCCTTCGCGGCGGCCGTCGCGCTGCTCACCGCGCTGATCCTGCGCGAGCGGCGCGGTACCCGGCCCATGCTCGACCTCTCGCTCCTGGCCCACCGCGGCTTCCTCAGCAACACCCTGGCCGCCACGCTCGGCATGTTCGTCCTGTCCGGCGTGCTGTTCCTGCTGCCGCAGTACCTCCAGGCCGTCCTCGGCATCGACTCGCTCGGCACCGGTGTGCGGATGGTCCCGCTGATGGGCGGCATGCTGCTCGCGGCGCGTCTCGCGCAGCCGCTCGTCGTCCGGTTCGGGGCCCGGTCGGTGGTCTGCGCGGCGCTGGCGGTGCTCGCCTTCGCCGCGTTCCTCGGCGCCCGCACCACCGTCGACTCGGGCTACGGGTTCACCGCGCTGTGGCTGTCGATCGGCGGCGTCGGCATCGCCTTCGCCATGATCCCCGCGATGGGCGGCGCCATGGCCGCGCTCGACAAGGACCAGGCCGGGCGGGGCACGGGTCTGCTGAGCACGGTGCGCCAGACCGGCAGCGCGCTCGGCGTGGCCCTGCTCGGCGCGCTCGTCGCCGGCGCCTACACGGACCGGCTCTCCACCGCGGGGCTGCCGGGCCCGGCCGCGGAGGTCGCCCGCGACTCGGTGACCGGCGCCCATGTCGTGGCCGGACGGCTCGGCGACGAGGCGCTCGCGGCGTCGGCGAACACCGCGTATCTGCACGGCATGGACCTCGCCCTGATCGTCATCGGCGTCGTCGCGCTGGCCGCGGCGCTGCTCTCGGCGGCCCTGATGCCCGGCCGCGTCCGCCCCGACGAGAACACCTCTTCCACCGCGGAGGTGGCCCCGATCAGCGCCGATGCCTGACAATGAGCGCCATGGCCGCCTCAGCACAGACGCCCGCGGAGCCCAAGATCGGGCTCCGCGAGCGCAAGAAGATCAAGACCAGGACGGCGATCCGCGAGGCGACGTACCGCCTGATCGAGGAGCAGGGGTACGACGCGACGACGGTCGAGCAGATCGCCGAGGCCGCCGAGGTGTCGCCGTCCACGGTCTTCCGCTACTTCCCGACCAAGGAAGACATCGTCCTCACCGACGAGTTCGACCCGGTCCTGGAGCGCGAGCTGCGGGCCCGGCCGGCCGACGAATCGATCGTCGACTCCATCCGGCACGTCGTACAGCGCAGCCTGGAGCTCGCGTTCGAGAGCGAGAAGCCCGAGGTCGCCCGGCTGCGCACCCGCCTCCAGGTCGAGACGCCCGCGGTGCGCTCCCGGATGATGGAGTCGATGTCGGTCACCGGCCGGCTGATGTGCCGGGTGATCGCCGAGCGCACCGGCCGCGACGCCGACGACCTGGAGGTCCGCGTCTACGCGATGGCCCTGGTCGGCGCCATCATGCAGGCCACGATGTACTGGGCCGAGCACGACCACGAGGAGGACCTCCGCGACCTGGTCCTGCGCGCCCTGGACACCGTCCAGCACGGCCTCTAAAGCGCCCCGTAAGGGGCGCGGGGCTGTGCACATCAGCGGCTCCGCCGCGGGGCGCGAGCAACCACGACGAGAGCCGCGGACGCGTCCAGTCGTGCACCGCTCAGACGCGTCGGCGGCTTGCCGCGGCCCGCTAAGCGCGCCCGAGGTCGGCGAAGCTCAGCGGCTTCAAGGAGATGAAGCTCCACGTCGAGCCCTTGGCCCCGGCCTTGACCTTGATGTCCTCGTTGCCGGACGCCGCCGACGACCAGCGGATGCGCAGCGTGTGCGCGCTGTCGCAGCGATTGCGGTAGTACACGGTCGTCGTGACGGCGCCCCCGTCCTTCCAGGACCAGGAGAAGCAGCCGGTGACGCCCCGGTGGACCGTGTCCGGGGTGAGCGCCGGGGACGCGCTCGGAAGGAGCGGGGCGGCGGCGAGCGCGGCGGTCGCGAGGTAGCGGATCATGCCCTACGTATCTCAGCGACCGCCCCGGAGGAAACGGCCTTTGCACCGGTCCAGTGACGCCCGGCGCCGCACCGCGGCCGTCAGGCCGTCGTACCGCCCACGATCTGTCCCAACCGGTCGGGATCGGTCACCGGGGCGTCGCACACGAAGTGCCGGCACACATAGGCGGTGTCCTGGTCCTCGATCCGCAACCGGTCCGCCAGCAGCGGCAGTTCACCGCTGCCCTCGGGCCCGGCCGCGACGACGGCGCCGGGGGCCGTCCCGGTGAGCGCGGTGTGGTGCAGCCGCCCGCCGACCTCCCCGACCACGGCGATCTCGCGGGGCCCGTCGAGCAGCGCCTCGGCGACCGCCAGACCGTTGCCGATGAAGCGGGGCACGCGCGGGCCGAGCGCCTTGACGACGCCCAGCGCCCGCTCGGCGGCGGTGCGGTGCGGCTCCGAACCGGTCTGGGCCGCGTACGAGAGCAGGGCCCCCGCGGCGGCGGTCCAGCCGGACGGCGCGGCGTTGTCCGTCGGGTCCTGCGGGCGGCGGATCAGCTGCTCCGCGTCGACAGCGGTGTCGTAGAGCGCCCCGCTCTCCGCGTCCACGAACCGGTCCAGTACGTGGTCCAGCAGGAACCCGGCGAACTCCAGCCAGACGCCCTCCCCCGTCACCGAGGCCAGCGCGAGGAAGCCCTCGGCGACATCGGCGTAGTCCTCCAGAACACCCGCGTTGCGGCCGACGCGGCCGTCCTTGCTGGTGCGGGAGAGGCGGGCCTGCGGGTCCATGTGCAGGCGCACCAGCAGATCGCCCGCGGCGACGGCGGCGTCCACGAGGTCCTGCCGCCCGAAGTAGGCGCCGGTCTCGGCGAGCGCGGCGATCGCCAGGCCGTTCCAGGCGGCGACGACCTTGTCGTCCCGGCCGGGGGCGGGGCGCTCGGCGCGGGCCGCGGCCAGCCGCCGCCGGATGCCGTCGATCCGCTCGGCGTCGAACACCTCGTCGCTCTGCGGGAGTTGGAGGACGGAGGCGCCCTCCTCGAAGGTGCCCTCCTCGGTGACCCCGAAGCAGCGGGCGGCGAGCTGCCCGTCCTCCTCCCCCAGGACTTCGGTCAGCTGCGCGGGCGTCCACACGTAGTAGGCGCCCTCGACGTGCTCGCCGCTCACCGGGTCCTCGCTGTCCGCGTCCAGCGCCGAGGCGAACCCGCCCTCGTTCGTCCGCAGTTCACGGACCATGAAGTCGGCGGTCTCCAGGGCGGTCCGGCGGGCGAACTCCGAGCCGGTGGAGCGCCACAGATGCGCGTAGGCGCGGCACAGCAGCGCGTTGTCGTAGAGCATCTTCTCGAAGTGCGGCACGGTGAACTCGCGGTCCACGGAGTAGCGGGCGAAGCCGCCGCCGAGCTGGTCGTAGATCCCGCCGCGCGCCATCCGCTCGCAGGTGTCGGTGGCCATCTGGAGCGCGCCCTCGGCGCCGGTGCGCGCGTGGTGGCGCAGCAGGAACTCGATGACCATGGACGGCGGGAACTTGGGCGCGCCGCCGAACCCGCCGTACGTGGCGTCGTACTCCCGCACGAGCCCGAGCAGCGCCTGCCCCAGCTCCTCCGCGCCGGGCACCTCCGTGCCCCCGTAGGTCAGTTCGCGCGCCGCGAGATCGGCGCTGATCTTCCCGGCGACCTCGGTGACCTCCCCGCGCCGCTCGCCCCACGCGTCGCGCACGCCCTGGAGGACCTGGGTGAAGGAGGGCGAGCCGTGGCGCGCCTCGGGCGGGAAGTACGTCCCGAAGTAGAACGGCTCGGCGTCCGGCGTCAGGAACACCGTCATGGGCCAGCCACCGTGCCCGGTGGCGGCCTGCACGGCCTCCATGTAGACGGCGTCGACGTCGGGCCGCTCCTCGCGGTCGACCTTCACGGCGACGAAGTGCTCGTTGACGAGGGCGGCGGTGGCGTCGTCCTCGAAGGACTCGTGCGCCATGACGTGGCACCAGTGGCAGCTGGAGTACCCGACGCTGAGCAGCACCGGGACCCCCCGCCGCTTCGCCTCCTCGAAGGCGTCGGCCGACCAGGGCCACCAGTCCACCGGGTTGTCGGCGTGCTGGAGGAGGTAGGGGGACGTCTCATGGGCCAGTCGGTTCGGCATGCCCCCATACTTGCGCATCACCGTCACGGTCCTGATCTTTGGTCGCAGGGACCCTCGCGCCGACACCCCATACGCAGGACACTTGAGGCTGAACTGTCGCCACCGGAGGGGGACCGAAGATGCGAGACAGCCATCGGGCGGAGGCCGAGCGGCTGTTGGCCCGGGCCGTGGAGGAGGAGGTACGGCGCTCGGGCGGGCGGACGGATGCCGGGGTGCTGCTGTCCCGGGCCAAGGGTGCACTGGATGCCATGGAGCAGACGGCGGCCGAGGAGTATGCCGCGTACACCGGAGCGCTGGACGAGGCGGCGGCCGGGCAGATGACGTTCGGGGAGCGGTTCGCCAAGCAGGGCGGGTCGACTCCCCTGCAGGTGGCGGGAGTCGGCGCCGTCACCGCGTGCGTGGCCGACCTGATCGTCGGCACCAGCACCGGCACGGCCCTGGGAGTGGGCGCCGCCGTGGCCGTGCTCGGGGCCGCCGCGACCGTCGCCAAGGTGACCGCGTCGCACGTGCCCGCGGCCAGCCGCAGCGCCGGCGCGAGGAACCAGCCGGGCGGGCCCGAGCAGCTGCGGCTGCAATGGCTGACCGCCCTGGAGGTGCGGGGCATCCGGCCCTTCCTGGACCAGCAGCGGGTGCTCGCCGCGTCCACCGGGTCGGTCGGCACGAAGACGGTGGTGCCGGGCGGGCGCAGGCCCGACCGGAGCGCGGCCGCGCGGCGCAGGAGCGTACTGGAGCAGTCGTTCGGTCAACTCCCGCAGCCGCAGGGACCGTTCGCCGGGCGGCGGGCCGCGATGGCGCGGATCGCGCAGTGGGTGCACGCGGCGCGGGCCAGCACCGAGACCCGGCCGACGGTCGTCGTGCTGCACGGGACGCCCGGCGCGGGGCGCACGACGCTCGCGGTGCGGGCCGCGCACGACCTGCGCGACCAGTTCCGCGGGGCGTGTGTCGTGGACCTGCGCGGGGACCGGGCGGACGGGCCCGCGCTGTCGACGCGGGACGCGCTGCTGCATCTGCTGAACCGGCTCGGCGCCCCGCGCGAGCAGCTGCTGTTCCGTGAGCGGTCCACGCCGGAGCAGCAGGTCAAGCGGCTGAGCGAGCTGTACCACCAGCATCTGACCGGGCTTCCGGTGACGATCGTGCTCGACGACGCCGAGGACGCGCGGCAGGTGCGCACGCTCATCCCCGAGCGCTCCGACAGCCTGGTGATCGTCACCTCGCGGGAGCCGCTGGAGCTCGGGGACGACACCCCCGCCTGGGTGCACCAGCTGCCGGTGGAGGCGCTGGACGCGGCGGGCGCGGACGAGCTGCTGCGGGAGGCCGCGGAGGACACCGGCGGTCCCTACGACGCCGAGTCCGCGGACGCCGTACGGGAGTTGTGCGGCGGCCTGCCGCTGGCGCTGCGCATCGCGGGGTCCGCGATCGGGCCGCGCTCTCCGCGTCAGCTCGCCGCCGACCTGAGCGCGTACGGGCCCGTCGACCCGGTCGAGCGCGTGCTGTGGCTGCGCTACACCGACCAGTCCGACGCGGCCCGGCGGCTGCTGCGGCGCCTCGCGCTGGCGGGCCGGGCCTCGCTGGGCGCGGCAGCGGCGGCGGCGCTGCTGGCCACGGACGACACGGAGGCGACCAAGCACCTGACCGCGCTGGCCCGCGCCGGTCTCGTCGACCACGTCCGGGGCAGCCGCTACCGGCTGCACGACCTGGTCCGCGTCTTCGCGCAGGCCCGCCTCGCCGACGAGGAGGAGCCGCAGGAGCGCACGGCCGCCCAGGAACGGCTGATCCAGAACTACGCCGAGCTGGCCGACTCGGTGATCCGCCTGGTCGACGGCAACATGTCGACGCGGGCCGGTCAGATGGGCCCGCACGGCTTCACGTCGCTGGATGCGGCGCTGCGCTGGCTGGACGACGAGTCGAGCTTCATCACGGCGGCGCTGCGGCACGCGGAGGGGGTCAACCAGGACGCAGTGCTCGGCCTGCTCGGCGCCCTGTGCGACTACTGCCTGCTGCGCGGCGACCTCTACCGCCTGGGCGAGATCAGTGAGCTGACGCAGGCCATCGACCAGGGCCTGCTTGTGCGTTCGGTCCAGTGGCGCACCGGTATCGCGGCCCGTCATCTCGGCGAACTCGACAAGGCGCGTACGACCCTGTCGTCGGTGGTCGACCTGTACCGCGAGGCCCACCACCGGGCGGGCGAGGCGCGCGCGCTGTGCTCGCTCGGCATCACCCTGCACCACCAGGGCCAGCTCACCGAGGCCGCCGCGAAGTTGCGGGAGGCCCTCGATCTGCAGACGACGCCCGAGACCAAGGGCGACCGCGGCTGGACCCTGCACGCGCTCGCGGCCGTCGAGCGTGACCGCGCCCATGTCCGCGAGTCGCTGTCCCTGCTCACCGACGCCCTCGCCCTGCACCGGGAGAACGAGTCGCTGCACGGCGAGGCGTGGGCCCACTTCCAGCTCGGCCAGCTGTGCCTGCGGATGGGCGACGTGCCGCGCGCGGACGACGAGCTGCGCGCCGCGCTCGACCTGTACGGCCGCACCCGCGACGCCCGCGGCGAGGCCTGGGCGATGACCCAGCTGGCCCGCGCCCGGCTCGTCGAGGGCGACGCGTCGGTCGCGGTCGACGGGCTGCGCCAGGCGGCGTCCCGGCACCGGGACAACGAGGACGCGCGGGGCGAGGCCTGGACGTACTACTACCTGGGCCAGGCCCTGGAGGAGACGGGCAACCTGGACCAGGCGGTCCGCGAGCTGGAGCGTTCGCGCACGATGTTCTCCCGGATGCGGGACGTGTACGGCCTGGCCTGCGCCCGGCACCACTCGGCGCGGGTCACCCGCGACCAGCGGGCCGTGCAGACCGGCAGCCTGCGCAACTCCGGCTTCGCCCGCCAGCTCCTGGTCGACGCCCGCGCCGACTTCCAGCGGATCGGCGTCGCGCACGGCGAGGGCTGGACGTGCCTGGAGCTGGCGGTCGTCGACGCGGGCAACGCCCGCCTCCAGCAGGCGATGACGCTGTGCGAGGAGGCGCAGGCGCTCTTCGCCTCGTACGGCGACCGGCGCGGCGAGGACTGGGCGGTCTTCCTGCGCTGCACCCTGCTGCCCTACGCCTCGCCGGGCGGTTCGGAGGTCGGCTCGGCGGTCGCGCAGGAGGAGCTGGCCCAGCTCGGCCAGGCAGTGCACCCCACGCGCGACGGCAAGCTCGACGACTACGTGGAGGCGTACCAGCTGCTGCTGGAGCGGGGCGTGGACCTGGACACGGGCTGGCAGGCGTGGCGGCTCGGCATGGTCCCGAACCGGCACGCACGGGACACGATGGGCGTGGTCATGACGACTCCGCAGCCGTGACGCGGGTCCGGTACTGAAGGTGCAGCACCCGGTCTCCCTGGACGACCACGTGCGGGTCGTCCAGGAGCCGCTCACCGGCGGCGGACCCGAAGAAACGCCTGCCCGCGCCGAGGACGACGGGGGCGACGTCCATCGCCACCACGTCGACGAGGCCGAGGGCGAACGCCTGGCCGCCGATGTCGCCCGCGGTGATCGCGACGGACCGCGTCCCCGCCAGCTCCCGGGCCCTGGCGACGGCCTCGGGCACATCGCGGGCGAAGTGGTAGTGGGACGCCTCGGGGTGCCAGTCGGCGGGGCGCGGCCGGTGCGAGACCACGACGACGTGCTCACCGGCGGGCGGCTGCGCGTCCCAGCCGTTCGTCAGGTCGAACAGACGGCGGCCCATGATGATCACGCCGAGGCTGTCCCAGATCGCACGGGTGTACTCGGCGGAGGCCTTGGACACCCGGAACCCGGCGCCCTCGACGATCGGCACGTCCCCGTTGCCGTACCAGTCGAAGAGGGCGCCGACCTGGTCCTCGGCATCGGCGATGAATCCGTCCACGGAGACGACCGCGTGCATCAGTACGGGGCTCTTGCCGGCGGGGCTCTTGCCTGTCACAGGGTTCATACCCGTACGACCGTGCGCGCCCGCGAAACTCATCGCGCGGGCGCGCCGGCGGGCACGGGGTGCGTCAGGCCGAGGTGCGGCGGTCGTCCGCGCCGGACGCCGAGGCGACCGGCTCGGACGCGGCCCCGGACGACTTCTCCTTGAAGTCGACCTTGCGCATGTGCTTGTTCATGGACTTCATCAGACCCCACACGGCCAGGGCCATCACGGCGAAGACGATGAAACCGAGGACACCCGGGGTGACCTTGTCCTCGTCCACCTCCGACTGGGCGGCGAGCGACACAAGGTGGGTCATTGCCAGATTCGCGTTCACCTAGGCATTGTGACGGACGCCCGCGAAGAGGTCGTCCTCGGGGAGGGAGGTATCGACGAGCGACTTCGCGAGCTCGTACTCCTCGGTCGGCCAGACCTCCTTCTGGACCTCCATCGGAACGCGGAACCAGCCGCCGTCGGGGTCGATCTGCGTGGCGTGCGCGATCAGCGCCTTGTCGCGGATCTCATAGAAGTCGGCGCACGGCACGTGCGTGGTGAGGTTCCGCTCGACCCGCCCGAACTCGTCCCAGCGCTTCAGCCAGTCCTCGTACGGCGACTCCATGCCGCGGGCCAGGAGCGCGTCGTGCAGCGCCTGGGTGCGCGGGCGGTTGAAGCCCTGGTTGTAGTAGAGCTTCGACGGCTGGAAGACCGGGCCGAACTCCGCCTCCGGGTACGCGACCGGGTCGTTCGCCCCGTCGAAGGCCACCATCGTGATCTTGTGGGTCATGATGTGGTCGGGGTGCGGGTATCCGCCGTTCTCGTCGTACGTCGTGATGACCTGCGGACGGAAGTCGCGGATCTGCCGCACCAGGCGGCCGGCCGCCGTGTCGACGTCCTCCAGCGCGAAGCAGCCCTCCGGCAGCGGCGGCAGCGGGTCGCCCTCGGGCAGCCCCGAGTCGACGAAGCCCAGCCACTCCTGCTTGACGCCGAGGATCTCGCGAGCCTCGTCCATCTCCTTCTTGCGCACCTCGTGGATGTGCTCCTCGATGTACGTGTCCCCCTGGAGCTTGGGGTTGAGGATGGAGCCGCGCTCGCCGCCCGTGCACGTGACGACCAGCACGTCCACCCCCTCGGACACATACTTGGCCATGGTGGCCGCGCCCTTCGACGACTCGTCGTCGGGGTGGGCGTGAACGGCCATCAGTCGCAGCTGCTCAGTCAAGACAAGATCCTCGGTGAGATAAGGCGCCCTGGTGTGTTTCGGTGCAATGGGCGGCTTCTATAGTGACCGAACCGGGGGGCCGAAAATTCCGGCGTCCGCATCTTGACGGGCGAGGCGAGAGGAACTGGCTGATGAGTGCCGTGCGGCAGGACCTGCCCGAGGGCCGCTACAGCTCCCCGCGCAGCGCCGACGCCCGCGCCGACCGCAAGCTGCGACTGGCCGCGATGATCCTGGCCCCGCTCTTCGCCGCGATGCTCGTCTGGTTCGGCTGGTACTACATCTCGGGCGGCAACAAGTTCAGCGGCGAGGTCATCGCCTTCAAGACGTACGACGATCACGTCAAGGTCCATCTGGAGATCCGCAAGGACAGCGGCACCTCCGGCTACTGCACGATCCGCTCGCAGGACGCCGCCGGCGGCGAGGTGGGCCGCGCCGACTTCCGCTTCGACCAGAAGCAGGACCGGATCGACAAGCTCGTCACGCTCCGCACGTCCGGCGGCAGGGGAACGACGGCCGAGCTGCTCGGCTGCCACGCAGACTGAACGGCCTGAACCGCTTCGGCGGCTTGACCGGTCTGCCTGCGATCCCTTCGGGTTTGTGGTGGCTGACCTGCGTTGACGTAAAACTGATGCCTTATGTCCTCCCCCTTTGGTCTGCGAATTGTTAGGCTCGTGGTTTCGCCCACCCGAGAGGGAACATCCTTCTGGGTAGGGCGATGCTTTGTATCCAAGTACCTACGAGGAGCGACCTGTGACCCAGACCAGCGAAGACGTCACCTGGCTGACGCAGGAGGCGCACACCAAGCTCAAGGACGAGCTGGCGTACCTGTCTGGTCCCGCGCGCGAGGAAGTCACGCAGAAGATCGCTGCGGCGCGCGAGGAAGGCGACCTGCGCGAGAACGGCGGGTATCACGCGGCGAAGGAGGAGCAGGGCAAGCAGGAGCTCCGCATCCGCCAGCTGACCCAGCTCCTTGAGAAGGCCAAGGTCGGTGAGGCCCCGGCCGCGTCGGGCGTCGTCGCACCGGGCATGGTCGTCACCATCGCCTTCGACGGCGACGAGGACGACACCCTTGAGTTCCTGCTGGCCTCCCGCGAGTACGCGAGTTCCGACATCGAGACGTATTCGCCGCAGTCACCGCTGGGCACGGGCGTGAACGGCAAGAAGGTCGGCGAGGACGCCGAGTACGAGCTGCCGAACGGCAAGCTGGCCTCGGTCAAGATCCTCAAGGCGGAGCCGTACAGCGGCTGACGCCCACACTGTCGTACGACGAGGCCCCCGGAGCGCACACCGCTTCCGGGGGCCTTTCGTGTGCCTTCTCGCTGCCGGGCCGGTCAGCCGGCCGCCTTGCGGTACTTGCGGACGGCGAGGGTGCGGAAGAACAGGATGATCAGCACCGACCAGATCAGGGAGGCCCAGATCGGGTGCTCCATGGGCCAGGCGCCGGTCACCGACTTGGGGACGCCGTCGATGGTGTTGCCGAACAGCTCGCGGGCCGCCGACACCGTGGCGCTGAACGGGTTCCACTCCGCGATGTACTGCAGGAACTTCGGCATGCCGTTGACCGGCACGAACGCGTTCGAGATGAAGGTCAGCGGGAAGAGCCAGATCAGGCCGCCCGAGGTCGCGGCCTCGGGGGTGCGCACGGTCAGGCCGATCAGGGCGCCGATCCACGTGAACGCGTACCCGAGCAGCAGGAGCAGTCCGAAGCCGGCCAGGACCTTGCCGATGTTCTCGTGGGTGCGCCAGCCGACGAGCAGGGCCACGGCGGCGAGGACGGCGAGGGTCACGGCCGTCTGCACGAGGTCGGCGAGGGTGCGTCCGGTGAGCACCGCCCCGCGCGCCATGGGCAGTGAGCGGAACCGGTCGATGAGCCCCTTGTGCATGTCGTCGGCGATGCCGGCGCCCGCACCCGCGGTGGCGAAGGTGACGGTCTGGGCGAAGATGCCCGCCATCAGGAATTCCTTGTAGGCGCCGGGGCTGGTGCCCGCACCCGGGATGGAGATCGAGCCGCCGAAGACGTACGTGAACAGCACCACGAACATCACCGGCTGGATGATCCCGAAGAGGATCATCTCGGGGATCCGCGTCATGCGGATGAGATTGCGCTTGGCGACGACCAGGGAGTCCCGGACGGACTGGCCTATGCCGCCCGCGGGGCGCGGGGCGAGCTGGGGGGTGTCGGTGACGGCGCTCATTTTCCGGGCTCCTCGCTCTGGTCGGCTGCTTCGGCCATGTGCCCGGTGAGGGAGATGAACACGTCGTCGAGGGTGGGGCGGCGCAGGGCGATGTCGTCGATCTCGATGCCCTGGGCGTCCAGGTCCCGGATCACCTCGGCGAGCAGCTTGGCGCCGCCGGTGACCGGGACGGTGAGCTTGCGGGTGTGCTCGGCGACGGTGGTCTCGCCCTTGCCGAAGCCGGCCAGGATCTCCCGGGCGGCGGCGAGGTGCTCGCGCTCGTGCACGACGACCTCGACGCGCTCGCCGCCGGTCTGCGCCTTGAGCTGGTCGGAGGTGCCGCGGGCGATGACGCGGCCGTGGTCGACGACGCAGATGTCGTGCGCGAGGTGGTCGGCCTCTTCGAGGTACTGGGTGGTGAGCAGCAGCGTGGTGCCGCCCGCCACCAGCTCCTGGATGACCTCCCACAGCTGCTGCCGGTTGCGCGGGTCGAGTCCGGTGGTCGGCTCGTCCATGAACATCACCGGCGGGGAGACGACGAGCGCGGCGGCGAGGTCGAGGCGGCGGCGCATGCCTCCGGAGTACGTCTTGGAGGGGCGGTCGGCGGCGTCCGCGAGGTTGAACCGCTCCAGCAGCTCGGCCGCGCGGGCCTTCGCCTCCTTGGCCCGCATCTGGTAGAGCTGGCCGACCATCTGGAGGTTCTCGCGGCCGGTCAGGTACTCGTCGACCGCGGCGAACTGGCCGGACAGGCCGATCGAGCGCCGTACCTCGTTCGGATTCTTCAGAACATCGATGCCCGCGACGACCGCCCTGCCGCTGTCCGGCGTCAGCAGTGTCGTCAGACAGCGCACCGCCGTGGTCTTACCCGCTCCGTTCGGCCCGAGGAGGCCGAGGACGGTGCCTTCCGGCACGTCCAGATCGACCCCGTCCAGAGCCCGGACGTCGCCGAAGGTCTTCACCAGACCTTCGGCGTAGATGGCGCCTGGCATGTGGTTCCCCCAAATGATCGGCCCGCATGTCGCTTATATAGCGAAATTGTAGATTTCCCGGGCCGCACATGCCCGGCGAAGCGTGACGCGGGCCACACGCTATCGCGATGTATCGCGTATCGGCAACGGATTTACGCGGACTGCCCCAGGGAGGAGTGGCCCATGGCGGAGTGGCCCATCGCGGACTGGCTCGTGACCGTGTAGCCCGCGTCCCGCAGCGCGGCCCCGACCGCGGCGCAGTGCGCGGGCCCCTTCATCTCCAGGTGCAGCTCCACCTCGGCCTCGGTGAGCCCGAGCCGCGGATCGGTCCGTACGTGGCCCACGTCGAGCACGTTGGCGTCGGCCACCGACAGCACCCCGAGCAGCGTGGCGAGGGCGCCGGGACGGTCGGTCAGCCGCAGCCGCAGCGAGAGGTAGCGGCCGGCCGCGGCCATGCCGTGGGTGAGGACGCGCTGCATCAGCAGCGGGTCGACGTTGCCGCCGGACAGCAGCGCGACGACCGGGCCCTCGAAACCGGCGGGGTCGGCGAGCAGCGCCGCGACCGGGCTCGCGCCGGCCGGTTCGACGACCATCTTGGCGCGCTCCAGGCAGAGCAGCAGGGCGCTGGAGAGCTGGTCCTCGGTCACCGTACGGACCTCGTCGACCAGGTCCGCGACCAGCCGGAACGGGATGTCGCCGGGGCGCCCCACCTTGATGCCGTCGGCCATCGTCGCCGGGGCGTCGATCGCCACCGGACGGCCGGCCGCCAGCGAGGGCGGGTACGCGGCCGCGCCCGCCGCCTGTACGCCGATCACCCGCACATCGGGGCGCACCGCCTTCACCGCGACCGCGAGACCGGCCGCCAGGCCACCGCCGCCGATCCCGACGACGATCGTGCGCACCTCCGGGCACTGCTCCAGGATCTCCAGGCCGAGCGTGCCCTGACCGGCCACGATGTCCGGGTGGTCGAAGGGGTGGATGAAGACGGCGCCGGTCTGCTCGGCGTACTCCTGGGCGGCGGCGAGGGTCTCGTCGACCACCTGGCCGTGCAGCCGGACCTCGGCGCCGTAGTCCCGGGTCGCGGCGACCTTGGGCAGGGGCGCACCGACCGGCATGAACACCGTGGAGCGCACGCCCAGGAGTGACGAGGCGAGCGCCACACCCTGTGCGTGATTGCCCGCGCTCGCCGCCACGACTCCGGCGGCCCGCTCCTCGGGCAGCAGTCCGGCGATCCGCACATAGGCGCCGCGCAGTTTGAAGGAACCCGTCCGCTGGAGGTTCTCGCACTTCAGATGGACCGGGGATCCGAGCAGCTGGGACAGGTGGTGACTGTGCGCCATCGTTGTCACCCGGGCTACTCCGGAGAGCATCTTCTGCGCACCGCGTACGTCGTCCAGAGTGACCGCGGCCGGGAAAGGCAAGGAGTCAGACGCGCTGTAGCTCATGACGGAAGTCTCGCAGCTCACGCCCCGGATGACTCGGGATGTTCACGCTGCGAGACCGGATTGCGCACGGCCGGTACGGCCAGCGCTTTCGCCGCGTACTCTGTGGCCCAATCTCGTAATTGAGTGCAATCCACCACCCACGCATGAAGTGAGCCCCCGGCCATGCCCACACCACAGGAAACGATGGACATGTCGACCGCCGGCGACACCGGCCTCCTCGAAACGCTGCAGCACGAGGTGGCGGTCTTCGCCCGTCGCGCCGAACAGACCCGGCTCGGCGGGGTCGGGCAGGTGCGCAATTCGATGGACCGAGCCGCCTATCTGCTGCTCAACCGCCTCGACAAAGAAGGTCCGATGGGCGTCAAGGCGCTCGCGGCGAGCATGGGGATCGATTCCTCGACGGTGACCCGTCAGGTCGCCCCGCTCGTCGACACCGGCCTCGTGAAGCGCACCTCGCATCCCGAGGACGGCCGGGCCGTCGTGCTTCAGCTGTCCCCGCGCGGTCTCGCCCGGCTCGACGAAGTCCGTTCGTCGAGGCAGGAGTTGATGGCGCAGTTGACGCAGGACTGGGAGCCGCAGGAGCGCGAGCAGTTCTGCGCGCTCCTCACGCGCTTCAACACGGCCCTGTCGGCCCGCCAGTCGGGCCAGCCCACTCCGCCCGCCGACTCCTGAGGGCCGACGGCCTCCCGGACATCGGCACTGCCGCGGCTCCCGCCTCTTGACCGGGGGGCCGCGGCAGGCCTCATATGAAGAGTGCGCGATCGGCAGGCGTCCCGGGATGCCCGCCGGGCCCGCGAGTTCGAGGCGTTCGTCGCGGGCGCGGCCGGGCGGCTGCTCCATGCCGCGACGCTGCTGACCGCCGAGACCGGCGACGACAATCCCCGCGCGCAGAGGCTCCTCACGTCTTCCCTCGCCAAGACGTATGCCTCCTGGGACCGTCTTCGGGGGGAGGATCCCTACGACTGCGCCCGTAAGGACCTGGCCGTCCGCTTCGCCCATGGCACCTGGCCGCGCCTGCACCGGCGCCGCCGGGCGGGCGGTGGCGGTGGCGGTGTACTCGGGGGGCTGTCGCCGCAGGAACGGCTGATTCTCGTCCTGCGGCTGTTCGAGGGGGTCGGCGAGGAGCAGGTGGCGGCGCTGCTCGGCCTGCCCATGGAGCGGGTCCGTGCCGTGCACACCCGCGCGATGGGCCTGGTGCTGCATCCGCCGCGCGGACCGGCGCCCGCACCGCCGCTGCGGAAGGCGGCCTCGACATGAGCCTCGACGACCGCAGATCGGCCTCGGTACGCGCCGTGCTCGACTCGGCGCAGGCGCCGGTGGTCCCGGCGGAGCTGTGCGCGGAGGCGATGCGCAGGGGCGGCCGGGCGCTGCGCCGACGCCGGGCCGCCAGGCGGCTGCTGTGGTGCCTGCTGGCCGTGGCGGCGGTGACGTTCCTGGTGTGGGCGAGCATCACGCACCCGTGGGTGGAGCCGCCCTCGCGGACGACCCCACCGCTGACGGACTGGTGAGCCCCTGATGCTGCCCCGGTGAGACCTGCTCAGCCTTCGAGAGCCTGCTTCAGGTCGGCGAGGAGGTCGTCCGCCGACTCGATGCCGACGGAGAGCCGGACCAGGTCGGCGGGGACTTCCAGGGCCGATCCGACGACCGACGCGTGCGTCATCCGGCCCGGGTGCTCGATGAGCGACTCGACGCCGCCGAGGGACTCGCCGAGCGTGAAGAGCTTCGCCCGGTCGCAGACCGCGACCGCGGCCGCCTCGCCGCCCTCGACCTGGAACGACACCATGCCGCCGAACGCCTTCATCTGCTTGGCGGCGGTCTCGTGGCCCGGGTGCTCGGGCAGGCCCGGGTAGAGGACCTTGGTGACGCGGGGGTGGCGGGTGAGCATCTCGGCGACCCGCGTGGCGTTCTCGCTGTGCCGGTCCATGCGGACGGGGAGCGTCTTGATGCCGCGCAGCACCAGCCAGGCGTCGAAGGGGCCGGCGACCGCGCCCATCGCGTTCTGGTGGTAGGCGAGGTCGTCGCCGAGGCTGTCGTCGTTGACGACCAGGGCGCCGCCGACCACGTCGGAGTGGCCGCCCATGTACTTGGTCAGCGAGTGCACGACGACGTCCGCGCCGAGCGCCAGCGGCTGCTGGAGGTAGGGGCTGGCGAAGGTGTTGTCGACGACGAGCCGGGCGCCGGACTCGCGGGCGACCTGCGAGACGGCGGCGATGTCGGTGATGCCCAGCAGCGGGTTCGACGGGGTCTCGACCCAGATGACCTTGGTCTTCGGGGTGAGCGCGGCGCGTACGGCGGCCGCGTCACTGGTGTCCGCGACCGACCACTCGACACCCCACCGCGAGACGACCTTCGCGAACAGGCGGAACGTGCCGCCGTACGCGTCGTTCGGGATGACCACGTGGTCGCCCGGGCTGAGCAGCGTACGCAGCAGGCAGTCCTCTGCGGCCAGGCCGGACGCGAAGGCGAGGCCGCGGCGGCCGCCCTCCAGCGCCGCGAGGTTCTCCTCCAGCGCGGTACGGGTGGGGTTGGCGCTGCGGCTGTACTCGTAGCCGCCGCGCAGACCGCCCACGCCGTCCTGCTTGTACGTGGAGACCTGGTAGATCGGCGGGACCACGGCGCCGGTGACGGGGTCGGCCGTGTTCCCGGCGTGGATGGCGGTGGTCTCGAAGCCTCGCTGGGCTTCGCTCTGACTGTGCGTGTCGCTCATGTGCCCCGAGGGTAGTGCGCCGTGGAGCCGTCGCCGCCTCGGTTAGCTTTGAAGCATGGGAATTCTCTGGGGGCTGATGGCCGTGCTGATGATCGCCTGGGTGGTGATGCTGCGCAGGCGCGGCGGCATCCGTCAGGTGGCACCGGGGTCACCGGACGCCGCCGATCCGGCCGATTACGGGTTCACGCGACAGGAGGACCTGGACGTCCGCCTGCCCGGGCCCGATCAGGATCTGCTCGATGTGATGGCCGTCGTCCAGCGCAATCAAGATTTCACGGCCGCTTCGCAATTGCTCGCCGGCACCGGCAAGGAGACCGAGACCCGGTGGGAGCGGGTGCAGGCGATCGCCGGGGCCGCCGCCATCGAGCTCCAGCAGACGCCGCGGCTCGGCGCCGGGTGGCTGCACGCGTGGCGCTCGCAGCAGCCGAAGGACGCGGGCGGGGCACAGGTGTTCGCCGAGTTCCTGGTGCAGCAGGCCTGGCGGAACGGCGGCACCGAGGACGAGCAGCGGATCATCCTGGAGGAGGCGCGCGCCGCCTGTGAGCAGGCCGGACTGCTCGCGCCCGGTGACCCGGTCCCGCACATCACGCATCTCGCGGTGGCGCGCGGGCTCGGCTATTCCCAGTCGGAGTTCGAGCAGGTCTGGCTGAAGATCCTGGACACGGCGCCCGGGCACATGGGGGCGCATCTGGCCGGTCTTCGCTACTGGTGCGAGAAGTGGCACGGCTCGCGCGAGCAGGCGTTCGCCTTCGCCGAGGCCGCCGCGGCCCGCGCCCCGCGCGGCTCGCTGCTCGCCGCGCTGCCGCTCTTCGCGCTGTACGAGCACATGCCCGATCTGAACCTGGTGCGCGGGTTCTACGAGAGCGAGGTCGTGTCCAAGGCGCTGCACGGCGCCCTGTACGCGGTGCACGCGGCCCGTCCCGACGACCCGATGCTCTCCCACGTACGGCACCTGCTGGTGTTCTTCCTGGTGCGCGCCGAGCGGTGGTCCGAGGCGATGCAGCAGCTCATCCGGGTGGACGGGCACGTGGGCGCCGTGCCGTGGACCGCGGAGGCCGATCCGGCGGCGTCGTACGCCGTGTACCGGGCGCTCGCGGTGGCCGGTTACGAGGCGAACGGGGGCAGTCCGGCGACGCTGTCCGCCTGACCCCGGAATCCTGTGGCGGGCCGGGGTTGTTGTAGGCGGTGACGTCGACGTCACCGCCACCACCCGGGAGGCAGCACCCCATGGCACTCTTCGGCCGGACCCCGGTCCTGCCCACCCCCGAGCAGGCCCTGCGCGGCCGCTCCGAGCCAGAATTCACGGTCCCGGAGCGGCACGCGGTCCTCGGCAACCCACTGGTGGGCCCGTACCCGGACGGCCTGGCCGTCGCCGATTTCGCGCTCGGCTGCTTCTGGGGCGCCGAGCGCGTCTTCTGGCGGACGCCGGGCGTGTGGACGACGCTCGTCGGCTACCAGGGCGGCTTCACCGAGAACCCGTCGTACGACGAGGTGGGCACGGGCCTGACGGGCCACGCCGAGGCGGTCCGAGTGATCTACGACCCGTCACTGGTCCCGTACGAGACCCTGCTGAAGCTCTTCTGGGAAAACCACGACCCGACCCAGGGCTTCCGCCAGGCCAACGACGTGGGCACCCAGTACCGCTCGGCGCTGTACACCCACTCCCCCGCGCAGGCCGCTGCCGCGGAGGCCTCGCGTACGGCGTACCAACAGGTCCTGACGGGCTCCGGCCACGGCACGATCACCACGGCGATCCTCCCGGCGGAGGGCCGCGTCTTCTACCCGGCGGAGCCGGAGCACCAGCAGTACCTGGAGAAGAATCCGGGCGGGTATTGCGGGATCGGGGGGACCGGGGTGTCGTGTCCGGTCGGGGTGGCGGAGCCGGACGGCCGAACCCCTTGAGCGAACCCGTACCCACCTTGCGGGACGGCCCGACGTCCTAGGAACGCGTCCGGCACAGTTCCTGACCCACGAGTCCGATCATGGCCTGCTGGGTGTCCTGGCCGCCGTCACGGGTGACGTACACCACGGCGCTCCGGGTCCCGTCCCGGGTGGCGCCGCCCCAGGCGACATAGCCGAGAAGCTCGCCCCGGTGGCCGAAGAAGCTGCCGCCACAGGGCAACGGGATCTCGGCAAGGCCGAGTCCGTACCGCACGCCCAACTCGGGCGCGCGCATGGTGGTCGCCATCTCGTCGAGCTGTGCCGGAGCCAGCAGACGGCCGCCGAGCAGCGCGGCGTAGAACCGGTTCAGATCACGCGCGGTGCTGATGATCGAGCCGGAGCCGACCGCCATGCTCGAATTGAGCTTGGTGACGTCGGTGTCGGTTCCGGTGCCGAACGCGGTGTAGGCCTGGGCGTGGGGACCCAGGATGGACGGGAAGACGCCGGGCGTACTGGTGTCCCTCAGCTTCAGGGGGCGGATGATCCGATCCTTCACCTCCCGTGCCCAAACCCGGCCGGTGACCTTGTGGATGATCATCGCGGCGAGAATGTAATTGGTGTTGGAGTACGACCAGCCGTCGCCCGGTGGGGAGAACGTGGGACGGTGCCGCATCGCCAGCCCCACCAGTTCCTCGGGAGAGTACGTGCGAAATCGCTCGGCCCGGTAGCCGTTCGCGCTGTTCAACGCGGGTATCTCCGGCCCGACATCAGGGATGCCGCTGGTGTGCTGCAGCAACTGCCGCACGGTGATCTGGCCGCCTTCGTTGCCGTTGGCCCGGACCAGTCCCGGCAGCCACTGCTCGACGGTGTCCTCCAGTGACATCCGCCCCTCGCCGACGAGTTGCAGCACAACCGTGGCCGTGAAGGTCTTGGTCGCACTGCCGATCCGGAACCTGCCGTCCCGTGGCATCGGCCTCTTTGTGTTCATCGCGGCCGTCCCGGCGTACGCGCTGTCGCGTGCGTCCGGTGACATCACCTCGGCGTGCACACCGACGGCCCCGGTGTCACGGATCGCCTCCACCTTCTGTTGGAGAGGATCGGCGGGCCGCGGCCTCGCCGCCGCCATGGGCGCGGTCGATGCGGCGAGGACGGCTGTAGCCATGCTGGTCAGGACGAGCGCGCCGCGCCAACCTCTTCTTAACCCATGCATGATGAACCCCTTCTCTGGTCAGGTTGCACGCCTCCACGGACCGCTCAGGCGCCTGAGACCCGCGACTGTGTCGCCCCCGGAGCCGACGGTCGGCGACCATCTCACCAGCAGAGGGAGGATCGCCCCATCCGGCTTTCCCCCCGACGTACTGGTGCGCTGTCCTCAGGGCGGTGCCGGGGGCTACCCCCCTAAGAATGCTGAGACTCCTCACGGTCGGCTCCGATCAGCAACATCACGATCTACGACCGGAGTGCCGGCCCCCACCGCCGACGACATGGCCCGCGCGCTGCGAGAGGGCGGCCGAGCGATGAGGATCGAGTTGCTGGCCACCGCGAAGGCGGTGCCTGAGCTGCGGCACCGCCTTCGCGGTCACGGCTTCGAAGTCCAGCTCTGCGTCAGCGAGTTGGTGACGAACGTGATCGACCATGTCGGGGAGGGCACACCGGTGACGGTGCTCGTCCGGGACGGGGACGGCGGCCGTACGCGGATCGAGGTCACCGATCCCGATCCGCGCGCGCTGCCCGTTCTCCTGCACGCGGCACCCGTCGACGAGTCCGGGCGCGGGCTCGCGCTGCTCGGCGCGGTCGCCGTGCGCTGGGGCGTACGGCAAGCAGCGCACGAGAAGACGGTGTGGTGCGAGGTAGCGGAGCGGAAAATCGCTGGCCGCACCCCGCACGCCACAGCACCCTGAACGGCATGACATCCGAACCACGCCACGAGATCCGCGCCGCGTACACGGCGTCGACGATCACCGTCTACCAGGCGTACGCGCCGGAGATCGGGCTGCCCGCCGCCCGTGACGGGCGGTTCCCCGCGCTCTGGAAGCGGGACCGGATGACGTGGATCAAGCCGTCCTTTCTTTGGATGATGTATCGGTGCGGGTGGGCCGAGAAGCCCGGGCAGGAAGTTGTGCTCGCCGTGGAGATCGCGCGGGAGGGGTTCGAGTGGGCGGTGCGGCATGCCTGTCTGTCCAGCTACACGCGCTCCGTTCACAGCGATCAGGCCTCGTGGAAGCGGGAGTTGAAGCGGTCGCCCGCGCGGGTGCAGTGGGATCCTGAGCGGGATCTGCGGCTGCGGCCGCTGGAGCACCGGGCGTTGCAGCTCGGGCTCTCCGGTGAGGCCGTGCGGCTGTACGCGGACGAGTGGACGGTCGGCATCAGGGATGTCACGCCGCTCGCGCGGGAGGTGCGGGCCGCTGTCGGCGAGGGGGACACGGAGCGGGCCGCCCGGCTGGTCCCTGCCGAACGGCCCTACCCCGTCGCCGGGTTGGATCTCGGGCACCTCGTGCCCTGACGGCCCGTCCCGGTCGGCCGACGCGGCGAACATGCCCGGCTCGTAGTCCCCTGTGACAGCTCCGCGACGTGACGTAGCGCAACGGCCGCGACTGTCACGCGACGCTCCCGGCCGGTGTCCGGGGCGATCTTGACCTCAACCTCGGTCGAGGTCGCAGGGTGTTCGCCATGACACGCTTCCTCGATCTCGTGCACCCCGACGCAGGAACAGCCCTCATGAGCGAGTGGCTCACCGGCACCGCCGAGCGCTCCCGGGCCGCCGCCGAGGCCCTGGCCGACGAATGGGCGGCCGCGTCCGCGCCCGCGGCACGCCTCGCCCAGCACGTCTTCCGGGCGGCGGACGGAACGGGCCTCCTCTTCTACGCGCAGTGGACCAGCGACGAGGCTCACCTGAGCTGGGCCCGCGCCCACCGCCCCCAGGTGGTCGGCCGCGTCGACACCCTGGTGCCCGGCATCGAGCGGCCCGGGCTCGTACGGACCCGGCTGGAGCGCAGCGTGGTGCACGACCCGGTGCGTCCGGCCGGCGTCTTCGAGGTGATCACCACGACACCCGATGCCGTCGAGGCGGCGACGGCGCCCGCCCCGGGCCTGCTCGGCGCGCACATCCACGCGACGCCGGACGGCGAACGCGCCGTCGTCATCGCGGAGTGGTCCGACGCGGCCGCGCGAACGGCGGTCGCGCCAACGCCTTTGCCTCGATCGCTTATTGTTCTACTATGACGCTAACAACCAACGCACATTGAGTGGATGGAGCCGTCATGACCCCTTCCCGAGCCACCCGCACCCCACGGGCCCTCCTCGCCGGGCTGCCGTTCGCCGCGGCCGCCCTCGTCGCGACCGCCGTCCACACCTCGCTGCGCGACCGGCTGCCCGACCCCATGGCCACGCACTTCCCGGGCAGCGGGCCGCCCGACGGGTTCTCCTCGGCCGAGGGCTTCCTGGTCGTAGGTCTGCTGATGCTGATCGGGACCGGGGTGCTGTTCGCCGTCGTCGCGGCCCGGCAGCGGGTCGGCGCCGCGCGCTGGACCGTGGTGCTCGGCTGGGCCACGGCGGGGCTGCTGGGATCCGTGTCGGTGTCCGTGCTGCGCGTGAATGCCGTCGTCGGCGATGCCCATGACGCCCGTATGCCCTGGTGGCATCTGGTCGTGGCCTTCGGGATCGGGGCCGTCGCGGGCGGGGCCGGGTGGCTGATCACCCGGGGCTGGCCCCGGGCCTGGGAGGTGGGCGAGGGCACGGCCGGCGGCGCCTCGCTCGCGCTGCGCGAGGGCGAGCGGGCGGTCTGGGTACGGCAGGCCGGGTCGTGGCCGCTCGCGCTGATCGCGGCGGCGCTGATCGTGGCCGGGCTCGTGGTCACCGCGTTGGTCAGCCGGTGGGGCCTGGTGGTCGCGGGCGCGGGGCTGGCCACGCTGGTGTTCGGCCGGGTCCAGGTGACCGTCGGGCCGAGGGGGCTCGTCGTGGCGCAGAGCCTGCTGTCGTGGCCGCGGGTGCGGATTCCGCTGGAGCAGGTCGAGAGCGCGTCGCGGCGTACGATCAGCCCGCTCGGTGACTTCGGCGGCTGGGGGTACCGGATCCGGCCCGGCGCGAGCGGGGTGGTCCTGCGGGCGGGTGAGGCCCTGGTCGTACGACGGTCGGGCGGGCGGGAGTTCGCCGTCACCGTCGACGACGCCGGAACCGCGGCCGCCCTGCTCAACTCCCTCGTCGCGCGAAAGGGCAGCCCGTGCTGATCCGTGTGGACCCCGCCTCCGCCACTCCCCTCGGCGACCAGATCGCGGCACAGGTGCGCCGCGCCGTCGCCGACGGGGACGTGGACCCGGGAGAGCGGCTGCCCTCGGCCAGGGCGCTCGCCGACTCGCTGGGGGTCAATCTGCACACCGTGCTGCGGGGCTACCAGCGGCTGCGCGACGAAGGCGTCATCGAGCTGCGGCGCGGGCGGGGCGCCGTGGTGCTCGGCGGGGCGGCGACCGCGGGGCGGGCCCGGCTGGTCGAGGCTGTGCAGGTGCTCGTGGGCGAGGGGCGCCGGCTCGGGCTGAGCGACGAGGAGATCGTGGGGCTGGTGCGGGGCGGGCTCTCGCCCTGACGTGCCCTGCCCCGGGCCGGCCCGCGCACCTCACATCGCCGCGGCCCCCCGCATCAGCGACGCCGTGCGCCCCGCGTCGTACCCCTCCGGTACGCCGTCCAGGAGGACCAGCTCTCCGGGGATATGGTCGGCGCGCAGCGGGAGGATCTCCCGGTAGGCGTCGGACGCGTACCAGTCGTGGGCGTGGGCGAGGTCCGGGAACTCGACGATGACCAGGTCGCCGGGGCGCTCGCCCTCCACCCACTCCCCCGGTTTGCCGTGCGACAGGAACCGGCCGCCGTAGGGCTCGAAGGTGCCCTGTACGCGCTCGATGTAGATGAGGACATCGGGGTGCAGGGGCTGGGTCGGGCGCAGTACGGCGATGGCGTAGGCGGTCATGGGCGAGCCCTCCTCGGGTCCGGCTGGATAGGGGGATCCTGCCGGGAGCCCGGGGAGGGCGTCGATTACCCCTCAGGTCATGAGGAGTGCCCCTCAGGTCGTGAGAGGTGCCCCTCAGATCATGAGGAGTGGTTCAGCACGGGCTCAGATCGTGGCCGTGTCGATCACGAAGCGGTACCGCACGTCCGAGTTGATGACGCGCTCGTACGCCTCGTTGACCTGGCTCGCCTCGATCAGCTCGATCTCGGCGCCCAGGTTGTGCTCGGCGCAGAAGTCGAGCATCTCCTGGGTCTCGGCGATGCCGCCGATCGCGGAACCGGCGAGCACCTTGTTGCCGCCGATGAGCGAGAACAGGTTCAGGGAGATCGGCTCCTCGGGGGCGCCGACGTTCACCAGGGCGCCGTTCGTCTTCAGCAGGCTCAGGTACGCGCCGAAGTTCAGCGGGGCGGAGACGGTCGACAGGATGACGTCGAAGGCGCCGGCGAGGTCCTTGAAGGTCTGCTCGTCGCTGGTCGCGTAGTAGTGGTCGGCGCCCAGCTTCAGGCCGTCGTCCTTCTTGCGCAGCGACTGCGACAGGACGGTCACCTCGGCGCCCATGGCGTGCGCGAGCTTGACGGCCATGTGGCCGAGGCCGCCCAGGCCGACCACGGCGACCTTCTTGCCGGGGCCCGCGCCCCAGCGCTTGAGCGGGGAGTACGTGGTGATGCCCGCGCAGAGCAGCGGCGCGGCCACGTCGAGCGACAGGCCCTCCGGGATGCCCAGGGTGTACGCCTCGTCGACGACGACCTTCTGCGAGTAGCCGCCGTAGGTGGGCTCACCGTCGTGGCCGACGGCGTTGTAGGTGCCGACGTTCCCTCGCAGGCAGTGCTGCTCGTTCCCGGCCAGGCAGTTCTCGCACTCGCGGCAGGAATCGACCATGCAGCCGACGCCGACCCGGTCGCCGACCTTGAACTTGGTGACACCGGAACCGACGGCCTCGACGACACCGGCGATCTCGTGCCCGGGGACCATCGGGAAGATGGCCTCGCCCCAGCCCTCACGGGCCTGGTGGATGTCGGAGTGGCAGATTCCGGCGAACTTGATGTCGATCAGAACGTCGTGTTCGCGGACGTCACGGCGCTCGATGGTGGTGCGCTCCAGCGGGGCCTTGGAGCTGGGCGCGGCGTACGCGGCAACAGTGGTGGTCATGGATTCAAGCCTGCCCGAGCCGCACCCCTGCTGCGACATCTGCGCAGGTCACCCCTTTGCGTACGACCAGTGGTCCTACTACTGACGGGGTCAGGCTCACCGTCGTACGACCGGGAATACTGGACAGCATGGACGACAACCCGACCCTGGACCGCCGCGCCGAGCTCAGCGAGTTCCTGCGCACCCGGCGGGCCCGGCTCCAGCCCGAGGACGTGGGGCTCTCGCCGGCCGGCCGGCACCGCCGGGTCCCGGGGCTGCGCCGCGAGGAGCTGGCCCAGCTCGCCGGGGTCTCGGTCGCTTACTACACGCGTCTGGAGCAGGGCAACGGGCGCAATGTGTCGGCGGAGGTGCTCGACGCGATCGCGCGCGCCCTGCAACTGAGCGACACCGAGCACGCCCACCTGGTCCATCTGGCGAAGCCCACGCAGGCGCGGCGCAAGCAGCGGGCGCCCCGGCGGCAGCAGGTGCGGCCCTCGCTGCGGCATCTCCTGGACAACCTGGAGGGCGTGCCCGCGTACATCGGCGGGGCGCGGTCGGACATCCTCGCCTGGAATCCGATGGCGGCGGCGCTCTTCGGCGACTGGGGCGAGCTGGCGCCGGCCGAGCGGAACTGGGCTCGGCTGACGTTCCTCGATCCCGCCTCCCGCGAGCTGTTCCTCGACTGGGAGTCGAAGGCGTCGGACATGGTCAGCTATCTGCGGCTGTACGCGGGCCGCAACCCGGACGATCCGGAGCTGTCGGCGCTCGTGGGTGAACTCTCCGTCAAGAGCGAGAAGTTCAGGAAGTTGTGGGCCACGCACGATGTGAAGGAGAAGGGGCACGGGGTGAAGCGGATGCGGCATCCGCTGGTCGGTGAGCTGTCCCTGTCGTACGAGACGCTGCATCTTCCGGACGACGACGGGCAGTTCTTGTCGGTGTACCACGCCGAGCCGGGGACTTCTTCGGCGGAGGCACTGCGGTTGCTGGCCAGCTGGGGCGCCGACGCGCGGGCGCCCCGCTGAGGTTTTCGGTCGGCTGCGAGTGCGTCGTGGCTGGTCGCGCAGTTCCCCGCGCCCCTTGTCGGGTTGTCGTTCGCCCGCGGGCCGGTGGCCTCTTCTCGCGCAGTTCCCCGCGCCCCTGATGGGTTGACCTTCAGCTGACGGCCGGTGGCCTCTTCTCGCGCCGTTCCCCGCGCCCCTGATGGGTTGACCTTCAGCTGACGGCCGGTGGCCTCTTCTCGCGCCGTTCCCCGCGCCCCTGAGGCAGGCGCTTCGCGCCGCCTCCCCCTGAGGCTGCGCTTCGCGCGCCTCTCCTGAGGGACGGGGCGCGCCTCCGCCTTGGGCAGGGGGCGCGCCTCCGCCTTGGGCAGGGGGCGCGCCTCCGTCTTGGGCAGGGGGCGCGCCTCTGATGAGATCGCGCACGAAGTGCGCATCTCAGGGGCGCGGGGAACTGCGCGACCAGCCACGACGAGAGCCGCAGCCGGAGAGCCGCCCG
Organism: Streptomyces sp. NPDC057694; assembly: GCF_042799415.1. NCBI lineage: Bacteria > Bacillati > Actinomycetota > Actinomycetes > Kitasatosporales > Streptomycetaceae > Streptomyces > Streptomyces sp. NPDC057694. Next base: position 40,232 of record NZ_JBHVIX010000040.1, read on the forward strand.
ACCGTCACAGCCGTGCCGCCCACTCCACACACCCGGCGAACGCGGAGCGGAAGCCGGGGTCGGGCGGCAGGTCGGCCGCGTCGGCGGCGTCGTGCATCAGGTTCGCCCAGCGCCGCCGCTGCGCCTCGGTGATGTCCTTGCCCGTGTGCCAGGCGGCCATCTGGCTGTGCCCGGACGGACCCGGTCCGCCGAACGCCTCGGCGAGCCACAGCGCGACATGGTCGGCGTACGCGTCGGGCAGCTCGGCGACGAACGGGCCCAGGAGGTCGTCCCTGACGGCGAGGGCGTGGAAGGCGGAGACGAGGCGGGTCACCCCGTCCGCGCCGCCCGCCCGCTCGTACAGCGTCGGCTCGGCCGAGCCCTTCCCCCGTACCGTCGTCGGCTTGTAGTGGCGCATCTCGTCGATGTCACCCACGTAGGGACGGATCTCGGCGAGGAAGTCGGGGAACAGCTCCGATTCCCGGAACCCCTCGACGTGGTCCTCGGTCGACGTCCACACGATGCGCAGGATGAAGTGCTCGAAGTCCTCCTCGCAGCGGTCGAGTTCGTACGCGACGCAGTGGGGCGAGGCGGCCAGGAGCCGGGACGCCCGGGTGTACGCGGCGAGGAACTCGGCGGAGCGGGCTTCCGCGATGCGGTAGCGGATGTACTCGACCGTCTGCGTTGTCATGTCCGCCAGCCAAACACGAGCGGCCCGGCCCCAGCCCCCGACCCAAGGGGGGGAACCCGGGCCGAAGCCCCCCCCCCTCTCCCTGTTCCCACTTTTGGTCGGAAGCTTTTGCATGGTTTCCCTCTTTTTTGTTGTCCTTTCTCCG
>NZ_JBHVIX010000040.1:41056-57223 GCF_042799415.1 Streptomyces sp. NPDC057694
CGGGGGGGGGGGAGGGGGGGGGGGGGGGTTTAGGGGGGGGGGAAGGGGGTGTCCCGGCTCTTTGTTTTTTTCTTTCCCAAAACAAAACCAAGACCCCCCCCCCCGGGTCCACGGACCGGGGCGGGCCACCATGGTCGAGCGCTACGTCACTTGCCGTAGTACGCGTTGTAGATCGAGATCGTCGACGTGTTGCCCTTCTTGTCGGTGATCTTGGCGCGCAGCGCGATGCCCTTGCCCTTGGCCGGGTTCTTCACACTGACCTTGCCGCTCTTGACGGAGACCTTCTTCCAGTTCTTGCCGTCGTCGTAACTGACGTACACGGAGAGCGACTTGAGCTGGGAGCCGGCCGCCGAGCCGGTGACGGAGACCGGGACGGACTGGGTCTTCTTGGCCGTGGCGCGGCTGTCCGAGCCGACCGCCGGGGTGAACCGCACGCCGGACGCCGGAAGCTGGGCGTAGTCGGCGGGCTTCTTCGAGCGGAACGTCCAGGTCGCGTCGATCCGCGTGGACGCCGCCGACACCCGGGCGCTGCGCTTCACCGACGTCGTCAGCTTGTACGCGGCGTCGCCCGACGGGACGGTGAACGCCTCGTCGCCGAAGAGCGGGTCCTTGTTCGAGCCGACCTTGGTGCCGTTGCGGTACAGCGTCGTGGCCACCGAGGTGAAGTCCGAGGAGCCCGCGTGCGTCTTGCCGTCGGCGAACAGCGGCACGTAGCCGTAGATGTCGTTGCCGTCGCGGAAGAGGCCGTACTCGCCGCCCACGCGCGGCGCGAAGACGGCCGTGTTGAACGTCTTCGCGTACTTCTTGCCCGCCTTGAAGGTCTGCGGGTTGCCGAGCGAGTAGGAGGCATCGGGGATCAGGTTGCCGTCCGCGTCCTTGCCCGCGAACTGCAGGAAGTCGTACGTCCACTGGACCTTGTCGGCCGTCGACAGGTACAGGGTGCGGGTGCCGGGCAGATTCTGCTCGACGGGGAGGCCGAAGACGAGGTCGTCGGCGAACACACCCACCGGCTGCAGGGCGCCGGTCTTCTTGGCGGTCGAGGCGCCCAGCGTGTTGGCCACCGTGGCGAGTTCGGACTTCTTGAAGTGCTTGGACTTGTCGCCCACGAGGTGCTTGACCTTGGCCGAGGTCGCGACGTCGTACTCGGCGCCGCTGCCCTTGCGCCACTGCCCGAACCAGGTCTGCGACAGGCCGCTCGACACGTCCGGGCCGAGGCCCGCCACGCGGATGTCCGCGAACGAGCCGAGTTGCAGCACGAGGCCGATCTCCGCCGGGTCGTACGCGTAGGCGATGCTCGCGCTGACCGGCTTCGCCGCCGCGTCCGGCACGGTGATGTCGGACTTCTTGGTCTTACGGGCGTCCAGGGTGAGGCTGATGTTCTTGGTGACGCTGAGCTTCGGCTGGACGAACCAGTCGACGCCGCCCTTGAACTCGGCGACGTCCTTCGCGAGCCACGCGTCCAGCAGGTAGTCACCGCGCGGCACGCGCAGCGTCACGGTGCCGGAGTCGCTCGGCTGCGCCGAGTAGACCTGGTCCTTGGCGAGGCCGGTGTACCCGATGAGGTCGCTCAGGTACGTCGACAGCGGCTTGCCGTCGCGTCCGAGGTGCTTGAGCGTCACGTCGTACGACTCGATCTCGCGCTGCACCGCGGCGGCCGTGCGCACGGTCTGTCCGTCGCCGGTCGCCGTGATGTACGCCGAGTAGGCGCCGTCGGCGGTGCCGCCGAGCCGGGTGTCGGCGCTCACGTCGGCCGAGGCGGTGCCGCCCGCCGGGACCGTCACCTCGGTCGAGCCGAGGGTGAAGAAGCCCGCGGGAGCCGGCTGCCCCTTGGGGCCCGTGCCCTGGATCGTGAGGTCGAGGGTGACGTCCTTCGTGCCGGTGTTGCGGTACGTGACCTGCTTGGTGACGGGCTTGTCGTCGGTGTGCGGCCACTGCGCGACGCCGAAGCTCACGGAGACCGGGTCGGCGAACACGGTCTGCTCGATGGCCTTGTCGACCTGGATCCGGCCGCTGCCCTGCTGGAACGGGGTGAGCCCCGCGGTGCCCTTGGCCGAGCCGACCAGGGCACCCTTGAGCTGGGTGTACGTCCAGTCGGGGTGCTGCTGCTTGAGGATCGCGGCGGCACCGGCGACGTGCGGCGTCGCCATCGACGTACCGGAGATGGTCAGGTAGCCGGCCGGCTTCTCGCCGACCTCCTGGGCGATGACGCTGCCCGGCGCTGCGGCGGCCGTGATGTCGACGCCCGGCGCGGTCACGTCCGGCTTGATGCCGCCGTCGCCGACGCGCGGCCCGGTGGACGAGAAGTCGGCGAGCTTGTCCTTGTCGTCGACGGCGCCGACGGTCAGCGCGGCGTCGGCGCTGCCGGGCGAACCGATGGAGTTGGGGCCCTCGTTGCCCGCCGCGATGGCGAACAGGATGCCCTTCTCCGCCGACAGCTTGTTGACCTCGGCCTCAAGGGGGTCGATCTCGGGGGTGTCGCCGCCGCCCAGGCTCAGGTTCACGATGTCGGCGCCCTGCGCGGCCGCCCACTCCATGCCGGCGAGGATGCCGGAGTCGTCGCCGAAGCCGTCGTTGTCGAGCACCTTGCCGTTGAGCAGCTTGGCGCCCGGGGCGACGCCCTTGTACTTGCCGCCCGACTTGGCGCCCGTACCGGCGGCGATGGACGCGACGTGGGTGCCGTGGCCGAAGTGGTCGGTGGCGTCGGGCGCGGTGGAGAAGTTCTTCGACTCGACGACCTGGTCCTTCAGGTCGGGGTGCGTGGCGTCGACGCCGGTGTCGAGCACGGCGATCTTGACGCCCTTGCCGTCGTATCCGGCGGCCCAGGCGGTGGGCGCGCCGATCTGCGGTACGGACTTGTCGAGGCTCGCCCGGCGGATGCCGTCGAGCCAGATGCGGCTGACGCCGGACGCGGTGGTGCCGTCCTGGTCGGTGACCGCGTCCCACAGCTTCACCGCGTCGGTCTTCGGTGTGGTGAGCGCGTCCGCGTTCAGCGCCTTGAGCGAGCGGCGCACGGTCGTGTCACCGGCGTCGCGCACCTCGGCCCGGGTGCCGGCCGCCGCGCCCTTGTAGCCGACGATGACCTTGAGGCCGTTCTTCTGCGCCTTCTTGTACGACGCCTTGGACAGCTCCGTGATGTCGAAGAGCCGCTGGTCGAGCTTGCCGGCGGCGATCAGGCGCTGTGCGTCGAGGGGCACCACATAGGTGTGTCCCCCGACGGTGCGGGTCTGCACGGGTATGTGCGTGCGCCCCGCGGCCGGCTCCACCCCGGCCGGCCTGCCCTTGGCGTCCACCGCGACCCGGTCGCCGGTGATGAGCGTGATGTGCGTCCTGGGCTTGAACTGCTGCCCCGCAGCGGCGTGCGCGGCGGCCGCGGGCGCGGAGTGCGCCGGCAGGGCGACGCCCGCCGTCACGGCGACGGCGGCGGCGCCCGCGACGAGCGCGGCCCGACGCGTCCGAGAATGTGGCTGTCTGTGCAACTTTCCCCCTGGGGACGGTATTTCACCGGCTGCCGGGGGTCGAAGAAGGAACCCCCTGCGCCTACAGATGGCTCAGGGGGTTCACAGGTTGCCTGACTTTCTTTACTTGGCCTTTTCGTTCTCGGTGACCTTGATCCTGCCCTTGCGGATCGTCGCGAGCCGCGGCGCCTTGCGGGCGATCGCCGAGTCGTGGGTGACCATGATGAAAGTGAGCCCGTGCTCCTTCCACTGGGTCTCCAGCACGTCCATGATCTCGTCGCGCATGGACTCGTCGAGGTTGCCCGTGGGCTCGTCGGCGAGGAGCACCTTGGGGTTCTTCACCAGCGCGCGGGCGATGGCGACGCGCTGCTGCTGACCGCCCGACATCTCGGACGGCAGGTGCGTCAGGCGCTCTCCGAGGCCGACGGACTTCAGCGCCTCGGCGGCCCGTTCGCGCCGCTCGGCGACCTTCAGTCCGAGCGGGACCAGCGCGGTCTCCACGTTCTCCTGCGCGGTGAGCGTCGGGATGAGGTTGAAGGACTGGAAGACGAATCCGATGGACTCGGCGCGGACCTTGGTGAGCCGGGCCTCGGGGAGCTTGGCCAGGTCGGTGCCGTCGAGTTCGACGCTGCCCGCGGTGGGCCGGTCGAGGCCGCCGAGCATCTGGAGCAGCGTCGACTTGCCGCCGCCGGTCGGCCCCTGGATGACGAGTCGGTCGCCGTCGCCGATGGTCAGGTCGACCCCGGCGAGCGCGTCGATGCGCTCCTTGCCGCGCTGGTACTGCTTGGTGACGCCTCTGAGCTGATACATGGTGCAACTCCTGCCGTACGTAAGGGTGGGTGACGCTGCCGTGCAGGGCTGCGGTGCTACTCGACGCGGCGCAGCGCGTCCGCCGGGCGAAGGCGCGAGGCCCGCCAGCCGCCGAACGCGCCGGCGATCAGACCGCCCGCGACGGCGAGGCCGACCGCGAGGGCGATGGTGGTGCTGGAGACCGGCGCGGTGAGCGCGATGTCGAGGGTCTTGCTCGCGGCCTGCCGCCCGCCGCCGGGGCCGCCGCCACCGGGGCCGCCCATGCCGCCACCGCCGAAGCCGCCGCCACCGCCGCCCCCGCCGGTCGAGCCGAGGGACGCGCTGAGGGTCGGGCTGATCGCGGTCACCACGTAGGCGCCGGCCAGGCCGACGGCGATGCCGAGGACACCGCCGATGAGCCCGTTGACGACGGCCTCACCGATGACCTGGCGGGTGACCCGGCCGGACTTCCAGCCGAGCGCCTTGAGCGTGCCGAACTCCCGCACCCGGCGCGAGACGGCCGAGGAGGTGAGCAGGCCCGCGACGAGGAACGCGGCGACGAGCACCGCGATGGACAGCCACTTGCCGACGTTCGAGGCGAGCGAGGAGGCCGTGGACAGCGAGCCGGAGACGGTCTTGGCGAGGTCCGCGGAGGTGGTGACCGTGGTCCCCGAGACGTTCTTGCTGATGGCCGACTTCACCGAGTCGATCTGCTGCGAGTCGGTCGCCTTGACGTAGACCGTCGTCACCTTGTTCTTCAGGTCGGCGACGGTCTGCGCCTGCTTCAGCGGGATGTAGAGGTTGGCGGACGAATCGCCGCTGTCGGCGGTCGAGATCCCGACGATCTTGAACTTGACCTTGTTGATGGTGACGGTGTCACCGAGGGCGAGCTTCTTCTCCTTGGCGTACGAGGCGTCGGCCACGGCCACCTTGGCGTCGGTCTCGGACGTCTTGAACGTCCGGCCCTTGCTGATCTTCGAGGTGGTCAGCGGGCCGAGGTTCTGCTTGGCGACGTCGGTGCCGTACACGGAGTAGGAGTTGACGCCGAAGTTGGCGCCGCCGCCCTCGACGCGGCCCTGCGGCGCGCCGGAGCCGCCGCCGTTCTGGCCGCCGGGGCCGCCCTGGCCCTGCTGGGTCTTGCTGGGGTCCTGCTTGAACTGGCCGCGGGTGAACTGGCCGCTGACCTTGGTCACTTGGAGGCTCAGCCCGCCGACGGTGTCGGCGACGCCCTGCTGCCCGGCGACCTTGGTGACCGTGGAGGAGGCGAGCGTCTGGAAGCCCTGCGCCATGACGCGGTCGGTGGACTGCTCCTTGTCCGAGCCGTTCTCGTTGGCGTCGAACTTGAAGTTCGGGCGCTGGTTGTCACCGGTCGCGGCGGGCGCCGCCTTGGTGACGGTCATGTCGGTCCCCAGGCCGTACAGGGACTGCAGGACCTTGTCCTGCGCCTTGTTCATGCCGGAGGACACCGAGCTGACCACGATGACGAGCGCGATACCCAGCGCCAGCCCGGAGGCGACGACCAGGGCCGCTTTTCTGCGGCGGCGCAATTCACGCCTGAGGTAGGTGAAGAACATCGAAGCCTCGCCCGATGACAGCCCCGACGAGGGGCGCTGACAGGAATGAGCGGGAGCCGCGCCGTCGGTAGGACGACCCGGCTCCCGCTGCGGCGAAACCGTATTGAGCGGCTGTAAGGGTTCTGTGAGGCCCGCATGAGAACCACATGAGACCCGCAGAAACAGGACCCACCAGCCCCCATCAAGCCCCTCCGGCGGCACCCATCAAGCCCCTCCGGCGATTGAGGAGCGGGGTCCGGGGCAGAGCCCCGCAACCCGCACGCCGACTAGGCCGCGCCCACGTTCTCAGAGACGGAGATCCGCCCCTTACGGATGGTGGCCAACCGAGGCGCGGCCTTGGCCAGCGCCGAATCATGGGTGACCATGATGAACGTCAGGTTGTGCTCCCGCCAGAGCCCTTCGAGTACATCCATGATCTCGTCGCGCATGGACTCGTCGAGGTTCCCCGTGGGCTCGTCCGCAAGGAGCACCTTCGGGTTCTTCACCAGCGCCCGCGCGATGGCGACCCGCTGCTGCTGCCCACCGGACATCTCGGACGGCAGATGGGTCAACCGCTCCCCGAGCCCGACGGACTTGAGCGCCTCGGCGGCCCGCTCCCGCCGCTCGGCGACCTTCAGCCCCAGCGGGACCAGCGCGGTCTCCACGTTCTCCTGAGCGGTCAGCGTCGGAATGAGGTTGAAGGACTGGAAGACGAACCCGATGGACTCGGCGCGGACCTTGGTCAGCTTCGCCTCGGAGAGCTTGGCCAGGTCGACGCCGTCGAGTTCGACGCTGCCCGCGGTGGGCCGGTCGAGGCCGCCGAGCATCTGGAGCAGCGTCGACTTGCCGCCGCCGGTCGGACCCTGGATGACGAGCCGGCCGCCGTCCTCCACGGTGAGGTCGACACCGCGCAGGGCGTCGACGGTCTCTTTGCCGCGCTTGTACTGCTTGGTCACGCCGCGCAGTTCGTACATGGTGAACTCCTGTCGGGGGAAGGGGCGGTGGGCTACTCGACGCGGCGCAGCGCGTCCGCGGGGCGAAGGCGCGAGGCCCGCCAGCCGCCGAACGCGCCGGCGATCAGGCCGCCGCCGATGGCCAGGACCGCGGCGAGCGCGATCGTGGAGAGGCTGACCGGCGCGGAGAGCGCGACGTCGATGGTGCTGGCGGCCGACGAGCCGCCGCCGGGCCCACCGCCCATACCGCCACCACCGCCACCGGGACCGCCCATGCCGCCGCCGCCACCGCCGCCGGTGGAGCCGAGGGACGCGGTCAGGGTCGGGCTGAAGGCCGTGACCGCGTACGCGGCGACGAGGCCGAGGGCGATGCCGAGGACACCGCCGATGAGCCCGTTGACGATCGCCTCACCGGCGACCTGCCGGGTCACCCGGCCCGACTTCCAGCCGAGCGCCTTGAGCGTGCCGAACTCCCGCACCCGGCGCGAGACCGCGGACGAAGTGAGCAGCGCGGCGACGACCACGGCCGCGGCGAGCACCACGACGGACAGCCACTTGCCCACGCTGGAGGCGAGGTCGGAGGCGGTCGACAGCGAACCCGAGACGGTGTCGGCGAGGTCGGAGGAGGTGGTGACGGTGGTCCCCGAGATGTTCTTCTTGATCGTCGCCTTGACGGTGTCGATCTGCTGGGAGTCGGTGGCCTTCACGTAGATGGTGGAGACCTTGTTCTTGGCGTCGGCGAGCGTCTGCGCCTGCTTCAGCGGCAGGTACACGTCCCCGGTGGAGTCGCTGCTCCCGGCCTGCGCGATGCCGATGATCTTGTACTTCACCTTGTTGACGGTGAGGGTGCCGCCGACGGCCTTGGAGTTCTCCTTGGCGTACGACTTCGACAGGACGGCCACCTTGGCGTTCGTCTCGGCCGCCTTGAACGTGCGTCCCTTGGTGATCTCCATCGTGGAGAGCGGTCCGAGCCCTTGGTGCGCGACGTCGATGCCGTACACGGAGTACGAGTTGACGTCGAAGTTGGCGCCGCCGCCCTGCACACCGCCCTCGCCGCCGCCCTGCTGGCCGCCGCCACCGGGGCCGCCCTCGGCGGAGCCGGAGCCGCTGTTCTGGGTGGCCTGGCCCTGGGTGAACTGGCCGGAGACCTTCATGACGCTGAGGGTCAGCGCGCCGGTCGCCGAGTCGACGCCCTTCTGTTCGGCGACCTCGCCGATCAGCAACGACTTGAGGGTCTGGCCGCCGGACGTCATGACGCGGTCGGTCGACTGCGTCGAGTCGTCGTCACCCTTGGCGTCGAACTTGAAGTTGGGGCGGTCTCCCCCGGACTTCGACGGCGCCTCGGCCGCCTTGGTCACCGTCATGTCGGTGCCGAGCCCGTAGAGCGATTCGAGAACCTTGCTCTGGGCCTGCTTCATCCCGGCCGAGACCGACGTGACCGTGATGACCAGCGCGATGCCGAGCGCGAGCCCGGAGGCGACGACGAGCGCCGCCTTCCGGCGCCGCCTCAATTCACGCCTGAGGTAGGTGAGGAACATGGACCGGACAGTAAGGACGCTGCTTGGCAGTGAGCTGTGAGCTGCATGCGGTCTTCATAAGTGCCGGATAAAAACACCATGAATACGCTGAACCCCGGTACACGGGGTGTACCGGGGTTCACACGACAGAAGCCGTGGCTCAGGTGAAAGGAGCCGTGGCTCAGGCGGCGGAGCCGGCCTTCCAGTCCGCCCAGCTCAGGTTCCAGCCGTTGAGGCCGTTGTCCGGCTGGACCGTCTTGTCGCCGGTGTTCTTGATGACGACGACGTCGCCGACCATCGAGTTGTCGTAGAACCAGGCGCCCGGGGTGCTGGAGTCGTTGGCCCCCTTGGCGTCGGAGAGGCCGACACAGCCGTGGCTGGTGTTCACCGAGCCGAAGATGGACTTGGCGCCCCAGTAGTTGCCGTGGATGAAGGTGCCGGAGTTCGACAGACGCATCGCGTGCGGCACGTCCTTGATGTCGTACTCGCCCTTGCCGTCGTCGTCCGTGAAGCCGACCGTCGCGCCGTTCATCCGGGTCTCCTTGAACTTCTCGGAGATCACCATCTGGCCCTGGTACGTCTTGTTCTCCGGCGAGCCGGCGGAGATCGGGATGGTCTTGACGACCTTGCCGTCACGGGTGACGGTCATCTGCTTCGTCTTGGCGTCGACCGTGGAGACCTGGTTGCGCCCGACCTTGAAGGTGACCGTCTTCTGCTGCACACCGGTCACGCCGCTCGCGCCCTCGACACCGTCGAGGTCGAGCTTCAGGGTGACGGTGGAGCCGCCCTTCCAGTAGGCCTCGGGGCGGAAGTCCAGGCGGTTGGGGCTGAACCAGTGCCCGACGACCTCCTGGCCGCTGCTGGACGACACGGTGATGTGGGACTGCACATCGGCCTTGTTCGTGATCGCCTTGTCGAAGTTGATCGACACGGGCATGCCGACGCCGACGGTCGAACCGTCCTCCGGCGTGAAGTTGCCGATGAAGCTGTTGGCCTGCGAGACCGTCGTGAACTGCGAGTTCTCGTGCGCGGCGCGACCGTCGGAGTCCTTCGCCACAGCGGCGATCTTGTACGTGGTGGCGCGCTCGAGCTGGTTGGTGGGCTTCCAGGTCTTCTTGTCCGCGGCTATCTGACCGGCGACCGCGGTCCCGTCGGCCGTGGTCATCGTGACCTCGGAGAGCGTGCCCTTGGTCACGGAGACCTTCGCGGCGTTGTTGATGCTCGCGTTGTCGGAGCCGTCCTTCGGCGCGATCTTGATGTCGGCCTCGGACGTCTTCTTCGCCGCGGCCTCGTCGGCCTGCTCCTGCGACTTCTTGCCGCTGCCCGACGAGGCGCTGCCGCCGTCGTCACCACTGCTGCACGCAGAGAGCACCAGAACACCGCCGAGCAGGGCGGACGCGGCCATCAGACCCTTGCGCCGCTTACCGTCCGTCATCACACGCTTCTCCATAGTCGCCGATTTCCCGGATCTCCCGGAGGTTCCCGACACAGATCTCGGAGAACACAGGGGTTCCCCTTACCCATACATAACGCAGTGACCGCTTCAGGCCGTTCCCGAACGGCCCCGATGTGGGGGACACCACGTAGAAAAAGGGGTGACCACCGATGCACCCGTGGTAACGGCAGCCCCTCGATCCCCGTCACGAACGGCGAAACCCCGGGGCGGCGGCCGCCGCCCCGGGGTTTCCGTCGCACGAGCCGCTACACGTCTTCTTCGCCGTCCTGGCCGCCATCATCCTCGTCGAGATCCCAATCCGGCGAATCGGGGTCGTAGTCGACCTGTTCGCTGGACCAGGAGGCCTGCACGAGTTCGGCGCCCGGCACGTCGCCGACCAGGTCGAACGGGTCCACGAGGTACGCGACGGCCTCCGCCTCGTCCTCCTGCACCGCGCTCTCCGCGTGCTCCCGCTCCCGCTCCGGCAGCTGCTCGTCCTCGGCGATCCGCTGGAGGGCGCCGCCGGTCAGCGCCTCCCCGTCGACGACCTCCAGGACCAATTCCACCTTCAGGCGAACAAAGCGTGACGTCTCATCAGTACTCATGAGGCGGAGCGTACGGCCCGCGACCCCCGTGACTTTCCCGTGACCCGCCCCTGTCACTAGGATCGGTCCACACGGCCAATTCGCCAGCGCCACAAGGGGGATCGCTTCCGTGTCCGCCACACGCCGATCACTGTTCACCGCCACCGCCGCCGGGACCCTCCTGGCCGCCCTGTGGTTCGTCCCCAGCGCCACCGCGAACCCGGGGCACACCTCCACCGCCGACCAGCAGCGCACCGCCGCCACGGTCGACACCCAGTCCGACAGCCAACTCCACCTGGCCGACACAGGAACGGTGGACACCACCCCCTACGTCGTAGGCGGCTCAGTCTTCCTGGGCCTGGGCGTAGCCTTCGTCGCCTACTCGGTCCGCAGGGAGCGCACGGTCGAGTAGGGGCGCCCCGCAAGGGGCGCGGGGAACTGCGCGACCAGCCACAGTCCACCCGCACCCGCGAACGAAACAGCCCACGGCAGACGCGTGGGCGCGAACGCCCTAGGCCAGCGCCCCGGTCACCCCTTCAACGGCTCCCACGAGCGCCCCACTTCGCACAAACGCATCGGCAGCAGCAAGATCAGGCGCCAGGAACCGATCCGGCCCGGGCCCCTGAACCCCCGCCTCCCGAGCGGCAGCGATCACCGCGCGGGACGCCGGCGCAGGGCTCAACCCCTCCCGCAGCTCGATACCCCGCGTGGCCGCGTACAGCTCCACGGCGACGACCCGCGCCAGATTGTCGACAGCGGTCCGCAGCTTGCGCGCCGCCGACCACCCCATGGACACATGGTCCTCCTGCATCGCGGAGGACGGGATCGAGTCCGCCGACGCCGGCACGGCGAGCCGCTTCAGCTCGCTCACCAGCGCGGCCTGCGTGTACTGCGCGATCATGAGCCCCGAGTCGACCCCGGCGTCGTCCGCGAGGAACGGCGGCAGCCCGTGCGAGCGGTTCTTGTCGAGCAGCCGGTCGGTGCGCCGCTCGGCGATGGAGCCCAGGTCGGCGGCGGCGATGGCGAGGAAGTCGAGGACGTAGGCCACCGGCGCACCGTGGAAGTTGCCGTTGGACTCCACGCGCCCGTCGGGCAGCACCACGGGGTTGTCGACGGCGGCGGCCAGCTCCCGCTCGGCGACGAGCCGTGCGTGCGCCATGGTGTCCCGCCCGGCCCCGGCGACCTGCGGAGCGCACCGCACGGAGTACGCGTCCTGCACGCGCGGCGCGTCGTCCTGGTGGTGACCGGTGAGCTCGGAGCCCTTCAGCACGGCCAGCATGTTGGCGGCGGACGCGGCCTGCCCGGGGTGCGGACGGATGGCGTGCAGCTCGGGGGCGAGGACCTTGTCCGTCCCCAGCAGCGCCTCCATCGACAGCGCGGCCGTGATGTCGGCGGACTTGTAGAGGGTGTCGAGGTCGTCGAGGGCCATGACGAGCATGCCGAGCATGCCGTCGGTCCCGTTGAGGAGCGCGAGCCCCTCCTTCTCGCGCAGCTCGACCGGCGCGATGCCGTGCTCGGCGAGCAGCTCGCCCGCGGGCCGGACGACCCCGTCCGGGCCCTCGGCGTCCCCCTCGCCCATGAGGGCGAGCGCGCAGTGGCTGAGCGGGGCGAGGTCGCCGGAGCAGCCCAGGGAGCCGAACTCGTGCACGACCGGGGTGATCCCGGCGTTGAGCACGTCCGCCATGGTCTGGGCGACCTCGGGCCGCACGCCCGTACGCCCGGAGCAGACGGTCTTCAGGCGCAGGAACATCAGGGCGCGCACCACTTCGCGCTCCACGCGCGGCCCCATCCCGGCGGCGTGCGAGCGCACGATGTTGCGCTGGAGCTGGGCGCGCAGCTCGGGGCTGATGTGCCGGGTGGCGAGGGCGCCGAACCCGGTGGAGACGCCGTAGACCGGCTCGGGCTTCGCGGCGAGCGCGTCGACGATCTCGCGGGCCGCGGCGAGCGCCTCGACGGCCTCGGCGGAGAGTTCGATCCGGGCGTCACGGCGCGCGACGGCGACGACATCGGCAGCGGTGACCCCGGTCGCCCCGACCACCACAGTGTGCATATCCATATTCAGGAGCGTACGCAGTGAATCTCTGGATGTCACGACCGAGTTCCGGGAAAGACCCTTACTGATCGCTCACTGATCGAGACCCCGGATCCGGCGCCGCTCCCGGTCGGCGGTGACCGGCGGCGGCGCGTCGGCGAGCCGGACGACCGGATCGTCGAGGCCGCCGTCCCGCCCGGCGACCACCGGCCGCGCGGCCCGCGCCGCCTTGGCCTTGTACTGGGCGGCGTCCGCGAGCCGGAACAGCCGGCGCGCGCTCCTGACCTCACCGATCGGGTCGCCGGTCGAGGCGATGCCGACCGCGACCCCCTCGCCCAGCTCCAGCTCCGCCGCCCGCGAGCAGACCTCGTCCCCGACCCGCACCACCTCGTCGGCGGACGGGCCGACGGCCAGCAGGCAGAACTCGTCGCCGCCGAGCCGGGCCACGAGCGCGCCGGGGAGCATCGCCCCGCACAGCGAGAGGACGGACCCGAACCGTTCGAGGAGCCGGTCCCCGATCGCGTGCCCGAGGGTGTCGTTGACCCGCTTGAGCCCGTTCAGATCGCAGACGACCAGGCTGACCACGGCGCCCTCCACACGGTGCCGCTCCACCGCCTGGTCGAGGCGTATGTCGACGGCCCGCCGGTTCGCGAGGCCGGTCAGCGCGTCCGTGAAGGCCAGACGCCGCGCCTCCTCCAGGCGCTCGGTCTGCGCGAGCCCGGCGGCCACCACGGAGGCCAGTACGGTCGCGAGATCGGCGTCCGCGGGCACGAAGGCGGGCACGCCGGGCGGCCGTGCGACATACAGCTCGCCCCACGCCCGCCCGTGCAGCACGACCGGCGCGACGACACAGCTCCCGCGCCCCCGGCGGCGCAGCGCGGCCACCCGCTGATGGCAGTACCCGGCGCGCTCGACCGGCCCCGCGGCGGTCTCCACCCACGCGTCGGGCTCGCCGCCGCCGGCCCACCGCTCGTGCAGGAACTCGGTGATCTCCGGGAACTGGTGCACCGGATAGGTCTCCCCCTCGGGGAACTCCTCCTCACCGGCCGCCCGCTCCCCCACATTGACGAGGACCCGCAGCTGCCCGCGCTCGCGCTCCCACACCGACAGCGCCGCGAAGTTCCCCGACAGCGCGTGGCAGGCACCGAGCGCGGCCGCCCGCCAGGACTCCCGCGGGGACTGCGCGGCCGCCATGCCCTGCGCGAGCATCACGACGGCCCGCAGCCGGACATCCTCTCCCATTGCTCCAGGTTAGGTACATTCCTGGCATTACGGTGAATTGTGTACGTCCGATCAAGGGGTGCGGCGCCCCTGAGGCGAGCGAAGCTCGCCCCCAGGGGCGCGGGGCTGTGTCCATCAGCGGCTCCGCCGCGGGGCGCGAGAAGAGGCCACCGCCGCTGGGGCTAGCGAAGCTCGCACTCAGGGGCGCGGGGAACTGCGCGAGAAGCGGCCACCGGCCCGCAGCCGAGGACGGACCTCAGACCCCGGGCCACCTGGGCGCCCGCTTTTCATTGAACGCGGCGACCCCCTCGGCCCGGTCCCCCGAGAACGCCACAGACCGCCACGCCGCATCCTCCACCTCAAGCCCGGCCCGCAGATCGAGCCCGTGCCCGACCCGCAACGCCCGCTTGGCGGCCCGCAGCCCGACGGGCGAATTGGCGGCGATCCGCGCGGCCAGCGCAAGCGCCTCGTCCCGGTCCTGCCCGGCGCCCACGACCTGGTCCACGAGCCCGAGATCCGCGGCCTCGGCGGCCTCGACCCGGCGCGCGGAGAAGATCAGCTCGGCGGCGCGCGCGGCCCCGACCCGGCGCGGCAGCAGCTGCGTACCGCCACCGCCGGGAATCACCCCGACGGACACCTCCGGCAGCCCGACCACGGCCGTGGCGTCGGCCACGATCAGATCGCAGGCGAGCGCCAGCTCGAAGCCGCCGCCGAGCGCGAACCCGTGCACGGCCGCGATCGTGGGCATCGGCAGGTCCAGTACGCCCGTGTAGGCGGCCCGCGCGACGGGCCGCTGCCGCACCAGCTCGGCGTCCGAGAAGGAGTTGCGCTCCTTCAGGTCGGCGCCGACGCAGAAGGCCCGCTCGTGGCTGGACGTGACGACCACGACCCGTACGGCGTCGTCGCCGCCCAGCGCCTCGCAGGCGGCACCGATGGACCGGGCCATGTCACTGGACACGGCGTTCATGGCCTTGGGCCGGTCGAGCGTCAACTCGGCGACGGTGCCGCCCTCGTGCCGCGTGACGCCGACGAACTCCCCGAACCGCTGCTGCTCATCACCCATGACCGACCCGCACCTCCGGTTAACTGACGTTAACCGGAGGGTGTCAGCTGCGCCGGGTCAGCGTCCAGGGCTCCACGACACCCAGACCACGTACGGGCCGCTGCCACATGGGCTGGAGCGCGAACCGGTAGGACGGCGGGTCCTGGCCGTCCTGCTCGGCCTTCTGCGCCTCGACGGCGGCCTCGGCCTCGGACGTCGGCGCGTCGCCGGTGCGGATCAGTTCCTCGGCGAAGGCGCCGTCCACCAGCACGTTGTCCCGGGGCGCTATCGAGGTGAGCCGGCTCGCGAGGTTCACGGTGGTCCCGAAGACATCGCCCATCCGGGTCGTCACGGTCCCGAACGCCATGCCGACGCGCAGCTCGGGCATGGTCTCGTCGTTGCTCATCGTCTCGATGAGCCGCAGCGCGATCTCCCCGGCGATCCCGGCGTCGTCGGCGGCGAACAGCACCTCGTCGCCGAGTGTCTTGATGAGCCGTCCGCCGTGCGCGGCGACCAGGTCGGCGGCCGTGGTCTCGAAGGCCTCGACGAGTTCGCCGAGCTCCTCCTCCTCCATGCGCCGGGTCAGCCGCGTGAACCCGACCAGGTCGGCGAAGCCCACGGCGAGCCGCCGGTCCACCATCTCCTCGTCGTCCCCGGCCTGGACGACCCTCCCGGTCGCCGCGGCGAGCTGCCGCCGCCACACGTAGACGAGGAACTCCTCCAGCTCGGGCAGGAGCAGCTCCATCAGCGGATACGTGACCTCGGTACGGGTCATGCCCGGCTCGGGCGGTTCGGTGAGCCCTTCCAGGAACGAATCGATCTGCCACTCGGCGAGCCGCGCGGTGGTCTGTCCCGTGGACCGGGCGACCTGCACCGCCATGGCCTCACTCAGCAGTCCCGCCTCGACGAGACCGGCGAGCCGGCGCAGCGCGAGGACATCGGCCTCGGTCAGCGCCTTGGCCTGGCCGATGTCGGCGAAGCCCATGGCCCGCCAGAAGCGTGAGGCCAGCTCCATGGAGACGCCCGCGCTGCGGGCCGCCTGGAACGGGGTGTAGCGGCGCTCGGCGCCGAGGATGAGCCCTTCGAGCCGCAGAGCGAGGGGATCCTCTGTGTTTTCCTCGGCCCCTTCCGACTTCTCGGGGTCGCCTTGGCCACCCGTGCCGGAGCCCGAGTCGTCGACGGTCACGCCTGCTGCCCTTCCGATCTGCCGCGGTCAGGTATCGACCGGGCTCAACTCTACGGCAGCCCTTGTGCCCCAGGTCACTCCGTGCGGAACGGGTCCCGGGGTGTTTCTCAGCGCGGGCCGCCCGGGCCGCTCGGGGCACACACTTCGTCCGCGGCTCCGGTGGGGGCCGGTCGCGCAGTTCCCCGCGCCCCTGGGCAGTTCTTCACGCGCGGGCCGGTGGCCGCTTCTCGCGCAGTTCCCCGCGCCCCTGGAGCGTGCGCTGCGCGCTGCTCTTCCTCGTGGCCGGGTGCGGGTCTCGTCGTGGCTGGTCGCGCAGTTCCCCGCGCCCCTGAGGCATGCGCTGCGCGCAGCCTCCCGATGAGATGGCGCACGAAGTGCGCATCTCAGGGGCGCGGGGAAC
>NZ_JBHVIX010000041.1:0-50678 GCF_042799415.1 Streptomyces sp. NPDC057694
CCCCTGGAGATGCGCACTTCGTGCGCTGTCTCCAGGGGCGGGCCGGTGATGAGATGCCGCACGAAGTGCGCATCTCAGGGGCGCGGGGAACTGCGCGACCAGCCACGACGAGACCCGCACCCGACCACAAGAGGCGAGCGGAGCTCGCTTCAGGGGCGCGGGGAACTGCGCGGGAAGAGGCCACCGGGCCGCGGACGGAGACAAAGGCGAGCGAAGCTCGTTTAGGGGCGCGGGGAACTGCGCGACCGGCCAGACTCTAGGGCGCTGATCCGACGACAGAAAGGCACCCCGTGACCACCCCGCGCCCCCGCCACGGCACCCTCACCCTCGTCACCCTCACCCTGACCCTGGGCCTCACAGCAGCCTGCACCTCCTCCGGCTCCGAGAAGGACAACTCCGCCTCCGCCGGAACCGGTTCAGGCAGCACCCACACCGTCCAGACCGCCATGGGAGACGTAAAGGTCAAGGACCACCCCCGCCGCGTCGTCGTCCTGGACACCGCCGAACTCGACTCCGCGATCACCCTCGGCATCAAACCCGTGGGAGCCACCCGCGCCGGCGCCGCATCCGCCTTCCTCTCGTACCTCCCCAGGAACAGAACCACCGGCATCACCGAGGTCGGCGAGATCGCCAGCCCCAGCCTGGAGAAGATCGCCGCGCTGAAGCCGGACCTGATCCTCAGCAACAAGGTCCGCGACGGCGGGCGTTACCAGCAGCTCAGCGCCATCGCCCCGACCGTGCTCACGGAGACCACCGGCTACCCCTGGAAGCAGAACTTCCTGGTGCACGCCGACGCCCTGGGCAGGAAGAAGCAGGCCCGCGCGGCCGTCGCGACGTACGAGGAGCACGTGGCCGCCGTCACCAAGTCCCTGGGCGGCAAGAAGAAGGCGGCGGCCGTGGACGTCAACGTCGTACGGTTCGTCGAGGGCGCCGACATCCGTATATACGGCAAGCAGAACTACATCGGCACGATCCTCGCCGACGTCGGCATCGGCCGCCCCGCGATCACCGACAAGGCCAAGGACGGGTTCTCCTACGACGTCAGCCCCGAGCAGATCGACAAGGCCGACGCGGACGTCATCTTCACGTCCACGTACGGCAGTCCGGGCAAGGCGAAGGTCACCGAGACCACCACGAGCGGCCTGTGGCGGAACCTGAAGGCCGTACGGGACGGCAAGGTGTTCCAGGTGGACGACGAGTTGTGGATCCAGGGCATCGGATACACGGCCGCGAACCAGATCCTCGGCGAGCTGCGGTCCGACCTCGCCGGCTAAGGCCTAGAAGCGAGGGCGCTGCGATCGCCACAGCAGATACAGCGCGGAGGCGATCGCGGCGCACCGCAGCACCCACGGCCAGGTCTCCTGGAACGCGCCGCTCATCTGCCCCTCGGCGATGCCCGCGCCCCATTTCCCGGCACTGCGCCCCCACAGCCAGACGGCACCGCCCGCGACGGCCAGGCCGGGCAGCCAGAACACCGCCACCTTCTTCTGGAAGTCGGTCAGCCGGCGGGAGAGGAAGACGACGGCCCAGCCGACGAGCAGCACGAGAATGTTGCCGAGGACCGCGCCGACGACGAGGGCGGCGGCGGCCAGCAGCAGGAACGGGTTGCCCAGGCCGCCGGCGGGGACGACACGCCGCAGCCGTCGCGTCCCCTTCGCCGGGGCGTCCCCGTCCGCCTCCTGCGCGTCCTCCGGGTCGTCCTCCAGCTCGTCGTCCTCGACCGGCACCGTCGGGCGTTTGCGCAGGTCCGGGCCGTCGCGCTTCTTCGGCGGCTTGAGTATGTCGGGGATCTCCACCCCGCCGACGAATCCGGGCACGCTGTCCATGTCGGTGAGCGCACCGGTGGGGCCGCCGACGGGGCCGTCGCCCATCCGCCACCAGTCGGCCACGTCGCCGGACACGCCCAGTTCGTCGGTGCCGGCCAGGTGCGGGGGCGCGGGCCGGTCGTCGGCGGCGGGCCGCTGGGGCGCGGGCGCGCGGCGGGGCCTCGGCACCTTCCGGCGCAGGGCGCCGGTCCGGTCGGTCTTGCCGGTGGGCTGTTCCGGCAGCGGGCGGATGAGGGGCGCCGCCGGATCGGCCTGGGCCGCCCCTCCTTCTTGGGCGCCGGCCACTATCCGGTCCGGGGTGCCGAGGCGTTCGAGGATGCGGCGCACGGCGGCCGGGCTGTCGACGGTCGTCTTCGCGCGGCAGCGGTCGATCTCCCCCCGCAACTCCGTGACCAGGCGCATCCGTGTCCCGGACGGCAGCTGGCGCTGCTGAGCCAGGTCTCCGACCCGGCTCAGATAGTCGAAGACGAGCTGATCACTCTCGATCCCCACGAAGTCCCCTCCGGGGTGCAGCAGTTGGTGGCTCGACGGTATCGCGAATGTCCCGCCCGGTCGGGCATGGGTCAGGGGCGCCGTCGCGGACCCCGCTCCTCAATCTCTCCCGGACTCCGTCCGGGGGGACCCCCGAGGGGGCTTGAATCACCGCTACCGTGGGTCAGATGAGCCCCAACGAGCAGACCCCGGCGGCACCCCGCTCCTTGGCGGAGGCCCTCCGATCTCGGGACGACACATCCCTGGCCCGCCTCCTGCGCGCCCGCCCCGACCTGCTCAGCCCGGTGCCGAACGACCTGACGCAGCTCGCCACCCGGGCCGGCACCCGCGCCTCGGTGGTCCGCGCCCTGGACCGTCTGGACCGCTTCACCCAGCAGGTGGCGCAGGCCCTCGCGGTCGCCCCGGAACCGGCGACGTACGAGGCGCTGGCGGCCCTGCTGCCGGGGCCGGACACCGAGCAGGCGCTGCCGCGCGCCGTGGCCACCCTGCGCGAGCAGGCGCTCATCTGGGGCGGCGACGACCAGTTGCGGCTGGTGCGCACGGCCCGCGAGCTGCTCGTGCCGACCCCGCAGCACCCCTCCCCCACCGGGCTCGGGCCGACCGTCGCCGAGGCCACCGCCGGGATGTCGCCGGGCCGCATCCAGGAGATCGTGGCGGCGGCCGGGCTGCCGAGCACCTACGACCCGGTGTCGGCGCTCGCCTCGCTCACCGGCCTGTTCACGGACCCCGAGCGGATGTCGTCGCTGCTC
Organism: Streptomyces sp. NPDC057694; assembly: GCF_042799415.1. NCBI lineage: Bacteria > Bacillati > Actinomycetota > Actinomycetes > Kitasatosporales > Streptomycetaceae > Streptomyces > Streptomyces sp. NPDC057694. Next base: position 3,068 of record NZ_JBHVIX010000041.1, read on the forward strand.
GACGAGGCGCCGGCCGAATCCATCGACGTACTGAACCGGCTGCTGTGGGGACCTCCGTACGGGCAGGTGACGGCCCGTCCCGCGGCCCATCTGCGCTGGCTGCTCGACCGGGCGCTGCTGGTGCCGACGACGCCCGGCACCGTCGTGCTGCCCCGGGAGGCGGCGCTGCACCTGCGCGGCGGGCGGGCGCACCGCACCCTGGAGCCGCTGCCGCCCGAGGTCGTGGCGCGCGCCGAGCACCGTCCACAGGTTGTGGACGCGACGGCGGCGGCGCAGGCGTACACCGCCCTCGACACCGTCGGGGAACTGCTGAAGGACTGGGACGAGGGGGGTCCGGCCGTGCTGCGCGCGGGCGGCCTGAGTGTGCGCGACCTCAAGCGCACCGCGGCCGCCCTCGACACCGGCGAGCCGACGGCCGCGTTCTGGGTCGAACTCGCCTACGCCGCGGGTCTCCTCGCGTCGGACGGCGAGGCCGACGAGCGGTACGCGGCGACCCCGGCGTACGACGAGTGGCTGGAGCGGCCCCCGGCCGAGCGGTGGACGCGGCTCACCACGGCGTGGCTGGCGGCGACCCGCACGTCGGGGCTGGTGGGCGGCCGGGACGGCAAGGACCGGACCCTGTCCGCGCTCGGCCCGCACCTGGACCGGTCGTCCGCGCCCGACGTGCGCCGTCATGTCCTCGGACTGCTCGCCTCGCTGCCGGAGGGCGCCGAGCCGGACCCCGAGTCGGTGACGGCCCGGCTGACCTGGGAGCGCCCGTCGCCCGCCACCCTCGACCTGCGTACCCGGCTGGCCCGCTGGACGCTCGCGGAGGCCGAACTGCTCGGGTTCACCGGGCGCGGGGCGCTGTCCGCGCACGGCCGGGCGCTGCTCTCCGCGCACCCGAAGGCGCCGGATGAGGCCCCGGCGGACGGGGCCGCCGAGGCGTCCGTCGCGGTGGCCCGTGCCGAGAAGCTGCTGGGGCCGCTGCTGCCCGAGCCGCTGGACCATGTGCTGCTCCAGGCCGACCTGACGGCGGTCGCCCCCGGCCCGCTGCTGCGGCCGCTCGCCGAGTCGCTGGCCGTGCTGGCCGATGTGGAGTCCAAGGGCGGCGCGACCGTCTACCGGTTCACGCCTGGCTCCGTGCGGCGGGCGCTCGACGCGGGCCGCACCGCCTCCGACCTGCACGCGTTCCTGACCGCCCACTCCCGTACGCCCGTCCCGCAGCCGCTCGCCTATCTGATCGACGACGTGGCCCGGCGCCACGGGCATCTGCGGATCGGGGCGGCGTCGGCGTACGTGCGCTGCGACGACGACGCCGTGCTCGGCGAGATCCTCGCCGACAAGCGGTCGGCGGGCCTGCGGCTTCGGCGCCTCGCGCCCACGGTCCTGGCCACGCAGGCCGATCCCGGCACGCTGCTCGAAGGGCTCCGCGCGATGGGGTTCGCGCCGGCCGCCGAGACCGCCGAGGGCGATGTCCTGATCACCCGCGCGCACGCCCACCGCACGCCGCCGCGCACGGCCCCGGAGCCGGTTCCGGACGGGCCTCCGCTGCCCGACGGGACGCTGCTCGGCGCCGCGATCCGCGCCATCCGCGCGGGGGACACCGCGGCGACGACCCCGCGCAAGCAGGCGCCGGCCGCCAACGGCGAACTCCCCCGGACCACGCCCGCCGACACCCTCGCCACGATGCAGGCCGCGGTGCTCACCGGGGACACGCTGTGGATCGGGTACGTCAACGCCGAGGGCTCCGCGAGTCAGCGCGTCATCGCTCCCATCCGGGTCGAGGGCGGCTTCGTCACGGCCTACGACCACACGGCCGACGAGGTCCGCACCTATCCGCTCCACCGGGTGACGGGGGTCGCGGAGCTGGAGCCGGACGTGGGCTGACGTCGCCGTCTGCGGGCGCGTGGGGGCTGGTGTGCGCAGTTCCCCGCGCCCCTTTTCGGGTTGTCGTTCACCTGCGGGCCGGTGGCCGCTTCTCGCGCCGTTCCCCGCGCCCCTGAGGCAGGCGCTCCGCGCCGCCTCCACCTGGGGCAGGTGGCGCGCCTCTGATGAGATGCCGCACGAAGTGCGCATCTCAGGGGCGCGGGGAACGGCGCGAGAAGCGGCCACCGGCCCGCACCCGACCGACAACCCCGCTGCACAACCCCCGGAGGGCACCGCAGGGCACCCCGGGCGAAGACGATCACACGCCGCGCAGCCCATGAGGCACACTGGACGTTTGGCCTACGGAAAGGGTGCCGCGCGTGAACGGTCCACTCATTGTCCAGTCGGACAAGACCCTGCTCCTCGAGGTCGACCACGAGCAGGCCGACGCCTGCCGCCGAGCGATCGCCCCGTTCGCGGAACTGGAGCGGGCGCCGGAGCACATCCACACCTACCGGCTGACCCCCCTCGGCCTGTGGAACGCGCGCGCCGCAGGCCACGACGCCGAACAGGTAGTGGACGCCCTGGTCCAGTTCAGCCGCTACCCGGTACCCCACGCGCTGCTCGTCGACATCGCCGAGACGATGGACCGCTACGGCCGCCTCACCCTGTCCAAGCACCCGGCCCACGGCCTCGTCCTCACCTGCACCGACCGCCCGGTCCTGGAGGAGATCCTGCGCTCGAAGCGGATCCAGCCGCTGGTCGGCAACCGCATCGACGCCGACACCGTGGCCGTGCACCCCTCCGAGCGCGGTCAGATCAAGCAGACGCTGCTGAAGCTGGGCTGGCCGGCCGAGGACCTCGCCGGTTACGTCGACGGCGAGGCGCACGCGATCGAGCTGGCCGAGGACGGCTGGTCCCTGCGCCCGTACCAGAAGCAGGCCGTGGAGGGCTTCTGGCACGGCGGCAGCGGCGTCGTCGTGCTCCCCTGCGGCGCGGGCAAGACGCTCGTCGGCGCGGGCGCGATGGCCGAGGCGAAGGCGACCACGCTGATCCTGGTCACGAACACCGTGTCGGCCCGCCAGTGGAAGCACGAGCTGGTGAAGCGGACGTCGCTGACCGAGGACGAGATCGGCGAGTACAGCGGTACGCGCAAGGAGATCCGCCCGGTCACCATCGCCACGTACCAGGTGCTCACCACCAAGCGGAAGGGTGTGTACCCGCACCTGGAGCTGTTCGACTCCCGGGACTGGGGGCTCGTGATCTACGACGAGGTGCACCTGCTGCCCGCGCCGGTCTTCAAGTTCACCGCCGACCTCCAGGCCCGCCGCCGTCTCGGCCTCACGGCCACCCTCGTACGGGAGGACGGCCGCGAGTCGGACGTCTTCTCGCTCATCGGGCCCAAGCGGTTCGACGCGCCGTGGAAGGAGATCGAGGCGCAGGGGTACATCGCCCCGGCCGACTGCGTCGAGGTCCGCGTGAACCTCACGGACTCCGAGCGGCTCGCGTACGCCACCGCGGAGCAGGAGGAGAAGTACCGCTTCTGCGCGACGACGGCGACGAAGCGCAAGGTGACCGAGGCGCTGGTGAAGAAGCACGCCGGTGAGCAGACCCTCGTCATCGGCCAGTACATCGACCAGCTCGACGAACTCGGCGCCCACCTCGACGCCCCGGTCATCAAGGGCGAGACGACGAACGCGGTGCGCGAGAAGCTGTTCGACGCGTTCCGGGAGGGCGAGATCTCCGTCCTCGTCGTGTCGAAGGTCGCGAACTTCTCCATCGACCTGCCGGAGGCGACGGTCGCGATCCAGGTGTCGGGCACGTTCGGCTCGCGCCAGGAGGAGGCCCAGCGCCTGGGCCGCGTGCTGCGTCCGAAGGCGGACGGGCACGAGGCCCGCTTCTACTCGGTCGTCGCCCGCGACACCATCGACCAGGACTTCGCCGCGCACCGCCAGCGGTTCCTGGCCGAACAGGGTTACGCGTACCGGATCGTCGACGCGGACGAACTCCTCGCCGAGAGCTGACCCCAGGCGGCGATCAGGACGAGCCCGAGCAGTGGGTACGGCGCTGCGAGCGGCTGCTGCCACCACGGGAGCCGGAGGTCCAGGTCGCCCTGGTGCGGCAGCAGCCACATGGTGCGGGCGGTGAAGACCACGGCCACCGCCATCGCCGTACGACGTTGTCCGCGCGCCCACACCAGCGCGAGCAGCGGCACGCACCACACCCAGTGGTGCGACCAGCTGATCGGGGAGACGAGGAGCGCGGTGACGGCCGTGACGACGATGCCGTACGGGGCGGGCAGCCGGGTCGCCGCGTACAGTCCGGCGATCCCGACGAGGACCGCCGGGACCGCCCAGAGCAGGCCCGGTTCGGTGGTGTGCAGGGTGCGGGCCACGAGCCCCTGGAGCGACTGGTTGTCGACGATCCACGCCTTGCCGACGCGCCCGGTCTCGTAGAGCCGCCGGGTCCAGAACTCCCCGCTGGCGTACGGCAGCACGAGCCCGCCGACGGCCGCCGTCCCGACGAATCCGGCGCTCGCGTACGCGGCTTCGCGACGCTTTCCCGTCAGGAACAGGTACGCGATGAAGACGGCCGGCGTCAGCTTGATCCCGGCCGCGACGCCGAGCGCGAGTCCCTTGCCGGGTGCCGGGTCCCTCCGGGTGAGGTCCCAGAGGATCAGGCAGGCCAGGGCGAGATTGATCTGGCCGAACACGACGGTCTGGAAGACGGGTTCGAGCCAGAGGGCGAGCGCGGTCACCGTGCACAGGGTCGTGGTGCGGGCGGGGAGGCCGGCCAGCCGGTGCCAGGAGAGGTGGACGAGGAGCGCGGTGAGCGCGATGTTGCCGAGGAGGAAGGCGGCCTTCAGCGCGGGGAGCGGGAGCCAGGTGGTGGGGATGAAGAGCAGCGCCGCGAACGGGGGGTAGGTGGCCGGGAGTTGCCACTCGGTGACGGTGAAGTCGTACAGATGCCCCCCACCGTCCGCCGCGGCGGCGCCCTCCGCTCGGTAGACCAGGACGTCGGACATCGGGGTGTGCTGGGTGACGCAGAGGATGATCAGCGCGGCTGCTGAGGTGGCGGGGAGCAGGCAGGGGGCCACTTTAAGTGTGCGGAGTCTCACAGTGAGCGACCCTAGTTTCCCCGCCCCCCTGGGCAGCCCTTCGCCCGCGGCCCGGTGGGGCCTGGTCGCGCAGTTCCCCGCGCCCCTGATCGGGTTGTCGGTCGGGTGCGGTCCGGTGGCCGCTTCTCGCGCAGTTCCCCGCGCCCCTTATCGGGTCGTCGGTCGGGTGCGGGACGGTGGCCGCTTCTCGCGCCGTTCCCCGCGCCCCTTACCGGGTCGTCGGTCGCGCGCGGGACGGTGGCCGCTTCTCGCGCAGTTCCCCGCGCCCCTGAGGCAGGCGCTTCGCGCCGCCTCCCCTCGGAGGCTGCGCTGCGCGCGCCTCCACACGGGGCTAGGGGCGCCCCTCCACCCGGGGCAAGGGACGCGCCACCACCCGAGACAGGAGCCGCACCTCCACCTTGGGTGGGGGGCGCGCCTTGATGGAGAAAGCGCACGAAGTGCGCATCTCCAGGGGCGCGGGGAACTGCGCGACCAGCCACGACGCAACCCGCACCCGACCGACGGCGGGGAACTGCGCGAGAAGCGGCCACCGGGGCGCGGGCTAGAAACCGGCCTTGAAGCTACGGAGCCGCAGGCTGTTGGCGACCACGAAGACTGAGGAGAAGGCCATGGCCGCCCCGGCGATCATGGGGTTCAGAAGGCCCGCCGCGGCGAGCGGCAACGCAGCCACGTTGTAGGCGAACGCCCAGAACAGGTTCGACCGGATCGTGCCCAGCGTCCGACGGGAGAGGCGAATCGCGTCGGCCGCCGCCCGCAGGTCACCCCGGACCAGCGTCAGATCCCCGGCCTCGATCGCCGCATCCGTACCCGTCCCCATCGCAAGCCCCAGATCGGCCTGCGCCAGCGCCGCCGCGTCATTGACCCCGTCCCCCACCATGGCCACGGACCGCCCCTCCCCCTGGAGCCGCTTGACGACATCGACCTTGTCCTCGGGCAGCACCTCGGCGATGACATCGGCGGGATCGGTGATGCCGACCTCGGCGGCGACGGCCCGGGCGACGGCGGCGTTGTCGCCGGTCAGCAGAACGGGCCGCAGCCCGAGCCCCCGCAACCGCCGGACGGCGTCGGCGCTGGTCTCCTTGACGGCGTCGGCGACGTCGAGGACCGCCCGCGCGGCCCCGTCCCAGGCCACCGCGATCACGGTCCGCCCGGCCCCCTCGGCCGCCGCCTTGGCGCGTGCCAGATCGTCGGGCAGCCGGATCTCCCACTGAGCCAGCAACTGCTCACGGCCGACGAGCACCGCATGCCCGTCGACGACGCCCTGCACCCCGAGCCCGGCGACGTTGGCGAAGTCCTCGGGAACGGGGAGCCGGCCCACGCGCTCGGCGGCCCCGGCGGCCACGGCGCGCGCGATCGGGTGCTCGGAGCTGTGCTCAAGGGCGCCCGCGAGCCGCAGCACCTCGTCCTCCGACTCACCGTCGGCGACATGCGTGGCCAGCAGCGTCATCCGGCCCGTGGTCACGGTGCCGGTCTTGTCGAGGACGATCGTGTCGACGCGGCGGGTCGTCTCCAGGACCTCGGGGCCCTTGATGAGGATGCCGAGCTGGGCGCCGCGCCCGGTGCCGACCATGAGCGCGGTCGGGGTGGCGAGCCCGAGCGCGCACGGGCAGGCGATGATCAGGACCGAGACGGCGGCGGTGAAGGCGGCCGTCCACCCCTCGCCGCTGCCGACCCAGAAGCCGAGCGTGGCGAGCGCGAGGACGATGACGACGGGGACGAAGACCCCGGAGATCCGGTCGGCGAGCCGCTGGGCGGCGGCCTTGCCGTTCTGCGCGTCCTCGACGAGGCGGGCCATCCGGGCGAGCTGGGTGTCGGAGCCGACGCGGGTGGCCTCGACGACGAGGCGGCCCCCGGCGTTGAGCGTGGCGCCGGTGACGGTGTCGCCGACCGCGACCTCGACCGGTACGGACTCGCCGGTGAGCATGGAGGCGTCGACGGCGGAGGAGCCCTCGACGACGGTGCCGTCGGTGGCGATCTTCTCGCCGGGCCGCACCAGGAACCGGTCCCCGGCCTTCAGCTCGCCGATCGGAACGGTCACTTCACGCCCGCCGTCCCGCAGGACGGTGACGTCCTTGGCGCCCAGTTCGAGCAGCGCCCTGAGCGCGGCGCCCGCCTTCCGCTTGGAGCGGGCCTCGAAGTACCGGCCCGCGAGGATGAACGCGGTGACTCCGGCGGCGGCCTCCAGATAGATGTTGCCCGCACCGTCGCTGCGCCCGATGGTCAGTTCGAAGGGGTGTGTCATGCCGGGCATGCCCGCGGTGCCGAAGAACAGGGCCCACACCGACCACAGAAACGCGGCCGAGGTGCCCAGCGAGATCAGCGTGTCCATCGTCGCGGCGCCGTGCCGCGCGTTCGTGAAAGCCGCCCGGTGGAAGGGCCAGGCCGCGTACGTCACGACGGGCGCGGCCAGGGTCAGGGACAGCCACTGCCAGTACTCGAACTGGAGCGGCGGGATCATCGCCATCGCGACGACGGGGGCGGCGAGCACGACGGCGGTGATCAGCCGCTGCCGCAGCGACAGCAACTCGTCGTCGGCCTCTTCCGCCTCCTCGGCGGCGGGCGGTTCGGGCTCGTGCGCCGTGTAGCCGGTGGCCTCGACCTTCGCGATCAGATCGGCGACCGACACTCCGTCCGCATAGCTGACCTGCGCCTTCTCGGTCGCGTAATTGACGGTCGCCTCGACGCCGTCCATCCGGTTCAGCTTCTTCTCGATGCGGGCGGCGCACGACGCGCAGGTCATGCCACCGATGGCGAGTTCCACCCGCTCGGGCGGGGCGACGGTGTGCGCCGACATTGCTGCCTCCTTCGGTCGGGGCACCCGGACGGGTACCCCGCACTGTGATCCATTTATACCCCTAGGGGGTACCAGACACAAGGCTGGACCGACCCTCGAACCATACCCCCCATGGGTATAGCCGGGAAAATCCTCGATTTCGGGTGCGGCGGCACGGCCGGGACAGCTGCGTTCAGGGTGCACGCAGCGTAGGCTGAGCGGGACATTGGACTAGACCTATCGGGAGCGTCATGAGCAAGCGTGCAGTCCTGGAGGTGATCGCTCTCGACGCCGAGGACGCCGTCGCCGCGCAGGCCGGTGGCGCGGACCGCCTTGAGCTGGTCACCGACATGGCCGCGGACGGGCTGACGCCGTCGGTGGAGACGTTCGCGGCGATCCGCGGGGCCGTGGACATCTCGCTGCGCGTGATGCTGCGGCTCGCGGACGGGTTCGCCGCGGGGGATGTCTCGGAGCTGGTGGCGCGGGCGCGGGCGTTGCGGGCGGCCGGGGCCGACGAGTTCGTGCTCGGGTTCCTCGACGAGCACGGGGGGCCCGATGTGGGCGCCGTCGAGCGGGTGGTGGGTGAGCTGGACGGGTGCCGGTGGACGTTCCACCGGGCTGTCGACCGGGCCGCGGACCGGGACGCCCTGCGCAAGCAGCTCGCGGATCTTCCGGGTCTCGACACGTATCTGACGGCGGGGTCGGCGGACGGGGTGGACTCGGGGCTCGACGTCCTCGTCGCGGAGGCGGCTCGGTCGGCTGCCGGGGAGCCCGGTTACGAGCAGCAGATCCTGGTCGGCGGGGGGCTCCGCCTGGAGCATGTCGCCGGGTTGCGCGGGGCCGGGGTCTCGGCGTTCCACATCGGCGGCGCGTCTCGCCCTGCGGGGTGGGCGGGGCCGGTGTCGTCGGAGGCGGTACGCGTATGGCGCGAGGCCCTGGACGCTTGATCACCCCGACCCGTCGAGGTCCCCCGCGCCCCTAGGTTGTCGGTCGGGTGCGGCCCGGCGGGACTTCTCGCGCAGTTCCCCGCGCCCCTTATCGGGTTGTCGTTCGACTGACGGCCGGTGGCCGCTTCTCGCGCAGTTCCCCGCGCCCCTTATCGGGTTGTCGTTCGACTGACGGCCGGTGGCCGCTTCTCGCGCAGTTCCCCGCGCCCCTGAGGCAGGCGCTTCGCGCCGCCTCCCCTCAGAGGCTGCGCTCCGCGCGCCTCCACACGGGGCAGCGGGGCGCGCCTCCCATCGGGACTAGGGGCGCCCCTCCACCCGGGGCAAGGGGCGTGCCTCCACCTGAGGCAGGGGCCGCACCTCCACCTTGGGTGGGTGGCGCGCCTTGATGGAGATGGCGCACGAAGTGCGCATCTCCAGGGGCGCGGGGAACTGCGCGACCAGCCCCCACCGGCCCGCAGACAAACGACAGCCCGATAAGGGGCGCGGGGAACTGCGCGACCAGCCACGACGCAACCCGCACCCGACAACAAGGGCGAGCGCAGCTCGCTTTCAGGGGCGCGGGGAACTGCGCGAGAAGCGGCCACCGGCGCGCGCACGACCGACAACCCCACAAGGGGCGCGGGGAACTGCGCGACCAGCCCCCACCGGGCCGCACCCGACCGGCAACCTCAACCCGCCCCCACCGGACCGGCACCGTCAGGTGGAAGCCAGTTCGGCCGGTAGTGGTGCGGAGTGCACGACGATGAGGCCCGACACGGCTCGGGTCAGAGCTACGTACAGGCGGCGCAGCCCCGTGCGTTCGTCGGGCTCGCCGCTCACCACGGCAGCCGGCTCGTCAAGGACCACGTAGTCGTACTCAAGACCCTTGGCCAACGACGCCGGCACCAACGTCAACCGCGACTCGGCAGTCGTCTCCTCACCCGGCGCCAAAAACGCCATCCCCGCCGCGGCGAGCAACTCCCCCAGCACCCCGCACCGCGCATCGGCCGCGATGAGCCCGATCGACCCCTCGAAGGCCAGCGCCTCGCGACAGGCGGCGACCACATCCCCGTCCCCGGAAACCCCCCGCACCTCGAACACCCCGGGGTTCTCCCGCACGGACGCCACAGGCGCGAGCCCCGGCGCGATGTACGGAAGCAGCCGCGAGGCGTACGTGATGACGTCGGTCGGCACGCGGAAACCGGCCGTCAGTTCCTCCACCACGGCGTCCGGCTTCCCGAGGTGCCCCAGCGCCTCGCCCCAGCTCTGCGTGGCCCACGGCGTGGTCCCCTGCGCGAGGTCACCGAGCACGGTCACGGAACCGGTCGTGGCCCGCCGCCCGACGGCCCGGTACTGCATCGGCGAGAGATCCTGCGCCTCGTCGAGCACGACATGCCCGAGCGAATGCGTCCGCTCGACGAGGTCACCGGCCTCGTCGATCAGCACGGCGTCGGCGAGCGACCACTTCACCGACTTCACGCTGCGCGCGGGCTTGGCCCACAGCACCGTCTTCTGCTCGTCGTCGTCGAGCAGCCCGTCGGCGTGCTCGGCGAGGAAGGCGGCGTCGGACAGCAGCCGCAGCACCAGCTTGGCGGGGTCGACGGGCGGCCAGATCTCCTTGACGGCGGCCTTCACGGCGGCGTTGCGCGCGACGGCGTTCTGCACCCGGTCGTCCGGCGCCTCACCGGCCCGCTCCATCTGGACGAGGACGGCGTGCGCGATCCGCTGCGGCAGCGCCTCACGCGCGGCGCCGTAGCGCATGTCGCGGGCCATCAACTCCCGTACCATCTCTTCGAGTTCGTACGACGCCACGCGCCACCGCCGGGACCCGCGCACGACCACGATGCCCTCGCTGGGCAGGGTGATGTGCGAGCGCAGCGCGCGCCGCAGCACCTCGGCCATCCGGGCGTCGCCCTTGATCAGCGCGGCGGGCGCCTCGTCGACGCCGCGCACCTCGACCGGCCCGGCGACGAGGTCGTCGACGGTCGCCTGCTTGACCTCCAACTCGCCGAGCGCGGGCAGCACTTGCTCGATGTAGTGGAGGAAGGACTTGTTCGGCCCGATGACGAGGGTGCCGGTGCGGGCGAGCCGCTCGCGGTGCGCGTACAGCAGGTACGCGACACGGTGCAGGCCGACGGCGGTCTTTCCGGTCCCCGGTCCTCCCTGCACGCACACCGACCCGGCGAGCCCGCTGCGGACGATCTCGTCCTGCTCGGGCTGGATGGTGGCGACGATGTCGCGCATGGGGCCGACGCGCGGCCGCTCGATCTCCTGCTGGAGGAGTTGGCTGGTGCGCTCGGCCTCGGCCGGGTCGGTCAGGTTCTCGTCCTCGTACGCGGTCAGCTCGCCGCCCGTGTAACCGAACCTGCGGCGCAGCGCCACGTCCATCGGGTCCTTCTTCGAGGCCCGGTAGAACGGCTGGGAGACCGGCGCGCGCCAGTCGATGACCATCGGGTCGCCCTCGGCGTCGTGCACATGGCGCCGCCCGATGTAGAACTGTTCGCCCGCCGCGCCCTCGGCCTGCTCGGCGCCGGGTGCGTGGAGGTAGTCGAGGCGCCCGAAGAAGAGCGGGGTGTGGCTCAGGTCGGCGAGCGCCTTGATCCGCTCGTCGATCTGGCGCTGGAGCACCTCGGCGTTCACCCAGTTCGCGGTGACGTCGCGGATGTCCAGGGCCTCGGCGTCCTCGCGCATGGCCCGCAGGGCGGCACGGGACGAGGAGAGATGCGCACGCTCACGGTCGAGCGGCGACGCTGACTGACTCACGGGTTCTGCCTCCGGCTCACGGTATGACGACGACACGGGCCGGCCGGTTTCCGACCGGGCGGCGGCGCTCCTGCGAGGGGAGGCGGGCAAGACGCGCGAGTGTACGGGACGGGCCCGTGGCCGGGCCAACGATTTCCCCGCGCCGGTGCCCCTGCCCCCGGTGCTCCGGGGGGTCTCAGGGTCGGCGTCCACCGAAAGTCGTACCGCGGCCGTCCCGATTACCTCGCGGGACTGATGTGCGCGCGACGCCGCGATCGCATCCTGGACCTATGACTACTTCAACCTTCGCACGAGCAATCCGGGCCTTCGCGACGGCGGCGTTCAGCGTGGTCGTGATGGGCGACTCCGACGGTTCCCTGTACCGCGACGCCGGGGTCGTCCACCGTCACTGACACGGGCGGGATCCTGTTCACGCGAACAGATTCAGCTCGGCCTCGCGGACCCCGGCCAGTTCGTACCGCACCCCCACCAGGGGCCGCCCCGCGTACAGCCGCACGAGCGTCGCCGCGTCCCCGATATAGCGAGCGGGCGGCTTCTTCCCGTCGCCGGCCCCGAGCACGAGCGGCTCGTCCAGTCCGTCCACGTCGGCGTGCAGCGCCGCGTGCCCCCGCTCCCGGCTGATCCGCGCCAGCAGTGCGAGCGCCATCGGCAGCCGGTCCCCCGCGTACGCCCCCGGTTCACCGAAGGCGTCCCGTACGTCCCCGGCGTGCACCCACTCCCCCAGAGCGACGCCGTCGAGCACCCCGCCGGCCCCGGCGATGGCGGCGCCCGCCCCGGTCATCCCCCGCTCCAGCTCGTCCACGACCTCCTGGTGCGAGAGGCCCGCGCGCTCCGCGATGTCCCGGTCGTTGCACTCGGGGCTGAACACGCCCCGCTCGAAGCGGCCCTCGACCACCCGCGCGAGCGCGGCCGAACAGTGCGCGAGAACGGCCCGCACCGTCCACCCCGGACACGCGGTCCGCAGCTCGAAATCCGCGTCGGGCCGCGCCCTCAACAGCGGTATCAGGGCGTCCCGTTCGGCCGCCAGGAGCCGCCCGGGCAGCTCGGGGTCACGCGCGTTGTCCCGTACGACGTCTGAAGTCATGGCCTCACGGTAGGGCCAGGGCGTGTCCTAGGCTCGCCGCATGACCGAGCACCTGCGCGAGCGCTGGGCCCGCACACTGCGGGCGACCACGGAGAACCCGGGCATCGACCCGTACCCGTACGCCGACAACCTCCTCGCCCGCTGGTCGGAACCCCACCGCAGCTACCACACGCAGGCCCACCTCACCGCGGTCCTCGACCACGTCGACGTACTGGCGGAGCACGCGGCGGACGCCGAGCTGGTGCGGCTCGCGGCGTGGTTCCACGACGCGGTGTACCGCCCGGACCGCTCCGAGAACGAGGAGCGCTCGGCCGCCCTCGCCGAGCGCGCCCTCACCGAGGCCGGCCTGCCGGAGCCGAAGGTGGCCGAGGTGGCCCGCCTGGTCCGCCTCACGATCACCCACGACCCGGCCGAGGCCGACACCGACGGCGAAACCCTCTGCGACGCCGACCTGGCGATCCTGGCGGCGGCCCCGGAAACGTACGCGGCCTACACGAGGGCGGTCCGCAAGGAGTACGCCTTCGTCCCCGACGAGGCGTTCAGAGAGGGCCGAGCAACAATCCTCCGCCAACTCCTGGATCTGCCAGAGCTCTTCAGAACCCCGTACGGCAAACAGCACTGGACAGCTCCGGCCCGGGACAACCTGACAACAGAGCTGGACCTACTGGCGCCCCTTTAGGGGCGCGGGGAACTGCGCGAGAAGCCCCACGGCGGGAAAGTGGCGATCAAACCGAACCGGGCAGCCGGGAATGCCACCCCCGGCACCCCCGGTTGCCCCGTACATGCCGCCAAATTCCACCCACCCCACGACGACCACCGCCGCCACCACCAAGATGCCCCTGGCCGTCTACATACTCGGCCTGAGCGTCTTCGCTCTCGGCACGAGCGAGTTCATGCTCTCCGGCCTGCTCCCGGCCGTGGCGGACGACATGAACGTCACGATCCCGCAGGCGGGCCTGCTGATCTCGGCGTTCGCGATAGGAATGGTGGTCGGCGCCCCGCTGCTCGCGGTGGCGACCCTGCGCCTGCCCCGCCGCACCACCCTCATCGCCCTGATCACGACCTTCGGCCTGGGCCAGATCGCGGGCGCCCTCGCCCCCACGTACGGCATCCTCTTCGCGTCCCGCGTCGTCTCCGCGCTGGCCTGCGCCGGATTCTGGGCGGTCGGCGCGGCCGTCGCCATCGCGATGGTGCCCATGAACCAGCGGGCCCGCGCCATGGCGGTGATGATCGGCGGCCTGTCGATCGCGAACGTGCTGGGCGTCCCGGCCGGCGCCTTCCTGGGCGACGGGCTCGGCTGGCGCTCCGCGTTCTGGGCGGTCGGCGCGGCCTCGGCGATCGCGCTGGTCGGCATCGTCACGCTCGTCCCGCACATCCCGCGCCCGGCCGAACGCCCGCGCCTGAAGCGCGAGTTGTCGATCTACGCGGACCGGCAGGTGTGGCTGTCGATCGCGGTCACGGCGCTGGCGGCGGGCGGTGTCTTCTGCGCGTTCAGCTACCTGTCCCCGTTCCTGACGGACGTGGCGGGCCTGGACGAGGGCTGGGTCCCGGCGGTGCTCGCGCTGTTCGGCGTCGGCGCGCTGGTCGGCACGACGGTCGGCGGCCGGGTCGCGGACGCGCACCTCTTCGGGGTGCTGCTGACCGGCACCGCGCTGTCCACCGTGTTCCTCACCGCGCTGGCCCTGCTCGGGCACGTGGAGATCGCGGCGGTGGTCCTGGCGTTCCTGCTCGGCCTGTCGGCGTTCTACACGGCCCCGGCGCTCAACGCCCGGATGTTCAACGTGGCGGGCGCGGCCCCCACCCTGGCGGGCGCCACCACGACGGCCGCGTTCAACCTCGGCAACACGGGCGGCCCCTGGCTCGGCGGCACGGTCATCGACGCCGACCTCGGCTATCCGGCGGTCGCCTGGGCGGGCGCCGCGATGACGGTGCTCGCGCTGGCCCTGACGGCGGTGTCGCTGCGGCTGCACCGGCGCACCGCGCCGTCCCGGATCGTCACCGGCAGCACGGCCGCCAACAGCACGGCCACGGGCAGCACGGCCGCGGGCAGCGCCGCTACGCCGCAGGCCGCCCCTTCGGACGCCGCAGCCCCGCGTCCGTGAGCCTGCGCACCAGTTCCTTCGAGCCGATCGTCACGGCACCGGCCCGCACCGCGTCCTCGTAGCGGTGCGCCGGGATGTCGTAGTGGTCGCGCTCGAAGGCGCGCTCCGGCACCCCCAACTCACCGGCGAACACGTGCAGTTCGTCGAACGACACGTCGCTCACGAGATGTGACCACAAGCGGCCGTGGCCGGGCCAGGTCGGCGGGTCGATGTAGACGGTCACCCGGCCACGGCTCCGAGCGAGCCGACGGGCGCGACGACGACCCCGGCCTCCGAGCACACCCAGTGCGGGTCGGCGCCCAGCTCCGGCTCGACGTCGAGCGCGTGCGGGCCGTCGCTGCCCGAGCCCGGACCGCACACCGGGCACACCGGCCAGCGGCCGTGCCGCTCCAGGATGCCGTCCTGTACGTCCTGCGCCACGAGACCGGTGACGAACTCGACGCCCTCCGGCCACTGCTCCACCCACCAGCGGCGCTGCGTGATCGAGTCCTCGACCAGTGAGACCACGTCGGCGTCGGCGACGTCGACGGCCTTCAGGTCCGCGAGGATCAGCGCGCGGGCCGCGTGCAGGGCCTGTTCCAAGGGGCTGATGGTGTTCATCCCCCCATTGTCCCGCGCGGCCGTCGCACCCGGCGGGGATGTGACGCAGGTCCCGGTCCTTCGCCCCTTGACCCTCACCCGTCCCGAAAATATCTTTCAATATGTGAGCAATGACGTGAAGGAAAGTTTCGCGAACGACGCGCCGCCCGCCCCTGCCGCCCTCGCGGCCAAGGTGCGCACGCTGGCGCCGTCGATGACGCGATCCATGCAGCGGGTCGCGGAGGCCGTCGCCGGTGACCCCGCCGGCTGCGCCGCCCTGACCGTCACCGGCCTCGCCGAGCTCACCGGCACGAGCGAGGCGACGGTGGTCCGCACGGCCCGCATCCTCGGCTATCCCGGCTACCGCGATCTGCGCCTGGCCCTCGCCGGGCTCGCCGCCCAGCAGCAGTCGGGCCGGGCGCCCGCCGTCACCGCCGACATCGCGGTCGACGACCCGATCGCCGACGTGGTCGCGAAGCTGGCCTACGACGAGCAGCAGACCCTCGCCGACACCGCCGCCGGGCTCGACACCGTGCAGCTCGGCGCCGCCGTGGGCGCGCTCGCGGCTGCGGGGCGCGTCGAGATCTACGGCATGGCCGCGTCGGGGCTTGTCGCCCAGGACCTGGCGCAGAAGCTGCTGCGCATCGGCCACGTCGCGTACGCGCACTCGGACCCGCACCTCGCCGTCACCAACGCGGTGAGCCTGCGCTCCGGAGACGTGGCCGTCGCCATCACCCACTCCGGCGCCACCAGCGACGTCATCGAGCCTCTCCGGGTCGCCTTCGAGCACGGCGCCACGACGATCGCGATCACGGGCCGCCCGGACGCCCCGGTCTCCCAGTACGCGGACCACATCCTGACCACCTCGATCGCCCGCGAGAGCGAACTCCGCCCCGCCGCGATGTCCTCCCGGACCAGCCAGCTCTTGGTGGTCGACTGCCTCTTCGTGGGCGTGGCCCAACGCAACTACGAAACGGCCGCCCCGGCCCTCTCCGCCTCCTACGAGGCCCTGGCCCACCGCCACCGAGCCGCTCCCCGAGGCGGCAGATCATGACACCCGTACCCGTCCGCGGCCCGGTGGGGCTTCTCGCGCAGTTCCCCGCGCCCCTGAAGGCCGCGCTTCGCGCGCCTTCCCCCGATGAGATGCCGCACGAAGTGCGCATCTCAGGGGCGCGGGGAACTGCGCGAGAAGCGGCCACCGGCCCGCACCCGGCGACGCTCCCAGGGGCGCGGGGAACTGCGCGACCAGCCCCCCACCCGCCGTGAGCCGCGACGAGACAGCACCAGGCAGACGCCACCGCACCCGCACAGAAAGCCCCCGAGACGACGATGTCCACCGACGCCACGTACACAGAACTCCGCGCCCAGCTGGCCACCCTCACCACCGAAGCCTTCCGCCCGGAACTCGCCGAGATCGACCAGCTCCCCACCCAGGAAATCGCCCGCATCATGAACGGCGAGGACGCCACGGTCCCCACCGCCGTAGCGGCCCAACTCCCCCAGATCGCGGCCGCGATCGACGGCACCGCCGCCCGCATGTCCCGCGGCGGCCGCCTGATCTACGCGGGCGCCGGCACGGCAGGCCGTCTCGGTGTCCTGGACGCGTCCGAGTGCCCGCCCACCTTCAACACCGACCCGGCCGAGGTCGTCGGCCTGATCGCGGGCGGCCCCTCCGCGATGGTCACCGCGGTCGAAGGCGCCGAGGACTCCAAGGAACTGGCCGCCGAGGACCTCGACGCCCTGAACCTGACGGAGAACGACGTCGTCGTCGGCATCTCCGCCTCGGGCCGCACCCCGTACGCGATCGGCGCGGTCGAGCACGCGAGGGCCCGCTACGGCGCCCTCACCATCGGCCTGTCCTGCAACGCGGACAGCGCCCTCGCGGCGGCCGCCGACCACGGCATCGAGGTCGTCGTCGGCCCCGAGCTGCTCACCGGCTCGACCCGCCTGAAGGCGGGCACGGCCCAGAAGCTCGTACTGAACATGCTGTCGACGATCACCATGATCCGGCTCGGCAAGACGTACGGAAACCTCATGGTCGACGTACGCGCGTCGAACGAGAAGCTGCGGGCCCGCTCCCGCCGCATCGTCTCGCTGGCCACGGGCGCCGAGGACGCCGTCATCGAGGCGGCGCTCGCCGCCACCGACGGCGAGGTGAAGAACGCGATCCTCGTCGTCCTCGGCGAGGTCGACGGCCCGACGGCGGCCCGTCTCCTGACCGACTCCAAGGGCCACCTGCGCGACGCGCTCGCCGCGGCCCCGAGCACCACCTGACCCCCCGTACATCCCCAGCACCACCCGCACAGCAAGGCAGCACGCACCATGGCTGAGAACAAGAACCGCGACGTGGCGGCCTCGATCCTCCCGCTCGTCGGCGGCGCAGAGAACGTCACCTCGGTAGTCCACTGCATGACCCGGCTCCGGCTGGGTCTGGCCGACCGTTCGCTGGTCCAGGACGAGGCGCTGAAGGCGCTGCCCGATGTCATGGGCGTGGTCGAGGACGAGACGTACCAGATCGTCCTCGGCCCCGGAAAGGTCGCCCGGGTCACCCCCGAGTTCGAGGCGCTCGTCGAGGAGGGCAAGGCAGCCGCACCCGCGTCGGCCTCCGCTCCGCACCCGGCGACGGCCGACGAACTGGCCGCCCAGGGCGCCGAGATGCGGGCAGCGCGGAAGGCGAAGAACGCCACCCCGTTCAAGCTGTTCCTGCGCAAGATCGCCAACATCTTCGTGCCGCTGATCCCGGCCCTGATCGGCTGCGGCATCGTCGCGGGCATCAACGGCCTGCTCATCAACCTGGAGTGGCTGCCCTCCGTCACCCCCGCCCTCGCCGCCATCGCCTCCGGCTTCATGTCGCTGATCGCGGTGTTCGTCGGCTACAACACGGCGAAGGAGTTCGGCGGCACCCCGATCCTGGGCGGCGCGGTCGCGGCGATCATCGTGTACGCGGGCGTCGCCAACATCGAGGCGTTCGGCCAGAAGCTCTCCCCCGGCCAGGGCGGTGTGCTCGGCGCGCTGGGCGCGGCGGTCCTCGCCGTGTACGTGGAGAAGTGGTGCCGCAAGTGGGTCCCGGAGGCGGTCGACGTCCTGGTCACCCCCACCCTCACGGTCCTCATCTCCGGCCTGGTCACGATCTTCGGCCTGATGTACGTGGCCGGTGAGGTGTCCACCGGGATCGGTACGGCGGCGAACTGGCTGCTGGACAACACCGGCGCCTTCGCGGGCCTGGTCCTCGGCGGTCTGTTCCTCCCGCTGGTCATGCTGGGCCTGCACCAGGCCCTCATCCCCATCCACACCACCCTCATCGAGCAGCAGGGCTACACGGTCCTGCTCCCCATCCTGGCGATGGCGGGCGCGGGCCAGGTCGGCTGTGCGATCGCGGTGTTCAAGCGCCTCAAGCACAACGCGTCGATCCGCAAGACCATCAAGTCGGCGCTCCCCGCGGGCTTCCTGGGCGTGGGCGAGCCCCTGATCTACGGTGTCTCGCTCCCCCTGGGCCGTCCGTTCATCACGGCGTGCGTGGGCGGGGCGGCGGGCGGCGCGTTCGTCGGCCTGTTCTCGATGCTCGGCGACAAGGTCGGCTCGACGGCCATCGGCCCGTCCGGCTGGGCCCTGTTCCCCCTCCTGGACGGCAACCACGGCTGGGGCTCCACGGCCCTGATCTACCTCGGCGGCCTCCTGATCGGCTACGTCGTCGGCTTCGTGGCCACGTACTTCTTCGGCTTCAGCAAGCAAATGCTCCTGGACCTGAACACGGACACAGCCACCCCGGAACCCCTGGCCCCCACCCCATCCGAGTTCGCGTCTGCACGCTGAGTGTGGCTGGTCGCGCAGTTCCCCGCGCCCCTGGGCGAGCGAAGCTCGCTTCAGGGGCGCGGGGAACTGCGCGAGAAGCGGCCACCGGCCCGCGCCCAACAACGGGAAGAGCAGCGCGAAGCGCACGCTCCAGGGGCGCGGGGAACTGCGCGACCAGCCCCCACCGGCCGGCACCCGACGACGGCCCAACAGAAGCCCCACCGACCCGCAGGCGAAGACTGCTAGCGTGCCCGGCATGGCGGACACCCGTACCGACCCCGCACCCTTCCGCTGGTACGGCGGAAGGATCTCGGTCGACTTCACGGCCACCCTGACCGGCCACGGCCCCTCCGCCGTAGAACAGCTGCGCACCCCCACCGACCTCTCCCACTGGTCCCGCGCCGCACACCTCTCCGACGCCCCGCTCCCCGACGCGACCCCCCGCGCCCTCACCCAGGCCCACCACCTGCGAGAAGCCCTGCACCGTACGTTCCTGCACGCGGCGAAGCCCGACCCGGACGACCTCGACACCATCAGCACCTGGTCGGCCCGCTCCCTGCCGGGCCCCCGCATCGCCACGGGCCCGAACGACGCCCCGGTCCTGCGCCGCCCCCAACTCCACCTCACCGGCGACCTGTTGACCCTGATCGCCCGCGACGGCGTCGACCTGCTCACCGGCCCCCACAGCCACCGCATCCGCGAGTGCGCCGCACCCGACTGCACCCTGCTCTTCGTCGACGTCAGCCGCCCGGGCCGCCGCCGCTGGTGCTCGATGGACGCGTGCGGGGCCCGGTCCAAGATGGCCGGGTACCGGGCCCGCAAGACACAGGGCGTCTAGGGCCTGTCTTCAAACTCCCCTCTGCCCCGCGACGCCTGGCACGCACTCTCGCCGCACCGGGCACAAGGCCAAGTACGTCCAGTACGAGGCCGTGCACCCGGCGCACCGAGAGCACGCACCAGACGCCGCGGGGCCGCCCTCCGGGCGACGAGGGGAGTTTGAAGACAGGCCCTAGACGAGGGCCCGCTGCCGCCCATCGGGACGGACCCCGCCCCGCGCAGCGACCTCGCGGGTCTCCCGCAGGAACAGCAGCCCGTTGACCACCATCAGTGTCGCCGTCAGGCAGTGCACACCGAGCGCGGCGCCCACGGAACCGTGGTGGCCCAGCACATTGGCCATGTCCCCGTACGCGGCGAGCGCCTCCACCGTCAACGCCCAGCCCAGGGCCCGGCGATGCCCCGTCACCAGCAGCACGGCCAGGACCAGCGCCATGACGACATCGCGTATCCCTTTGACGACCAGGAAGCCACCGCCGTCGCCCGACGGCACGTGCGGCAGGCCGTAGCCCGGCGCCGTGGCCGCCGGATTCAGGATGAACTCCGTCCCGAACCACAGGATGAAGAGGATGAAGGCGGCGGCGAGAACGGTGTTGATCTTCTTCAGCGACATGCTTCTTCTCCTTGCGAACCTTGAGCCTGGAAGGGGGATCGTGCGTCAGACGAGGGCCGTGACCAGCAGGGCGAAGGCGGCGACGATGACGGCGACGCGGACGTAGTGCCAGCGGTCCCAGCGGTTCATCTGCTCCTTCCAGTCGGCCGGCCGGCTGCCGGCGGTCCACGTCTTGACCCGGTTGTTGATCGGGACGAGCACCAGGATCGACATGAGCACGCTGACGATCAGCAGCGCGGCGGCGGTCACGACGAGGCCGGTGCCGTCGTCGCCCCATCCGGCGACGGCCCAGACCCCGACGAGGACGAGCGAGCCGATGTACCAGAACGGCATCACGGCGCCGCCCAATCGAGCCCCGTGGACGCGGGCGCGCAGGCCGTTGTCGCCGGGGAGTGCGTTGAGGACCGGGTTGCTGAAGAAGGGGACGGAGAACTCCACCCCCACCATCACGCCGACAACCACGATGGTGACGACCTCGAGTGCATTGAGCATGATGACCCCTCCTGGGATCTAGCGCTGCTAGACGATGACGCAACGCTAGACCTACTGCCGCTCCGTTGTCTAGCGGTGCTAGGATCGAATCATGTCGGTACAGGAACGCAAGGAGCGCGAGAGGGCGGCCCGCGAGCGCCTCATCGTGAAGACGGCCCGCGAACTCGCCGAGCGGCAGGGCTGGGACGCGGTCACCACCCGCCGGCTCGCCGAGAGCATCGAGTACAGCCAGCCCGTCCTCTACAGCCACTTCCGCGGCAAGCGCGAGATCATCGGCGCGGTGGCCCTGGAGGGCGCCTCCGCGCTGGCCGCGGCGCTGCGGACCGCGACCGCCGAGGCGGACGGCCCGCGCGCCCGCGTCGCCGCGCTCGCCCACGCCTACCTCGACTTCGCCGAGGGCAACCCGGCGGTCTACGACGCGATCTTCCAGCTCGACGGCGGTCTGCCGTACGCGCAGGAGGACACTCCGGAACCGCTGAAGGACGCCTTCGCCGCGCTGGTGGAGAGTCTGGGCGAGGTCGCGGGGGACGGCGTCCACCCGGGCCTGTTCACCGAGACGTTCTGGGCCGCCCTGCACGGCCTCGCCACCCTGACCCGCGCGGGCCGGCTCCCGCCGGGGGACGCCGAGTCGAGGGTGGATCTGCTGGTGGACCGGCTCGCCGCGTACTGACCCGCCGCCCCGGCGGGACCGTGTCCCGCCGGGGCGGCCATCAGGTCCCGGACCCTAGGGCATCCGCCCCTCCCGGTTGACCTCCCGCACGCGCGCCCGCAGTTCCTCCGACACCGGCGCGGGCGCCACGGCCTCCGGCGGGCAGTCCCACTCGACTCCCCCGCCCGGCGGCCTGAGCTGCACGTATCCGCACTCGTGCCCCATGACCTGCCCGACGCGCCCGTCCCGTACGTCGATCACGTACTCCCCGACCGCGCTCACCCTCGCGCCCCGTGCAGTACGGCCGCCAGCCGCATCGCCGTATCCAGGTTCACGCACCCCAGGTCCACCAGCGGATACGGCGCCTCGCTCGCCGCCGACACCGAATCCACCCGCGCCGACGGCAGCAGCACCCCCAACGCCAGCAGCTCCGCCCTGAGTTGCGCGATGACCTCCTCGCCCACCCGAATCCGCTCCGCGTCCCGCACGACCATCCCGACCAGCACCCTTCTTCCACCGAGTGTTCCGCATTCCTCACCCAGCGTGACCGCATCGGCTCTACGCTTTCCAGAGCGCCGGCCCAACAAAGGGCATTGCTGCAAGCGGGAGTTGATGCACATGTCCGGACCGAAGGACCTCGACCCCTCGTCGCGCCGCGTCATGATCGGCGAAGAACTCCGCCACGCCCGCGAAAGAGCGCCCCTCACCCAACAGGCCCTGGGCGTGCAGCTGTTCGTCAGCGGTTCGTACGTCGGCCAGATGGAAGCCGGGACGCGACGCATCCTGCCCGACATGGCCGTCCGCCTCGACGAGATCCTGGAGACCGGCGGCTTCTTCGTCCGGCACTGCACGAAGGCCAACAAGTCGAAGCACCCGGAACACTTCGCCGAGGCCGCCGAGGCGGAGGCGCTGGCCATCGAGATCAGGGAGTACGAGTCACAGCTGATCCCCGGCCTGCTCCAGACCCCCGCCTACGCCCGAGCCGTCTTTCTGGCCTATCAGCCCACCGCCCAAGAAAAGACAATCGACAAGCTGGTGGCCGACCGGACAGAGCGTGCCCAGCTCCTCGACGACCCAACAAGGCCGTTGTTGTGGGCGGTTTTGGACGAGGCGGCTCTACGCCGGGAAGTCGGCAGCCCAGCAGTGATGGCCGAGGCCCTGCGTCATGTGGCCGCCCTGGCACGCACCCGCCGCGTAATCGTGCAGGTGCTGCCCTTCACGGCGGGGGCACACGCCTCCATGACCGGCTCACTCAAGCTCATGCACTTCGACGACGCACCCCCACTCGCCTTCATCGAGGCACCCAGCACCGGGCAGTTGATGGACGATCCCGCAACGGTCGCCCGCCACCAGCTGTCCTACGATCTGCTCAGGGCCAACGCACTCACCCCCACACATTCCCTGGCCCTGATCTCGTCAGTGGCAGAGGATTACGCACATGAAGATCGCGACCACCAAGCCTGACCTGACCTCGGCCACGTGGCACAAGTCCTCTTACAGCGGGGGCGAAGGCGGCAACTGCCTGGAGGTCAGCCACGACCACCCTGGACTGATCCCGGTCCGCGACTCGAAGAACCCCTCCGGCCCGAAGCTCGTCCTCCGGGCGGCAGCCTGGACGGCGTTCATCGACGACCTGCGCCGGAACGGCTGACGCAGCGCCCGAAGCTCAAGCCCCGAGCCCCGAGCTGCGCTTTTAGGGATGGGGAGGTGGGTCTCAACCCACCCTCCCGCCCTGCGAGTTGGAAATCCCGACACTTTCCGGCACCGACTTGCCACGCAGGGTGACGACGCTCTAGCGTGCCCGAATAACGAACGGCCCCCGTCGGTGCGCCAACACCGAACGAGGGCCTATCCATCGAGATCGAAATGAGTCGATCCATGGCTGACGCCTACTTTAGTGCTGCCGACATGCCCGCGCATCCCGCCGCCCGCCCCGGCTACGGCAAACGCTCGGCACCGGACCAAGCCCCGCGCACAAGCGCCGACTTCACCCACCTCCCGCCCCGCGAAGCGCACATCGCCGGGTTCATCGACCGCCTGCACGACGGCGCGGACATCTCGGTGAAGCTGCTCGCGTCCTGTCTCCCGTACGGCCAACAGGCGATGCGCACAGCGCTGAACAACCTTCAGGCAGCAGGCCACTTGAGGCGCGGCAGGGAACACGTGGTGGGCTCGGGGAGCGCGCGCTGGGTGACGCGTACGTGGTTCTCGCGGACGGCGCGGGACGATGCCTGGTGGACGAAGTTCCTGCGCGGAGACGTGCCGGAGGACGAACCTCCGTGCGCACGGGGCGAAGGCCCCACCCGCAACAGGGCGTACATCCTGCTGGCGGCGCTGGGCCGGACGGCGCCGACGCTGGCGCTGTCGGCGACGGAGTGCACGACGCTCGCGCCGCTGACGGAGGCCTGGTTCGCGCGGGGCGCCGACGAGTCGACGGTCCTCCACGCCCTGACGACGGGCCTGCCCACCCCGGTCCACAGCCCGGCGGCACTGGTCCGCAGCCGCCTGACGTCGAAACTCCCGCCGGAACCGGCCCCGCGCCCGCCGCTGCGCGTCGTGGAGTGCACGACGTGCGGGGACCCGGGCCGCCCGGAGGACATCCGAGGGGGCCGCTGCGGCATGTGCCGGGGCACGACCCACCCCCCGGCGAACCCCGCGCTCCCACCGGCCCTCACCGCCGACACGGTCCGTGCCCGCGCGGACCGGATCCGCACGGCGATGCGCGCGGAGATCCCCGGAACCCCGCCCCGCAGCCGGGCCCCGTACGACCCGCGTCACGCGTACTCCTGACAGCCGCCCCGGCCCCTCCAGGTCAGGCAGGGATCAGCGCACGTCCACGCAGTCACCGGTGGCGGTGACCGGCGGCGTGGTCGAGGTGCCCTCGAACTTGTAGCGGTAGCAGCGGTCGGTGGTGGCGGTGCGGGTCTGCTTCTCGACGCCCGCCTGGCTGCCGGTGCCGGTGATGTGGCTGCTGGTGGTGGCGTACGAGCCGGTCAGCGAACGCTCCTGGAGGCGGACGGTCTGCTGGGTGTAGCCCGCGTACTTGTGGGTGTCCCAGTTGGCGCGCTCCAGCTTGCCGGTGATGGTGATCTTCTTGCCCTTGGCGATGGGCTCGGGGGCCGCGTTGTTGCTCAGCCGGGACCAGCGCTTGAGGTACCAGGTCAGGGCGTTGTCGGTGTCCACGTCGGTGACCGCGTCGGTGACCGCCCAGAGGGAGATCTTCCAGGCGCCGGCGTCCTCGTTCGTCAGGTAGCTCTGGGGGTCGATCTTGTAGGTGGCCGTGCAGCTGTACTTGGCGTCGCCGGACTGAACGCACATGTCGGCGCCCGCGTTGAACTCCTCGGAGGTCAAGAACTGCTCCGCCCCGGTGTCGAGGTCGGTCCCGCGCCAGAGCGACGCGTTGCTGCCGTAGAGCGTCGACCCGCCGCTGATCGTCCACTTCACGGTGATCGTCTGCGTGTTCGTCGTCCCGACGCGGGCGCTGTTGCCGCCGTCGACGCTGACGCCGGAGACGACGGCGGAGTCGGCGGCGCGCGCGACGCGGGCCTTGGGCGCGGCGGCCTTCTTCGCCGCCGACGCGTCGGCGGCCGCCGCCTTGCTCTCCTTCAGCGCGTCGGCCGCACTGGTCCCGCCCGCCGACGCGGACGGGGTGACGAGCAGACCGACGGCGAGCCCGGAGGCGGCCAGCGCGCCGACGCCCAGGGTCACCTTCTTGCCGGACGTCATCTTGGTGCGCGAGTGCTGGGACATGAGACGGCTCCGATATCGACTGAACGACGGGCGGACGCAGGTCGCGGACGACAGGACCCGGATCACGCACGGCCACAACGGCCGCACAGTCTTGATCGGCGATGAGGTGAAAGGGTTGTACGCGCGCGTCAGTTGAGCCGTATGAGGTGCGTCACCCGGCGGTGTCGAGCCCCTGGCCCGGCTCCTGGGAAGGCACGGCCTGGAGACCGTCCCGGCAAACAGATCATCGCCACGCCCGCCCTGCCGGCGCACACGCCCTGACCTGCCGAGAAGCGCCTCACGCCGGTCAACTCGCATGAGAAAGCGGCCTGTTGCCGCTGTCGCACGCCGAACCCCGAGGCACTATCGTTGCCGCACGTAAACTGTTCTGACGCCATACGCGTGCGACGTATTCGGGAGAGGCCGTGGGTGGTTCGGGCGCGGAGGAGTCGCGTGCGCCGGGGGCGGAGTCGGCGGAGGTCCGCCGTCCGGAGCGGGTGGCCGCGGTGCACGAGACCGGACTGTCGGCGGCGGCCGACCCGGGCATGGACCGCTTCGCCCGCCTGGTGGCCGACCTTCTGAACGTCCCCGTGGCCCTGGTGTCGATCGTGACCGACGAGGGGCAGTTCTTCCCCGGCATGATCGGACTCGACGAACCGTGGGCCACGGCCCGGCGCACTCCGCTGTCGCACTCGGTGTGCCGCCACGTAGTGGCCGACGCGGCCCCGCTCGTCGTCGACGACACCCGCGCCACCCCCCGCACCCAGGACAGCCCGGCCATCGAGGACCTGGACGTCAAGGGCTACGCGGGCGTGCCCCTGACCGACACCGACGGACAGGTACTGGGCGCGCTGTGCGCCATCGACACCCGCCCCCGCCGGTGGACCGAGCGCGAACTGGGCGCCCTGGAGGACCTCGCGGCGGCCTGCTCCGCGGAGCTGCGCCTGCGCGCGGCCTCACGCCAGCGCGAGGCCGCGCGCGGCGAGGCGGGTGAACTGGCGGGCAGACTGCGCATCGCCCTGGAACGCTCACAACTGCTGCTGCGGGCCACCGACGCGCTCGCCGACACCACCGGCCTGGCCGAGGTCCGCCAGCAGGTCCGCGACCTGGTCACCAGCGACCTGAAACCGGTCTACGTCGGCCTGGTCCTGGTCGAGGACGAGGACCGGCTGCGCCGCCTGGTCGACGCCACCGGCAGCGCGCCGATGGAGGAGCGGTTCGAGACCTACCGGCTCGACGCCGCCTGGCCCACCGCTCGCGCGGCACGCGAGAACCGCACCATCACCGTCCACAGCGTCGAGGATCTGGCCCGCGACTACGCCGCGGACGCCGTGGCGGCGTTCACGAGCCTGGGCCTGAGCAGCGCGGTCTGCGTCCCCCTGCCCGGCACCGTCATCCCGCTGGGCACCCTCGTGCTCGGCTGGGACCGGCCCCACGAGATCGACGTCCTGGAACAGGCCCTGCTCGCCTCCCTGGCCGGATACACCGCCCGCGCCGTGGAACGTGCCCTGTTCGTGGACAGCCGCATCGAAGCGGCACGGCAGATGCAGCAAGCCATGCTCACCGACCTGCCCACCGTCCCCGGGCTCGAACTGGCCGCCCTCTACCGTCCCGCGTCGGACGGCGAACTGGTCGGCGGCGACTGGTACGACGCCTACCGGCTGCCCACAGCCGCCCAGGGCGGCGAGGACTCCACCCGGCCCGCCGCCCTGGCCGTCTCGGTCGGCGACATCACCGGCCACAACCTGACCGCGGCCACCCTCATGGGACAGGCCCGCAGCATGCTCCGCCAGGCCGACCTGGACCACGCCGGCCAGGGCCCGGCCCGCTCCGTCGCCGCCTTCGAGCACGCCAATCAGCACCTCGGCCTCAACGCCAGCGGCACCCTGGTCCACGCACACCTGCGCCCGTGGCCCGGCACCGGCATCTGGGAACTCACCTACACCATCGCCGGGCACCCCGCCCCGCTCGTCGTCGACCCCGACGGCACCGTGCACCGCCTGGACCACCGCGGGGCCCTCGTCTTCCCCGGACTGCCCGCCAGGGCTCCTCGCGCGGACCACACCCTGCGCCTGGCGCCGGGCAGCCTCCTGCTGCTCTACACCGACGGCCTCGTCGAGGAACAGCGCGGGGACATCGACACCGCGACGGACAAGGCCGGCCGGTTCCTCGCCGACCACCGCCACGACCCGCTCCCCGGCCTGCTCGACCGGCTCGCCGACCACGTCGCGGGACCCGTCGCCCACGACGACATCGCCCTGCTCGCCCTGCGCGTGCCCGGCCTCTGACAGCCACCGGGCCTGCGGTCGCTCAGCCGGCCGCCATCAACCGCAGCCCCGCCAGGGTCAGGTCGAGAGCGGTGCGGAACTGGTCGACGTCGTCGTGGCCCTCGAACTCGTCGGCGATCTCGTGCACGAACGGGAACTCCGCCGGGTCCAGCTCCCGCCAGGTGGCGACGAAGCGGCCCAGGAACTCGTCGCGGCTGACGGCCCCGTCGAGGACCTCCGCGGGCGGCTCCTGCCCCAGGTCGACGGCTGAACCGACGACGACGCCCGTGACCGCCGACACGGCGTGGAAGCGCTGGCGGGGGGTGAGGTTCATGCGCAGCGACTGCTGGCCCAGCTTCTCCCACAGGCGCAGGGAGTTGTTCTGGAGGTCGGTGTTGCGCATGAAGTAGCTGCCCAGCCAGGGGCGCTGCACGATCGCGTCGAACAGCGTGAGCGCCATCTCGCGCAGCGCGTCGATCGGATCGTCCTGCTCCGGCAGCGCCTCGATGTCCG
This sequence comes from Streptomyces sp. NPDC057694, assembly GCF_042799415.1. Lineage (NCBI taxonomy): Bacteria > Bacillati > Actinomycetota > Actinomycetes > Kitasatosporales > Streptomycetaceae > Streptomyces > Streptomyces sp. NPDC057694. The sequence goes on from NZ_JBHVIX010000041.1 coordinate 31,150, forward strand.
CGAGGACCATGCCGATCACGTGGTCGGTGGCGCGGTCGAGCAGCTCGTCCTTGTTCGCCACGTACCAGTAGATGCTGGCGACCCCGCCGCCCAGGCGCTGCGCGAGCGCCCGGAACGTCAGTGCCGAGGGTCCCGCCTCGTCGAGCAGCGCCACCGCCTCGGTGAGCACGGACTCCATCGAGTGCGAAGCCCGCCGGCGGCCCCCGGCGGCGGCGCGGTTCTGCGTGCGCGGCATGGCGTCTGCTCCTCACTTCCAGCTTCGGTTTTGCATTCCATCGAACGCTGTTCTATCGTAACTTATCGAACGCGGTTCGATGACCGGACGGCGTTCGATACCCCCCTTGAGAAATCGTTCGCGAACGGGACAGAAAGGACCGCTGCCATGACTACTCGCACTTATCCGTCGCTGCGCGCGGCGTGGATCCCCCTGGCAGCGCTCTGCCTGGCCTTCTTCGTCGAGATGGTCGACAACACGCTGCTGTCGATCGCACTGCCCACCATCGGCCGGGACCTCGGCAGCGGGACCACCGCGCTGCAATGGGTCACCGGCGCCTACTCCCTGACCTTCGGCGGCCTGCTGCTCACCGCGGGCTCCATGGCCGACCGGCTCGGCCGCCGCAGAGTGCTCCTCATCGGGCTCGCCGTGTTCGGCGCGCTGAGCCTGTGCGTGGTCTGGGTGACCACCGCGGGCGAGCTGATCGCCCTGCGCGCCGCGCTCGGCGTGGCCGCCGCCGCGATGGCCCCGATCACCAACTCACTGGTCTTCCGGCTCTTCGACGACAAGGCGCTGCGCATGCGCGCCATGACGCTGATGATCGTCGTCGGCATGTCCGGCTTCGTCCTCGGCCCGCTGCTCGGCGGCACCGCGCTCGCCCACGTCCGCTGGGAGTGGCTGCTCGTCGTCAACGCCCCGATCGCCCTGCTCGCCTGCATCGGCGTCCGGCTCGGCGTCCCGGCCGACCGGCCCGAGGACCTGACCAAGGACCGCCTCGACGTCCCCGGCGCCGTGCTCAGCGTCGCCACCATCGGCCTCGCCTGCTACTCGCTGACCAGCGGCGTCGAGCACGGCTGGCTCTCCGCGGCCACCCTCGCCTCGATCGTCGGCGCCGTCGTCGCCGGTATCGCCTTCGTCCTGCACGAGCGCAGCAGCAAGGCCCCGATGCTCGACCTGAACCTCTTCCGCAACGGCACCGTGCGCGGCGCCGCCCTCGCCCAGATCGGCACCTCGATCGCGATGGCCAGCGTGATGTTCGGGCTGATCCTGCACTTCCAGTACGCCTACGGGTGGAGCCCGGTGCGGGCCGGCCTCGCCAACCTGCCGATCATCATCACGATGATCGCCGCGACGCCGCTGTCCGAATGGCTCGGCCGCCGCTTCGGCCACCGCATCGCCTGCCTGGTCGGCGCGGCCTGCCTCGCCGGATCACTGGCAGGTCTGTCCTGGGGCGTCTCGCACGGCTACGCCGTCATCGCCGTCTGCATGGTCCTCATGACCGTAGGACTGCGCACCGTCATGACGATCTGCGCCGTCGCCCTCGTCGACGCCATGCCCGCCAACCGCACCTCGATCGGCGCCGCCCTCAACGACACCGCGCAGGAGGTCGGCTCCAGCATCGGCACCGCCATGGTCGGCACCCTGATCGCCGCCCTGGTCACCACCACGCTCCCCACCGGCATCTGGAGCAGCGACCTCGTCGCCTCCTTCTTCCACGGCGAACGGATCACCTACGCCGTGCTCGCCATCGTGGTCGGCGTGATCGCGGCCGGCGGCGCCCTGAGCCTCACCAACTCCCACAGCGTGGAGGAGGCCCCGGTCGAGGAACTCGTCTGACCCTCGTACGCCCCTCGCGGGAGGCGAAGCGCGCGGGACCGCTCGACATGCGGCCCCGCGCGCTTCGCCGCATCCTGGCCCCATGGCTGACAGCACCTTTTCCAAGATCTCCTGGACCGAGTTCCGCCCCGATCAGCGGAGGCTCTCCGTCGGCGCGGGCCTGACCGGCGTCGGCATGCTCGTCGCCGCGGCGGGCGTCGGCGTCCTCGTCTACGAACTGGCCCGCGCGGGCCGCTCCTGGACCGGCAGCTGGGAAGTACCCCCCACCGAACTGGCCTCCCGGGCCCTGCGCCAGGCCCAGACCGCCGCCCAGACGGCGACCAAGGCGGGCCGCGACGCGTGGACCACCTACGAAGAGGGCGCGTCCTGAGGCAGCGTCGACCCTGAGTCGAAGCCCGGGACGACCGGGAGCACGTGCTTCGCGATCTCCAACAGGGCGGTCCGGTCCGGGTAGCCGCCGCTGTTGCGCCACATCACCAGCTCGTAGGAGCCGCCGCGGTTCTTCGCGTCGAGCGCGACGCTGAGCGCCTCGGCGGGCACCCCCTCCGTGCTCTTGGCGTCCGAGCCGTCGAGCCGGAAGCTGATGCCCATGGTCTGGGTCGTGTAGAAGACCGCGGGACGGCGCAGCACCTTCTGGAAGTGCACGTCGCGGCCGATGAACGCGGCGGTGTCCTTGTCCACGCGATACTCGTCGTAGGACGCGGTCAGCTCGACGGTGTAGGTCTCGAACTCGATCCGCGCCGAGGGCGTCGGGGTCTTCTGCTTCCCGAACTCGACGGACCCGCCGTTGCCGAACGCGCTCTTGGGTTTCTCCCCCGGTATCCCGAGCCAGTCCGCCAGCTGGCGCTGGTTCAGCGCACTGCACAACTGCGCCCCGGACACCCGCCCGGCGGCCTTGTCCTTCTTCGTCGGCTCCCCGCCCGAGCACGTGGCGGCATCCTCCGCGGCACTGCGCCCGTCCTCCGGCTGCTGAGCCAACGCCCAGAACCCGACGCCGAGCGCCCCCACGAGCGCGAAGGCGGCGATCGCCTGCCCCCATGCGTTGGTGACCCGCTGCTCGTCCGTACGCGGATCGCTGCTGTCTACCATGTCCCCCACCTACCGTGATCCCACGTGATGCCCCCATACGTGACGAGGGAATGTAACCCGCGGTGATCATCGGTACAAGGGACTTGTCGCCCACGGAAGAGGCCACGATGCGCACCATGACCGACACGGAATGCCGGGCGAAGTACGCGGAGACACTCGACGCGGTCGTCGACGACCGGGAGGAAGTGATCGTGACCCGCGCGGGCCGCGAGCCCGTCGTGATCGTGGCGCTCGCCGAGTACGAGTCCCTGAAGGAGACGGCATACCTGCTGCGCAGCCCGGAGAACGCGCGGCGCATCCTGGACGCCATCGAAAACCTGGAGACCGGCGGCGGCACGGTCAGGGAACTGCTCGCCTGAGGCTCGCGAGACAGGAGCAGGACCGCGAGGTGCTGAAGCGCGACAACGCCCGAGGGCGGCACCCTCTCCGTGAAGAGAAGGTGCCGCCCTCGGTGCGTACTGCTGGACGGTCGATCAACCAGAGGTCGATCAGAAGTCCATGTCACCGCCCGGCATGCCGCCGCCGGCCGGGGCAGCGCCCGCCTTCTCCGGCTTGTCGGCGATGACGGCCTCGGTGGTGAGGAACAGCGCGGCGATCGACGCGGCGTTCTGGAGCGCGGAGCGCGTCACCTTGGCCGGGTCGAGGATGCCCTCGGCGATCATGTCGACGTAGTCGCCGGTCGCGGCGTTCAGACCGTGACCGATGGGAAGGTTGCGCACCTTCTCCACGACGACGCCACCCTCAAGGCCACCGTTGACGGCGATCTGCTTGAGCGGGGCCTCCAGGGCGAGCTTCACGGCGTTGGCGCCGGTCGCCTCGTCACCCTCGAGCTCCAGCTTCTCGAACACCGCGGAGGCCTGGAGGAGGGCCACGCCACCACCGGCGACGATGCCCTCTTCGACGGCCGCCTTCGCGTTGCGAACGGCGTCCTCGATGCGGTGCTTGCGCTCCTTGAGCTCGACCTCGGTCGCGGCACCGGCCTTGATGACCGCAACACCGCCGGCGAGCTTCGCCAGGCGCTCCTGCAGCTTCTCGCGGTCGTAGTCGCTGTCCGAGTTCTCGATCTCGGCGCGGATCTGGTTGACACGACCCTGGACCTGGTCGCTCTCACCCGAACCGTCGACGATCGTCGTCTCGTCCTTGGTGATGACGACCTTGCGGGCGCGGCCGAGCAGGTCGAGACCGGCGTTCTCCAGCTTGAGGCCGACCTCCTCGGAGATGACGGTGCCACCGGTGAGGATGGCGATGTCGCCGAGCATGGCCTTGCGGCGGTCACCGAAGCCCGGGGCCTTGACGGCGACGGACTTGAAGGTGCCACGGATCTTGTTGACGACCAGGGTCGACAGGGCCTCGCCCTCGACGTCCTCGGCGATGATCAGCAGGGGCTTGCCCGACTGCATGACCTTCTCCAGCAGCGGAAGGAGGTCCTTCACGTTGCCGATCTTCGAGTTGACGATGAGGATGTACGGGTCCTCCAGCGAGGCCTCCATACGCTCCATGTCGGTGGCGAAGTACGCCGAGATGTAGCCCTTGTCGAAGCGCATGCCCTCGGTGAGCTCAAGCTCGAGACCGAAGGTCTGCGACTCCTCGACGGTGATGACGCCTTCCTTGCCGACCTTGTCCATCGCCTCGGCGATGAGCTCGCCGATCTGGGTGTCGGCGGCGGAGATGGAGGCCGTCGAAGCGATCTGCTCCTTGGTCTCGACCTCCTTGGCCTGCTCGAGCAGGGCACCGGAGACGGCCTCGACGGCCTTCTCGATACCGCGCTTGAGGGCCATGGGGTTGGCACCGGCGGCCACGTTGCGCAGACCCTCGCGCACCAGGGCCTGGGCCAGGACGGTCGCGGTCGTCGTGCCGTCACCGGCGACGTCGTCCGTCTTCTTCGCGACCTCCTTGACCAGCTCGGCGCCGATCTTCTCGTACGGGTCCTCGAGCTCGATCTCCTTGGCGATGGACACACCATCGTTGGTGATCGTGGGGGCGCCCCACTTCTTCTCGAGGACGACGTTGCGACCCTTGGGGCCCAGGGTCACCTTGACGGCGTCGGCGAGCTGGTTCATGCCGCGCTCGAGGCCGCGCCGTGCCTCCTCGTCGAACGCGATGATCTTGGCCATGTGAAGTGGTCCTCCCGGACGGGGTGGAAACGCAAACGGACCGTGCTGGTGCCCGCGACGGACGGCCTGCAGCCCTTGTGGTTCCTTGCCCCACCCGGCCTGCGGGCCTCACCGACCCGATCCAAGTTCTGTCACTCTCACTGGGAGAGTGCTAAGCCCAATGATTAGCACTCGACCCATGCGAGTGCAAGCGGCTATCACAGATCCGGCCGTGCTGCGCACCCACGCGCGGGCAGCACGAAGGGCCCGCCCCGGCGAACCGGGGGCGGGCCCTTCATGGACCGTACGAAGCTTGCGTGCTGCAGTCGGTCGCGCGCTCAGCCGGCGGCCAGGCGGACCATGTCGGCCTGCGGCCCCTTCTGGCCCTGCGAGATCTCGAATTCCACTCGCTGACCCTCTTCGAGGGTGCGGTAGCCGTCCATCTGAATCGCGCTGTAGTGGACGAAAACATCCGCACCACCGTCGACCGCGATGAAGCCGTACCCCTTCTCCGCGTTGAACCACTTGACGGTGCCCTGAGCCATGCCTAACTCCCCTATTACTGGCCCTTGCGCGAGTCCGCACTTCGCGGACCCGGGTCAGACCTCACGCCCCAAAGGGTTTGGGGGTGTGCGCCGGAACGCGTCGACCGCGGCTGAATGTATCTGCCCAACTGCCGTCTGCAACAGGTCAGTCGGACGAGAATTCTGGGCACGCGTGATCGCGGAAAACGGTCCAACTGGACGGATCTCAGGGCAAGTCGGGCCACACAAATGCCATAAAAGGCCTGAATGGGCGGGACACATTGGCTGCTTCTTGTCGGGCTTCGGGCGAGAACTCATATGCGCCCGTCATGCACCACGTTCGGAATCGAACCAGCTTCCCCAACTGTACCGCGCTCAACCATACAGAATTGCCCCCTCCGCTTTCCTCGCGAAGGGGGCAATTCCGGTGACTCTGCGTGTCAGCCGCCGGCGACGGCCGGAATGATCGAGATGCCGGCGCCGTCGGGCGTGGCGGTCTCCAGGCCCTGCTCGAAGCGGACGTCGTCGTCATTGACGTACACGTTGACGAACCGGCGCAGCTTGCCCTGGTCGTCGAGGACGCGGGCGGCGATCCCCGTGTGGTTCTTCTCCAGGTCGGAGATGACATCGGCGAGCGTGGCACCCTCGGCGCTGACCTCGGCGGCCCCGCCGGTGTAGGTACGGAGAATGGTGGGGATGCGGACGGAAACACTCATGGATTCACCTCGGCTGATCTAGCCCCTCCGGCGTTTGAGGAGCGGGGGTCTGGGGGCGGAGCCCCCAGTTTCGGGAAGGGGCGGGGCGGGGAGCTCTACTCGGCAGCGAGCCCAGCGTCACGAAACGCCTCAAGAGAAGGCCGAATAGTGGCGGTGGCCTGCGAAGACTCCGCGACGGCGTCCAGCGTCTTGAGCCCGTCCCCGGTGTTCAGCACGACGGTGGTGAGCGAAGGATCGATGAGCCCGGCCTCGATGAGCTTCTTGGTGACACCGACCGTCACGCCACCGGCGGTCTCGGCGAAGATCCCCTCGGTCTGCGCGAGCAGCTTGATGGCCTCGACGACCTGCTCGTCGTTGACGTCCTCCACGGCACCACCGGTACGGCGCGCGATGTCGAGGACGTAGGGCCCGTCGGCCGGGTTGCCGATGGCGAGGGACTTGGCGATCGTGTTCGGCTTCTGCGGCCGGACGACGTCGTGGCCGCCCTTGTACGCGACCGACACCGGCGAGCAGCCCTCGGCCTGGGCGCCGAAGAGCTTGTAGGGCTTGTCCTCGACGAGCCCGAGCTTGATCAGCTCCTTCAGGCCCTTGTCGATCTTCGTGAACTGGGAGCCGGACGCGATCGGGATGACCAGCTGGTCGGGGAGCTGCCAGCCGAGCTGCTCGCAGATCTCGTAGGCCAGCGTCTTGGAGCCCTCGCCGTAGTACGGCCGCAGGTTGACGTTGACGAAGCCCCAGCCCTCGCCGAGCGGGTCGCCGATCAGCTCGGAGCAGAAACGGTTCACGTCGTCGTAGTTGCCCTCGATGGCGACGAGGTCACCGCCGTAGACACCGGCCATGACGACCTTGCCCTGCTCCAGGTCGTGCGGGATGAAGACGCAGGAGCGGAAGCCGGCGCGGGCGGCGGCGGCGCCGACGGCGCCCGCCAGGTTGCCCGTCGAGGAGCAGGAAAGGGTGGTGAAACCAAATGCCCGTGCGGCCTCGATGGCCTGGGCGACGACCCGGTCCTTGAAGGAGTGCGTCGGGTTGCCGGAGTCGTCCTTGACGAACAGCCTGCCTTCCGCGACACCCAGTTCGCGGGCAAGATTGTCGGCCTTGACGAGCTTGGTCCAGCCGGGGTTCAGGTTCGGCTTCTCGGCGACGTCGGCCGGGACGGGCAGGAGGGGGGCGTAGCGCCAGATGTTGGCGGGCCCGGCCTCGATCTGCTTGCGGAGCGCCTCGGGGTCACCGACCGGCAGGTCGTACGCGACTTCCAGAGGCCCGAAACACTCGACGCAGGCGAAGACCGGTCCGAGGGGGACGGTGTTGCCGCACTCGCGGCAGGAGAGCCCGGAGGCCGGTCCCAGGTCCACGGTGGTGGCGGTTTCGGTGGCGACAGTCTGTACAGCCATGAGAGGCGAGGCCCTTTCTCCTCATCTTCCTCGCGACGCATCTCGCCACGAGACGGAATTGGCACCTTCCCGAGCCGGGAGCCTCGCGACGTCGACGATGACGATCGGACGAGACCAGCTGGATGGTTGCCGGGGCTTCAACGGGCCGTATCCCTCTGCCCCTCTGGATGAGCGGTATTCGATTGTGTGGATTGAGTTGTCAAAGGCTCGTCGACCCCGACATGCGATGGTCACGGACCTTGTTCAAGACTGTAACTGAAGGGGTGGACCCTTGAGATAGTCGTCCGAACCGCGAGATGGATCACATACGGGAGGGCCCTGGACGTGCTGGAAGAAGTCGAGCGCTGGCTCAAGCGGCGTTCCTGGTCCGTGGCCGACCGCCCGCTGCACCAGCTGATCGCCGCCAAACGCGCCACCGGCCGGACCGTGAGCGTGGTGCTGCCCGCGCTGAACGAGGAGGAGACGGTCGGGGAGATCGTCTCCGTGATCCGGCGTGAGCTGATGACGGAGGCGGTGCCGCTGGTCGACGAGGTCGTGGTCGTCGACTCCGGCTCCTCGGACCGCACCTCCGAGGTCGCGGCGGCGGCCGGGGCGCGCGTCGAGCACCGGGACACGATCCTGCCGCGGATCGCGGCCCGCCCCGGAAAGGGTGAAGTGCTGTGGCGTTCCCTGCTCGTCACTTCCGGTGACATCGTGTGCTTCGTCGACGCCGATCTGAAGGAGTTCTCGGCGGACTTCGTCTCCGGCATCGTCGGCCCGCTCCTCACCGACCCCGAGGTGGACTTCGTCAAGGCGATGTACGACCGCCCGCTCGGTGACGCGGCAGGTCAGGGCGGCCGTGTCACCGAGCTGATGGCCCGCCCGGTGCTCAATCTGCACTGGCCCCAACTGGCCGGATTCGTCCAGCCGTTGGGCGGCGAGTACGCGGCCCGCAGAAGCCTGCTCGAACAGCTGCCGTTCCCGGTCGGCTACGGAGTGGAGCTGGGGCTGCTGGTCGACGCGCTGCACACCGTGGGCCTGGACGCGCTCGCCCAGGTCGACGTCGGCGTCCGCAAGCACCGGCACCAGGACGGGCAGGCGCTCGGCCGGATGGCGGCGGCGATCTACCGCACGGCCCAGCTGCGGCTCGCGCGCGGGCACCTGGTGCGGCCCGTGCTCACCCAGTTCGAGCGGGGCCCGGACGGCTTCGAACCGCGGGTGCACCCCGTGGACACCGAGGAACGGCCTCCGATGACCGAAATCAGTGAGTATGCGGAGCGTCGCGTGGCGTAATCACCGGATAGTAGGCAGATCTCCCTACATTGCCCTTTATGTGGCACAGACAGGTCTGGCTCGGACAGCTGAAGAGCACCCTGGCGGCGCTGGCCGCCGCAAGCGTGGCCGCCGCGACCCTCGTCGCCGCGGCCACTCCCGCTTCCGCGGTGGTGGTCGATCCGTTCGCCAAGCGCTACGACGAGGCCGTCTACGGCGACTTCATCACGCTGGGCAACACGGTGATGAAGTGCCCGACCACGCCCGCCGACGACGCGGCGCGCTGCCTGGCCGCGCAGGCCGGGACGACCAGCGAGAACAACAACCAGTTCGACATGCAGTACACGGACACGGCCGGCTTCGGCACGTCCGTGATCAACTCCTCGACCGGGCAGGTCACGGTCCCGCCCGGCGCCACGGTCGCGTACGCCCGGCTGTTCTGGGGCGGCAACCTCGGCACGTACCGGCTGGGCCGCAACCTGATCTCGCGGTGCGACACCGCGGGCCTGGCCACCACGCCGCCCGGCGATCCGCTCACCACCCAGCCCGTGGTGAAGGTCGGCGGCGGCCCCGAGACCCGCGCGACCGTGCAGAACGCGGTGCCCACGCCGAATCCGATCGGCGGCCCGCACTACTACACGGCCGAGTCCGACATCACCTCGCTGTTCTCCGGCGTGGCCACCGGGACCCAGGTGCCGGTGGCCGTCGGCAACGTGTGGGCGCCGACCGGCAAGGGCTGCGTCGGCGGCTGGTCGCTGACCGTCGTCTACAAGTACGACTCCCCCAACGCGCAGTACGCGCCGACCCGCCGCCACGTCTACCTCTACGGCGGCCACGTGGTGCAGCAGTCCAAGGACCCGGACACCACGATCGGCATCGACGGCTTCTACCGCGCGGGCACCAAGGACGTACGGGCGAGCGTCACCGCGTACGAGGGCGACGCGAACGTCGCGGGTGACGCGTTCCTGGTCAACGGCACCCGGATCGCCGATCCGGACAGCGACTCCGGCACCAACAACTTCTTCAACAGCCGCGCCGAGGGCTGCCTCGACCCGTGCGAGGGCAACAACTTCAGCATCGACGCCAAGACCGCGACGATCCCGGCGGGCGTCATCCCGGAGGGCGCGACCTCCGCGGACCTGACCTTCCGCACCCGCGGCGACACCTATGTGCCGTCCGCGCTGGCGTTCTCGGTGCCGGTGCCCGACCTGGAGGTCACCAAGACCGCGTCGCCGAAGACGGTGAAGCCGGGCGGCAAGGTGACGTACACGATCACCGCCAAGAACATCGGCGGCGTCGACTACCCGAACGCGAGCCTCTCCGACGACCTGTCCGACGTGCTCGACGACGCGACGTACGACAACAACGCGAAGGCGAGCACCGGCACGGTCTCCTACAGCCGCCCCAGACTCTCCTGGACCGGCACGGTGCCCGAGGGCGGGACGGCGACGATCACCTACAGCGTCACCCTGCACGACCCGCTCGACGGCGACGGCAAGCTCACCAACAACGTCACCGCCGACACCCCGCGCACCAACTGCGACACGGACTCGAACGACCCGAACTGCGGCGTCACGCCGGTGATCGAGAAGCCGCCGGCCCCGCCGCAGCTGGTCGTCACGATCCCCGACCTGCCGGACAACCCGCCGCCGGGCGAGGTCGTCGTCCCCGTCGTCATCCGCAACCCGGCGTCCGTCCCGCAGGAGACCGAGATCAAGGACGAGGACGGCACCGTCAGCCGCCTGACCGTCCCGGCGCACGGTCAGATCAAGGTGCCGCTGCGCATCAAGGTGCCCCACACCCCGGGCCAGAAGGTCGTACGCCACCTGGTGATCCCGCACAGCGTCTGCGCGGCGGGCAGCACCGCCCCGCAGTGCACGATCACCTTCACCGTGGGCCGCGTCCAGGCCCGGCCCACGCCGCCGCCCCCGCCCGCCCACCACCCGCACGGTCCCGAGCTGGCCGCGACCGGCTCGGACGTGCCCGTCCTGCTCTACGGCGGGCTCGCCCTGGCCCTGTGCGGGCTCGGCGCGCTGATCCTCTCGGCGGTCCGCAGGAGCAAGGACTGATCCAGCCCCGAGGGCGTTGTATACGGCCGGGCCCCCGCTGGGGCCCGGCCGTACGTTTGAGGGTTCGGGGGGCGGGCTAGTTTCGCCTTATGGCTTCCACGCATGGTGCTGCTGAGGTTCTCGTCGCGTCCAACCGCGGCCCGGTCAGTTACGTCGTCGGGGACGACGGCTCGATCGAGACGAAGCGCGGGGGTGGCGGCCTCGTCTCCGCGCTCAGCGTCGTCGAGGACAAACTCTGGGTGTGCGCGGCCCTCGACGACGGCGACCGGGCGGCGGTGCGCCAGGGGATCTCCGAACCCGGCGTGCGCATGCTCGACATCGACGCGGACGTCCACGCCGACGCGTACAACGGGATCGCGAACTCGGTGCTGTGGTTCGTGCACCACATGCTCTACCAGACGCCTCTGGAGCCGTCGTTCGGCCCGGAGTTCCGCCGCCAGTGGGCGTCCTACGAGGCGTACAACCGGGCCTTCGCCGAGGCGCTGGCCGAGGAGGCCGCGCCGGACGCCACCGTGATCGTCCAGGACTACCACCTCGCCCTGGTCCCGGGGATGCTCCGCGAGCTGCGCGAGGACCTGCGCATCGGGCACTTCTCGCACACGCCCTGGGCGCCCGTGGACTACTTCCGGATGCTGCCCGACGACATCGCCGAGCAGCTGCTGCGCGGGATGCTCGGCGCGGACCGGCTGGCCTTCCTGACGCGCCGCTGGGCGGACGCGTTCACCGAGTGCTGTACGCGGATCATCGGGGGCACGTCCGGGACCCGGATCGGGGTGCACGGGCTCGGCGCCGACGCCGACTTCCTGCGCGAGCGCTCGCACCGGGCGGACGTGGAGGAACGCCTCGCCGCGCTGCGCGAGCAGATCGGCCCCGGGCGCAAGGCCGTGGTCCGGGTGGACCGCACCGAGCTGTCGAAGAACATCGTGCGGGGCCTGCGCGCGTACGAACTCCTCCTGGAGACGCACCCCGAGTGGCGCGAAAAGGTGGTCCACGTGGCGTTCGCCTACCCCTCGCGGCAGGACCTGGCCGTGTACCGCGACTACACCGCCGAGGTCTCGCGGGTCGCCGACGCCGTGAACGCGCGCTTCGGCACCGAGGGTTGGACTCCGGTGGTCCTCCACGTGAAGGACGACTTCGCGCGCTCGCTCGCCGCGTACCGTCTGGCCGACGTGGCGCTGGTGAATCCGATCCGGGACGGGATGAACCTCGTGGCGAAGGAGGTGCCGGTGGTCTCCGACGACGGGTGCGTGCTGGTGCTTTCGCGGGAGGCCGGGGCCTTCGAGGAGCTGGGCGAGGACGCGCTTGTGGTGAACCCGTACGACATCTCCGCGACGGCGTCGGCGCTGGCGGACGCCTTGACGATGCCGTCGGACGAACGCGCCGAACGCACCAAACGCCTGTCGGCAGCAGCCACCGCCTTGCCGCCCGGCGCCTGGTTCCTGGACCAGTTGCAGGCCCTCGACGACTGAGAGCGCCGTCCTCCCCGCGCGACTCTCGTCGTGGCTGATCGCGCAGGGTAGTCCTTCGTCCGCGGCCCGGTGGGGCTTCTCGCGCAGTTCCCCGCGCCCCTGAGGCAGGCGCTTCGCGCCGCCTCCCCTCGGAGGCTGCGCCTCCGCCATGGGTGGGTGGCGCGCCTTGATGGAGACAGCGCACGAAGTGCGCATCTCCAGGGGCGCGGGGAACTGCGCGACCAGCCCCCACCGGGCGTCAGGTGGTGGACACCTTGTGGGAGAGGTCCGAGAGGAAGGCGGTCACCTCGGCGGGGCCGGGGAGGGTCAGGTCGGCGCGGGACGAGAGGTCGGGGACCCCGGTGCCGCTGCACACCAGGATCCCGGCCAGCCCGTCCGAGCGGAGCTTTTCCACGGCGGCGAACGCCGGAAGATCCCCGAGGTCGTCACCTGCGTAGAGAACCGACTCGGCACCCACCTCCCGGAGGTACTCGGTGAGCGCCACCCCCTTGTCGACCCCGGGCGGACGCAGTTCCAGCACGAGCCGCCCGGGCTCGACCACCAGCCCGTGCCGGGCGGCGAGGTCGCTCAACGGCCCCTTCAGCGCCTCGAAGGCCCCCTGAGGATCGGTCGCCCGCCGGGTGTGCACGGCGACCGCGCGCCCCTTCTCCTCGACGTACGTGTCGTGCCACAGCCCCACCTCGGCAAGCACCCCGGGCAACGCGGAGCGCACGGCGGCAACCCCGGGATGCGGCGCGGGCGCGTGCACGGTGCCGGTGACGGCGTCCCAGCGCTCGGCCCCGTAGTGCCCGAGGACGACGAGATGTTCGAGCCCGGCCACCCCCGCGAAGCCACCGAGCCGGACGGCCACCCCGGCGGGCCGCCCGGTGACCACGGCGACGGAGGCCACCTCGGGCGCGAGCGCGGCGAGAGCCGGTACGGCGCCGGGATGCGCGCGGGCCTGTTCAGGATCGGGGACGAGCGGAGCGAGCGTCCCGTCGAAGTCGAGGGCGATCACGGCCCGGGAGGGACGGGCGACTATCGCGGCCAGTCCGTCCCGGCCGGCGGCGGTCCTGATGGCGTCCATAGGACCGACCTTAACGATCCTCAGTGCTCCCGGCGCTTGGCCTCGCGAACCCTGCGCAGCCTGTTCACGGTGACCGGTGCGGCTTCGAGCGCCCGGGGATCGTCGATCAGCGCGTTCAGGAGCTGGAAGTAGCGCACGGGCGCCATGTCCAGCTCCTCGCGGACGGCCCGCTCCTTGGCGCCGGGGGATGCGAAGGAACGGCCCTCGAAGGCGAGCACGGCACGTTCACGGTCACCGAGAGGGGGCTGCGCGTCCATGCCCGCCACGCTACTCGGCGGACTCGGCGGCCGCCGCCTCGCTCTGGAGCCGGCCGAGCACGGCGGCCGGGCTGCCGTGCGGGGAGACGGCGGAGCCGATCTCCTGCTTGATGCCCTCGCTGACGCTCGCCCAGGACGTGTTGCCGACGGGATACAACTCCGAGTCGCCCAGGCTCTTGAGGAACGGCCAGAGCTTCTTGTCCTCGCCGGCCGACTCCATGGTGTCCGAGGCGCTGCTGGTGACGGGCAGCAGGTCGTACTCGCGGGAGAAGTCGAGCACGTTCTTCTCGCTGTACACGTAGTTCAGGAACTCGCCGGTCTGCTTGGCGTGCCCGTTCTGCTTGAACGCCATCATCCAGTCGGCGACGCCCATCGTGGACTTGGCGGGACCGTCCGGGCCCGGCAGCCGCACGGTGCCGTAGTCGACGCCCTTGGCGGCGGCCATCTGCATCAGCGTCGGGTGGCCGTTGAGCATGCCGACGTCGCCCTTGGCGAAGGCCGCGAAGGCGTCGGCGCGGTTGAGCTTCGCGGGCGCGGTGGAACCGGTCAGGCCCTTGCCGACGAGGTCGTCGCGCAGCCAGTTGAACGTCGTGATGTTCTGCTTGGAGTCGAGGGTGTACGAGCCGACGTCGTCGGTGTAGCCGTCGCCGCCGCTGAGCATCCAGATCATGGTCTCGGCCTGCGCCTCTTCCCGGCCGAGCGGCAGCGCGTACGGGATCTTCACGCCCTTGGCCTTGAGCGCGCTCGCGTCGGCGGCCAGCTCGGCCCAGGTGGTGGGCGGGGTGAGACCGGCGTCCTTGAAGAGCTTCTTGTTGTAGAAGAGCAGACGCGTGGAGGCGGCGAACGGCATGCCGTACTGAACGCTGTCGACCTGTCCGGCGTCGGAGAGCTGCGGCAGGAAGTCGGCCTGGGTCGGCACGTTGAGCAGATTGCCGACCGGGTAGAGCTTCCCGGCGGCCGCGTAGTCGGCGTACGCGCCGATCTGCGCCATGTCGGGGGCGTGGCCGGAGTCGACGAGCTTCTTGACCTTGGCGTCGACGACCTTCCAGTTGTAGACGTCGACGTCCACCTTGACGCCCGGGTGGTCCTTCTCGTAGGCGCCGGCCAGCTGGTCCCAGTACTTCTGCGAGCTGTTGGCCGCGGAGTCGCCGTAGTCGGCGGCGACGAGCTTGAGGGTGACGTCGTCCGATCCGCCGGCGCCGCACGCGGTGAGCGTGCCCGCCATGCCCAGTGCGGCAGCAGCCGCGATCAGACCGGTGATGTGCCGCTGCACCGTGTGTCCCACCCTCGCACTCGGGAATCCGCTAGTCGGACACAAGGTCTACACCACCTAGATCTCGTATCGGCAACAAGGCCGGTCAGGGGGGCCAGAAGGGTTCAGCGTCACAAGATCCCTGCAAGTGGACTAGACCTGTTGCGGGTCGACGCGCGACACTGTGCCCCGTGAGACATGTCATCGCCCTGGACGTGGGCGGCACCGGAATGAAGGCCGCCCTGGTCGGGGCGGACGGCACCCTGCTGCATCAGGCGCGCCGGGCGACGGAGCGCGAGCGGGGCGCCGACGCGGTCGTCGAGTCGATACTCGGCTTCGCCGCCGAGCTGCGGGCCTGGGGCGAGGAGCACCTCGGGGAGCCCGCCGCGGCCGCCGGGGTCGCCGTCCCCGGCGTCGTCGACGAAGCGGCCGGCATCGCGCTGTTCGCCGCCAATCTGGGCTGGCGCGACGTGCCCATGCGGGCGCTGCTCAGCGAGCGGCTCGGCACCGTTCCCGTCGCCCTCGGCCACGACGTGCGCACCGGCGGCCTCGGCGAGGGGCGGCTCGGCGCGGGCAAGGACGCCGACCGCTTCCTGTTCCTGCCGCTGGGCACCGGGATCGCCGGCGCCATCGGCATCGACGGACGCATCGAGCCCGGCGCGCACGGCTCGGCGGGCGAGATCGGCCATGTGGTCGTGCGGCCCGGCGGGATCGACTGCGGCTGCGGCCAGCGCGGCTGCCTGGAGCGGTACGCGTCCGCGAGCGCCGTCACCCTCGCCTGGCAGGACGCCACCGGCGACGCCACGGCGACCGCCGCGGACTGCGCGAAGGCCGTCGACGCCGGGGACCCCCGGGCCGTCCGGGTCTGGCAGGACGCGGTGGACGCGCTCGCCGACGGTCTGGTCATGGCGCTCACTCTGCTGGACCCGCGCACCCTGATCATCGGTGGCGGTCTGGCCGAGGCCGGGGAAACCTTGTTCACACCCCTGCGGGCGGCCGTCGCCGAGCGCGTGACGTTCCAGTCGCTGCCCGAAATCGTCCCGGCCGTCCTCGGGGACAGCGCCGGGTGCCTGGGCGCGGGACTGCTCGCCTGGGACCTGCTCGACCACACCGCAGCCACTGGATCCTCGGAGGTAACCGCCTGATGGCCACAGCAAAGGTGCTCGCCGGTGCCCGGGTGGTACTGCCCACCGGGACCGTCACCGACGGCCGCGTCATCGTCGACGGCACGCAGATCGCCGGGAGCGCTCCCGCGGACGCGGAAGCCCTCGACCTCACCGGCCACTGGGTGGTGCCCGGCTTCGTCGACATGCACAACCACGGCGGTGGCGGCGCGTCCTTCACGTCCGGCACGGTCGACGAGATCCTCAAGGGCATCCACACCCACCGGCTGCACGGCACGACGACCGTCGTCCCGTCCTTCGTCACCGGCGACATGGACTTCCTCGTCCAGCGCGCGGGCCTGCTCTCCGAACTCGCCGAACAGGGCGAGATCGCGGGCATCCACTTCGAGGGCCCGTTCATCTCGCCGTGCCGCAAGGGCGCCCACGACGAGACGCTGCTGCGCGACCCCGACCCGGCCGACGTGCGCAAGCTGATCGACGCCGCCCGCGGCCGCGCGAAGATGGTCACGCTCGCCACCGAGCTGCCCGGCGGCGTCGACTCCGTACGCCTGCTGGCCGAGCACGGGGTGATCGCCGCGATCGGCCACACCGACGCCACGTACGAGCAGACGGTGGAGGCGATCGACGCGGGCGCCACGGTCGCGACCCACCTGTTCAACGCGATGCCGACGCTCGGCCACCGCGCGCCGGGCCCGATCGCCGCGCTCCTGGAGGACGAGCGCATCACGGTCGAGCTGATCAACGACGGCACGCATCTGCACCCCGCCGCCCTCGAACTGGCCTTCCACCACAAGGGCGGTGACAAGGTCGCGTTCATCACCGACGCGATGGACGCGGCCGGATTCGGCGACGGGCGCTACATGCTCGGCCCGATGGAGGTCGAGGTGAAGGACTCGGTCGCGCGTCTGGTGGAGGGCGGCTCCATCGCGGGCTCGACGCTGACCCTGGACCGCGCGTTCAAGCGGGCCGTCACCGTCGACAAGCTGCCGGTCGAGGACGTCGTACGGGCCATCTCCGCCAACCCGGCGCGCCTGCTCGGCGTCTACGACAGGGTCGGCTCGCTGGAGCCCGGCAAGGACGCCGATCTCGTGGTCCTGGACGAGGAGTTCGAGGTCAAGGGCGTGATGCGCAAGGGCGAGTGGCTCGTCGCGCCGTAACTCGTCGCACGATCAAGGCGGTTGGCCGGAGGTCTGGGCCAACCGCCTTGACTTTGGCATGATCGACCCCCGTTACTGAAAGTACGTACGCACACAGCCGTATCGGGGGGTGGTGAGGTCCTGTGATCCTCACGGTCACGCTGAACACCGCACTCGACATCACCTACCGGGTGCGCTCCCTGCGCCCGCACGCCTCGCACCGGGTCACCGAGGTCACCGAACGCCCCGGCGGCAAGGGGCTGAACGTGGCGCGGGTGCTCGCCGCCCTCGGCCACGAGGCGACCGTCACGGGCTTCGCGGGCGGCGCGACGGGACGCACGCTCCAGGACCAACTCCTGGACGCGGAAGGGGTTTGTGACGCCCTGGTGCCCGTCAGCGGTTCGACCCGTCGCACGATCGCCGTCGTGGACGCCTCCACGGGCGACACGACGCAGCTGAACGAACCGGGCCCGCAGGTCACTCCCGCCGAGTGGGCGGCCTTCCAGGAGGCGTACGAGGATCTGCTCGGCACCGCCTCCGCGGTGGCCCTGTGCGGCAGCCTGCCGCCCGGCGTCCCGGTGGGCGCCTACGCGACCCTGGTCCGCGCCGCGCGGGCCGCCTCCGTCCCCGTCCTCCTGGACACCAGCGGCGAACCGCTGCGCAGGGGCGTCGCCGCCCGCCCCGACATCGTCAAGCCGAACGCGGACGAGCTGGCCGAACTCACCGGCTCCCACGAGCCGTTGCAGGCCATGAAGGACACCCGCAGACGCGGCGCCCACGCCGTGGTCGCCTCACTCGGCGCCGAGGGCCTGTGCGCCCTCACCCCGGACGGCACCTGGCGTGCTCCGGCCCCCGACCGCCTGTCAGGCAACCCCACGGGCGCGGGCGACTCGGCGGTGGCGGGCCTGCTCTCGGCCCAGGCCGAGCACCTGCCGTGGCCCCAGCGCCTGGCCCGCGCCGTGGCGCTGTCGGCGGCGACGGTGGTGGCCCCGGTGGCCGGGGAGTTCGACCGGGCGACGTACGAGCGTCTGGTGGGACGGGTGACGGTGTCGCAGCGGGCCGGGGCGGCCTAGGACCGCCCCGGGCGGGTCAGCCGTTCTTGCCGGTCAGCCAGAACTGGTCGAAGTTCGCGTCGCACTGGTTGCCGTCCTGGCAGGACACCGTGATCGCGTTCGTCCCCTTGGTGAGCTGGACGGACGCCCAGGTGTTCGTCCAGCCGTGCTCCCAGTCGCCCTCCTTCGCCTTGGCGAAGTTCCCCATGTTCAGGGGGCGGGACTGCTTCTTGCCGTTGACGTCGATCGTGGCGTTCTGGGCCTTGCCGGGCACGCCGTAGTTCACATACAGCCGGTACTCGCCGTCGTCCGGGATGTTGTTGACGGTCCAGGTGATCGTCGCGCCCACCTTGTTGAAGCCCGCGACGTACTGGCCGTCGGCGGCCTTCGCGCCGTCCACGTCCGCGGCGACGGCCGTGCCGCCGCCCAGCGTCACGGACTTCGCGTCGGTCTTCGGCAGGTCGGCCGCGGCCTCGGAGGCCGAGGCGGACGGCGACGCCGTCTCGCTGGGCTTCACCGTCTGGGAGTCGCCGGACGGCTTGCCCGCGTCCGCGTTCTTGTCGTCGTCCGAGCCGTTGCTCAGCATGGCGACGCTGATGCCGATCACCACGGCGGCCACGACGGCGACCGCGCCGATCAGCAGCGCCTTGGTGTTGGGACCGCGGCCGCCACCGCCGCCGCGCGAGGAGCGCGGCGGGCCCGGCTGCGTGGGCGCGCCGCCGCCGGGCATCGTCTCCGGTGCCTGGTAGTGCGTGTTCGGCTGGTGGTACGCCTGGGTGGGCTGGGTCTGCTGCGGCGGCACCTGCTGCTGCCCGTACTGACGCTCACCGACCGGGCGGACCTGATGGAAGGAGCGGGAGTTCGGGTAGCCGTAGCCGCCCCCGCCGTTCGGCGGGGTCGCCCCGGCCGCCTGTCCGTCGGCGTACAGATAGCCGAACGGATCATCGTCCTCGGGCGTGGTGCTCGCGCCGTTGTTGCCGGGCGCCATCCCAGATCACTCCCTACACGTTTGCTTACCCGGGCGAGCGTACCCGCTGCGAGTGACCCCAAGGAGTGGCCTTGACCTCACCGGTACATGAGAATTCGGGCGTCGTGCAGCTCAGCCCGCCCGCCGGTGCTGCTTGGCACGTGATCTTTTCTCTACGTACATCCGCTGGTCAGCGGATTGCAGCACTTCTTCGGCGGTCATCCCGCAGTGCGCCCAGCCGA
>NZ_JBHVIX010000042.1:0-44703 GCF_042799415.1 Streptomyces sp. NPDC057694
CACTGGCCTCTGCTGCTCTCTTTTTTTCCCCCCCCCCAGCAGGAAAAACCAGGAAAAAAACAGGGGGGGAACAGAGGGGCGGGACCCGGCAGACCCCCCCCCCCTTCGCACGCAGCCTCTTACTTGCGCAGGACCAGTTCGGTGTTGCGGTCCCCCGGTGTGCCGGACAGCGCGGCCCGGGATCCCGGGGCGTTGAAGGCGAGTTCGCGGTAGAGGGCGGCCAGGCCGGTCTGGCTGAGGTCGGAGAAGTCGGTGCGGTGCGGGGCCGAGGACTCGATGAGCGTGGTGAACAGGGAGAGCGTGCCGTCGTGGTTGTCGGTGATCTCGATGATGCGGGCCAGTTGCGGGAAGTCGACGTGGGAGGCGGTGGAGATCTCCCAGAAGCCGGCCGCGCCGCCGGTGCCCTGGTGCGGGGTGATGGCGTTCTTGTGGCTGTGGCCGTTGACCCAGGCGAGGACGGGGCGGTGGGCGGCCAGCAGGGCGGCGAGTTCCTGGCCGTCGTGGCGCTTCTCGCCGCGGTGGCCCGGGTCCTCGTTCAGGTTCCGCATCGTCTTGCTGGTGTGGTGGGAGAAGACGACGACGTGGTCGCCGTCGGTCGCCGCGGCCTTCAGCTGACGGGTGAGCCAGTCGAGTTGCGTGGTGCCCACCGAGCCCTCGTAGTGGCCGCCGGGGTCGGTGGTGTCGAGGCTGATGCCGATGACGTCGTCCGAGACGCGGAACGTGTAGTACTGGGTCTTCGCGGCGAGGTTGGCCTGCGTGTAGCCGTGGCCGACCGGGCCCGGGCCGGCATGCGCCGGGTCGAGGTGTGCGGCGACGTACTCGGCGGGGGTGAAGGGGGCGCGGGACTCGTCCGGGGTGACCGGGCGCATGTGCCGGGCCTGCGAGCGCAGCAGTTCCTCGAACGCCTTTCCGCGCGGGTCGCCGCCGTTCTTGACGTTGTCCCAGATCGCTTTGCCCGAGGCCGCGGGGAGGTCCATCAGCTTGCGGCCGCCGACGGCGAGTTCGGCGAAGTAGGAGTCGCCGGGGGCGTAGCAGCCGCCGGGCAGCGCGTCGTGGTTGCCGACCGTGGAGTACCAGGGCAGCTTCAGGCCCGGGCTGCGCAGTTCGGAGATCGCGGCGGCCAGGAAACCGTCGAGGCGGGGGAAGTGGTGGTCCCGCTTGTCGGTGTCGCGCAGGGCCGATTCGGGGTGCCAGTAGAGCGGGATGCCGCTGTTCTGGACGCCTTCGTAGTGGCGCGGGTCGCCGGTGTTGGGGGTGATGCGGCCGCCGCTCATCGCGGTGAGGAACCAGTCGAGTTCGCAGCGGGCGTTGTTGTCGGTGTTGTCGCCGGTCGTCATCACGAAGTGCAGCGGCGCCGCGGTGACGGGCGCGCCGCGCAGGGCGTTGACCCGCTCGACGAGCGCCACGGCGCCCGCGACCGACAGCGACTCCTGCGGACGCCAGGCGCTCGACGTCTGGGAGCGCAGGTACTCGTAGCGCAGCGGGTGCTGCACGTCGACCAGGTGCAGGTCGGTGAACTGGACGAAGGCGGCGAGCGCGGTGCGGCGGGCGGCGCGGCCGGAGCGGGCGGCCCGGAGGTCGGAGCGGACCACGCGCGGCCAGGCCGGGCCGTCACCGAGGCGCCGGTAGCCGGAGCCGTGCCCGGTGGCGACCGAGGCGAGGGTGGTGCCGCGGGTGTAGGGGGCGAGGGGCACCTCGGAGGGCGCGGGGACCTTGCGGGTCAGCGCCTGCGCGGGTGCGGGACGGGCGGCGGCCTCGTGCCCGCCCGGGCCGAGGACGTAGCCGAGGCCGGCCACCGCCGCCGTCCCGGTGAGCGCGCCGGTCGCGGCCAGCACGGTACGGCGGTCGATGTCTGCGGCGGCCTTGGTGACAGAGCGTGTGCGCGGCATGGCGCGGTCTCCCCGAGTGCGAACGCGTCGACAGTGGCGGCCGGGCAGTACCGCGAGGCACTGCCCTTCCGTACTGGATCGTTGGCATCGGGGATGACCTGCGCGTGAACGGCGACGCAACGCGCAACACCGATCACCGTACGTGGATCACCGCACTCCGCGCCGGGGCGCGCGTCAGGTCCGTGTTGTCATGCACGGGAGGGCGACGCGCTCTCTCGCGGTCACTCTGTGTTCACCTCGCGGGGAAGCGTGGGCCCGCCGCCGGGTTTCTCCGGCAGGTGCCCGGCGCGCGGGCGCTCGCGCCACAGGGCGAGGCCGACGTCGACGAGTTCGACCCGGGTCAGGTCGGGGACGGCGTCCAGGTCGTGCCAGGCGGCCATGTCCGTGGAGCCGTTCTCCTCGTGCCGCAGGGTGCCGCCGGTGATCGTGCCCTCGTAGACGATCCGCAGGCCGTGGAAGTCGGCGATCTTGCCGAGCTTGCGGGGGTAGCGGCGCAGCACCGAGTGGACGCCGAGCAGGGCGCCGGGCGCGAGGATGTAGCCCGTCTCCTCGTCGACCTCGCGGATCACCGTGTCGTACGGGTCCTCGCCGTGGTCCATGCCGCCGCCGGGCAGCGTCCAGCGCCGGCTGCCGTCGCCCGCGACCCAGCGGGCGAGGAGCACCTGTCCGTCCCGCACGCACACCGCGTACGCGGCCACCCTCAGCTCTTTGTGCATTCCCGAACGCTAGAGGCATCCGGGCCGATGCGCAGGGGGATGGGCGGGTTTCGCCCGGTGCCGGGGCCGGGCTCTACGCCCGTAGCGGGGAGAGCTGAACCACGAGGAATTCAAAAGCGTTCAAGGGACTGGCCAATTAAGTCCGTATGAGGGGGGTTTGGGCGCTGTGGCGTATGGCGGAATGCCGCCATGGCCGCTACCCGTCTCGGGCAACTCTCCCCAAACTGTGGTCACTTACGTAAAGCTGAGCGGTCATCCGGCACCGAAATCCGGAGTCGTTCCGATCATCTCGATCGTCCGTCTTCACCTTTACGTAGCAGGGATGCTGATGACCCCCGATCCCCAGCGCGCACCCATATCCGGTGCGAGACGCGCGGCCCGCCTCGCGGCCGCCGCGGGCCTGGTGGCCGCGCTCACCGCGGCCGGGCCGATACCCATGGCCGCCGCGGCCGGCTCGGACTCCGCGCCGACCGCCGACCCCGCCGTCAAGTCCGCCAGCGACAAACTCGGCGCGCACGACGCCGAGCTGCTCGCCGCCGCCAAGGCGGACCGCGACAAGAACGTGACCGTCATGGTCGCCACCGCCCCCGGGAAGACCGAGGCCGTGGCGAAGCAGTTCGACTCGGTCAAGGGCGGCTCCGTCGGCCGCACCTACGACAAGCTCGGCTATGTCCGGGCGACGCTGCCCACCGGCAGGGCCGAGGCGGCCATCAAGTCCGCCGAGAAGCTCGACTCCGTGCTCGGCATCGATCTGCGCCAGGAGATCGCGCTCGACGACCCGACGCCGTCCGCCGACACCACCAAGGACGCGGCCAAGAGCGCTTCGCACAAGGGCGGCACGAGTTCGTACAGCGGCCCGGGGAAGAACACCCCCGCCAAGAACCCGTACAACCCGTCGTTCGAGACGGGCGCCGTCGACTTCGTGAAGGACAACCCGAAGGCCGACGGGCGCGGTGTCACCATCGGCATCCTCGACTCCGGTGTCGATCTCGGTCACCCGGCGCTCCAGAAGACCACGACCGGCGAGCGCAAGATCGTCGACTGGGTCACCTCGACCGACCCGATCGTGGACGGCGACGCGACCTGGCGGCCGATGGTCACCCAGGTGTCGGGACCGACGTTCACGTACGGCGGCCGCACCTGGAAGGCGAAGGCCGGTTCGTACGGCGTCTCCACCTTCGCGGAGTCGGTGACCGCCGGCGGCGACGCCAAGGGCGACGCGAACCGTGACGGCGACACCACCGACAAGTGGGGCGTGCTGTACGACGCCGCCGCGGGCACGGTGACCGTCGACCTGAACGACAACGGCGACTTCACCGACGACACCCCGATGAAGCCGTACAAGGACGGGTACCAGATCGGCTACTTCGGCAAGGACGACCCGTCCACCGACGTCGTCGAGCGCCAGCCGTTCGTCGTGGAGATCCGCAAGGACGTCCCGATGGACCCCTACGGCGGTGACTGGGTCGGCCAGAAGCGCGACTTCGTCAACATCGGCGTCATCGAGTCCGAGCACGGCACGCACGTCGCCGGCATCACCTCGGCCAACTCGCTGTTCGGCAACAAGAACATGAACGGTGCCGCGCCCGGCGCGAAGATCGTCTCCTCGCGTGCCTGCACGTGGAGCGGCGGCTGCACCAACGTCGCGCTCACCGAGGGCATGATCGACCTCGTCGCCAACCGCGGCGTCGACATCGTGAACATGTCGATCGGCGGTCTGCCGGCGCTGAACGACGGCAACAACGCGCGCTCGCTGCTGTACACCCGCCTCATCGACCAGTACGGCGTGCAGCTGGTGATCTCGGCGGGCAACTCCGGCCCCGGCGCGAACACCATCGGCGACCCCGGCCTGGCCGACAAGGTCCTCTCGGTCGGCGCCTCGATCTCCAAGGAGACCTGGGCCTCCAACTACGGCTCGCAGGTGAGCAAGTCGTACGCGATGATGCCCTTCTCCTCGCGCGGCCCGCGTGAGGACGGCGGCTTCACGCCGGCCATCACCGCGCCCGGCGCGTCGATCAACACCACCCAGACCTGGCTGCCCGGTTCGCCGGTCGCCGAGGCGGGCTACTCGCTGCCGGCCGGCTACTCGATGCTCCAGGGCACCTCGATGGCCTCGCCGCAGGCCGCGGGCGCGAGCGCGCTGCTGCTCAGCGCCGCCAAGCAGAAGCACATCGGGCTGGCCCCGGCGGAGCTGCGCACCGCGCTCACCTCGACCGCGGACCACATCAAGGGCGAGCAGGCGTACGCCGAGGGCTCCGGCCTCATCGACATCGAGGACGCCTGGAAGTCGATCCGCCGCGGGGCGAGCGCGCACACGTACACCGTGAAGGCGCCCGTCGACACCGCGATCGACTACGCGCTGGCGACGCCGGGCTTCGGCACCGGCATCTACGACCGCGAGGGCGGCCTGAAGGCCGGGCAGAAGAAGACCTACGACGTCACGGTCACCCGTACGTCCGGTTCGTCGAAGCCGGTGCGCCACAAGCTGTCGCTGAAGAACAACTCCGGTGACACCTTCCGGATCGCCGGTTCCAGCTCGGTGTACCTGCCGCTGAACAAGCCGGTCACCGTGAAGGTGCAGGCCAAGGCGAAGTCGGCCGGGCTGCGCAGCGCCATCCTCCAGGTCGACGACACGAAGACCGAGGGCGTGGACCAGCAGATCATGGCGACCGTCGTCGTCTCGACGCCGGTGGCCAAGCCGTCGTACACCTTCACCGGCAAGGGCTCGGTGCAGCGCAACAGCACCACGTCGTACTTCCTGACGGTCCCCGAGGGCGCCAAGTCGCTCCAGGTGCGCATGAGCGGGCTGAAGGACAAGAGCCAGACCCGGTTCATCTCCATCCACCCGTACGGCGTCCCGGTCGACGACACCTCGACGCCGAGCTGCTACCCGAACTACGGCGACGGATCGGGCAACGGCTGCCGCCCCGACCTGCGTTCGTACGCGGACCCGCAGGCCGGTGTCTGGGAGGTCGAGGTCGAGGCGCGCCGCACCTCGCCGCTGCTCGACAACCCGTACCAGCTCGACGTCGCCGTCCTCGGCGCCGCGTTCGACCCGGCCGTGCAGACGGTGACCGAGGCGAAGGTCGGCGTTCCGGCCGACGTGTCGTGGAAGGTCACGAACAACTTCGCGGCCATCAACGGCGGCAAGCTCCAGGGCGGTTCGCTCGGTTCGTCGAAGACGGACCGGCCCACCATCGCCAACGGTGACACCGCGACCTCCGAGGTCGTCGTGCCCGAGGGCGCGGAGAAGCTCACGGTCGCCATCGGCAACACGTCCGACAAGTCCGCCGACCTGGACCTGACGGTCTACGACGCGGCCGGCAACCAGGTCGCGCAGTCCGCGGACGGCGACTCCGAGGAGGCGGTGACGATCACCAAGCCGGCCGCCGGCACGTACACGGTGGAGGTCGCCGGGTACTCGGTGCCCGCGGGGACGACCGAGTACGACTACTCGGACGTCTTCTTCTCGTCGGCGCTCGGCACGGTCACGGTGGACGGCTCGAAGCCGGTCACGCTGGCCAACGGCGCGTCCACCTCGGTGGCCGCGCAGGTCACGGCCGCCGCCCCGGCTCCGGAAGGACGCGAGTTCTTCGGGCAGGTGCAGCTCCTGAACGAGCGCGGTGTCGTCACCGGCACCGGCAGCGTGCAGATCGAGAAGGTCACCCAGTAACCCCGCGGTGATCCACGAGGGGCGGACGCCGACGGTGTCCGCCCCTTCTCGCTGTCAGTACCCGGGCCCCGGGCACTGAGTCCCGCGGGCCCGCGGCAGCGCGTCGAGGATGTCGCCGCGCGCGTCCTTCACCCCGGGGCCGGTCTCCCAGTCCTGGCGGTCCTCGGGGAAGACGGGGGTCCTGATCAGGGTGTACGTGCCCGGCTTCAGGTCCGCCCTCGCCGATCCGTCCAGGGTCACGGTGAGCGTCGGATGGTCCTCGACCGAGCGCTCGGGGCGGTAGTAGCGGGCGACGTCGATCACGACGCGTACGTCTCCGTCCTTGCGCGGGGTGATGCTGACGACCCGGCCCTCGACGAGGATCTTGGAGCAGGCGATGTGCAGGCCGGGCGAGTGGCCGTCCTCGTCGCCCTGCCCCCGTTTCGCGCCGGCCGCGGACTTGTTGCTCGCGTCGGAGTCGCTGCTGATCCCCGCGGGCGCGTTCGCGCCGAGCCACACCAGGCCGCCCATGACCCCGGCCGCGCAGGCGACCACGAGCGCGCCGAACGCGATCCGCACGGGACGGCGACGGCGACGGACCGGTACGGGCGTGGGCGCGGGCTTCGGGGCGGGGCGGGCCGCCAGGGCGTCACCGAGGCCGCGCACCTGTTCCCGCAGCAGCGCGACGTCGGCCGCGACGTCCGCCGCGTCCGGGTCGTCGTCCGGCAGCGGTTCGCCGCAGACCGCCAGCATCAGGAGCCGGTCCTCACGGTTCAGGCCGTCCGCAGCGTCGATGTCCTCCATGTCACACCACCTCCCCTTCGCGCAGGCGCGCCCGCAGGATCCGTACCGCCGTGTGCAGCCGGCTCTTGACGGTGCCCTCGGGCACCCCCAGCTCCGCCGCGATGTCGCGCACCGGCAGATCCGCGTAGAACCGCAGCACGACCACCTGCCGCTGCTGGTCGGGCAGCTGGTCCAGGCCCTCGGCGACGGCGAGGGAGAGCACCCGCGACTCGGCGGCGTCCCGGGCGTCCTCCTGACGCAGGGCGGCAAGCCGCTCGCCGAGCCGCTCCTGGCGGCGCTTGGCCCGGTGCCAGTCCATGGCGAGGTTGGAGGCGACGACCGCCGCCCAGGCGGAGACGTCGCGCGGCGCCTCCTCCCCCTTGGCGGTCCGCTCCAGGAGCCGCAGCCGCACCTGCTGCACCCCGTCCGGCAGCTCCGCGTACGGCATCCCGCCCAGTGACAGGACGGCCCGCACCCGGTCCTCGACGGCCGCGTCCAGGGGGTCGTCCGGGCGACCCCCCGCTCTTCTCGGCTTGCCGCGCAGCAATGCCCCTCCCCTCCCCGCGTGTGCCCTACGACGCCACGGGCGCGCGAAACGTTCACGACAGCCGCGAAAAGGCTGTGTCGAACCCCACGCGTCCCGTACCTCGGACAATGGATTGGACAAGGCGGGCCAGGACAGACGCATCATGGATCGCATCCGCCAGGCCGTCACGGCCGCAGCAAGCACGGAGGAACCCTGTGAAGGTCGGAATCGTCGGAGCCACCGGTCAGGTCGGCACGGTCATGCGCAAGATCCTGGTCGAGCGGGACTTCCCGGTCGACGAGCTGCGGCTGTTCGCCTCGGCGCGCAGCGCGGGCAAGACCCTGGACGGCGTGACGATCGAGGACGCCTCGACGGCCGACTACACCGGCCTGGACATCGTGCTGTTCTCGGCGGGCGGCGCGACGTCGAAGGCGCTGGCCGAGAAGGTCGCCGCCCAGGGCCCCGTCGTCATCGACAACTCGTCCGCCTGGCGCAAGGACCCCGAGGTGCCGCTCGTGGTCTCCGAGGTGAACCCGCACGCGATCACGGACCGCCCCAAGGGCATCATCGCCAACCCGAACTGCACGACGATGGCCGCGATGCCGGTCCTTCGCCCCCTGCACGACGAGGCGGGCCTCGAAGCGCTGGTCGTCGCCACCTACCAGGCGGTCTCCGGTTCGGGTCTCGCGGGCGTCGCCGAGCTGCACGGCCAGGCGCAGAAGGTCGTCGCGGAGGCCGACAAGCTGACCCACGACGGCGAGGCGGTCGACTTCCCCGAGCCGGACGTCTACAAGCGGCCCATCGCCTTCAACGTGCTGCCGTACGCCGGCGCCCTCGTCGACGACGGCCTGCACGAGACGGACGAGGAGCAGAAGCTCCGCAACGAGTCCCGCAAGATCCTGGAGATCCCGGCGCTCAAGGTCTCCGGCACCTGCGTGCGCGTCCCGGTCTTCTCCGGCCACTCCCTCCAGATCAACGCCCGATTCGCGCGCCCGCTCTCGGTGGAGCGCGCCACGGAGCTGCTGGCCGGCGCCCCGGGCGTCGTGCTCTCCGAGATCCCGACGCCGCTGGAGGCCGCGGGCAAGGACGCGTCCTTCGTGGGCCGCATCCGCCCGGACGAGACGGCCGAGAACGGCCTGGCGCTGTTCGTCTCCAACGACAACCTCCGCAAGGGCGCCGCGCTGAACGCGGTGCAGATCGCGGAGCTGGTGGCGGCCGAGCTCAAGAGCTGACCCCGAGCCGGCCCCGTTTCGCGCTGTTGTGCGAAACCGGCCACACAATCGTGGAGCTTGTGTGAAGATCCCGCCATGACCGAGATGGCCAAGGGCGGAAACCTTCCTGTTCCCTCAGCAGCTCTGCATGTGGCGGTGGTCTGGCAGCAGGGCCCCGGGATTCCCGACGTGGATGTCTCGGCCCTGCTGCTCGACGCGGCGGGCAAGGTCCGCTCGGACGCCGACCTCGTCTTCTACAACCAGCCCGAGCACCACTCGAAGTCCGTCCGGCACCTGGGCAAGGGGCAGGACGCCGGACCCTCGGGCACCGACTGGATCGGCCTCGACCTGAGCGCCGTGGAACCCGCGGTGGACCGGATCGTGGTCGCCGCCTCCGCCGACGACGAGGCGTTCGGCCGGATACCCGGCCTCGCCGTCCACGTCGCCACCCCCGAGGGCGCGCAGGTCGCCTCCTTCGCCATCGGCGACGCGAGCACGGAGACCGCCTTCGTCTTCGGGGAGTTCTACCGCAGGAACGGCGGCTGGAAGTTCCGCGCCGTCGGCCAGGGCTACGCCTCCGGGCTCGCCGGGCTCGCGGCGGACTTCGGGATCAGCGTCCAGGACACCGCGCCCGCGGCCCCCGTCCCCGCGGCGCCCGTCCCCGTCGAGTCCGGATGGGCGGGCCCCGGCGGTCCGGACGAACTCACCGTCGACTTCCCGCCCTTCGTCCACCAGGGCCGGGCCAAGCAGCGGGTCACCTGCCCGCCGAACCTGCCCGCCGGGCGCCGGGTCGTCGTCGAGATCGAGTGCCGCGACAGCATCTCGGTCACCCTCTACACGTGCGACGTGTACGGCCGCAGCGACGAACTGCTGCTGGACGCCTACGAGGACGAGGTGCTCGGCCGGACCGTCGCCACCGTCCCCGACGACCGGCCGCTGGCCCTGCTGGTCGAGGCCGACTCCCCGTGGACGCTCCGGGTGCTGCCGCTCGGCCGGGCCCGGCGCCTCGACGTCCCCGTGCACGGCGCCGGTCCCGACCTGCTGGTGTACGAAGGCGGCCCCGGCGTCCTGTCCTTCGCACACCAGGGCGAGAGCAACTTCGCGGTCTGGCACTACTACCGCTCCACCGATCCCGAGTGGCCTTACGAGGATCAGGACCTGCTGGTCAACGAGGTGGGCCGGCTCGATGTGCTGGCCCCGGTCCAGGGCCCGGGGCTGCTGCGGATCGGCGCGGACGGCCCGTGGCAGATCTCGGTGGGCGGCTGACGCGGCCCGCGCTCAGGCCGGCCGTCGCACCGCGAAGTGCAGACAGCCGTACTCCACGGCCCTGACGTGCACGAGGACGACGGCCGGGTCGGCGAACGCCTCGTCGAGGGCCGCGTCGAACCCGGCCGTGGCGTCGGCCGGGATCTCCAGGAGCCGGCCGCCCGCGATGTGCCCGCGGGCGTCGTAGCGGCGCAGGGTGCGCAGGGCGCCGGGCCGGTCGAAGGGGTAGCGCTCCGGGTCCGGGTCCGGGCCGGGGCAGTCGTCGGCGAAGGCGTGCAGGAAGACCGGGCCCTGTTCGTCGTACGCGCCCGGGGCCGCTCCGGTCTCCGCGGCCCAGCGGCGCAGGGGCGCGTAGCTGACCAGCGCGATGCGGTCGCACTCCCGGACCGGGCGCAGACAGCAGCGCAGCGGGGAGCCCGCGTCGTCCGCGCTCGCGGTGTATGGGACGCAGGCGCGGCCCGCGTCGTCGACGTCGCGCAGTTCCTTCAGGGCGGTGGGGTCGATGGGCTGTGCGGTGTACCTCGTCATGCCGTCCACGGTCGCGCGGGACGGCCGTGTTCACCGGCGGAAAACGGACATCGCGTTCGCGTACCCCGCGTGGAAGGATGGCCTGAATCGTCACGAACGTAGACCGCTATAGGAGATGACCGCGTGCCTGGCACCAATCTGACCCGAGAAGAGGCGCAGCAGCGGGCGAAGCTGCTCACCGTTGACTCGTACGAGATCGATCTCGACCTCTCCGGCGCGCAGGAGGGCGGCACGTTCCGGTCCGCGACCACCGTGCGCTTCGACAGCGCGGAGGCGGGCGCCGAGTCCTTCATCGACCTGATCGCGGACGCGGTGCACGAGGTGGTGCTCAACGGGCGCTCGCTCGACGTCGCCGCCGTCTTCCGTGACTCGCGGATCGCGCTCGCGCACCTGGAGCAGGGGCAGAACGAGCTGCGGATCGTCGCCGACTGCGCGTACACGAACACCGGTGAGGGCCTGCACCGCTTCGTCGACCCCGTCGACCAGCAGGCGTACCTGTACACGCAGTTCGAGGTGCCGGACGCGCGGCGCGTGTTCGCGAACTTCGAGCAGCCCGACCTCAAGGGCACGTTCCGGTTCACGGTGAAGGCGCCGACGGGGTGGACGGTCATCTCGAACTCCGCCACCCCGGAGCCCAAGGACGACGTCTGGCACTTCGAGCCGACGCCGCGCATCTCCTCGTACATCACGGCCCTGATCGTCGGCCCGTACCACTCGGTGCACTCCTCGTACGAGGGTCCGGGCGGGCAGAGCGTGCCGCTGGGCATCTACTGCCGTCCTTCGCTCGCCGAGTTCCTCGACTCGGACGCGATCTTCGAGGTGACGCGGCAGGGCTTCGCCTGGTTCCAGGAGAAGTTCGACTACGCGTACCCCTTCGCCAAGTACGACCAGCTCTTCGTGCCGGAGTTCAACGCGGGCGCGATGGAGAACGCGGGCGCGGTGACCATCCGCGACCAGTACGTCTTCCGGTCCAAGGTGACGGACGCGGCGTACGAGGTGCGGGCCGAGACGATCCTGCACGAGCTGGCCCACATGTGGTTCGGCGACCTCGTCACCATGGAGTGGTGGAACGACCTGTGGCTGAACGAGTCGTTCGCCACCTACACCTCGATCGCCTGCCAGGCGTACGCGCCGGACTCGAAGTGGCCGCACTCGTGGACGACGTTCGCCAACTCCATGAAGACGTGGGCGTACCGGCAGGACCAGCTGCCGTCCACGCACCCGATCATGGCGGAGATCAACGACCTCGACGACGTGCTCGTCAACTTCGACGGCATCACGTACGCGAAGGGCGCCTCCGTCCTCAAGCAGCTCGTCGCCTACGTCGGCATGGACGAGTTCTTCCAGGGCGTGCAGGCGTACTTCAAGCGGCACGCGTTCGGGAACACGCGGCTCAGCGATCTGCTGGGCGCCCTGGAGGAGACCAGCGGGCGTGACCTGAAGGCCTGGTCGAAGGCGTGGCTGGAGACGGCCGGCATCAACATCCTGCGCCCCGAGATCGAGACCGACGAGCATGGTGTCATCACCGCGTTCGCCATCCGGCAGGAGGCCCCGGCGCTGCCCGCCGGCGCGAAGGGCGAGCCGACGCTGCGCCCGCACCGGATCGCGGTGGGCTTCTACGACCTCGACGACGACAGCGGCAAGCTGCTGCGCGGCGAGCGTGTCGAACTCGACGTCACCGCCGGGGAGTCGACTCAGGTGCCGCAGTTGGTCGGCAAGCGCCGCCCGGCCGTCGTGCTGCTCAACGACGACGACCTGTCGTACGCGAAGGTGCGGCTCGACGAGGAGTCGCTGGCCTTCGTCACGCAGCACCTCGGCGACTTCGAGGCGTCCCTGCCGCGCGCCCTGTGCTGGGCGTCCGCGTGGGACATGACCCGCGACGCCGAGCTGTCCGCCAGCGCCTATCTCGACCTGGTGCTCAGCGGAGTGGCCAAGGAGTCCGACATCGGCGTGGTCCAGTCGCTCCAGCGGCAGGTGAAGCTGGCCCTCGACCTGTACGCGGCCCCGGCGCACCGGGACGCGCTGCTGACCCGCTGGACCGAGGCGGCCCTGACCCATCTGCGGACCTCGGAGGCGGGCAGCGACCACCAGCTGGCGTGGGCCCGCGCCTTCGCGGCGACGGCCCGCACGCCCGAGCAGCTCGATGTGCTCGACTCCCTGCTCGAAGGCACGCAGACCATCGAGGGTCTGGCCGTCGACACCGAGCTGCGCTGGGCGTTCGTGCAGCGGCTCGCCGCCGTGGGGCGGTTCGACGAGACGGAGATCGCCGCCGAGTACGAGCTGGACAAGACCGCCGCCGGTGAGCGGCACGCGGCCACGGCGCGGGCCGCCCGGCCGACTCCCGAGGCCAAGGAGGAGGCCTGGGCCTCGGTCGTGGAGTCGGATCAGCTGCCGAACTCCTTGCAGGAAGCGGTGATCGGCGGGTTCGTCCAGACCGATCAGCGGGAGCTGCTGGCTCCGTACACCGAGAAGTACTTCTCGGCGCTGAAGAGTGTCTGGGACTCCCGGTCCCACGAGATGGCGCAGCAGATCGCGATCGGGCTGTACCCGTCGATCCAGGTGTCCGCCGAGACCCTGGCCACGACGGACTCCTGGCTGGAGTCGGCCGAGCCCGGCGCCGCGCTGCGGCGCCTCGTCTCCGAGTCCCGCGCCGGTGTGGACCGCGCCTTGAAGGCCCAGTCGGCCGACGTGTAGCCCTTTCCCGGGGCCGCGGGGCACTGCCGATCGCGCAGTTCCCCGCGCCCCTGGGTCGTCGCCCGGGTGCCGGCCGGTGGCCGCTTCTCGCGCAGTTCCCCGCGCCCCTGAGATGCGCACTTCGTGCGCCATCTCATCGGGAGGCTGCGCGAAGCGCATGCCTCAGGGGCGCGGGGAACTGCGCGACCAGCCCCCACCGGGCCGCACTCGGAGACGAGACCCGTCAGGACCGGGCGGAGCGGGTCTCCAGGGTCGAGCGGCCCGCGTCCGTCAGGACGCCGTGTACGCGCATCCGGGCCACACCCCCGTCAGGGAACGCGTCCAGCCGGACATGCGTGGCGACGACCCGCTCCCCCAGCGGGAACCGGTGCAGCGTGTCGGGCTGCAGCTTCGTGCGCGGGATGATCTCGAACCACTCGCCGGTCTCCCCGTCGCGCCCGCTGAGCGCGATCCACCCGGCGGAGTTCCCCTTGAGGTACGCGGTGTCGATCTCCACGGCCCGGATCTCCCCCTGCGCGGCGAGCCGGAAGCGGACCCAGTCGTTGGTGCCGTGGACGCGGCGCCGCCGGTTCTCCCAGCCGTCGTCCATCTTCCGCGACGTGCCCGGCAGGATGATCTGTGTCGGCGACGAGTAGAACTTGTCGGACGCGTCCTCGTACACACCCCCGTTGAGTACGGAGACCAGATCGAAGGTCCCGAGCAGACCGAGCCACTCGGGGTCGGGCACCACCTCGCCGTGCACCCGCAGCCGCGCTATCCCGCCGTCGGGGTGCTGGCAGACGCGGACGTGCGTGAAGCGGCGTTCCGAGGTGACGGTGAAGTGGTTCGCGGCGTGCCCGCGCACCTGGCTGACGGGCACGATCTCCTCCCACTTCACGTCGTCGGCGAGGAGTTCGTCGGGGCCGGGCGCACCGGCGACGCTGGTGGCCTGGACGCTGACGCGCTGCGGGTAGTTGCCGCGGAAGTGGGCGGTGTCGACGACGATGCCGCGTACGACGCCGGGCGCGCCGAGCCGGACGATCGCCCAGTCGTGGTCCTCGGGCTCCGGGAACGGCGAGTCCGAGGTGCCGCGACGACGGCGCGTCTCCCAGCCGTCCATGACCTTGCCCTTGTGCCCGAAGTGCTCGGGGTCGAAGACGGCGCGCTCGCGCACCAGGAGGTTCTCTCGCTGGGCGAAGAACTCGTCGTTGGCGGCGATGACTCCGGCGCCGAGCCGCCGGTCGGCGAGGTCGACGAGCTCGGCGAAGGCGGCGGGGTCACCGAAGGTGCGGTAGTCGGCGTACGGGTCACCGCCCGCGTAGGGGGCGGCGTCGTTGGCGTGCGGGTCCTGTGCGGGCGTTGTCGTCATGGACCCACTGTCGCGGGCGCCGAGCCGACAGGTCCATCGAAAGTTTTCGGGGTGGTCGTTCAGTTCTGCTGAACGGTCAGGGCGTCGAGGACCCGCCGCACGGCCGCCCCCTCCTCCGCGCCCCTGCGCACGGCCGCCACCACGTGCCGTACGGGACGGTCGGCGCCCAGCGCGCACATGACGACGCCGTCGCGGCGCGCGGCGGCCATGCGCGGGACGAGGGCGACGCCCATGCCCGCCTCGACCATGGCGAGGATGGCGGTCCAGCCGGCGGCGCTGTGTGCCTGCTCGGGCACGAACCCGGCGGCCTCGCAGGCGGCGGTGGTGATCTCGGACCAGGGGCCCGAGCCGCCGAAGATCCAGGGCTCGCCCGCGAGATCGGCGAGCCTGAGGTCCGGCTCACCGGCGAGAGCGTGCCCGGCCGGCAGGGCGACGTCCAGCGGGTCGGCGAGCAGCTGGACCCGGGTGAACTTGGGGTCGCGGGCGGTCGGTGCGTGCGCTGCCAGCGAGAGGGCCAGGTCGACCTCGCCGGCCGCGAGCAGTTCGTAGGCCTGCGCGGCCTCGGCCTCGCGCACGCGGACGGTGATGCCGGGGCGGTCGGCGCGCAGCGCCCGCACGGCGGGCACGACGAGCGCGGGCACGGCCGTGGAGAAGGCGGCGACCCGCACGACGCCCGACTCCCCGCGCAGATAGGCGGACAACTCCGCGTCAGCGCGCTCCAGTTGGGCGAAGACGGCCTCGCCGTGCCGGAGCACGAGGTGGGCGGCGTCGGTGAGCCGCACCCGGCGCCCCTGCGCCTCCAGGAGCGGCACCCCGAGCTGCTTGGCGAAGTTGGTGAGCTGCTGCGAGACCGCCGACGGGGTCATCAGCAGGGCCTGCGCGGCGGCGGTGACGGTGCCGCGCTCGCGCAGGGTGCGCAGGATCACCAGCTTCTTGACGTCCCAGCGGTCGGGGTGCGGGGTGCGCGGCGCGTCGTCGGTCATGGCGTCAAGGTACGGGCCGTCCTCCTCGGCGCTCCAGCAGCGCGCACCCCCGGTCCGGCCCCCTCCACGAAAAACCTTGACATCAAGAATCTTGATGACGAGACTCTTGCCGGTGGGCGGAGATCACCGTCCGGTGAACGGGGAGGCGGGGCTCGGTGCGGCAACGGCGGTGCGGGGACGGGCTGTTGGCGGGGCTGCGGCGGCCACCGGGCGGACGCGACGCCCGGCTGATGCTGTGCGGGCAGTTCCTCGACCGGGCCGGGACGGGCGTGTGGGCGGCCGCCGCGGTGCTGTACTTCACCTTCGTCACCGGCCTGGACGGCGGGCAGGTGGGGCTGCTGCTCGGCGTGGCCGGGGTCGCGGGTATCGCCGGTTCACCGGTGGGCGGACGGCTCGCCCAGCGGTTCCCGGTCCGGACGCTGCTGATCTGGTGCCACGCGCTGCGGCTCGGGGCGGTCCTCGCCCTGCTGGCGCTGCACAGCTTCTGGGCGCTGCTGCCCGCCGTCGCGGTGATCTGCGCCGGGGACCGGACGGCGAAGACCCTGGAGATGATCTTCGCGACGGAGGCGGCCGGGGACCGCCGGGCCGTCTACCAGGCGCTGTCGCGCAGTGTCGCCAACGCCGCGTACGGGGCCGGTGCCGGGGTCGCCGCGATCGGGCTCGCCGTGGGCACGCTCGGCGCCTACCACGCGCTGATCCTGGCGGACGCCGCGTCGTTCGTCGCCGCGGCGGCGCTCGTGGCCCGCACCTCGGCGCGCCGCCCGCCCGCCGCCCGCGCCCACCGGCAAGCACCCACGGGCGGCCCCTGGCGCGACCGGGGCTATCTGCTCTTCGTGCTGCTCGACATCCCGCTGACCCTGGACGGCGCCGTCCTCGACGTGGGGCTGCCGCTGTGGCTGGTCCACCGCACCGACGCGCCGCACGCCCTCGTCCCCGCGTTCCTCGTGCTCAACACAGCGCTGGTCGTGCTGCTCCAGCTCCGCGTCACCGCGCGCCACCCGGGCCCGGACGGCGCCCTGCGCGCGCTGCCCCGGTACGGCCTGCTGATCGCGCTCGCCTGCGTCCTGCTCCCTCTGTCCGGCGCGGTCGGCGCCTGGCCGGCGTCCGTGCTGCTTCTCGCCTGTACGGCGCTGATCACGCTGGCCGAACTGATGCGCTCCGTCAGCTCCTGGGAACTGGCCGTCTGCCTGGCCCCGGAGCGGGAGCGTCCCGCCTATCTGGGCGTGGCCGGGATGTCGCAGTCCATCGAGAAGTCGGTCGGCCCGCCCGTACTGACGTCGGGGGTGATGGCGGCGGGCCCGGCCGGCTGGCTCGTCCTCGGCGCGGGCATCCTGGGCCTCTCGCTGCTCCAACGCCGTTGGTGCGCGGACCGGTTGGCGTCCCTGCCCGCGCCCGGCGCCGCACCTGTGCCGGCGGCCTCCTGACCGCTCCCCGTCAGGACGGGCGCCGGCGCACCGCCGTGGTGAGGCCCACGATGAAGAGGGTGGCGAACATCCAGGCGGTGACCTGGGCGACCCAGGTCGCGAGGATGAAGGCCAGGCCCGCCGTGCCGTCGTCGGCCGAGCAGCCTTCGAGCTGCTGCACGCGGATCAGCGGCAGGCTCGCCTCCACGGCGCGGCCGATCCGCTGCACCGCGTGGCAGTCGGCGCCGGTCAGCCCACCGGCCCACAGGGCCAGCATGCCCATGACGACGAAGATCGCGACGAGCCCGAACACCGCCCGCCAGGGCTGGTGCCCGAAGCCGATGGTCAGGCCCGCGGTCTTCTGCCAGGCGCGCACGAAGAAGCCCTGCCCGTCGGAGCGGGTCAGCTGGTCCCGGTACTGCGCCATGAGGACCTGCCGCGCGTCGCGCTCGTCGCCCTGGTCCCGGTACAGGCCCGCGAGGTGCTGATAGGGCTGCGAGGTGTACGCGGGGGTGTCGTGGGCCAGGACGTGGATCCAGTCCTTCACGGAGATCCGCGGGTCCAGGACGCCGAAGACCATGTCGTCGAGGGCGATGAGCTTGCGCCGGACGGCGGCCCGGTTGTCGGCGATGGTCTGCGGTGACATCGCGAGCCGCCCGCGGACGCTGGTGTCGCGCAGGTCGATCATGGGCGGCAGCGCGGTCGCCCCGGCCGCGCCCCGCGATCTGACGGTGACGGCGTCGGCCCTCAGGTCGGCGAGGACCTCCATCGACCGGGCGGACAGGGCCGGCCCCCGGGTCGCGGTGAGCCGGGCCGTCCGGATGTCGAGGACGCCGCCGATCCGGGACGCGTGCAGCCGCACCGCGCCGTCGGTGCCGCCTCCCGCCGCCCTGAACCCCTGATCGAGCCGCAGGTCGCCGGAGACCTTGAGCTGGACGGCGAACAGGGCGGTCCCCAGCTGGTTGACGATCCGGGCCCTGGACAGGGACATGTAGCCGCCGACCTGGGCGTTGAACACGTTGACGGCGGCGGCCCGGTCGGTGCGGCTCCTGAACCGGGACCTGTCGAGCCGTACGTCGCCGTCGACGACGGCCCGCTGGGCGTTGAGCGCGCAGCCGCTGCTGTTGGTGTGGCGGGCGCCCGTCATGGACAGCGTGCCCGCCACAAAGGTGTTGAACAGGTTCACAGTGGGCCGCTCGCCGGTGCCGGTGACGCGGCTCTCGTCGAGGTTCAGGTCGCCCTCGACCTTCAGCCTGCTCGCGACGAGGGCCGGGCCCGCGGTGTTGTCGATCCTGGTCTGGCGCAGGTCGACCTTGCCGCCGACGACCGCGTCGACCAGCGACACGATGGCGTACTTGTCGTCGGTCCCGGTCGCGATGGCGCCGCGCATGCGCAGCCCGGTGGTGACCCGCATCCGGTCGGCCTGGACGGCCGGGCCCCGGTCGTTGCGCAGGACGGTCCCCGCGAGCTGCACCCGGCCGCCGACGCTGGCCCCGCGCAGGGTCAGCGCGGCGGTGCGGTGGTGCCCGGCGATCGTGCCCCGGTTGAGGTGCAGATCGCCCTTGACCACGAGGTTGGTGGCGTCCACGGCCGGGCCCCGCGCATGGCCGATGACGATGCCGGTGGCGAACAGGCAGCCGGATATGTGCGCCCCGTGCAGGGACAGGGCGACATCGTGGGCGTTGCCGAGCACGTGGGCGCGCTCCATCCGCAGGTCGAAGCGGAGGACGAGGTTGTCGGCCCAGACGCACGGCCCGGCCCCGTCCTCGAAGAGGCTGCCGCTGAGGTCGAGCGACGACAGGCGCGCGTTGCGCAGCGAGAGGCCGTCGCGGAAGTGGCAGTCGACCAGGCGCACGTTGGCCTCGGTGGTCAGGCAGTCGAGGTCGAGGTGCCCGTCGATCACCAGACCTTGCAGGTGCACGCCGTGCGAGCCGTCCCGCCCGGCGACCCGGCGGCGCAGCGCGTCCCGGACGACCGTCGCGGCGACGACGCGCTCGGCACCCCAGGACCGCATCGCCTCGGGCAGCTTGGACTCGGAGCGCAGCACGACGGCGGCGCCTTCGTCGCAGATGTGCGTCTGAACCCTTTCCTCCAGGCTCAGGGCATCGTCTCCCGTTTCCCCCGTCATCTCCTCACCATACGAACCCGGCCGCGCGCGGCACAGAGTCGTGCACATGACGCGTCAACTACCTTGCTGCGACGCCCTGTTGATGCTCCGATCGGCTGCGCTCACGGTCAGCCGGACCGGGCGGTCGCGCGGGGCGCTGCCCCAGCACCGTCGCCCCCAGCGCCAGCACCATTCCCACCAGTTGGAGCGCCGTGAGCTGCTGCCCGAGAGCCGCCCAGCCGATCACCGCCGCCGTCAGCGGCGACAGCGGGCCGAGCAGCGTGACCTGGGTGGCGGTGAGCCGGCCGATGCCGCGGAACCAGAGCCAGTACGCGACCGCCGTGTTGGCCAGGGCCAGGTAGGCGTAGCCGGTCAGCGCCCGGCCGTCGAGCGCGGGCGGCGGGCCCTCGACGAGCAGGGCGAGCGGGGCGATCAGCAGACCGCCGGCCGTCAGCTGCCAGCCGGTGAGCGCCAGCGGACCGACACCCTCCGGGCGCCCCCACCGCTTCGTCAGGACCGTGCCGGCCGACATCGAGGCGGTGGACGCCACGGCCGCCGCCACCCCGAGCGCGTCGAGGGCGCCCGCCGCCCGCAGCACGACCAGACCCACCCCGAGCGCCGCCGTCACCCCCGCCACCAGGTGTCGCCGGGTGGGGAGTTGCCCGAGCAGCGGCACCGCGAGTCCCGCCACGAACAGCGGCCCCGTCGCGCCGACCACCGCCGCGAGCCCGCCCGGCAGCCGGTACGCGGCGAGGAACAGCAGCGGGAAGAACGCCCCGATGTTCAGCGCCCCGAGCACGGCGGAGCGCCACCACCACTCCCCCTTCGGCAGGCGCCGCGCCAGCAGCAGGAGCAGCAGCCCGGCGGGCAGCGCGCGCATCGCCGCGGTGAACAACGGGCGGTCCGGGGGCAGGAGTTCGGTCGTCACCGCGTACGTGGATCCCCAGGAGACCGGGGCGAGCGCGGTCAGCAGGACCGTCGGCGCGCGCCTCATGCCGCCCTCACCACGGCGGCGGCCTGCGGGGACCGGGCCACGACCACCGAGTCCACCGGGAGCCGCCGTTCGACCCGCAGCAGCATCCCGGCCGCGAGCAGCGACGTACCGATCAGGAACAGCCACGGCACCCGGCCGTCGACCGCGAGCAGCGTGGTGAACAGGGACGGCGCGAGCGCCTTCGCCAGTGACCAGGAGAGCTGGTACGTCGCCATGTACCGGCCGCGCACCGCCTCCGGCGCCGCCGAGACGGCGAGGACCTCGGCGGCCGGGCTGTGGATCAGCTCGCCGAGCGTGTAGAGGACGACCAGCGCGACCAGGAGCGCCCCGATCAGCCATCCGGAGGCCGACCGGGCGGAGCCGACCACGGCGAGGCCCGCGAACGACGCCGCGAACAGCGTCCCGCCGAGCGCCGCCGCCCGCGTCCGCCGCGCGCCCGCGCCGCGCACCCGGCCGGCGACGAGCACCCCGACGGCCCCGCACAGCACCGTGTTGACCGTGAAGGCGGTGCCGGTGAGGACACCCGGGGCGTGCAGCCACTGCACGACGAAGAGCGGGAAGAGCACCGAAAGGGCCGAGTAGGACAGGGCGTTGAGGAAGTTCGCCGAGGTCAGGATGAGGAAGGGCCGGTCGGCGGCGACCAGTCGGTAGCCCGCTCTGCGGCGGGCGCCCGGCGCGGCGCGGACCGGACGCAGGGGGCGCAGCAGCAGGGCCGCCACCGCGAAGCTCAGCGCGTTCCCCCAGGCCGCGTACGTGTAGGCGCCGCTGCCCGCGACCCCGATCACCAGCGTCGCGAGGAGCGAGCCCGCGCCGAGGCCGCCGTTGGTCAGCGCGCGCAGCGCCGCCTGGAGCCGGTCCCGGTCGGCGCCCCGCGCCACTTCACCGATCAGCGCGGACTGCACCGCGGGGAACGCCCGGTCGGCGGCCGCCGTCACCAGGACCACCGCCGCGAAGGCGGGCAGCGCGTGGGCGGCCGGGTAGAGGACGAAGCCGAGCGCGCGGGCCGCGTAGAGGACGTACTGGACGGGGCGCGCCCCGAACCGGTCCACCGCCGCGCCCGCGACCGGCAGCGCGCCCATCCCGATCAGGCCCGTGACGGTGAGGACCGCGCCGACGACCGGGAAGGACAGGCCCGTCACGTGGTGGAAGAAGACCAGCGTGAACGGGATGTACATGCCGTTGCCGACGCCGTTCACCGCGGCGGCGAAGGTCATCGATCTTTCGCCGGGTACGCGTCGCACTTCCCGCTTGTTCCGCACAGGACCCCACCCCTCAAGTAGCTCGATGGAAAGTAGCTTAGTCGTAAGCTACTTTCCGTCAAGCTACTTTCTTGCCGGGAAGCGACCGGGTGCCGATACTGGGGAGATGACCGACAAGGACGCCGTCGACGCGATCATCGAGCAGTGGGCGGCGGTCCGCCCCGACCTGGACACCACCGCCATGGAGGTCTTCGGCCGCGTCTACCGGCTGTCCCGCGCCATGGGCGGCCGCGTCGAGGCGGCGTACGCGCGTTTCGGCATCGCGCGCGGCGAGTTCGACGTGCTCGCGACGCTGCGCCGCGCGGACGCCCCGTTCAGCCTCTCGCCGCGCCGGCTGTCGGAGACGCTGATGCTGACGACGGGCGGGATGACGGGGCGGCTCGACAAGCTGGAGCGGCGCGGCCTGGTGCGCCGCTCACCGGATCCGCACGACCGGCGCGGCCTCCAGGTCACCCTCACCGAGGAGGGCCTCGCACTCGTGGACGAGGCGGTGGGCGCCGGGCTCGCCGTGCAGAAGCAGGCACTGGAAGGCGCGCTCGACGCGGACCAGGCCGAGCAACTCACCTCGTTGCTCCGCCAGTTGCTCACCACAGCGGCGTCGGTCGACTAGCCCTCCAGGTAGGCGAGGACGGCGAGCACGCGCCGGTTGTCGCTCTCACCCGGGTACAGGCCGAGCTTGGTGAAGATGTTGCCGATGTGCTTGGCGACGGCCTTCTCGGTGACGAACAGGGACTCCGCGACGCCCGCGTTGGACCGGCCCTGTGCCAGCAGTCCCAGCACCTCGCGCTCGCGCGCCGTCAGGGAGCCGAGGCGCCGGTCGCGCACCTTGCGGGCGAGCAGCTTGGAGACGACCTCGGGGTCCATCACCGTGCCGCCGTCGGCGACCTGGCCGATGGTGGCCAGGAACGCGGCGCCGTCCGTCACCCGGTCCTTC
This sequence comes from Streptomyces sp. NPDC057694, assembly GCF_042799415.1. Taxonomy (NCBI): domain Bacteria; kingdom Bacillati; phylum Actinomycetota; class Actinomycetes; order Kitasatosporales; family Streptomycetaceae; genus Streptomyces; species Streptomyces sp. NPDC057694. The sequence goes on from NZ_JBHVIX010000042.1 coordinate 22,294, forward strand.
AGCACATAGCCGACGGCGCCCGCGCCGTCGGCCAGCAACTCCCGCGCGTACAGGGGCTCCACGTACTGGGAGAGCAGCAGCACCGGCAGGCCCGGCACACGTGCGCGGGCCGCGAGCGCCGCGCGCAGGCCCTCGTCGCCGAAGTCCGGCGGCAGGCGTACGTCGACGATCGCGACGTCCGGTTTCTCGGCGACGAGGGCGCCCAGCAGGTCGGGCCCGTTGTCCACGGCAGCGGCGACCTCGTGGCCGTACGCCGCCAGGAGCCGGATGAGACCGTCCCTCAGCAGGAAGTGGTCTTCGGCGACGACAACGCGCACGGCACCTCCATCGAGATCTGGGTCGGCCCGCCCGCCGGGCTGTGGACGGCGAGGATCCCGTCGAAGGTGGCCAGGCGCCGCTCGATGCCCGCGAGGCCGCTGCCGCGCGCCGGGTCGGCGCCGCCGCGGCCGTCGTCGGTGACCCCGACCCGCAGCAGCCCGCCCACCGCGTCGTAGGAGATGTCGATCCACAGGCGGGCGGCGTCCGCGTGCTTGGCGGCGTTGGTGACCGTCTCGGCGACCGCGAAGTACACGGCGGACTCCACGGGCGGCTCCGGGCGGGCCGGCAGCTCGACCGTGACCTCCGTCTCCAGCGGGCTGAGCAGCGCCAACGACCGTACGGCGTCGGCGAGTCCGCGGTCGGCGAGGACCGGCGGGTGGATGCCGCGGACCAGGTCGCGCAGTTCCTTCAGCGCGGCCGACGACGACGCCCTGGCCTCGGCGAGCAGCACACCCGCGGCCTCCGGGTCGTCCTTGAGGCGGTGCTCGGCGGCGTCCAGGGTCATGCCCATCGCCACCAGGCGGGCCTGCGCGCCGTCGTGCAGGTCGCGCTCGATGCGGCGCAGTTCGGCCGCCGAGGTGTCCACGGCGTCGGAGCGGGTCGCGGCGAGGTGGGCGATGCGGGCGGTCATCATCTCCTGCGAGCTGGGGGTCAGGGTGGCGCGGACGAAGCGGCTGTGCAGGGCGACGGCGGCGGGCGCCGTCGCCAGGCCCGTCAGCACGAGGACCGCCCCGCAGACGGCCGCCAGCGCGGCGGCCGTACCGTCCGTCACCTCGAACCCCGTGTACCAGAGGCTGCCCCTCAGGTTCGCGTTGCGCGCCGTGAGCGACGGCCCGAACGCGGCCAGGAAGAAGCCGTAGAGGCCGTACAGGACGAGCGAGAGGGGGGCGCAGACCAGCAGGCCGGCGGGGCAGGAGTGCAGCGCGGTCCACCGCCAGCCGCGCACGTCGCGCGGGTCGCTCATCAGCCACTTCCAGCGGGCCGCGAGTTCCAGGGGCGGCCTGCCGCGCGGCGCCGGGGGCCGGGGCGGCGATGCGACGGGGGTGCCGGACCAGGCACCGGCGAGGGAGCGCTGCCGGTCGGTGAGGCGGTGCATGCCCGCGACGGACCAGCGCAGCAGCCCCGGCAGCGGGAGGAGCGCGGCCGTCACGGCCGTGGTCGTCCAGTGCATGGCCGCCACCCAGAGCCACGCCTGCTGATGGCAGCGCCTGATCCCCGTGAACGCCTTCATGATCCCCAACTCCCCGTCTCGTTCCGGCTAGCGCAACGAGTATCCGGCGAACTCCCCGGGGAAGTCGGTGGACTTAACTCCCCCTTCCGCCAGCGCGTCCGTCGCCCAGGCCGCGTATCCGTCGGGCCGCACGAGCAGTGCCGTGCGCCGCCCGCTCGCCCAGTGCGCGACCCGCACGGCGCCGCTCTTGTACGTCTCCCCCTGGGGCAGGATCAGCACGAACTCGCCTGCGCGCAAGGCCTCGTAGAGCCTGGTGCCGCCGTCGAGCGCGATGTCGGGGACCCGCCTGCCGACCAGCGCGTGGGCCCCCCTGGGCGCCGGATAGCGGACGCCGATGCCGGTGACCTGGCCGACGGCGCGGGTACGGGCCGGGCCGATCCGGCCGATGACCCCCGTGAGCACGGCGCGGCCGGCGCGCGTCCACGGGCGCTTGGCCATCGCCATCCGTACGATGCCGCCGCTGCTGCGCAGCACGGCCCGGCCGACGGGGTGGCGCTCGGCCTCGTAGGTGTCCAACAGGGTTTCCGAAGCGCGGCCGTTGAGGACGGCGGCCAGCTTCCAGCCCAGGTTCGCCGCGTCCTGGAGCCCGGTGTTCATGCCCTGGCCGCCGGCCGGTGTGTGCACGTGCGCGGCGTCCCCGGCGAGCAGGACCCGGCCCACCCGGTAGTGCGGTGCCTGGCGTTCGTCGCTGTGGAAGCGGGACATCCAGCGGGCGTCGTGCATGCCGAAGTCGCGGCCGAGGGCGAGCCGGACGATCTCCCTGATCTCGTCGAGGCCGAGGGGTTCGTCGTCGGGGACGTCGTGGGCGCGGTTCCAGCCGATGACGCGGTGGTAGCCGTCGCCGAAGGGCGCGATGAAGGCGAAGGCGTCGCCGACGGTGTTCACCGTGAGCAGGTCCTGCGGCTGCTCGGCGAGCCGTACGTCGGCGAGGACGACCGAGCGGATGACGGACCGGCCGGGGAAGGGCAGCCCCACGGCCCCGCGCACGGAGCTGCGCATGCCGTCGGCGCCGACGACGTACGCGGCGCTCAGCTCGCCGGGTTCGCCGTCGCCGCGCCGGACCTGGAGGGTGACGCCGTCCGCGCCCTGGACCAGGCCCGTCACCTCGGTCTCGTACGCGAAGGAGACCCCGGCCTCGACGGCCCGCCGCTCCAGGGCCTTCTCGACCTCGTACTGGGGCAGGACGAGCAGGTGGTTGAAGCGGGAGGGCAGGACGGTGAGGTCGATGGTGAGCCCGCCGAAGAGGCGGAGCCGGCCGAGCGGCTTGCCGAGGGACTCGATCTCGTCGGCGAGGCCGCGCGCGTCGAGCTGTTCCAGGGTGCGGGCGTGCACGACGAAGGCGCGGGAGAGGTTGCTGATCCCGTGCGGGCGCTTCTCTACGAGGGTCACGTGGACGCCGGCGGCTGCCAGGTCCCCGGCGAGCAGCAGGCCCGTGGGGCCGGAGCCGACGACGATCACGGAGTGCGCGGTGCCGTTCATGGGGCCTCCCAGGGCCGGAGTCAGCACAGGTGGGTCGACGCTTGTCGGCACCGTAGAACCGCCGTGCCGTCGCGCGCGACGCACGGATCGGTCCGCCCATGATGATGCGCCACTTCGGCGGCGAGGAGGGCCCGCTCCCCAAAAGGTCTGCCCATGGAACGCGTCGAGGGCACCCGCCGCGGCTGAGCCGTGGCGGGCGCCCTCGTCGGGAGTGTGCGGGTCAGCCCTGCTTGGGCTGCTTGCGGGACTTGTCGCCGAGGATCACCAGACCGGCGATGATCGCGAAGATGGCGAGCGGAGCCACGACGAACAGGCCGATCGTGTCGATCGCGCTCAGGCCGGGTCCCGGGTCGTCACCGTCGTCGCGCGTGAGCGCGAGCGCGGGGGACGACATGAGCAGCATCATCAGCGTCGTACCGGAAGCCAGGGCGCCGGCGCGCAGGGCGTTCTTCTTGTCCACGGTGCCAACGTAGCGAACGCCTAAACGGTCCGCGCGTCCGGGGGGCCTGTAAGAGGCACATCGGGCGCCCGGAACACGCTGAGCAGGGCGTGTGCGCGCGGGGAAGCGGCGATGTCCTCCAGGGTGACGGGGCGGCCGTCGGCGTCGGCGACGGGAAGCCGCCAGTTGGGGTACTCGTCCCACGTCCCGGGCAGATTCTGCGGGCGCCGGTCGCCGACCAGGTCGGGCAGCCAGATCCCCGTCATCCGGGCCGGGGTGCGCAGCAGGAAGCGGTGGACGGCGCGGACCGACTCCTCCTCGTCGCCGGGCGCGCCCGCGAGGAGGCCGAGCCGGGCGAACAGGCCGAGCCATTCGGCGACCTCCGCCGCCGCCTCGGCCGGGGTGGCCGTGGAGAGGCCGAGTCGTTCACGCAGGCGCACGTCGTCGCCGGTGAGCCGGGCCGCGGTGGACGGCAGGTCGTGGGTGGTGGCGGTGGCCACGCAGTCCGTGCGCCACCGCTCGGCGGGCACGGGCGGCGCCCCCGGGGCGTCCCAGTCCCGCTCGAACCAGAGCACGGAGGTGCCGAGCACCCCGCGCGCGTGCAGCGTCTCGCGGACGCCGGGCTCGACCGTGCCGAGGTCCTCCCCGATGACGTACGTGCCCGTGCGCGACGCCTCCAGGAGCAGCACCGCGAGCATGGCCTCGGCGTCGTAGTGGACGTAACAGCCCCCGGTGGGCGCCTCGCCCTCGGGGATCCACCAGAGCCGGAACAGGCCCATGACGTGGTCGATGCGGACGGCGCCCGCGTGCCGCATCAGGTCGTGCAGGAGGGCGCGGAAGGGGGCGTAGCCGGTCTCGGCGAGGCGGTCGGGGCGCCAGGGCGGCAGGCCCCAGTCCTGGCCCCGCGCGTTGAACGCGTCGGGCGGGGCGCCCACGCTCATGCCCTGCGCGAAGACGTCGCGCTGCGCCCAGGCGTCGGCGCCGCCGGGGTGCACGCCGACGGCGAGGTCGTGCACGAGCCCGATCGGCATGCCCGCCTCGCGGGCGGTGTGCTGGGCGGCGGCGAGCTGGGTGTCGGTGAGCCAGGCGAGCCGGCTGTGGAAGTCGACGCGGTCCATGGCGTCCCGCCGGGCGCGGGCGGTCTCCGGCGAGCGCGGGTCCCGGAGCGCGGCGGGCCAGGTGTGCCAGTCGGGGCCGTGCCGCTCGGCGAGCGCCTGATAAGTGGCGTGGTCCTCCAGGGCGGTGCCCTGCTCGGCGAGGTAGTCGCAGTAGGCGGCGCGGCGGCCGGGGGTGAGCGGGACGTCCCGGACGAGCGTCTCAAGGACCGCGCGCTTCAGCGCCCAGACCGCGTCCCGGTCGATCAACTCCCCCTTGCGGAGGACCGCTTCGCGCAGGGCCGCGGCCTCGCGGTCCCGGCCGGGCACGTGCGCGTACTCGGGGATGTCCTCGATCCGCAGGTGCACGGGGTCGGGGAAGCGGCGGGAGGAGGGTCGGTACGGGGAGGGGTCCATGGCGCCGTCGGGCGCGGCGGGGACGGCCGCGTGCAGCGGGTTGACCTGGAGGAAGCCGACGCCGTGGGTGCGGGCCGACCAGGACGCCAGATCGGCGAGGTCGGCGAGGTCGCCCATGCCCCAGGAGCGGGTGGAGAGCAGGGAGTACAGCTGGACCAGCAGGCCGTGGCTGCGGCCCGCCGGGAGCGGGGCGGCGGGCGGGGCCACGACGAGGTGGGCCTCGGTGCCGCTGCCGTCGGGGTCCTCGACCCGTAACCGGTGCACGCCGGGCGGTGGCGGCACCGCCGGGTCCCAGGCGGTGAACTCCCGCGCGCCTTCGGGGCGGAGGGCGAGCCGGGCCCGGTCGGGCAGTGCCCGCAGCCAGTCGGGGGTGGAGCCGTCGGACCAGAGCACGACGGTCGGCGGCACCGGGCGGGCGGCGAGTTCGGCCTCCCGGGCGGCGAGCGCGCCCGGGGCGTCCGCGGCCACGCCGAGGGCGGCGAGGGCGGCGGTCAGCGCCGCGTCGGAGGCCCGGACGGTGCTGTCCGGTGACGGGGAGTAGGAGGTGGCCACGCCGTACAGCTCGGCGAGCCGGGCCAGGCTCACCCCGCGGCCAGGCCGCTCGGAGTGGGCTCGGAGGTCAGCGGCAGCTCGTCGGAGAGCGGCGGCTCGGAGGTCAGCGGCGCGTAGTCGGCAAAGGCCGGTTCGCTGGTCAGTGGCAGTTCGGAGGACGACGTCGTCGTGTTGTCGGTGCCGTAGAGGGTGTCGATCCCGGTCAGCGGGTCCGTCACGGACAGCACGGGGTCCGCGTGTTTGGACAGGGCCGAGAGCAGAAGCTGAGCCGATGCGGCCACGGGGGCCTCCTTCATCAAAGGGGGTCGTGAGTCGGAAGGCCTACCCAGAGATCCCCGGCCCAGACCTGTTCGACCGGGCAACGTGTTGTTGGTCACATTGTGAATGACAAGAGGAAATTGACCAAAGGGCATCAGAGACAGGAAGAACTCCTTCCAGCCGCGGGCTTTGACACCCGACCCCGTTGAGTGGTGGGGTCGGTACCCACTGTGACCCCCTTTGCAGGAGAGGTATGCCGTGCAGCTGCGGCGCAGGAGGACGGCGGCCGCCGTCGCGGTCGCCGTCATCGCGGGGACACTGGGCGGCGCGGCCGGTGCGGTGGCCGTGCCCGAGGTGCCGGGCACCTCGGCGGACGACACGGCGGCGGAGTCGGGCCTGCCGTCGGTGTGGCCGCGGCCCCGGTCGATGCGGGCCTCGGAGCACGGGGTGACGGTGCCGGACTCCCCCGGCGCCGTGGCCCTGGCCGTCTCCCCGGGCAGCGACCCGTACGCGGTGGACGCGCTGCGCACGCTGCTGCGCGGGGCGGGCGCGCGGGCCGTCCGCGAGGTCCACGCAGCCGACGAAACCGACGAAGCCCACCGGGCGCCCGGCGCCGGGCTCGTCGTCACGGTCGGCCACCGCCGGGATCTGCCCGCGGGCGGCTACCGGCTCGCGGTGGGGTCCGTGGCCGGGCGGCCGACGGTCGCGCTGGAGGGCGTCGGCGGCGACGGACTGTTCCACGCGGTGCAGACGCTGCGGCAGCTGACCGAGGGGCGCGTGATCGCCGGAGTGGTCGTACGCGACTGGCCGGGCACGGCGGTACGCGGTCTGACCGAGGGTTTCTACGGCACACCGTGGACGACCGAACAGCGTCTGGCGCAGCTCGACTTCATGGGCCGCACCAAGCAGAACCACTATCTCTACGCGCCGGGCGACGATCTGTACCGGCAGGCGCGCTGGCGCGAGCCCTACCCGGCGGCGCAGCGCGCCGCCTTCCGCGAACTGGCCGCACGGGCCCGCGCCAACCACGTCACGCTCGGCTGGGCGGTGGCCCCCGGTCAGGCGATGTGCCTGTCGTCGGCGGCCGACATCAAGGCGTTGAGCCGCAAGCTGGACGCGATGTGGGCGCTCGGCGTGCGCGCCTTCCAGCTCCAGTTCCAGGACGTGTCGTACAGCGAGTGGCACTGCGCGGCGGACGCCGAGGAGTTCGGCTCGGGGCCGGAGGCGGCGGCGCGGGCACAGGCGCGGGTCGCGAACGCGGTGGCGGAGCAGCTGGCGGCCCGCCACCCGGACGCCGGGCCGCTGTCGCTGATGCCCACCGAGTACTACCAGGACGGCGCGACGCGGTACCGCACGGCGCTGGCGCACGCGCTCGACGGCACGGTGCAGGTGGCGTGGACCGGGGTGGGCGTCGTGCCGCGCACCATCACCGGCGGCGAACTGGCCGACGCACGAAGGGCGTTCGGCTCGTCGGGCGCGGCGCATCCGCTGCTCACGATGGACAACTACCCGGTCAACGACTACGCGGTGGGCCGGATCTTCCTCGGCCCGTACGCCGGCCGCGATCCGGCGGTGGCCACCGGCTCGGCCGCCCTGCTGGCCAACGCGATGCAGCAGCCTGCCGCCTCCCGCGTCGCGCTCTTCACGGCGGCGGACTACGCCTGGAACCCCCGCGACTACCGCCCCGAGCAGTCGTGGAAGGCGGCGGTCGACGATCTCGCGGGCGGCGACGGGACGAGGGCGGCGGCCCTGACGGCGCTGGCGGGCAACGACGCCTCCTCGGTCCTGGGCGCGCGGGAGTCCGCCTACCTGAGGCCGCTCGTCGCCGCGTTCTGGCAGGCCCGTACGGAGACGGACGCGGCCCGCGCCGAAACGGCCCGCGCCCTGCGCGCAGCGTTCGGCGCGATGCGCACCGTCCCGGAGGCGCTGGCGGGCACAGAACTCGGCGCCGAGGTGCGCCCCTGGAGCGACAAGCTGGGCGACTACGGGCGGGCGGGCGAGGCCGCCGTCGACATGCTGGACGCGGCGGCGCGCGGCGACGGCACGGCGGCCTGGGCGGCGGCCCGCCGTCTGGAGCGGCTGCGTACGCGGCTCGCCGGGCACCGCGTCACGGTCGGGGAGGGCGTGCTGGCCCCGTTCCTGAAGAAGGCCGAGGCGGCGTTCGCGGCGTGGGCGGGGACCGGCCGGGCGGATGCGGCGGCGGGCGCGCGGGCCGGACTCCCGCGCGTGCGGGCCCTGTCCACGGTCACGGTGCTGAGCAGCCCCGGCACGCGCGGCACGGTCGAGGCGCACGTCCCCGGCGCGGGCTGGCGGCAACTCGGCGCTCTCGCGGACGGCGGCTTCACGGAACTGGACGCCGGAGGCGTCCGCGCGGACGCGGTCCGGGTGCCGGGCGCGCCCGGCACCGCCGTCGACCACGTCGTCCCCTGGTACGCGGACGCCCCCGCCGCCACCCTCTCGCTCGCCCGCGCCGAGACGGACGCCGAGATCGGCGGCAGCCCCCAGCGGGTGACGGCGCACCTGACTGCTCAGCGCCCGGCGGACACGCGGGGCAGCGTGACGGCGACGGCCCCGTACGGCATCAGGGCGCAGGCCCCGGCGGAGTGCGAACTCCCGCGCGGCACGCGGGTGGACGTCCCCGTGGAGATCACGGTCCCCGGGGACACGCCGGCCGGGGTGTACGAGGTCCCGGTCGCCTTCGGCGGCCAGACCCGCACGGTGACGGTCCGCGCCTACCCGCGCACCGCGGGCCCCGACCTGGCCCGCACCGCCACCGCGTCGTCCTCGGCCGACGAGACCCCGGACTTCCCGGCGAAGGACGCCAACGACGGCCGCGCCGCGACCCGTTGGTCGTCCCCGGCGCGGGACGGCGAGTGGTGGCAGGCCGGGTTCACCGGGCCGGTCCGGCTCGGCCGGGTGGTCCTGCGCTGGCAGGACGCGTACGCGACCCGGTACCGCGTCCAGACCTCCGCCGACGGCCGCACCTGGCGCACGGCGGCGACCGTGCGGGACGGGCAGGGCGGCCGGGAGTCGGTGCGGATGGACGCCGGGGGCGTGCGGTTCGTGCGGATCGTCGGGGACGCGCGGGCGACGGAGTACGGGATCTCGCTGTGGTCGGTGGAGGCGTACGCCGTGGCGAGCCCGCGAGGCTGAGTGTGGCGGCCGCGAACCGGTCGCCGGGGGCCGGTCGATAGACGGGGTGTGAGACTGTTCCGCCCCATGGGGGCCGACCGAGACGACCGGGCGCTGCTGCGGGCCGTCGCCCGGGGCGACGCGGATGCGCTGGCCGCCCTCTACGACCGGCATTCCGGCTGGCTGCACGTCCGGCTGAGCCGGCGCTGCGACGACCCGGAGACGGTGCGCGAGGTGCTCCAGGACACGTTCCTCGCGGTGTGGCGTTCGGCGCGGGCGCACCAGGGCGGTGAGGCCGGCGGCTGGCTGTGGACGATCGCCGCGCGCCGCCTCGTCGACGCGCAGCGCGTCCGGGCGCGGGCCGACCGGGTCGAGCCGCCCGAGGCCGGGTCGGCGCCGTCCGCCGAGGACCATGTGCTGGCCGGGCTCCAGTACGGCGACGTGGGCACCGCCCTCGACCGGATCTCGCCCGAACTGCGCGACGTGCTGCGGGCCACCGTCGTCGACGGCCTGACCACCCGGGAGGCCGCCCGGCTGCTCGGCATACCGGAGGGCACCGTGAAGACCCGCGCGCAGCGCGCCCGCCGCGAACTGCGCGCCGCACTGGCCGCGTTGGCGGCCTCCGGACCGCTGGAACCCTCGGGAGGCATCGCATGAGCGGCCACGATCTGAACGGGTTCGCCGCCTGGCACGTGCCGGACGGCGTCGCGGCCCGGTACGTGGACGGCGTGCTCCCCGAGCCGGACTGCTGGTCCGTGGAGCGCCATGTGGAGGACTGCGCGTCCTGTGCCGTACGGGTGTCGGGCGCGGCCCGCGCCGGGGCGGCGGGGCCGGTCCTGGCGGACGTACGGGCCGTGCTCCTCGCCGAGGTGCGCGCACCGGAGCCCGTGCGGGTCCCGGGCGCCCGGCGGCTCGGGCGGCTGTGGTGGAGCGTGGGCCCGGCGCTGCGCGGCCCGTGGCTGATCGCCCTGTTCGTGGTGGCGGCGGGCGCGGTGGCCCTCGCGTACGGCACCGGGTCCGGGGCGGCCGGGCCGCTGCTGCTGGCGCTCGCGCCGCTGGTGCCGCTCGCCGGGGTCGCGCTGTCGTTCGGGCGGCACGCCGACCCGCTGCACGAGATCGCCGCGTCGACCCCGGCGGGCGGTCTGCGGCTGCTGCTGGTCCGAACGCTCGGCGTCCTCGCGGTGAGCCTGCCGTTGCTTACGGCGGCGGGGCTGCTGCTGCCCGGACCACACGGCCCGGGCCCGGGTCCTGCCGCCTGGCTGCTGCCGGGCCTCGCGCTGACCCTGGCCGCGCTCGCGCTCGGCGGCTACGTGGGCTGCCGGGCGGCCACCGGCACGGTCGGCGCGGGCTGGGCGGCCGCGGTGGCGGTGCCCACGGCCACCACGCCCCGGGGCCTCTCGGTCCGCCTCGCGGAACAGCTCTCCCTCTACTTCGACGGCCCCGCGGCACAGGCGAGTTGGGCGGCGGCGCTGGTCGCGTGCGCCGCGCTGATCGCCGTACGCCGGTCCGCGTACGACCACTTGGAGACGATGTGAGCACGACGACCCTCACGACGGGAACGGCGCCGGTACGGGTGTCCGGCCTGACCGTCCGGCACCGCAGGACCACGGCCCTCGACGCCGTCGACCTGGACTTCGGCACCGGGGTGCACGGGCTGCTCGGGCCCAACGGAGCGGGCAAGACCTCCCTCATCCGCGTCCTCGCCACCGTGGCCCGGCCCACCTCGGGCCGCGTGGAACTGTTCGGCGGCGACCTGGGGAACGCCCGCGAGCGGCGCGCGGCCCGGCGTCAACTCGGCTACCTGCCGCAGGACTTCGGCTACTACCCGGGGTTCACGGTGCGCGAGTTCGTGGCGTACGTGGCCTGGCTGAAGGAGATACCGGCCGCGGAGACGGGGGCGGCTGTGGAGCGGGCCGTCGAGCGGGTCGGCCTCGGCGACCGTATCGACGCGAAGCTCAAGACGCTGTCCGGCGGCATGGTGCGGCGCGTCGGCATCGCGCAGGCCGTCGTGAACAGCCCGCGGCTGCTGCTGCTCGACGAGCCGACGGCCGGACTGGACCCCGAGCAGCGCGTCGAATTCCGTTCGCTGCTGCGGGAGTTGGGCGAGGAGTCCACCGTCGTCGTCTCCACGCACCTGGTGGAGGACGTGGCGGCGGCCTGCACCGGGGTCACCCTGATCGAGCGCGGCACGATCGCCTACCGCGGCACCCCCGCGTCCCTGGCCGCCCTCGGCCGCGACGGCGACGAGGCCGACGGCAACGCCATCGAGCGCGGCTACACGACGGCGCTGCGCGTCCACCGGGGCACGGAGGCGGGCCGATGAACGCGCCGCTCCTCCTGGCGGACCGTCCGGCCACGAAGGCGGCCCCGCGCCGCCCGGCGCCGCACCCGCTGCGGGCCGAGCTGCTGCGCGGCCTGGCACCCTGGGCGGGGCTCGCCCTGGCGGTGGCGCTCGGGGCGTACCTGTACAACACCTCGGAGACGTGGCAGGGCAGTTGGACCGACACGCTGAGCGTCCTGCGCGCGGGCGGTGTCATCCTCGGCGGTCCGCTCGCCCTCGCGGCGGGCTGCTGGCAGGGCGGCCGGGAGCGGCGGCGCGGCACGGACGTGCTGCGCGCGACGGCGGTGCGCGGGCCGCTCGCCCAACTACTGATGGCCGCGCTGCCGTTGGCGTGCTGGCTGGTCGCGGCGTACGTGCTGACGTTCGTCGGCGGGGTGCTCGCCAGCCGCCCGTACGCGACGCCGGGCGGCTTCACCCCGACGGCGTTCGCCGGTTCGGCCGCCGTGCTGGTGGCCTGCGCCCTGACCGGGCACGTCGTCGGCGCGCTCGTGCCGTGGCGGCTGGCGGCGCCGCTGCTGGGGGTCGTGGGGTACGGGCTGTTCGGTGCGGCCGGCACCACCGAGAGCGTGCTGCGCTTCCTCGGCCCGGCACCCGAGGGGTTCCGGCGCAGCGTGGTGCTCGAGTGGTGGCATCCGTTCCTGACCGCCGGGTGGTTCCTCGCCCTCGCGGCGGCCGCGGTGCTGGCCTGCGCGGCCCGCCGCCGGACCGCGCTGGTCCCGCTGGTTGCGGCAGCCGTCGCGGGCACGCTGCTCGTGCAGGTCGGGGACGGTCTGTCCCGCCCCGACCCGCGCGCGCACCGGCAGGTGTGCACGACGGACACGGCCCCGCAGATCTGCGTGAACGGGACCCGCGCCCGACAACTCCCCGAGGTCACCGAGGCCCTGCGGCCCCTCATCGACCGGCTGAAGGGTGTGGAGAACCTGCCCGTGCGCTTCGAGGACCTGCCGGGCCGCCCGGACGCGGACGAGGCGTCGCTGCCGATGCTCTCGCCGCTGGGCTGGTATCTGGTGCGCGGACGGATCGTCGAGGCCGAACAGTTCCGGTGGGAGGCGGCGACGATCCTGATCGGCGGCTCCGACTGCCCGTTCGTCCGGAGAGAACCGGCAAAGGTCGCACTCGTGGACGACGCCGTGACTCGCTGGCTCGCGCCGAGCCACATAAGCGACGAGATCCGCAGGCAGAGACTCAAGATCGCCCGCGCCAACGGCGACAAGGCAGACCTGCGTCGCCTCAAGACTGAACAGCGCGCCTACGACCACCTGCGCACCATGTCCCCCGCCGAACGCCGCGCCTGGCTGTCCCGCTACTTCGCACAGGACCGCTGCGGCCGCACCGACAGCGAGGTGCCGTCCCTGTGAACGCCACCGCCCTGCACCCCTTCGCCCTGTACGCCCGCTCCCGGGCCGTGCCGATGACGGTGGCCGCCCTCGCCGCCACGGCGCTGTTCACCCTGTGGGCGGCGACGCGCCCCGACACGTACATGGACCCGTACCGGCGGGTCCCGCTGCTCGCCCTGGCCCCGCTGTTCGCCTCGGCGGCGATCGGAGTCAGCACCCACGAGTACGCGCGGGAACTGGACCGCACCGCCGTGCGCCGCTGGTGGCCGCCGCGGCTGGCCCATCTGCTCGCGCTGACCGCACTGGCCGCGGCGCTCCTCGCACTCGCCCTGCCCGGCAACGTCCAGGAGTTCGGCGCGGCCGCCATGGTCCGCAACACGTTCGGCGCCACCGGGCTCACGGCCGTCGCCGTGGTGCTCATCGGCGCCCGCCTGAGCTGGCTGCCGACGATGCTGTACATCGGCGCCGTCTATCTGTCGTACTCCAACCCGCGCCTGCACGGCGCGACGATGCTGACCTGGCCGATGCAGCCGGGGCCGCAGCGCGGGGCGTGGGCGGTGGCGCTGGCCGCGTTCGTCGTGGGGGCGGCCCTGTACGCGCGGATGGGGGCGCGCGGCGACCGGAGTTAGGACTCCCGTCACGTACGAGGAGGGGGCGGCCGGAATGATCTCCGGCCGCCCCCTCCTCGTGACGGTGCCTACTTCTGCAGCGGCGACGCGGCCAGCGACTGCGGTGAGGTGGCGGAGGCGTACGCCGACGGCGCGGCCATCCCGGCCGTCGGGTCGGCGGCCGGTTCGTCGACCGCGACCGGGGCGCCGCCCACGATCCGGATGCCCGCCTCGTCGAAGGCGCGCTTGATGCGCCAGCGCAGCTCGCGCTCGACAGTCAGGGCCTTGCCGGGCATGGTCTTGGCGGAGACCCGCACCACCATCGAGTCCAGGAGGACGCTGTCGAGGCCGAGGACCTCGATGGGGCCCCACAGCATCTCGTTCCACGGCTCGGCCTTGCTCATGGCCTCGCCCGCCTCGGAGAGCACCGTCTTCACCTTGTCGAGGTCCTCGTCGGCGCGGACGGTGACATCGACACCGGCGGTGGCCCAGCCCTGGGAGAGGTTCCCTATCCGCTTGACCTCGCCGTTGCGCACGTACCAGATCTCGCCCTCGGCGCCGCGCAGCTTGGTGACGCGCAGGCCGACCTCGATCACCTCACCGGAGGCGACCCCGGCGTCGATGGTGTCCCCGACCCCGTACTGGTCCTCCAGGATCATGAAGACGCCCGAGAGGAAGTCGGTCACGAGGTTGCGGGCGCCGAAACCGATGGCGACACCGGCGACTCCGGCCGAGGCGAGCAGCGGGGCCAGGTTGATGTCGAAGGTGCTGAGGATCATCAGGGCGGCGGTGCCCAGGATCACGAACGACGCGACGGAGCGCAGCACGCTGCCTATGGCGTGCGAGCGCTGGCGGCGCCGCTCCACGTTCACCAGCAGGCCGCCGAAGGCGGTGCCGTCCACGGCCTGCACCGTGCGGTTCATGCGCTCGATCAGCTTGGTGATGGCCCGGCGTATCACCACGCGCAGCACGGCGGCGATGACGACGATCAGCAGGACCCGCAGGCCGACGGCCAGCCAGTCGGACCAGTTCTCCTCGACCCAGCTGGCGGCCTGGCCGGCCTGCTCCTGGGCGTCCTTGAGCGTGGGCTGCTGCTGGCTGCCCGTGTCATTGGCGGCCGACAGGACGGACAAGATCACGGCAGGTACCTCCAGGCGTTGCCTCTGCCCGCCACAGGGCGGCACGGCTCGGGGACAGGAGCGGGCAGGCCCACCACACTAACGGGGCATTGTGTGCGGATCATCGAGATGTTCGGCGGAGAGACGGTGCTCACCCGCGTCCGCCCCGGTCGCGCCCCGGACGGCGGTGAGATGTGGTCGAAAACACTTCAAGGCCGTTACGCGGACATGGTGGCGCCATGACCAGCGATGAGGGGAGACTGACTACCAGATCGTCCCGGCGCGAGCCACGCGCCGCCGGCGTACAAGGAGGCATTCCGTGCCGCATGTCCTGGTCCTCAACGCGTCGTACGAGCCCCTCGGCGTCGTACCGCTCCGCCGCGCGCTCGTACTCGTCCTGGAGAACAAGGCCACTTGTCTCGAGGAGTCCGGCGCCTTCATGCACAGCGCGACACGCACCGTCCCCGCACCCAGCGTGGTCCGGCTCAAGCGGTTCGTCCGGGTTCCCTACCGGGGCCCCGTTCCTCTGACCCGGCGTGCGCTGTTCGCCCGTGACGGCGGCCGGTGCATGTACTGCGGTGGCGTCGCAACCAGCGTCGACCACGTCATCCCGCGCAGCCGCGGGGGCCAGCACGTCTGGGACAACGTGGTGGCGTCGTGCCGCCGCTGCAACCACACCAAGGCCGACCGCCATCTGGTGGAGATCGGCTGGCGCCTGCGCAGCAAGCCCGCTCCGCCGACGGGCCTGGCCTGGCGCATCATCGGGACCGGACATAGGGACCCGCGCTGGCTGCCGTACTTGCAGCCATTCGGCGCGGACGAGGCCCTGGCCCGGATCGAAGGCGTTTCCGCCTGACAATCGATCCGGGTCTTTGTGTTGACGGGCCGGTACGGGTCCGTCCGGTCAGGGCGGCCGCCCGAGCCGGACGGACCCATGCCCCAGGGCCTGCCATCCCCACCCCATGATCCTCATTCACCCCCGGCCGGGCCGCGTGCGGTGAGCCTCGAAGTAACGAGTTGGCCAACCAGGGGGCGTCGCCTATTGACGCCCCCTTCACCTGCGTCTTAGGTTCCTCGCACCCAATAGGAAACTTTCCTAACAGTGGATGCGACACCACGAGGAGGCAGCACGACGATGGCCGCTACCCCGGGCACCCCCAGCGTGCTGCGTGCGATGAACGACCGTTCCGCCCTCGATCTCCTCGTCGCCCACGGCCCCCTCACCCGCACCCGGATCGGCGAACTCACCGGCCTGTCCAAGCCGACGACCTCGCAGATCCTCGGGCGGCTCGAAGCCGCGGGCCTGGTGCGCACCACCGGCAGCCAGAGCGGCCGCCCCGGGCCCAACGCCCTGCTCTACGAGATCGCCCCCGGCGCCGCGCACGTCGCCGCCCTGTCCGCCGACCCGACCGGCATCACCGCGGTCGTCGCCGACATCACCGGCGCCGAGCGCGGCCGGGCCCGGATCGAGGCCGTCGCCGTCGCGGAGGACGTGCGCCACCGCACCGCGCAGCTCGTCAGCGAGGCCGTCGACGGCGCCCTGGACCGGGCCGGGCTCGGCCACGACGACCTGACCGCGACGGTCATCGGCACCCCGGGCGCCATCGACCCGCACACCGGCCAGCTGCGCTACGCCCCGCACCTGCCCGGCTGGCACTCGCGCACCCTGCGCGCCGAGCTGGCCGAGGTGCTCGGCACCCCCGTCTCCATCGAGAACGACGTCAACCTCGCGGCCCTCGCCGAGCAGCACGAGGGCGCCGCCCAGGACCACGACGACTTCGTCCTCGCCTACGTCGACGAGGGCGTCGGCGCCGCGATCGTGCTCGGCGGCGTCCTGCTGCGCGGCGCGACCGGCGGCGCGGGCGAGATCGGCTACATGCCGCTGCCCGGCGCCCCGCTCGCCCGCGGCGGCGACTCCGTGCACGCCCGCAACGACGCGGGCGGCGGCTTCCAGTCGCTGGTCGCGGCCCCCGCGATCCGCCGGCTCGCGGGCGGTGTCGAGGACCTGGCCGAGGCGCTCGGCGACGTCGAGGTCCTCGACGAGGTGGCCCGGCGCATCGCCACCGGCCTCGCCGCCGTCGTCGCCGTCGTCGACCCCGAACTCGTCGTGCTGTCCGGGCAGGTCGCCCAGGCGGGCGGCGACGCGCTGCGCGAGCGCGTGGAGCGGGAACTCACCGGACTCGCCCTGCCCCGGCCCCAGTTGCGCACCAGCGACCTGGCCGACGACCCCATCCTCACCGGCGCCCTGCGCATCGCCCTCACCCAGGCCCGCGACACCGTCTTCGACACCAGCGGCGCCTGACCCCCGTACCCCCGCACCGCCCCTCCCCCGTCCCCATCCACGTAAAGGACGTTCGCCATGCCGCGATGGCGCATACCCCTGCGCGCACCCGTGGTGCTCGCCGCGACCGGACTGCTGCTCGCCGGCTGTGCCAATCCCAGTACCGGGAGCGCCGACGACGATCCGACGAAGCCGGTCACCATCAAGTTCTGGCACGGCTGGTCGGCGTCCGGCGAGGTCAAGGCGATCAACGACTCGATCGCCCGCTTCGAGAAGCTCCACCCGAACATCCATGTACAGGCCACCGGCAACGTCTCGGACGCCACCGTCAACCAGGCCCTGCGCGCGGGCGGCGACGAAGCCCCCGACGTCGTCTCGTCCTTCACCACCAACAACGTCGGCCAGTACTGCGACTCCGGCATGTGGGCCGACCTCGACCCGTTCATGAAGAAGACCGGGCTCGACAAGAACAAGGTCTTCCCGAAGTCCCTTCTGAACTACACGAGTTACAACGGCAATCAGTGCGCCCTGCCGCTGCTCGCGGACGCCTTCGGCATGTACTACAACAAGGACGCCTTCAAGGAGGCGGGCATCACGCACCCGCCGAAGACGATGTCCGAGTTCATCGCCGACTCCAAGAAGCTGACGAAGAAGAAGGGCACCTCGTACGAGCGGGTCGGCTTCATGCCGAACTTCCGGCTCTACCAGAACAGCCCCGACCGGCTGTTCGCCCAGTGGGGGCCCACCTACTTCGACAAGGACGGCACGTCCCGCCTGTCCAAGGAACCGGCGTCGTACGACTACTTCAAGACGACGAAGAAGCTGATGGACGCGCAGGGCGGCTACAACGCCCTGGAGCGGTTCCGCACGTCGTTCGGCGACGAGATGTCGAACCAGAACGCCTTCCTCAGCGGCAAGCTCGCCATGCACCTCGACGGTGAGTGGCGCGGTCTGATGCTGAACGACTCCAAGGCGAAGTTCGACTGGGGCGTGGCCCCGCTGCCCGTCCCCGACGACCAGGCCGACGCGTACGGGCGCGGCTATCTCACCGGCACCGTCGCCGGCATCGCGCACAGCAGCAAGCACCAGAACGCGGCCTGGGAGCTGGTCAAGTTCCTGACCGCGGACACCGACCAGGTCGTGAAGTTCGCGAACGCGATCCACAACGTGCCCTCGACGAAGGCGGCCCTCAAGTCGCCGAAGCTGGACGCCGACCCGGCGTTCCGCACGTTCCTGGACATCGCGAAGAACAAGTACAGCCAGGTCATGCCCCCGTCGACGAACGGCGGCATGTACGTCGTGCAGCTCCAGGACTTCTCGTACACCGAGGAGGCGGGCAAGGTCCCGAACCTGAAGAAGGGGCTCCAGCGCCTCGACAAGCTCATCGACGCCGACACCCTGCAGTCGCAGAACTGAGGACCCGCGCATGGCAATCGCACTCTCCCGGCCCGCGCGGCGCAGACTGCGCACCCTGGGCTTCCTGTCCCCCTGGCTGATCGGGTTCAGCGCCTTCTTCGCGTACCCGCTGCTGGCCACCGTCTACTTCTCGTTCATGCACTACAACCAGATCAAGGCGCCCACGTTCGTGGGGCTGCGGAACTGGAAGTACGTGTTCCAGGACATGCCGCTGTTCGGCCCGGCCCTGTGGAACACGCTGTGGCTGGTCGTGATCATGGTGGCGCTGCGGGTGGTCTTCGGGCTCTCGCTCGGCCTGCTCGTCACGAAGATCAAGAGCGGCGTCGGCTTCTTCCGGACCGCCTTCTACCTGCCCTACCTGGCCCCGCCGGTGGCCGCCACCGTCGCCTTCGTCTTCCTGCTCAACCCCGCGACCGGTCCGGTCAACGAGGTGCTGAGCAAGATCGGCATCGAGGGCCCGAACTGGTTCAACGACCCGACCTGGGCCAAGCCGTCCCTCGTCCTGCTGTCCCTGTGGGGCATCGGCGACCTCATGGTCATCTTCATGGCCGCGCTGCTCGACGTACCGAAGGAGCAGTACGAGGCCGCCGAGCTGGACGGAGCGGGCGCGTTCTCGAAGTTCCGGTACGTGACCTGGCCGTCCATCACCCCGATCGTGATGTTCGCGGTCGTGACGGGTGTCGTGCAGACCATGCAGTACTACACGCAGGCCCTGGTCGCCGGGAAGATCGCCTCCGGCGTCTCCATCGGCCCCGGCTCGGTCATCCAGCCCGGCTACCCGGACCACTCGACCCTCACGGTCCCCCAGCTCGTCTACTCGATGGGCTTCCAGAACTTCAACACCGGCGCGGCGTGCGTGCTCTCGCTCGTCCTGTTCGTCATCGCGATGGCCGTGACCATGCTGCTCATGCGCAAGCGCTCGGGCCTGCTCTCGGCGGAGGACTGATCCATGACCACCACCACCCTGCGCCCGGCGGCGCGCCCCGACGCCACCGCCACGAGAGACGACGGGCCGGGCCGCCCGCGCCGCAAGGAGATCCTCAACTGGATCGCCGTGCACAGCATCGCGATCGCCGTCGCGCTGCTGTTCGTCCTCCCCTTCGTGTTCGTCTTCCTCACCTCGGTGATGGCCGACGACCAGGCGATGAGCGGCGACCTGTGGCCCAACTCCTGGCACTGGGAGAACTACAAGACCGTCTTCGAGACCGACGGGTTCCTCCTCTGGTGGCGGAACTCGATCTTCTACGCGGTCGTGGGCACCCTGTTCACGGTGTGCTCGGCGGTCCCCGTGGCCTACGCGCTCGCCAAGTTCCGGTTCCGCGGGCGCCGCACGGCGATGATCCTCGTCATCTCGACGATGATGCTGCCGCCGCAGGTCATCGTGATCCCGATGTACCTGGTGTGGGCCCAGCAGTTCCACCTCTCCGGCACGCTGTGGCCGCTGATCATCCCGATGGCGTTCGGCGACGCGTACTCGATCTTCCTGCTCCGTCAGTTCCTGCTGACGATCCCGAAGGAGTACATCGAGTCGGCGAAGGTCGACGGCTGCGGTGAGCTGCGGACCCTGCTGAAGATCGTGGTGCCGATGGCCAAGCCGGGCATCGCCGCGATCGCCCTGTTCCAGTTCTTCTACTGCTGGAACGACTACTTCGGGCCGCAGATCTACGCGGCCCAGAACCCGGCTTCCTGGACGCTGAGTTACGGTCTCGAATCCTTCAAGTCCGCGCACAGCGTCAACTGGAACCTGACGATGGCCGCGACACTTCTGGTGATGGCGCCGGTCTGCATCGTCTTCTTCTTCGCACAAAAGGCCTTCGTCGAGGGTGTCACCCTCACCGGAGTAAAGGGCTAAGGACGGTTATTCGGTAATGAAGCTCGCAGTGGTCGGCGGAGGGTCGACCTACACTCCCGAACTCATCGACGGCTTCGCCCGGTTGAGGGACACCCTGCCCATCGAGGAACTGGTCCTGGTCGACCCGGCGGCCGACCGCCTGGAGCTGGTCGGCGGCCTCGCCCGCCGGATCTTCGCCAAGCAGGGCCACCCGGGCGTCATCCGCACGACGTCCGACGTGGACGCGGGCGTCGCCGACGCCGACGCGGTCCTGCTCCAGCTGCGCGTCGGCGGCCAGGCCGCCCGCAACCAGGACGAGACGTGGCCGCTGGACTGCGGCTGCGTCGGCCAGGAGACGACCGGCGCCGGCGGCCTCGCGAAGGCGCTGCGCACGGTCCCGGTCGTGCTCGACATCGCCGAGCGCGTACGCCGCGCCAACCCGAACGCCTGGATCATCGACTTCACCAACCCGGTCGGCATCGTGACCCGGGCCCTGCTCCAGGCCGGGCACAAGGCCGTCGGCCTGTGCAACGTCGCGATCGGCTTCCAGCGCAAGTTCGCCAAGCTGCTCGACGTGACGCCCTCGCAGGTCCACCTCGACCACGTCGGCCTCAACCACCTCACCTGGGAGCTGGGCGTGCGCCTGGGCGGCCCGGAGGGGGAGAACGTGCTGCCGGGGCTGCTGGCCGAGCACGGCGACGCGGTCGCCGACGACCTGCACATGCCGCGCGAGGTCGTCGACCGGCTCGGTGTCGTGCCGTCGTACTACCTGCGCTACTACTACCAGCACGACAAGGTCGTCGAAGAGCTGCGCACGAAGCCGTCGCGGGCCTCCCAGGTCGCCGAGATGGAGCGGCAGCTCCTGGAGATGTACGGCGACCCGGCGCTCGACGAGAAGCCGGAACTGCTCGCCAAGCGCGGCGGCGCCTTCTACAGCGAGGCGGCCGTGGATCTGGCGGCGTCGCTCCTCGGCGGTGGCGGCTCCCCCTACCAGGTCGTCAACACCTACAACAACGGCACGCTGCCCTTCCTCCCCGACGACGCCGTCATCGAGGTGCAGGCCGCCGTCGACGGCAAGGGCGCCCGCCCGCTGCCGGTGCCGACCCTCGACCCGCTGTACGCGGGCCTCATCGCCAACGTCACCGCCTACGAGGACCTGGCCCTCGACGCCGCGCTGCGCGGCGGCCGCGACCGCGTCTTCAAGGCGCTGCTCGCACACCCGCTCGTCGGCCAGCTGACGTACGCGGAGCAGCTCACCGACCAGCTGATCGCGCACAACCGGGAGCACCTCGCGTGGGCATGACCGTCCTTGCCGTGGACGCGGGGAACAGCAAGACCGACGTCGCGGTGGTCGCGGCCGACGGCCAGGTCGTCGGCGCGGCCCGCGGCGGCGGGTTCCAGCCGCCCCGCGTGGGTGTCGAGGCCGCCGTGGACGTCCTCGCGGACGCGGTCGGCCGCGCGCTCGCCGAGGCGGGGCTCGACGCGGTGGGCCATGTGTCCGCCTGTCTGGCCAACGCCGATCTCCCGGTGGAGGAGCGGGAGCTGGCCGCGGCGCTGCGGGCGCGGGGCTGGTCGTCCAGCGTTGACGTGCGCAACGACACCTTCGCCGTGCTGCGCGCCGGACTCCTTGAGGACGCCGAGCCGCGCGGGGTCGCCGTCGTCTGCGGCGCGGGCGTCAACTGCGCCGGGATGCTGCCCGACGGCCGTACGGCACGTTTCCCCGCCATCGGCAAGATCTCCGGTGACTGGGGCGGGGGTGGCGGCCTCGCCGAGGAGGCCCTGTGGTTCGCGGCCCGCGCCGAGGACGGCCGCGGTGAGCCGACGGCCCTGATGCACGATCTCCCGGCGCACTTCGGGCTCGGCTCCATGTACGCGCTGATCGAGGCGCTGCACCTGGGGCGGATTCCGGTGCAGCGGCGGCACGAGTGCGCTCCGGTGCTGTTCGCCACGGCGGCGGGCGGGGATCCGGTGGCCCGGGGCCTGGTGGACCGGATGGCCGACGAGGTGGTGGCCATGTCCACGGTGGCGCTGCGCCGGCTTGACCTGCTGGATGCTGAGGTACCGGTGCTCCTTGGCGGCAGCGTCCTGGCTGCCCGCCACCCGCAACTGGACACCCGGATCCGCGATCTGCTGGCCGCCCGCGCCCCGAAGGCCGACCCCCGAGTGGTCACGGAACGCCCGGTGCTGGGTGCCGCCTTGCTGGGCCTGGACACAGTGGGAGCACCCCCGACGGTGCACGCGAAGGTCCGGGCCCACTACACCCTCTAGCCCCGCGGCTCTCGTCGTGGCTGCTCGCGCAGTTCCCCGCGCCCCTGATCGGGTTGTCGGTCCTGCGCGCGCCGGTGGCCGCTTCTCGCGCAGTTCCCCGCGCCCCTGAGGCAGGCGCTACGCGCCGCCTCCCCCTGAGGCTGCGCTCCGCGCGCCTCTCCTCAAGGGCCGGTGGCGCGCCTCTGACGAGGGGCGGGTGGCGCGCCCCTGATGAGATGGCGCACGAAGTGCGCATCTCAGGGGCGCGGGGAACTGCGCGAGAAGCGGCCACCGGGCCGCAGATGAAGAAC
>NZ_JBHVIX010000043.1:0-33356 GCF_042799415.1 Streptomyces sp. NPDC057694
CAACCCGATAAGGGGCGCGGGGAACTGCGCGAGAAGCGGCCACCGGCCCGCACCCGGCAACGCTCCCAGGGGCGCGGGGAACTGCGCGACCAGCCCCCACCGGCCCGCACACGAACGACAACCCGATAAGGGGCGCGGGGAACTGCGCGAGAAGCGGCCACCGGCCCGCACCCGGCAACGCTCCCAGGGGCGCGGGGAACTGCGCGACCAGCCACGACGAGGGGCGCGCCCGACTTGCGGAGGTCAGATCAGCGGGGGTCGGCCGAGGCGTGTCATGCGCCACACCGTGCGCCACTTCATCGGCCGCCGCTCACCGGCCGACGTCCGCACGCCCTCCACAAAACCGGCCGCCCAAGCCCGCAACCCGCCCAGCGAACGAGTCCGCAGCAACGTGATCGCCGTCCAGACGCCCAGGTACACGGGGATCAGGAGGAGCGGAAGGCGCCGCCGGGCCAGCCACACCCGGTTGCGGGCCGTCATCCGGTGATAGACCGCGTGCCGCGCCGGAGACGTCTTCGGGTGCTGGAGCAGCAGCGACGGCTCGTAGAGAACCTTCCAGCCCGCGTCCAGCGCCCGCCACGCCAGGTCCGTCTCCTCGTGCGTGAAGAAGAAGTCGGCGGGCCAGTCGCCCGTCTCGGCGAGCATCTCCATCGAGAAGGCGTGCCCGCCGCCCAGGAACGCGGTCACGAGACCCCGCCGCATCGGGTCCTTGGCGCGCAGCCGCGGCACATGGCGGCGCTGCGTCTCACCGAGCTCGTCGGCGATGCGGAAACCGACGACGCCGAGCCGCGGATCCTCCGCGTACAGGCGCCGGATGGTGGAGAAGACGTCGGCCTCGACGAGCAGCCCGTCGTCGTCCAGTTCGACGGCCACGTCCACGTCACCGAACTCGCGCAGCCGGGCCAGCGCCACGTTGCGACCGCCCGGGCAGCCGAGGTTGTCGTCGAGTTCGACCGTCGTGACCTCGAAGGGGTAACCGGTGTACGTGGGCAGCACCGTGCCGTTGCCGATCATGACGACGCGGGCCGGCGGCGCGTCCTGCATGGCCACCGAATCCAGCAGCGCGTCCACGTCCTTGGGGCGGTTGCCCATGGTGACGATGGCCACGCCCAAGCGGGGGAGTTCGGAGATTCGGTGCCTGTCTGTCATGGCGGCGATGGTAGTCGTTCACCTTCGGCGCCCCGCACCCGCCGGTCAGACGCGCTCCAGCGGCCGGTGCGGGTGCGCGGGCAGCTCCACGTGCACGGCGTCGCCGGGCCCGACCGTCCCGCCCTCCCGTACGACGCTCATGACCCCGGCCTTGCGCACGATCTCCCCACTGTCCGGGTCCCGGCCCACGACCCGCTTGAGGAGTCCGTCCTGGAAGTCGTCGATCTGGCGGCAGGGGTTGCGCAGGCCCGTTATCTCGACGACCGCGCCGCCGTCGACGTCGCCGAACCGCAGCAGGGTGCCGGTGGGCAGGGCGAGCAGGTCGATGCCGCGCGTGGTGATGTTCTCGCCGAGTTCGCCGGGGCGCACCTGATGGCCCTGCCCCGCCAGCTCGGTGAACAACTCCTCGTGGATCAGGTGGACTTGGCGCAGATTCGGCTGCGTGGGGTCCTGGGCGACGCGGGACCGGTGCCTGACCGTGACCCCGGCGTGCACATCGCCCTCGACGCCGAGGCCCGCGAGGAGCGTGACGCGCTCGCGGTTCGGCTTCGTGAACGAGTACGTACCGTTGCTGCTGACCGCCGTGACGACGCCGTCCATGCCCGACTCCCTGACCGCTCGCGACCCCTGTGTCCTGCGGGCAGCGTAGTCAGTCCGTGCCGAGGGAGCGCTCGGCCAGCATCGCCACGTGGGCGGTGAGGGCGGCGCGGGCGTCGGGGGTGAGCGTGCCGAGGGCCACCATGGCCGTGACGATCACGTCGCACAGCTCCGACTCGACGTCCTGCCAGGTGTGGCTGTGGCCCTTGCGCGGGTTCTGGCCGACGGCCCCGATCACCGCCTCCGCGACCTCGCCGACCTCCTCCGACAGCTTCAGCACCCGCAGCAGCAGCGCCTCGTGGGGAGGTTTCCGGTTGTTGTCGTCGAGCCAGGCGCGCAGCCGGTCGACGGTGGTCCACAGGGCGGCGTCGGGATCGGCGGCGGGCTGGCCGGTGTCGCTCGTCATGGACGCCGAGTCTAGAGACAGGAGAGCCGAGTCTAGAGACGGGAGAAGCGGGGGAGCGGGGTACGGGGGAGCGGGGTGCGGGGGCGACGCCCTACGCCTCCGGCGCCGCCTCCTTGACCCGCTTGTTGCGCGAGCCGACCACCGCGAGCGCCGCCGCCCCCGCCCCGACGAGCGCCGCGGGCACCATCCAGTGCCGGTCGAGGACGTGGCCGAGCGCGCGGTCGAGGGAGTAGCCGCCGGGCCCGGTCACCGCCAGGCCCGCGGCGACGAAGCCGAGGAACGCCGCGTACTCGTAGCCGCCGTTCATCGCGAAGAAGCCGTTCGGGGCGTGCACGGCGGACGCCGCCACCATGGTCCCGGCCGCGGCGGCGCCGCCCACCGGCGTCGCGAGGCCGAGCGCGAGCAGGGCGCCGCCGCCCACCTCGCCGACCCCGGCGGCCAGCGCGCTCGCCCTGGCGGGGGTGAACCCCATGGAGTCCATGGCGGCGGCTGTGCCGGAGACCCCGCCGCCGCCGAACCAGCCGAGCAGTTTCTGCGCCCCGTGCGCCATCAGCACCCCGCCGGTGCCCGCGCGCAGCGCGAGCAGCCCGAGGCCGGTGCGGTCGAGACAGGAACGCCGGGAACGTATGCAGGAGGTCGTCATGGTTCCACCGTCCGCCCGGGGAGCGGCCGGCACCCGGTGGCCGGGCCCGTTCGGGTGGCGGCCCCCATCGGCCGGTGCCACGCTGACCGCATGCCCATCCAGACCGCGAAACTCAGCGACCCGGCGGTCCGCGCCTTCGTCACGGCGCTGAACGCCCACGACAAGAACGCCTTCCGGGCGGTCCTCGCCCCCGGCGCCACCATGGCGGACGACGGCACCGACCGGAACCTCGGCGAGTGGACCGACCGCGAGATCTTCGACTCGCACGGCCACATCGAGGTCGAGAAGGAGACGGCTCAGGGCCGCGGTCTCGTCGCCCGCTACCGCAACGACGCCTGGGGCGAGATGCGCACCCGCTGGACGTTCCAGGTGGAGGACGGCAAGGTCGCCCGGTTCGAGACAGGACAGGACTGAACACGCCGCTGTAGCGGGCCTGTTGACCTCGCGTGCACTTCAACTCCTAGCGTCCCCGCCCATGGACACCTTCAGCAGGACACTGGGCGGAAGCGGTATCGAGGTCAGCGCGCTCGGCTTCGGTTGCTGGGCGATCGGCGGCGAGTGGCAGGACCTGGACGGACAGCCGCTCGGCTGGGGCCGGGTCGACGACGAGGAGTCGGTGCGGGCCGTACGGCGCGCGCTCGATCTCGGCGTCACCTTCTTCGACACCGCCGACGCCTACGGCACGGGACACAGCGAGCGCGTGCTCGCCCGCGCCCTCGGCAAACACCGCGACGACGTGGTCATCGCCACCAAGTGGGGCAACGTCTTCGACGAGCGGACCAAGACGCTCACCGGCAGCGACGACTCCCCGGAGCACGCCCGCCGGGCCCTGACCGCCTCACTGACCCGGCTCGGCACGGACCGCGTCGACCTGTACCAGCTCCACATCGCCGACGCCGACCCGGAGCGCGCCGCCGAACTCCGCGACACCTGTGAGGAGTTCGTCCGCGAGGGGCTCGTACGCGCCTACGCCTGGAGCACCGACGATCCCGCACGCGCCCGCGTCTTCGCCGAGGGCGCGCACTGCGCCGCCGTGCAGCACCGCTGCAACGTCCTCCAGGACGCCCCCGAACTCCTCACCCTCTGCGAGGAGTTGGGGCTGGCCAGCATCAACCGCAGCCCGCTCGCCATGGGCCTGCTCGGCGGCGGCCACGGAACCGGCCGTCGGGCACCCGCCCCCGGCGACATCCGCAGCGCCCCGCCCGCCTGGCTCCCCGGCTTCGGTGCCGGCGGCGGCGCCGACCCGGAGTGGACCGCCCGCGTCGACGCCCTGCGCTCCGTGCTCACCAGCGGCGGCCGCACCCCGGCGCAGGGCGCGCTGGCCTGGCTGTGGGCCCGCAGTCCGCGCACCGTGCCCATCCCCGGGTTCCGCACGGTGGCCCAGGCCGAGGAGAACGCCGGGGCGCTGGCGCTCGGGCCGCTGTCCGCGGGGGAGCTGGCGCAGGCCGAGGCGATTCTCGGGCGTACGTGAATCAGCCCGGGCCCGCCGCGGCTGCGGGACCGGTCACGGGATCGGCACCGCCGTCCCGCTCACCCGCACCCGCGCGTCGCCCTCCCGCAGCGTCACCGTCAGCTCGCCGGGGCGGCCCATGTCGGTGCCCTGGTGCAGGGTGAGGACGGACTCGGCGGGCACGAAGTCGAGCGCGCGCAGATACGCGCCGAACGCCGCGGCCGCCGCGCCCGTCGCCGGGTCCTCCACGACCCCGCCCACGGGGAACGGGTCGCGGACGTGGAAGGTGAACTCAGCCTCGCGCCAGACGAGTTGGACGGTGGTCAGGTCCAGGCGGTGCATGAGTGCGGCCAGCCGGTCGAAGTCGTACGCCAGATCGGCCAGGCGCTCCCGGGTGCCCGCGGCGAGTACCAGGTGGCGGGCGCCCGCGTAGGCGATCCTCGGCGGGAACGCCGGGTCGAGGTCGGCGGCCGGCCAGTCGAGCGCGGCCAGCGCCTCGGCGACGTCCTCGTCCCGTACGTCCTCGATGTGCGGCTCTACGCTGGTCAGGGTCGCGCGCAGCGGGCCGCCGGTGCCGCCTGTGCCGCCGTCGACGGTCACCGGGACCTCGCCGGCCGGCGTGCGGAACAGGTAGTCGCCGGTGCCGTGCCGCTCCGCGAGGGCCACCGCGGTCGCCACGGTCGCGTGGCCGCAGAAGCTGACCTCGGCCTTGGGGCTGAAGAAACGCAGGTCGTACGTACGGTCGCCCGGGGCCGGGATCAGGAACGCCGACTCGCTGTAGCCCAGGTCGGCGGCGATCTTCAGCATGGTGTCGTCGTCGAGCGCCGAGGCGTCCAGGACGATGCCGGCCGGGTTGCCTCCGGCGGGGCTGGTGGCGAAGGCCGTGTAGCGCAGCGGGGTTGTCATGCGGGCATTGTCGCTCGGGTCCCTTGCGGCTTGCCCCGGGTTTTCGTCCGTCTGCGGCCCGGTGGCCTCTTCCCGCGCAGTTCCCCGCGCCCCTGAGGCAGGCGCTCCGCGCCGCCTCCCCGATGGAGGTAGCGCACGCAGTGCGCACCTCCAGGGGCGCGGGGAACTGCGCGAGAAGAGGCCACCGGCCGTCAGCTGACCGACAACCCGATAAGGGGCGCGGGGAACTGCGCGACCCAGCCACGGCGCAACCCGCACACGACCGCGAGGTCAGCCCCGCCCCACGTACGGCATGTTCGTGGCGAGCACCGTCGCGAACTGCACGTTGGCCTCCAGCGGGAGTTCGGCCATGTGCCGCACGGTACGGCCCACATCGGCCACATCCATCACGGGCTCCACGGCCAACTCCCCGTTGGCCTGGAGGATCCCACTGCGCATGCGCTCGGTCATATCGGTCGCCGCGTTCCCGATGTCGATCTGCCCGCAGGCGATCCGGTACGGACGCCCGTCCAGGGACAGCGACTTGGTCAGCCCCGTCATGGCGTGCTTCGTCGCCGTGTACGCGACCGAGTGCGGCCGCGGCGTGTGCGCCGAGATGGAGCCGTTGTTGATGATCCGCCCACCGTGCGGATCCTGCTCCTTCATCTGCCGGAACGCCGCCTGCGCGCACAGGAACGCCCCGCCCAGGTTGACGTCGACGACGTGCCGCCAGTCCTCGTAGGACAGCTCCTCGACCGGGACCCCGCCGGGCCCGAACGTCCCCGCGTTGTTGAAGAGCAGATCGAGCCGCCCGAACCGCTCCCGCACGGCGGCGAACAGGGCCGTCACGTCGTCGGGCCGCGACACATCGGTGCGCACGGCGAGCGCCTCGGCGCCGGGGGCCAGGCCCGCCGTCTCCTCCAGCGTCTCGACGCGGCGCCCCGCGAGGGCCACGCGCCACCCGGAGCGCAGCAGTTCCAGGGCGACGGCCCGGCCGATGCCGGAGCCCGCGCCGGTGACCACGGCGACCCTCGTCGATGCCGTTGCCGGTGCAGTGTGCGAAGCGTCCATGGCCGCAGGGTACGGGCGGCGCGGCCATCCGGAGATCACCGATCCGCCATGTGGCTGTTGTGTACGCGACAGTCGCGCGTCGTCCCGGGCCACTGCAATTCCCCTGACAGCACATGACAGCAGCAGTCAGGGGAGGGGCTCCATGTCACACGCACCCGAACTCCGCGCCGCAGCCCAGCACTTGGGCCGTCGCAGGTTCCTCACGGTCACCGGCGCCGCCGCCGCGCTCGCCTTCGCGACGAACCTGCCCACCGCGGGCACCGCGGCCGCCGCCGAGCTGGACGGCGCGAAGATCACCAGCGATCCGTTCACGCTCGGCGTCGGCTCCGGCGACCCGCTGCCCGACTCCGTGCTGCTGTGGACGCGGCTCGCCCCGGCCCCGTACGACGTGGGCGGCGGTCTGCCCGCGCAGCGCGTCGAGGTGAGCTGGGAGCTGGCCCTCGACGAACGCTTCAAGCGGATCGTCAGACGCGGCCAAGCCACCGCGCACCCGGAGTTCAACCACTCCGTGCACGTCGAGGTCTCCCACCTCGACGCCGGCCGGGTCTACTACTACCGCTTCCGCGCCGGTTCCTGGGTGAGCGGCACCGGCCGCACCCGTACCGCGCCCGCCGCCTCGGCCCGGCACGTCCCCGCGCTCACCCTCGCCGCCGTCTCCTGCCAGGCGTACCACGACGGCTACTTCACCGCGTACAAGCACCTCGCCGAGGACGACGTCGACGTGGTCTTCCACCTCGGCGACTACCTCTACGAGTACGCGGTCACGTCCGTCGGCGGCGCCCGCAAGTACACCGACCGGGTGCTGCCCGACGTCTTCAACCGGGAGACCGTCACCCTCGACGACTACCGGCTGCGCTACGCCCTCTACAAGTCCGACCCGGACCTGATCGCCGCGCACGCCGCCCACCCCTTCGTCGTCACCTGGGACGACCACGAGACCGAGAACAACTACGCCGACGACACCTCCGAGAACGACGACCCGCCGGCCGAGTTCCTGCTGCGCCGCGCGTCCGCGTACCGCGCGTACTGGGAGAACCAGCCGCTGCGCCGCCCGCAGCTGCCGCACGGGCCCGACGCCCAGCTCTACCGCCGCCTCCAGTGGGGCCGTCTGGCCCAGTTCGACATCCTGGACACCCGCCAGTACCGCACCAACCAGGCCAACGGCGACGGCTGGAAGTCCCCGACCCCCGAGTCCGAGGCCGCCTCGCAGACGCTGCCCGGCGCCACCCAGGAACGCTGGCTGATCGACGGGTGGCGCCGCTCGAAGGCCCTGTGGAACGTCGTCCCGCAGCAGGTCACCTTCGGCCGCCGCAACAACCCCGACGGCACCGACACCCTCTCCATGGACTCCTGGGACGGCTACCCGGCGTCCCGCTCGCGCGTCCTCCAGGGGGCCCGCTCCGCCCGCGTGGAGAACCTCATGGTCCTCACCGGTGATGTCCATGTCTCCTACGCCATGGACATCAAGCAGAACTTCGACGACCCGAACTCGGCCACCCTCGGCACCGAGATCGTCACGACGTCGATCACCAGCGGCAAGGACGGCTCCGCGAAGCCGTCCAACTGGGCCGCCTACCTGTCCCGCAACCCGCACATGAAGCACTACAACGGCCAACGGGGTTACGTGACCGTGGAGCTGGGTGATCGTGAGGCCCGGGCCGACTTCAAGACGGTCTCGGCGGTGACCGTCCCGGGATCCCCGCTCACCACGGCCGCCTCCTTCATCACCGAGGCGGGCAACCAGGGCCTCCACCAAGCCTGACCCCGGTGGGGGCCGGTCGCGCCTTGCGCTGCGCGCGGCTCATCCTGTTGTCGGGTGCGGCTCTCGTCGTGGCTGGTCGCGCAGTTCCCCGCGCCCCTGGAGATGCGCACTTCGTGCGCTACCTCCATAGGGGAAGCTGCGCGCAGCGCATGCTTCAGGGGCGCGGGGAACGGCGCGAGAAGCGGCCACCGACCCGCACTCTGCGACGAGCCCTTTAAGGGGCGCGGGGAACGGCGCGAGAAGCGGCCACCGACCCGCACTCTGCGACGAGCCCTTTAAGGGGCGCGGGGAACTGCGCGAGAAGCGGCCACCGGCGCGCGCACGACCGACAACCCGATCAGGGGCGCGGGGAACTGCGCGACCAGCCCCCACCCGCCCGCACCCGGCGACGAGACCTCACTGTTCCCCCGGGTACCGCACCCCCACAGCGTCCCGCACCCGGTCCAGCGTGCGCATCACGGCCAGGGTTCCGTCCAGCGGGACCAGCGGTGATTCGGTGTCGCCGGCCCGCAACCGGCCCATGACCTCCAGCGCCTCGTGCCGCAGCGAGTCCCGGGGCCCGTCCTCCGGCGAGGCGGTGAACTCCTCGGGCTCCCGCCCGTCCCGGTGCAGAACGAACCGCTCGGGGTGGAAGAACCCGCCCGGCACATCGATCCGCCCGGCGGACCCGGTGACCGACGCCGTGACGCCCGTACCGGCGTTGATCGCGCAGTGCAACAGCGCCCGCGCCCCGTTCGCCCAGGACAGCAGCATCCCGGTCTGGAGGTCGACCCCCTCGTCGGACAGCTGCGCCGACGCGGCGACCTCCTCCGGCTCCCCGAGCAGCAGATGCGCGAACGACACCGGATACACCCCGAGATCGAGCAGCGCGCCCCCGCCCTGCGCGGGATCCCGCAACCGGTGCGCGGGCGGGAACGGCCCGGCGAGCCCGAAGTCGGCCTGCACGGTGCGTACTTCACCGATCGCCCCGCCGTCGACGAGCGCCTTCAGCCGCCGGACGAGCGGATGGCAGTACATCCACATCGCCTCCATGAGGAACAGTCCGCGCGAACGCGCCAGCGAGACCAGCTCCCCGGCCTCCCGCGCGTTCAGCGCGAACGCCTTCTCGCACAGCACCGGACGCCCCGCCTCCAGACAGAGCCCGGCGGCCTGCCGGTGCGCCGAGTGCGGCGTCGCCACGTACACCACGTCGACATCGGAGTCCTCGGCCAGCGACGCCCAGTCGCCGTACGCCCGCGGGATGCCGAACCGCTCCGCGAACGCCTTGGCCGACGCGTCCGAACGGGAGGCCACCGCCACCACCTCGGCGTCCGGCAGATCGAGCAGATCCGCCGTGAACGACGCGGCGATACCGCCCGTCGCGAGAATCCCCCACCGCACGCGTTCCACTGTCATCGCTGCTCACCTCAGTTTGGTCTCGACCAGTCCGCCGAGCTGAGAGCATAGGTAATCGTACGTACGGCCGGGAGGGAGCCAGGATGACGGACAGGGCGGGCAGAGCGGTGCGGCAGGCGGTGGAAGCGAAGAAAGTCGGGGAAGTCGCGGCGCCGCGCCCGATCGCCGCACCCCGCGCGGCTGTTCGTACCGGACTCCTGGTCACCCTGGTGCTCGGCGGCCTGACCGCCGTGCCTCCGCTGTCCATGGACATGTACCTCCCGGCGCTGCCGGAGGTCACCGACTCCCTGCACGCCTCCACCGCCACCGCCCAGCTGACCCTCACCGCGTGCCTGACCGGCATGGCGCTCGGCCAGCTCGTCGTCGGCCCGATGAGCGACAAGTGGGGACGGCGTCGCCCGCTGCTCATCGGCCTGCTCGTGTACGTCGCCGCCACCGCGATCTGCGCGTTCGCGCCGAACGCCGCCCTGCTCATCGCCTTCCGGCTGCTCCAGGGCCTCGCGGGCTCGGCCGGCATCGTGATCGCCCGCGCCGTCGTCCGTGACCGCTACGACGGCATCGCGATGGCCCGGTTCTTCTCCACCCTGATGCTGATATCCGGCGTCGCCCCGATCGTCGCGCCCCTCATCGGCGGCCAGATTCTGCGCTTCACCGACTGGCGCGGCGTCTTCGTCGTCCTCACCGGCATCGGCATCGCGCTCACCGCGGTGGTATGGAAGTGCCTGCCCGAGACCCTGGAACCGGCCCGGCGGCACGGCGGCGGCGTCGGCACGGCGCTGCGCACCATGCGCGCCCTGCTCGCGGACCGCGTCTTCGCCGGGTACATGATCGCGGGCGGCTTCGCGTTCGCCGCGCTGTTCGCCTACATCTCCGCTTCCCCGTTCGTCCTCCAGGATCTCTACGGGGCGTCGCCGCAGACGTACAGCCTGCTGTTCGGGCTGAACTCGATCGGCCTGATCGCGGTGGGACAGATCAACGGCAAGATCCTCGTCGGCCGGGTCAACCTCGACAAGGTCCTCGGCATCGGCATAGCCCTGATCATCGCCGCGTCCGTCTTCCTGCTCCTCGTCGCCACCGGCACCTTCGGCACCCCGAAGGAACTGGGCCTGGTCCCCATCGCCGCCGGCCTGTTCGTCCTCATGGCGTCGATGGCGCTGACCACGCCGAACACCAACGCCCTCGCGCTGATGCGCACCCCGCACGCCGCCGGCTCGGCCTCCGCCCTCCTCGGCACGTCCTCGTTCCTCATCGGCGCGGTGGCGTCCCCGCTGGTCGGCATCACGGGCGCCGACGGCGCGCTGACGGCCGTACCGATGGCACTGGTCCAGCTCGCCGCCGGGCTCGCGGCGGCCCTCGCGTTCGTGGTGCTGTGCCGTCCCTGGCGGCGCACGGGGGAGGTGAGGGAGGCCTGAGCTCCCCAAGACTGAGACACGGCACGCCCGAGCGGGCCGGCCTCGACCCGGACCAGCTCGCCGTCCTCGTCCGCGAGGTGCGCCGGCTGCCCGACGGACCGCGGCCCTGGTGCGCGGGCGCCGTACTGCTCGCCGGACGCGGACCGGTGATCGCCGCCGAGGCCGTCAGCGGCTGGGCCGTGCGCTACGCCGCGTACGACGAGCGCGCCGACCGCGGTGTCGAACTCCCGCCGGACGCCCGCGTCCCCATGACCCTCGACACCGTCTTCGACCTCGCCTCCCTCACCAAGCTGTTCACCTCGATCGCCGCCGTGCAGCAGATCGAACGCGGCACCCTCGGCATCGACGCGCAGATCGGCGCCTACCTCCCCGACTTCACCGGCGCCGCCCGGCACGCCGTCACCGTCCGCCAGCTGCTCACCCACACCTCTGGCCTGCGCCCCGAACTCCCGCTGTACGAGGCCCGGAACCGGCCCGCCCGGCTCGCGGCCCTGCGCGCCGAGTTCCCCTCGTCGAAGCCCGGCCACTACCGCTACTCCGACCTCAACATGCTGCTGCTCCAGCACCTCCTGGAGCGCCTCACCGGGCGGACCCTGGACGCCCTGGTCCACGAAGGCATCACCCGCCCGCTCGGCATGACCGCCACCTCGTTCGGGCCGCGCCCCGAGGCCGCCGCCACCGAGGATCAGCGGCGGCCCTGGGCCAAGGTCGACCGGGGGCCGCTGCGGGGTGCGGTGCACGACGAGAACGCCTGGGCGCTCGGGGGCGTCGCGGGCCACGCGGGCCTGTTCTCCACGGCGCACGACCTGGCGGTCCTGTGCCGCACCCTCCTCAACGGCGGTTCGTACGGCACCGCCCGTGTCCTCGGCCCCGACTTCGTCGACCTGATGCTGCGCGCGCCCGGACTGGGCTTCCTGGTCGACCAGCCCTATTTCATGGGCGAGCTGGCCGGGCGCGGGGCTGCCGGGCACACCGGTTTCACGGGCACGTCCCTGGTCCTGGACCCGGTCACGGACACATTCCTGGTACTCCTGGCGAACACCGTCCACCCCCGGCGCCCCACCCCGGCGGACAGCACCCCCCGCGCCCGAGCGGCCACCCACCTGTCCCGAGCCGTGGTCCCCCTGGGCCCACCCGCCCCCTAGCCCGGCACCCCCCGTCGTTCGTCCGCGCCCCGGCGGCCGCTTCTCGCGCAGTTCCCCGCGCCCCTGAGATGCGCACTTCGTGCGCCATCTCATCAGAGACGTGCCGCCGTCCTTCAGGAGAGGCGCGCCCCGTGTCCCGGGTGGAGGCGCGCGCAGCGCAGCCTCCAAGGAGAGGCGGCGCGAAGCGCCTGCCTCAGGGGCGCGGGGAACGGCGCGAGAAGAGGCCACCGGCCCGCAGGCGGAGAACTACCTAGGGGCGCGGGGAACGGCGCGAGAAGCGGCCACCGGCCGTCAGCCGATCGACAACCCGACAGGGGCGCGGGGAACTGCGCGACCAGCCACGACGGACCGGCACCCGGCGACGGCCCGTAAAATCGCGGGGTGAACGCCCCCACCGACCACCCCGCCGACACCCTCCGCAAAGCCCTCGCCACCCTCCTCGAACACCTCCCGCCGAGCCAGGCGACCCGCGCAGTAGACCGCCTCATCGCGAACTACCGGGGCACCACCCCCACCGACGCCCCGATCCTGCGCGACCGCGCCGACGTCGCCGCCTACGCGGCGTACCGCATGCCGGCCACCTTCGAAGCGGTCCGAGCCGCCCTCGACGCCCTCGCCGACGCGGCCCCCGGCTGGACCCCCGCCGGGCACCTCGACATCGGCGGCGGAACCGGCGCGGCGGTCTGGGCCGCGCTGGACGTCTGGCCCGGGGAGCGCGCGACGACCGTCCTCGACTGGTCCGAGCCCGCGCTCGCCCTGGGCCGCGAACTGGCTGCCGCCGAGCCGCAGTTGGCGTCCTCGGTGACCTGGGAGCGGGCCCGCATCGGCGTGTCGTCCGAGCCGGCCCCCGCGGCCCTGGTCACGGTCTCGTACGTCCTCAAGGAGCTGACGGAAGCCGACCGCGCGAGCGTCGTCGACACCGCCGCGGGGACCGCCACCGACGCCGTGGTGATCATCGAGCCCGGTACGCCCGACGGCTACACCCGCGTCATCGAGGCCCGGGACCGCCTGATCGCGGCCGGGTTCCACATCGCGGCGCCCTGCCCGCACAGCGCGGCCTGCCCGATCGTGCCCGGCACCGACTGGTGCCACTTCTCGGCGAGGGTCAGCCGTTCTTCCCTGCACCGGCAGGTCAAGGGCGGGTCGCTGGCGTACGAGGACGAGAAGTTCGCGTATGTCGCGGCGACCCGTTCCGCCCCGGAGCCCGCCCAGGCCCGGATCGTCCGGAAGCCGCAGATCCGCAAGGGCCAGGTACTCCTGGACCTCTGCGAGGTCCAGGGCACCCTGACCCGCACGACGGTCACGAAGAAGCACGGGTCCCTCTACCGGGGTGCGCGGGACGCGGAGTGGGGCGACGCCTGGGGCGAGTGACCGTCCGCGCAGCCTCCCAGGGGCGAGCGAAGCTCGCTCCCAGGGGCGCGGGGAACTGCGCGAGAAGCGGCCACCGGCCCGCAGACGAAGGGCAACCCGACAGGGGCGCGGGGAACTGCGCGACCAGCCCCCACGCACCCGCGGACGAAGACCGGCCTACAGCCCCCGGAGCTCAAGCGTGCAGCACTTCACGCTCCCGCCCCCCTTCAACAACTCCCCGAGATCCATCCCGACCGGAACGAACCCGCGCTCCCGGAGCGGCTCGAACAACCCCACCGCGGCCTGCGGCAGCAGCACGTGCAGCCCGTCCGACACCGCGTTCAGGCCGAAGGCCACGGCATCGGCCTCACCCACGACGAGCGCCTCGGGGAACATCCGCCGCAGCACGGCCCGACTCCCGGCGGAGAACGCCTCGGGGTAGTACATGACCTCGTCCGCCGAGTCGTCCAGCACGGCCAGCGCGGTGTCCAGGTGGTAGAAGCGCGGGTCGACGAGATCGAGCCCGATCACCGGCCGCCCGAACACCTCCTGCGCCTCCCCGTGCGACAGCGGCGACGCCCGGAATCCGCGCCCCGCGAGCAGATAGGACGCGGTGACGGCGAAGTCGCCCTCGCCCTCGTTGACGTGCACCGGTTCGTGCACCTGCGCGTACCCCCGGCCCCGGAACCACTCCAGGTGCGCGGCGGCCTCCAACTCCCGCTCGGGGTGGGCGAACCGCGCCCCGAGCACCCGCCCGTCGACGACCGTCGCCCCGTTCGCGGCGAACACCATGTCGGGCAGACCGGGCCGCGGGTCGAGGACCTCGACGGTGTGGCCGAGCGCGCGGTACCGGTCCCGGAGGTCCTCCCACTGCGCGACGGCGAGGGGGACGTCGACGGGTTTCGCCGGGTCCATCCACGGATTGATCGAGTACGTGACCTGGAAGTGCGCCGGTGGGCACATCAGATAGCGCCGGGGTGTGGCGCGCCGGTCGGCGATACGCGGATTACGCAATGAGGGCTCCTCACGACCGCAGGGCTGTTGTCGCCCATGGTGCGGCCGGAGGAGCCCTCCGGGCTGTGAACCGAACGGGTGGTTCACAGCGGTGCGGCCGGGTCATGACGCGTCGTGTCCGCCGCGCCCTTCCTGGAGTTTGCGCAGCAGCTCCCGCTTCTGCGCGACCGGGTCGGCGCCCCCGCCGACCTGCCCGCTCCGGCCGCCGCCGCGCAGCGCCTTGCGGGAGAGCTTGCTCCGGGTTCCGCCGACGCCCAGCATGCCGCCTGCTCCACTTCGGGTCATGGTGTTCTCCTTCGTACCGTCGAACACGGTGGCGAGACGTCTCGTCTCGCTCGCTCACCTGCCCCACTGTGAACGAGACGCTCCGTCTTGTCAATGGATTATGAGACGGAACGTCTCGGTTCGCTCGCTGCTACATTCGAACCATGGCAGCCACACAGACGTCCTCGGACAAGAAGACGCCCCCCGACAAGAAGGCGGCGCCCGACTCCACCCGCCGCAGCGAACGCTCCCGCCACGCCATCTACGACGCGGCCCTCTCCCTCGTCGGCGAGATCGGCTACCCGCGGACCACCATCGAGGGCATCGCCGCCCGGGCCGGCGTCGGCAAGCAGACGATCTACCGCTGGTGGGGATCGAAGGCCGAGGTCCTCCTGGAGGCCTTCCTCGATCTCGGCGAGCAGGCGGCCCGCGAGGCCGGCGGGGCCGACGCGTACGTCATCCCCGACACCGGCGACCTCGCCACCGACCTCAAGCACGTGCTGCGCCTCACCGTCGACCAGCTCACGGACCCCCGGTTCGAGGCCCCGTCGCGCGCCCTGGCCGCCGAGGGCGTCGTCAACGAGCAGGTCGGCCGGAACTTCACGGAGAAGCTCCTCATGCCGTCGCTCCAGCTGTACGTCGACCGGGTGCGCGCCGCGCAGGAGGCCGGCCAGGTGCGCGCGGAGATCGACCCGCGCATCGCCCTCGAACTCTGGGTCTCGCCGCTCGCCCAGCGCTGGCTCCAGTTCACCGGCCCGATCTCGCTCGAGTACACCGACACCCTCGTCGACTACGCCCTCTACGGCATCGCGCCCCGATGAGGCGTGCGGGCCAGCAGCCCCGGCGCGTCCGAGATGACCCCGTCGCAGCCGAGCCGCAGCACGCGGTCCCGCTCCCGCGGCGTGTTCACCGTGTGCGCCCACACCCGCGGCACCCCCGACCTGACCGCCCGCACGAGATCCGCGTCCCGCGCCCGGTAGTCCATGTCGAGCACGTCGACGTAACCGGCCCAGCGGGCGGGCCGGTCCGTGCGCATCTGCCGTGCCGAGCGCCAGAGCTGGGCGATCAGGCCCAGCTGATGGGCCCGGTGCGCGAGGGTCGGCCGGTTGGAGTTGACCAGCACGGACCGGGTCAGGCCGCGCGCGCGGATCAGCCGGGCGAGCCGGGTGAGGCTGTCGGGATCCTTGGCCTCCAGCATCAGCACGGTGCGGCCGCCGAACCGGTCGAGCACCTCCGCGACCGTCGGCGGGCGCTCGGCACGCCAGTGCCCCGGCAGCGCCGCCCGGGGCCGCAGCCGCACCTTCTGCCAGCCCCGCAGGTCGAGCCCGCGCACCGGCCCCGCCGACGTGGTCGTGCGGTCCAGGGTCCCGTCGTGCATCACCACGAGAGTGCCGTCGCGCAGCATCCGCGTATCGAAGTCGAGCACCTGCGCGCTGCCGCGCCCGTACGCCGCCGCGAGCCCCGCCATGCTGTTCTCCGGCACCTCCAGAGCGCCGCCGCGATGAGCCGTGTACGTCACCCGGGGCAGGGCGTCGAGGGTGGGCGGAGCGCTGCCCCACTCCAGCGGGGCGACGAACGCCAGACCGCTGGCGGAGAGCAGGACGGCGACCCCGGCGAGCGGCACCGCCCTGCGGAGCGGGGCGGCCAGGGCGATCACAGCGATCATGCGCACCAAAGTAGAGCCACAAATGCCGCGAATCCCGTCAATGGTGGTGATGACACCTCATGACGGTGTCCCCGGTACCCCCGGATGTGGACTGTGGCCACCCGAGGAGCAGGATGGTGGGAGCATGTTGGTCCGGGATTCATCCCGTACCCGTCGGCGGCACAGGCCGCCGTGGTCGGCACGAGGGCGACGACGAGGAGATAGATGGGCACGGAGCGGAGCGGACGGTACGGACTGGGCCGGATCTCCCAGTGGCTGAAGAGCGCCCGGGCCCCCAAGGAGCCGGAGGCCGACACCGACCGCGAGCCGCTGCTGCTGGCGGCCGCCGACGCCGGACTTCCGCTGGCCCCGGCCGCGTACCCCTCGGACTACCGATGTTCGTGCAACCGCATAGGCTGCCCGACCCCCGGCCGGCACCCGGTCTCCTTCGCCTGGCAGACCCAGTCCACGACGGACCGCGCCCAGATCGAGCGCTGGGCCAGACATCAGCCCCAGGCCAACTTCATCACCGCGACCGGCATGGTCCACGACGTCCTGGACGTGCCCACCGAGGCCGGCCAGGAGGCCCTCGACCGGCTGCTCTCCTCCGGTGTCGACGTCGGCCCGGTCGCGCTCTGCGGCGACGACCGCATGCTCTTCTTCACGGCGACCCGGGGCACCCCGGACGACGAGGACGAGTGGTGGCCCTGCGAGCTGGACTGCCACCCCGAGACGATGGACGAACACCCCGGCCTGCGCTGGCACTGCCGCGGCAGCTACGTTCTGATCCCGCCGGCCCGCCTCCCCGCCGACCAGTCGGTGCGCTGGCTCCGCGGCCCGGAACACCCGCTCCCGGACCCCCTG
Organism: Streptomyces sp. NPDC057694; assembly: GCF_042799415.1. Classification (NCBI taxonomy): domain Bacteria; kingdom Bacillati; phylum Actinomycetota; class Actinomycetes; order Kitasatosporales; family Streptomycetaceae; genus Streptomyces; species Streptomyces sp. NPDC057694. The sequence goes on from NZ_JBHVIX010000043.1 coordinate 17,053, forward strand.
ACCCTCCTGGAACCCCTGACGGACGCCTGCGCCCGCTACGCAGGAGCAGAACCCGACTTCACCACGGCCTGGCCCTAAAGCGCCCCGTAAGGGGCGCGGGGAACTGCGCGAGAAGCCCCACGAACCGGCACCCGGCAACGAACCCCACTGGGGCGGACGCCCCCGATCAGGACCCCTCGGCCGACGTGATCCCCTCGACCCGGGCCAGCACGTCGACCCCCGAACCGGCGGAGCCCTTCGTGGGGACGATCGCCGCCTGATTCGACACATACCCATACGTAGCGGCCTGCTTGGCGTCCCCCGACATCAACGCCTTCACACTGGCGTTGATCGTCGGCAGATCGCTCCCCGGCGAAGCGGTCTGCTTCTCGTACCGCCGCGTGGTGAAGAAGACGAGCGCCCCGCCGTCGGTGGTGCGCAGCCCGACGGGCGCGTAGTCGCCGGACGTGAGCGGCTCGTCGATGTACTGCGTGGCGAGGCCGGGCCGCGAGAGGTTCTTCTTGCGGTTGGCGAGCCACTGCGTGGTGAACGCCCCCTCGGCGAACCCGTCGCCGCCGCCGGTCTTCGGGTCCAGATAGTCGGCGTACTTCTTGCTGAGCGTCGACGGCTTCACCGCGAGCCCGGCCGAGTCGTCGGAGACCGCCTCGCCGTAACCGTCCGCGTCCGTCTTGAACTTCGGCACCGTGCCGTCGCGGAACAGCGTCAGGTACGACACCGCCCACGGTTCGCTCACGTCGTCGCGGGTGAAGACCATGACCCAGCGGTAGTCCGGGAACCGGTTGTTGTCGGAGTCGGCGACGAACCAGCGCGGCCAGCCCGCCTTCTTGGGGATGGTGTACTTCGTGTCCGTGAGCTTCAGCGCCCGGGGGTTGTTGTTGCCGTCCGGGTTGAGCTTGTGCGCCGCCTTCAGCTTCGCCGTGTCGATCGCGGCGAGCGGCCCGGTGACGTACGGGGCGTCGGCCGAGCGGTCGTACGTCTTCTCGGCCTTGAGGTACGCCGACACGAACGTGTCCAGAGCGCGCGCGGCCTGGGCCTTCGTCGACGTCGGGACGATCTCCAGCTCCCCGTGCACGGTCACGCAGCCGCTCGCCGTGAGGGACAGCGCCACCGCCGCCACCGCCGTCGCGGCGGGCCTGCCGAGCCTGTTCGTGACCTTGCTCATGACGTTGACTTCACCCTTCGCTCCCCTGCCCCTGCACGGGGCCGAACCCTACCGGGAAGAGGAAGCCTCCACTGCCCCGGCCCTCTCGGAACGCTCGCCCGAGTAGCTGAGGAAGAACGCCATCGTCGGAATCAAGTACAGGCACCAGACGACGACTTGCAGGACCGTGGGGTCGGGCTGGAAGTTGAAGACGCCCTTGAGCAGGGTGCCCAGCCAGCCGTCGGGCGCGATCGTCCCGCTGATGTCGAAGGCCAGGGTGTTGAGACCGCCGATGAAGTCGGCCTCCTGCAAGTCGTGGAAGCCGTACGCGAGGACACCCGCGGCCACGACGACGAGCATGCCACCGGTCCACGTGAAGAACTTCGCCAGGTTGATGCGCAGCGCGCCCCGGTAGAACAGCCAGCCGAGCACCACGGCGGTGGCGAGGCCGAGCAGCGCGCCGGTCACCGGTTCCGTCGTGCCGTTGCTGGTGGCGTGCACCGCCGTCCACACGAACAGCGAGGTCTCCAGACCCTCTCGGCCCACCGCCAGGAACGCGGTGACGACCAGCGCCGCCGTGCCCATGCTCAGCGCCGAGTCCAGCTTGCCGTGCAGCTCCGACTTCAGGTGCCGGGCGGTGCGCCGCATCCAGAACACCATCCACGTCACCAGGCCGACGGCGATGATCGACAGCGAGCCGCCGAGCGCCTCCTGCGCCTTGAACGTCATCTCCTGCGAGCCGAACTCCAGGCCCGCGCCGAACGCCAGCGCCAGCAGCACGGCGGCCCCGATGCCCAGCCACACCGGCTTCAGCGCGTCCCTGCGGTCCGTCTTCACCAGGTAGGCGACGAGGATGCAGACGATGAGGCTGGCCTCCAGGCCCTCGCGCAGCCCGATCAGATAGTTCGCGAACATCCCTCACACATCCTTCGCTGCGAAGAGGCCGCGGCCCCACCAGTCACTCGCGTCCCGCACGCCCGGCGGCACCGCGAACACCGCGGACCCGACGTGCTGGATGTACTCGTTCAGCGCGTCGTGCGCCGAGAGCCCGCGCTGCACGGGGATGAACCCCTGGCGCACGTCCTTCTGGTACGCGAGGAAGAACAGCCCCGCGTCGAGCCGGCCGAGCCCGTCCGTGCCGTCGGTGAACGAGTAGCCGCGGCGCAGGATCGTCGCCCCGTGGTTGGAGTCGGGGTGCGCGAGCCGCACGTGCGCGGTCGGCTTCATCGCCTTCAGGAACGGCTCGTCGCGCTCCTTCGCCTTGCCCACCGGCGCGCCCTCGCCCTTGTCCCGGCCGAAGACGTCCTCCTGCTCCTGGAGCGAAGTGCGGTCCCAGGTCTCGATGTTCATGCGGATGCGGCGGGCCACGAGGTAGGAGCCGCCCGTCATCCAGCCGGCGTCCTTGTCGGTGACCCACACGTGCTGGTCGAGCCGGGCCGTCTCCGTGCCCGCGATGTTGCGGGTGCCGTCCTTGAAGCCCATGAGGTTACGCGGGGTCTGCGCGTCCGGCGTCGTCGACGACGTCTTGCCGAAGCCCAGCTGCGACCAGCGGATGGCGACCTTGCCGAAGCCGATCCGGGCCAGATTGCGGATCGCGTGCACCGCGACCTGCGGGTCGTCGGCGCAGGCCTGGACGCACAGATCGCCGCCGCTGCGCGCCTTCTCCAGGTTGTCGCCGGGGAACTTCGGCAGCTCGACCAGGGCCGGGGGCCGCCGGTCCGCGATCCCGAACGCCTTCCCGTACCGCTCGAAGAGGGAGGGCCCGAAGCCGATCGTCAGGGTGAGCCGGGACGGCTTGAGGCCGAGCGCCTCGCCGGTGTCGTCCGGCGGCGCCTCGGCGAGCCCGCCGTACGCGCCCTCACCGACCGGCCGCCCCTCGGTCATCAGGGCGGCGGCCTTCGTCCAGTCCTTCAGCAGCTGGACGAACTCCTCGCGGTCGTCGGTCTTCACGTCGAACGCGGCGAAGTGCAGCCGGTCCTGGACGGCCGTGGCGATGCCCGCCTGGTGCGCGCCGTGGAAGGGGACCGCCCGGCCCGACTCGGCGGCGGGCGCCATGTCCGCGCCGTCGTCGGACCGGGTCAGCGCGACGGCGCCGCCCGCCGCCGCGGCCCCGAGCGCGAGCCCGGCACCGCCGACGGCGAGCAGGGCACGCCGGGAGGGCGCGGGGGAGTCCGGGGACTGCGGGGAGCCTGGGGTGTCCGGGGAGTTGTCCGTCATCGGGGCGCTCCTGCTTCCTGCTCAGCTGCTACTTGACGACGGCCGCGGCGAGCTTCGACAGCGGCTCGGCGAGCGCGTTGACGCCGTCGGACAGCTCCTTCTGGTCCGCCTTGCCGACCTTGTCGTAGGAGATGAAGTCGTACGAGGAGGTGTCGCCCTTGTCGGTGCGGTACTTGTCGAGGAGGGCGTCGAGGGCGGCGAACTGCTTGTCGAGGTCCTTGGTGAGCGCGGCGTCGTTCTCCGAGGCGACCGGCTTCAGCAGCTCGTACGCCTTCTCCGCGCCCTCGACGTTGGCCTTGAAGTCGACCAGGTCGGTGTGCGAGTAGCGCTCCTCCTCGCCGGTGACCTTGCCGGTGGCGACCTCGTCGAGGAGTTCCTTGGCGCCGTTGGCCATGGAGGTGGGGGTGATCTCGGCCTTGCCGACGCGCTGCTGCCAGTCGGTGAGGTCCTTGTCGAGCTGCGTGGCGAGCGCCTTATCGGCCGCGCCGATCTTCTTGTCCTGCCACAGCGCCTTCTCCAGGCGGTGCCAGCCGGTCCACTTCTGGCCCTCTTCGAGGCCGTCGGCGCGGGTGTCCGTCAGCGGGTCGATGTCGCCGAACGACTCGGCGACCGGCTCGGTGCGCTCCCAGCCGATGCGCGAGGGGGCGTACGCCTTCTTCGCTGCGTCGAGGTCGCCCGCGCGGACGGCGTCGGTGAAGACCTTCACCTTCGGCAGCGTCGCGTCGGCCTGCTCCTGCACGTACTGGCGGTAGCCGGCGACGGCCTTGTCCAGGCGCGGGTCGCGCTTGGCGGCCTTGCCGCCGGTGGCCTGCACGTCCTGGCGGTGGCCCTTGCCCTTCATGCCGGGTATGCAGGCGATGCGGTAGTCGCCGCTCTTCACCTCGGCGGTCAGCGTGTGCTTGGTGCCGGGGCCGATGTTCTCGCGCTCGGAGACGATGCGGTCGTCGGGGAAGAGGATCTCCACCTCGGTGACCCGCGAGCCCTTGTTCTCGACCGCCAACTCGACGTGCCCGGCCGGGAACTTCGTCTTCGACACCTTGCAGCCGTCGTCGGTCGCGGTCACCTCGATCGCGCCGGAACCGCCGCTCTTGGCGTCGCTCTTCTCGGTACAGCCCGTGATGACGGTCAGGGCCGCCACCGTGGCGACGGCGGTGGTGACGGAGAAACGGACGGCTCGCATGCGGGCTCCAAGGGGGCGTACAGAAAGTGCACAGCTCGACTAAGGCGGCCCTAACTTATATGAGGCTTGCCTAAGTGCTACCCGCTTCTGCCGTGATTCACCTCTCACGAAAACCCGCTGGTCGCGGCGCGGATACAAGCGACCCATGGGCGACCCTGGGACGGGTCAAGAGGTGGTCAAGCGGCGCTGGTTGGGCGGTCGGACGCTTCGTGGTTCACTGCCGACATGAACGAGTACGACGTCCTGTCCGTCTTCTGCGGCCCCGACGGCCGGCACGGCAACGCGCTCGGAGTCGTGCGCGACGGCTCCCGGATCCCGGACCCGGACGAGCGGCAGACGTTCGCGGCGAAACTGGGCTTCAGTGAGACCGTCTTCGTCGACGACCCCGAGCGCGGTGTCATCGACATCTACACGCCGTCGACCCGCCTGCCGTTCGCCGGCTACCCGTGCGTCGGCGCCGCCTGGCTGCTCGACGTGCCCGAGCTGGTGGTGCCGGCCGGCGTCGTCGGAGCGCGCCTGGACGGCGAGTTCACCTGGATCGAGGCCCGCGCGGAGTGGGCTCCGCCGCGTACGGTGCGCCAGTACGGGTCGGCCGCGGAGGTGGACGCGCTCGCGGTGCCGCCCGAGGGGGAGTGGGTCTACGCCTGGGCCTGGGAGGACGAGGCGGCGGGCCGGGTACGGGCCCGCGGGTTCCCCGGCCGGGGCGACGGCGTCGAGGAGGACGAGGCGACGGGCGCCGCGGCCCTCCTCCTCACTTCCCAGCTGGACCGGGCCCTCAACATCCGCCAGGGCAAGGGCTCCCAACTCCTGACGGCACCCCAGCCGGACGGCTACGTGGAGGTGGGCGGAAGGGTGAGGCTCTTGTAGCCCTACTTTTGAGCCCCTCCGGCGATTGAGGAGCGGGGTCCGGGGCGGAGCCCCGCAACCCCGCCGCACGATCCATTCAGGCCGCGCGAGAAAACTCCTCACCCAGCGCGGCGAACACCCCGGTGTTCAAAGAAAACGCCCGCTTGCACTCGGCGACCACCCGCTGCCGCTCAAGCTCATCCACGGCGATGCCGTCGAGCAACTCGCGGTACGCCCGCTTGAACGCCGCCGGATTCTGAACCCCCTCGAAAACATAGAACCGCACCCCGTCGCCCTTGCGCGCGAACCCCCAGGTCTTCTCCGCCTTGTCGCGGATGATCTGCCCGCCGGACAGATCGCCCAGGTACCGGGTGTAGTGGTGCGCCACATATCCGGCCGGCCACTCCCGCACGCACTCCGCGATCCGGGCCGCGTACGCCTCGGTCGCGGGCAGCGCCGACACCCGCTCCCGCCAGTCGGGCCCCCGCAGATGGGCGAGATCGCGCGCCAGCTCGGGCAGGCGGGCCAGCTCGGCCCGGAGGAAGGGGCCCGCGACCGGATCGTCCGCGAGGTGTTCTATGCCGTCCTCAAGTGCCTGGTAGACGAACCACAGTTGCTCCGTGTACCGCGTGTAGGCGTCCACGCCGAGCGTCCCGCCGAGCAGGTCGCTCATGAAGGTCGACGTCTCCGCCTCTGTGTGCTGCTCGTGCGAGGCGGTGCGGATCAAGGTGGAGAACGGGGTGTCCATAAGGCCTCCGCCGAAGAGTTCTAGTTAGGTTAGGCTTGCCTAAGATAGCACCTGTTCCGGCTTTCCCGACTGGCTGTCGGTAAAAAAGTACCCGCTTTCCCGAACGGCGGAACGGCAACGCGAAAGCCCGCCCCGGAACGGGACGGGCTGTGCTGTGCGGGGCGGCTCGGGGCTACGGCAGCGTGAGGATCTCCGTGCCGGTCTCCGTGACGACGAGCGTGTGCTCGAACTGAGCGGTCCGCTTGCGGTCCTTGGTGACGACGGTCCACCCGTCGTCCCACATGTCGTAGTCGTGCGTGCCGAGCGTCAGCATCGGCTCGATCGTGAACGTCATGCCGGGCTGGATCACCGTCGTGGCGTGCGGGCTGTCGTAGTGCGGGATGATCAGGCCGCTGTGGAACGACGAGTTGATGCCGTGCCCGGTGAAGTCACGCACGACTCCGTAGCCGAAGCGCTTGGCGTACGACTCGATGACCCGGCCGATGATGTTGATCTGGCGGCCCGGCTTGACGGCCTTGATCGCACGGTTCAGCGACTCGCGGGTCCGCTCGACCAGCAGCCGGGACTCGTCGTCCACGTCGCCGACCAGGTAAGTGGCGTTGTTGTCACCGTGCACACCGCCGATGTACGCGGTCACGTCCAGGTTGATGATGTCGCCGTCACGCAGCACCGTGGAGTCCGGGATGCCGTGGCAGATGACCTCGTTGACGCTGGTGCACAGCGACTTGGGGAAGCCGCGGTAGCCGAGCGTGGACGGGTAGGCGCCGTGGTCGACCATGTACGCGTGCGCGATGCGGTCCAGTTCGTCGGTGGTGACACCCGGCGCGATCGCCTTGGCCGCCTCCTCCATCGCCCGCGCCGCGATCCGCCCGGCGGTCCGCATCGCCTCGATCGTTTCCGGCGTCTGCACCTCCGGGCCCTTGTACGGGGTCGGCGCGGGCCTGCCGACGTACTCGGGGCGCCGGATGTTCCCGGGCACGGGACGGGTGGGGGAGAGTTCCCCGGGTACGAGCAGCGACGACTGCGACTGGCCAGACATGCCAGCGAGTGTAACGAGCGGGACTGGGGGAGCATGGCCCTGAGCGTCCCGAGGAGAGGAGTCGGACATGGCCCTGTTCAAGAAGCGGACCGTGGGCAAGCCGGGCGAGTGGTACTACTGCCTGGAGCACCAGAAGGTCGAGGAGGGCCCCGAGTGCCCCGCCAAGGACCGGTTCGGACCGTACGCGTCCCGCACCGAGGCCGAGCACGCCATGGCGACCGCGCGCGAGCGCAACCTCGAATGGGAGACCGACCCGAAGTGGCATGACTCCAGCGCCTCGGGCGAGGCCGACAAGGGGTAGCCGGTCGGGTGCGACCCGGTGGCCGCTTCTCGCGCAGTTCCCCGCGCCCCTGAAGAGCGAGCTTCGCTCGCTTCAGGGGCGCGGGGAACTGCGCGACCAGCCACGACGCGACCCGCGGACGACCGACTACCACCGAGCCGGCGGCGGCGCCGTCAAGTGATCCGCCAGCCTCGACAACCGGTCACGGAACCGCCGCCGCCCCCGAGGCACAGGCACCGCGTTCTCCCCGGCCGCCGCACTCACCAGATGCTGCACGGTGTCCAGGTCGAGATCCGTCCCGCCGGGCACGGCCAGCGCATCGTGCGCCAGCGCCCGCAGATCGGTGTTGCCCGCGACCTGCCCGTCCAGCGCCAGCACGGTCGCCCCGGCCCGCCGGGCGTCGTGCACCCGCTCCAGCAGCCCCGCCCCCACGACGTCCGGCGTCACCACCAGCAACGTCTCCCCCCGCCGCGCCGCCGCGAGCCGCCCGAGCCCTACGGCGAGATGGGCCGGATCGCCGGGCCGCGCGGCGTGCCGCACCAGGGTCGGCGTCAGCTCGGGCGTGCCGGACCAGGCGGCCTCGTCGACCAGGTGCGCGGCCAGATGCCAGGGCTCGTACTCCGCGGTGCCGACCAGCAGCAGCCCGCCACCGTGCGCGCCCACCGAGGACCGCAGCGCCCCGGCGAAGCGACGGGTGGCGGCCGGCCACTCGGTGCCGGCGAGCACCTCGCGCAGCAGGGCTACTCGTACGGCGTCCATGGGGCTGCATGGTGCCCCAAGTACTCCGCGCCGATGTGACGTTCGCGGCAAGACCGCCCGTACGGGTCGCCGCCCGGTACCTCTGAGTAAGGTCGGTTCATGACTACCAGTGATGACAGCGCACAGACCGCCCCGAAGGCCCCCGCCAAGGATCCCTGGGACCTGCCCGACGTGTCGGGGCTCGTCGTCGGCGTGCTCGGCGGCACCGGACCGCAGGGCAAGGGCCTCGCCTACCGGTTCGCGCGCGCGGGCCAGAAGGTGATCCTCGGCTCCCGCGCCGCCGAGCGCGCCCAGGCCGCCGCCGAGGAACTGGGCCTCGGCATCGAGGGCGCCGACAACGCCGAGTGCGCGCGGCGCAGCGACATCGTGATCGTCGCCGTGCCGTGGGACGGGCACGGGGCCACCCTCGAAGCGCTCCGCGAGGACCTCGCGGACAAGCTCGTCGTCGACTGCGTCAACCCGCTCGGCTTCGACAAGAAGGGCGCGTACGCGCTGAAGCCGGAGGAGGGCAGCGCCGCCGAACAGGCCGCCGCCCTGCTCCCGGACTCCCGGGTCACCGCCGCCTTCCACCACCTGTCCGCCGTGCTGCTCGCCGACCCGGAGGTCGACGAGATCGACACCGACGTGATGGTGCTCGGCGAGAGCCGTGCCGACACCGACCTGGTGCAGGCGCTGGCCGCACGCATCCCCGGCATGCGCGGCGTCTTCGCCGGCCGGCTGCGCAACGCCCACCAGGTGGAGTCCCTGGTCGCGAACCTGATCTCCACCAACCGCCGTTACAAGGCGCACGCGGGCCTGCGCGTCACGGACGTATAACCACCCGATAACCCCCACAAGGGGTTGTACGGGTCGCCTTCGGGCGCGGGCGGGGCATGGGGGACACTGGTCGGCGAACACCAGCCGTGTATTGGAGCCGACCCCATGCCCCGCATCGCACTCTTCGCTCTCGTCGTCTGCCTGCTCGCCGTCGTGGCCGCCGTGGTGTCCTTCGTCGAGGGCAGTTTCCTCGGGATCGTGTGGGTGCTCATCGCGGGCATCACGTCGAACATGACCTGGTTCTACGCCCGCAAGGCCAAGGCCGAGAAGGCGCAGAGCGCCTCCGCCGGCTGAGCTCCTACTGGCTGAACACCGGGATCTCCGGGGTGCCCTCCCAGAAGCGGTAGAAGCGCTGGCCCCAGTAGGTGTCCCAGTCGTGCACCCCGAGCGCGCGCAGCAGCGCGTCCACCACGTCGAAGAACACGTGGTTCACCGACGGGATCCACAGCAGCGCGAACACGGCGATCAGGCCGAACTGCGCGAACGGCTCCACCTGCCGCTTCACCTTGTACGACAGCCAGGGCTCGATGACGCCGTAGCCGTCCAGGCCCGGCACCGGCAGGAAGTTCAGGATCGCCGCCGTCACCTGGAGCAGCGCCAGGAAGGCCAGCGCGTAGCGGAAGGTGTCCGGCACGCCGTCCAGCAGGTCCAGCCAGAACGGGGCGGTGCACACGATCGCGAACAGCACGTTCGTCAGCGGGCCCGCCGCCGAGATCAGGCTGTGCTTCCAGCGGCCCTGGATGCGGCCCCGCTCGATGAAGACCGCGCCACCCGGCAGACCGATGCCGCCCATGATCACGAAGAGGACGGGCAGCACGATGCTGAGCAGCGCGTGCGTGTACTTCAGCGGGTTCAGGGTCAGATAGCCCTTCGAGCCGACCGAGATGTCGCCGCTGTGCAGGGCGGTGCGGGCATGCGCGTACTCGTGCAGACACAGCGAGACGACCCAGGCCCCGGTCACGAACAGGAAGACCGCGAAGCCGGGCTGCGAGGCGAAGTCCGTCCACACCGCCCAGCCGGCCACGGCCGTGATCGCGGCGATGCCGAGGAAGACGGGGCTGATCCTGCTGTCGCCGCGTCGGGAAGTGGCGGTGCTCATGAGGGTGGGACTCCCGGGTCGTGTGGCGGGGGGCGTGCATGAACGTACCCGCCCTGCCGGGGAAACGTGTCGCGCGGGCGACGGAGTTCCGGAGAGGCTGGACCACATGACGTCGTGGACCGTTTGGTACGAGAGCTGGCAGATGGAGTGCTGCGGCACCCCGTTCTCCGTGGGAGACGAGGTGTCGCTGCCGCTGATGATCACGCCGGCGGACCGGCTGGACGCGGCGGAGGAGTGGCCGCTGAGCGTCGTCGAGGGGCCGGTCCGGGTCGTCGAGGACGACGAGGGCGACCGGTGGGACGTGGTGCGCGCCGAGGGCGGGCTCGACGTGGCTCCGCACGCCTCGCTGGGCACGCCGCCGGGGCGGCTCTCCGTGACCGGGCTGCTGAGTGTGGAGCGGCACACCGGGCAGTGGCCGGAGGCGGTCGGCCGGGTCGTATCGGTCCGCATCCTGACCCGCGGATACGCGCCCGAGACGCCCGGCGGCACGACCTACGTCCCGGTGCCGGGGGAGCGGTGGCTGCGACCGGTGGACGCCTGCCCGAAGTGGTTCACGGGCGACGACCCGGCCCGCAGGGACGACGGCGCCCTGGTCGTCCTCGACGCTTTGGGCGGGCCCGGCGGCCCGTCCGCGCGCGGGCGGGGACAATAGGCCGGTGCGCTTTTCCCTTCTCGGCACCACCCGGGCACTCCGCGACGACGGCACTGCCGTCCCCGTCGGCGGGGCGCGGCTGCGTGCCCTGCTCACCGTGCTCGCCCTGAGACCGGGGCGGACCGTGCCGGTGACCGCCCTCGTCGACGAGGTGTGGGGCGACGAGCCGCCCGCCGACGCGCAGGCCGCCCTCCAGGCACTGGTGGGACGGCTGCGCCGGGTGCTCGGCGCGGCGGCCGTCGCCTCCGACGAGGGCGGCTACCGGCTCGCGGCCGGGGCGGACGACATCGACCTGTTCCGCTTCGAGCGGCTCACCGCCGACGGCGCCCGCCGCCTCGCCGACGGCGACCCGGCCAAGGCCGCCGAACTGCTCGACGAGGCCCTCGCGCTGTGGCACGGGCCCGTCCTCGCCGACCTCCCGGACCGCGTCGGCGAGAGCGCCCGCTGGGACACCCGCCGGCTGGACGCCCGCCGCACCCGGCTCGCCGCGCTGCTCGCCCTGGGCCGGGCCGAGGAGACGCTGCCCGAGCTGACCGCCCTGTGCGACGCGCACCCGCTGGACGAACCGTTGCAGGCACTGCGCCTGCGCGCCCTGCGCGACGCGGGCCGCGCGGCCGAGGCCCTCGCCGCGTACGACGACATACGCCGCACCCTGGCCGACACCCTGGGCACGGACCCGGGCCCCGAACTGAGATCCCTGCACGGGGACTTGCTGGACTCCGACCCAGCCTTGGGCAATCTGCCGCCAGGGGCGGCAGGGTGGGCAAGGCGGCACCCCGACGCGGGGCAAGCGCTCCAGGCGGCAGACGCCCCGGCACAGACCCCGGCCCAGCCCCGCCCCCCGGGCAACCTCCGCGCCCGCCTCACCTCCTTCGTGGGCCGCAAGACCGACATAGACGCCATCCGCGAGGACCTCACCCGCACCCGCCTGCTGACCCTGCTCGGCCCCGGCGGAGCAGGCAAGACCCGCCTCTCCCAGGAAGCCGCGGAGGGCCTCGCCGAGACCATCGCCCCGGACGGCGTCTGGCTCGCCGAACTGGCCCCGGTCAGCGACCCCGACGCCGTCCCCGAGGCCGTCGTCAGCGCGCTCGGCGCCCGCGAGACCGTGCTGCGCGGCGCCGGCGCCGAGGAACTGCGCGTCGCCGGTGAACGCCAGGGCGACGACCCGCTGGTCCGCCTCGTCGAACACTGCGCAGACCGCCGCATGATCGTCGTGCTCGACAACTGCGAGCACGTCATCGAGGCCGCCGCCGCCCTCGCCGAGCACCTCCTGGCCCGCTGCCCGGACCTGACGGTGCTCGCCACCAGCCGCGAACCCCTCGGCGTGCCCGGCGAGGTCCTCCACCCCGTCGAACCGCTGCCGCAGCCGTACGCGCTGCGCCTGTTCGGCGAGCGCGGCGCCACCGTGCGCCCCGGATTCACCGTCGACCAGTCGCCGCAGACCACGGCGGCCGTCACCGAGATCTGCCGCCGCCTCGACGGCCTCCCGCTCGCCATCGAACTCGCCGCGGCCCGGCTGCGGATGCTCACCCCGCGCCAGATCGCCGACCGCCTCGACGACCGCTTCCGGCTGCTGACCTCCGGCGCCCGCACCGCCCTGCCCCGCCAGCAGACCCTGCGCGCCGTCGTCGACTGGTCCTGGGACCTGCTCGACGCACCCGAACGGGCCGTCCTCGCCCGGCTCTCCGTCTTCAGCGGCGGCTGCGACCTCACCGCCGCCGAGACGGTCTGCGGACCCGAGGCGATGGACGTGCTGTCCTCCCTCGTCGACAAGTCCCTCGTGGTCGCCGCCCCCGACGACAGCGGCGAGATGCGCTACCGCCTCCTGGAGACCGTCGCCGAGTACGCGGGCGACCGGCTCGACGAGGCCGAGGACCGCGCCGCCGCCGAACGCGCCCACCTCACGTACTACCGCGAACTCGCCCGCACCACCGACCCGTTGCTGCGCGGCGCGGGCCAGCGCGCGGCCATCGCCCGGATCGAGCGCGAGTACGAGAACCTGCGCACCGCCCTGCGCCGCGCCGCCGCGGCCCGCGACGAGCAGGAGATGCTCAGCCTGGTGCTCTCCCTGCTCTGGTTCTGGATGATGCGCGACCTGCGCACCGACGCCCGTACCTGGACCATGGAGGCGGCGGCGCTGGGCCCCGACCCGTTCGGCCCGGACGCGCGCCCCGCCCCGCCGCTCTACCAGCGCCCCGTCGACGTCCCGCCGCCGCTCACCGGCGACCTCCTCGACCAGGCCCGCCGCGAGGTGCACCTGACCCGGCTCGGCTACATGGACATGGAGCTGGAGGTCTGGCAGGGCGACGAGGGACAGGCCAGGCTGCGCACGATCGTCGACAGCCTCCGCCCCGACCTGCCGCAGTCCTGCCGTCCACCGGGACACCTCTGGTACTTCGCCGTCCTGATGTCGGGCCAGGGCGAGCGGATGGAGGAGCTGAGCGACGAGACGGTCCGCACCTGCCGCGCCCTCGGCTACGAGTGGGAACTCGCGCACGTGCTCCACCTGCGCGCCAACCTGCGCGCCAACCGCGTCCAGAGCGCCGAGGCCGGGCTCGCCGACGCCGACGAGTCGCTGGCCCTGTTCACCCGGCTCGGCGACGAGTGGGGGATGACCGAGGCGCTGTCGGTGCGCGGCGAGGCGCACGAGAGGCTGGGCCGGTTCGACGCCGCCGCGGCCGACTTCGTCCGGGCCCAGGAGGCCGCCGAGGAGCTGGGCGCCCACGCCCAGGTCGCGATCCTGTCGGTACGGCTCGGCAACGTCCTCATCGAGCAGGGCGACGGGGAGCGCGGCGAGCAGATGCTGCGCGACACCCTCGACCCGGCCCGCAAGTTCCACAACGAGGCCTGGCCCGCGGCCCGGATGTTCCTGGTCACCCGGCTCGCCTCGACGGGCCGCACCGAGGAGGCACGCGAGCTTCTCGCGCATCTGCGCGCCGAGTTCAAGGTCGCCGAGGTGCTCTTCTTCCGCGCCATCCTGCTCGGCCTCGAAGCGATGCTCGACGCGATAGAGGGCAACGCGGACCACGCGCTGGAGAAGTCCCTGGAGGCCCTCGCCGTCGCCGACGACCCACTGGCGGCGATGCTCGAACCGCACATGGCGGCGCTGCATCTGCTCACCGCGGCGAACGCCCTGGCGCTGCGCGGCGGTACGGGCGACGCGGCGACGGCCGCCCGGCTGATCGGCGCCTCGGACGCCTCGCTGCCGCCCGGTCACGTGCGCAACGTGATGGAGGGCGAGTGGCGGGAGCGGGCCGAGCGCGGCGCACGCGAGACGCTCGGCGACGAGCTGTACGCACGGGAGTACGCCGAAGGCGGCGGCCTCTCCGTGGAGGAGGCCACCGCCCAGGTGCGACGCGAACCGACCGACTGACTGTCTGACGCGCTGTACGTGCCCGCCGGGAGCCGTGCTCAGCTCTTGGTGGTGAACTTGCGGATCGCGACCGGCGCCATGACCGCGGTCAGCGCCGCCGTCCAGCCGAGGGTCACCCACAGGTCGTGGGCGATCGGGCCGCCGGTCATCAGGGCGCGGCAGGTGTCGGCCAGCGCCGAGATCGGGTTCCAGCTCGTGAAGGACTGGAGCCAGCCCGGCATGGACTGGGTCGGCGCGAAGATGGACGAGCCGAACTGCAGCGGCATCATCACCAGGAAGCCCATGGCCTGCACGGCCTGCGCGCTCTTCATGGTCACACCGAGCACCAGGAAGATCCACATCAGGGACGAGCCGAACAGCGCGGTCAGACCGATGGCTCCGAACAGACCGGCCCAGTTGGAGATGTCGAAGCCGACGAGCACCGCGACGATCATCAGGACCGTGGTGGCGCACAGCAGGCGCAGCAACTCCACGAAGACCTTGGCGATCAGCACCGAGCCGCGGCCGATGGGCAGGGACCGGAAGCGGTCCATGATGCCCTTCTGGAAGTCCTCGTTGAAGCCGGTGCCGACGCCCTGCGCGATGTTCATCGACATCATGGCGACCATGCCCGGGATCACGTACTGGACGTACGCGTCCTGGCCGCCGCCCATCGCGGAGCCGATGGAGCCGCCGAAGACGTACACGAAGAGCAGGGTGAAGACGATCGGCATCAGGACGGCGTCGAACATCGACTCCGGGTCCTGCTTGATCCACAGCAGATTGCGGCGGATCAGCGCGCCGGTGTGGCGCAGATGGCCGCGCAGGCCGATCTTGGGGTCGGCGTCGACCTTGATGGTGGGCGCCGTGGGGTTCAGGGTGACGGTACTCATACGGCGACCTCCGCGAGTTCGGGCCGGGCGTCCTGCGGGGCGGAGGCCTTCTGGCCGGTGATGGAGAGGAACACCTCGTCCAGGCTGGGCAGTTCGGTGGCGATGGAGCCGATGGTGATGCCGCGCGCGGTGACCGCGCCGACGACGGCCGTCAGCTGCTCGTCGCTGAGGATCGGGACCAGGACCGTGCCGGACTCGGCGTCCACGGTGGTCGTGGCGATACCGGTGATGCCCAGGTCGTCCAGGGCGTGGGCGAGGGGGCGCAGCTCCAGCGCGTCGGCCGGGCGGATGCGCAGGGTGCGGCCGCCGACCTTCGCCTTCAGCTCCTCGATGCCGCCCTCGGCGATCACCTTGCCGCGGTCGATGACGGTCAGCTCGGAGGCCAGCTGCTCGGCCTCCTCCATGTACTGCGTGGTCAGCAGGACGGTGACGCCCTCGCGGACCATGCTCTTGACCTCGGCCCACACCTCGTTACGCGTACGGGGGTCGAGGCCGGTCGTCGGCTCGTCCAGGTACAGGACGTGCGGGCGGCCGATCATCGACGCCGCGAGGTCGAGGCGGCGGCGCATACCGCCGGAGTAGGTCTTCGCGGGGCGGGTGGCGGCGTCGGTCAGCGAGAACCGCTCCAGCAGGCTGTCGGCCCGGGCCCGCGCCTCCTTCTTGGACAGGTCGAGCAGGCGCCCGATCATGTACAGGTTCTCCCGGCCGGAGAGCTTCTCGTCGACCGAGGCGTACTGGCCGGTGAGGCCGATCACGCGGCGCAGCTGCCGGGGCTGCTTCACCGCGTCGTACCCGGCGACCATGGCCGTGCCGGCGTCGGGAGTGATGAGGGTGGACAGGCATCGTACGAGGGTGGTCTTGCCGGCGCCGTTCGGCCCGAGGACACCCATCACGGTGCCCTCGTGCACGTCCAGGTCCACGCCGTCCAGGGCCTTGGTCTCGCCGTAGTGCTTGGCCAGTCCCCGTACGGACACGGCCACCGGGCGGCCCTGGAGGCCGCCGTCTGCGGTCTTGTCGTTTCGCGTCATGCCCTCAAGGTGTCACCCCCCACCGACAATCCACCGACAGCCGACCGACAGGGCCCGATATATCGCCGACAGGTCGACTACAGACGCCTCGGCCTCCGGCCGGGCGATCGGTACCCACCCGCAGCCACCCGTGCGAATCCGTTGTCGCGTGCGGGTCTTCTTGTAGGAGGTTCTCGTCGTCGGCGGCTGACTGCCCGTGGGCGGTGATCACCGCCCACGGGCAGTCAGCCGCCGACGACGAGAACCTCCTACAA
>NZ_JBHVIX010000044.1:0-31698 GCF_042799415.1 Streptomyces sp. NPDC057694
AGGCTGCGCCGAGCGCAGCCTCCCGATGAGATGCCGCACGAAGTGCGCATCTCAGGGGCGCGGGGAACTGCGCGACCAGCCACGACGAGAGCCGCACCCGACCACAAAAGGCGAGCGAAGCTCGCACTCAGGGGCGCGGGGAACTGCGCGAGAAGCCCCACCGGCCCGCAGCCGACCGGCAACCCCCCGAAGCGCGGCCCCGATTCACCCGACCCCGTGAATCGACACGCCATACCTCACTCGTACGCCTCTTCCGGTTCGACACGCCCGCAAAAGTCACATTTTGTGAGGTTATCGATACGCTCGGTCACCGAAGGCCGGGCGACGACGGGAACCTGGAGGGCGCTGTGCGGCCTGAGGGCTATGACTACGACACCTACAGCAGACTCGCCGGGCCGCTCACCGAGCCGCCCGCCGACGGCTACCGGGTGCAGTACACCTCACTCCTCTCCCGCGAGCCCCACCGAATACGCGCGGCCCTCCTGATGACGCTCGCCCCGGTGCTCACCGGGGTCCTGCTCGTCTATCTGGTGTGGCCCAGCCACTGGGTGGAGCGCGAGGGCGGCGCCCGCTGGCTGGTCCAGCTCGACATCGTGATGCTGGTCTCGATCGGCCTCATCGAGCTGTTCATGGTCGTCAACGTCGTCTCGATCGCCCACGCGACGATGGTGGCCAGGGACCCGGTCCCGGTCCGGCCCGAACCCGGCACCCGGGTCGCGTTCCTGACGACGTACGTCCCCGGCAAGGAACCCCTGTCGATGGTGCGCGCCACCCTCGAAGGCGCCGTCCGCATCACCCACGACGGCCCGCTCGACGTGTGGCTGCTCGACGAGGGCGACGACCCCCGCGCCCGTGCCCTCTGCGCGGAGCTGGGCGTCCGGCACTTCACGCGGCACGGCGTCGAGGAGTGGAACCGGGCGAAGGGCGCCCACAAGACCCGTACCAAGCACGGCAACTACAACGCCTGGCTCGCCGCGCACCACGCCGACTACGACTTCTTCGCGTCCGTCGACACCGACCACGTACCGGTGCCGGAGTTCCTGGAGCGGATGCTCGGCTACTTCCGGGACCCGGACATCGCGTTCGTCGTCGGGCCGCAGGTCTACGGCAACTACGACTCACCGGTCACCAAGGCCGCCGAGTCCCAGCAGTTCCTCTTCCACGCGCTGATCCAGCGGGCCGGCAACCGCTACCGCGCCCCCATGTTCGTCGGCACCAACAACGTCGTGCGGATCAGTGCCCTGAAGCAGATCGGCGGCTTCGTCGACTCGATCACCGAGGACATGGCGACCGGGTTCGAGATCCACCGGCACGCCAACCCCCGCACGGGCGTCAAGTGGCGCTCCGTCTACACGCCCGACGTGCTCGCCGTCGGTGAGGGGCCCGCCTCCTGGACGGACTTCTTCACCCAGCAGCTGCGCTGGTCGCGCGGGACGTACGAGACGCTGTTCAAGCAGTACTGGAAGGCGCCGTTCAGCATGCCGGCCGGCCGCCTCTTCTCGTACACGATGATGCTCGTCTACTACCCGATGACGGCCGTCAACTGGCTGCTCGGCGTGCTGAGCTGCGTGCTGTTCCTCTGGTTCGGCGCGTCCGGCACCCAGGTGTCCGCGTCCGTGTGGCTGATGCTCTACAGCGACGCCGCGGCCCTCCAGATCGGGCTGTACCTGTGGAACCGCAGGCACAACGTCTCGCCGCACGAACCGGAGGGATCCGGCGGACTCGCGGGCATGGGCATGTCGGCGATCTCCGCGCCGATCTACCTGAAGTCGCTGGGCGCCGCACTGCTGCGCCGCCCGTCCCGCTTCGTCGTCACGCCGAAGGGCGGCGACGCCACCGCCGACCGGATGCTGACCTTCCGTGTCCATCTCTTCTGGGCGGGCGTGCTCGCCGCGTCGCTCGCGGCGTCCGTCGTCCTCGACCACACGCACGTGGCCATGCGGACCTGGGCGGTGCTCGCCCTGTGCATCGCCCTCGCGCCCCCGGTGGTGTGGAGCGTGACGCAGCGCCGTGCTGCGGCGGCCCGGGTCGCCGAGCAGGGGAAGCCCGGCAAGCACGAGAAGCCGGAGCCCGCTCTCGCCGTCTCGCGGGTCTCCAGCACCAGCACAGGAGGGAACTGACCCATGGCCTTCAACGGTTACCGGCCTTCCCAGAAGATGAAGAAGACGGTCCTGGGCGCGGGCGGCATCGCCCTCCTCGTCGGCCTCAACGCCCCGGCCGCCTGGAACTTCGCATCCGAGAAGTACTACGACTGGAAGATCGCCCAGCCCGGCTACAAGGCCAAGTACGGCTCGTGGTCGGCGGTCGACATCCCCGAGCAGTTCCGTACCAACGCCATCCACGCGGCCCTGCTGCACACCGGCAAGGTGCTGATCGTGGCGGGCTCCGGCAACGAGCAGAAGAAATTCGACGCCGGATCGTTCGACACCGTCCTGTGGGACCCGAAGGCGAACACCTTCAAGAAGATCGCCACCCCGGAGGACTTCTTCTGCTCGGGACACGCGGCGCTCCCCGACGGCCGGATGCTCGTGGCCGGCGGCACCGCCCGCTACGAGCTCCTCGACGGCGAGGTGAAGCGGGCCGGCGGCGGGATGCGCGTCAAGAACGAGAGCCCCGACCAGCCGGTGGTCCTGAAGAAGGGGACGAAGTTCCGCTCGCCGGACGGCGTCGAGTACGTGTCGCGGTTCGACGTGACCGTGCCCAAGGCCAAGCGTTCCTACGACGTCAGCTACAACAGGGCCGGTGTCATGCAGCCCTGGAAGACGAAGGTCAAGGCGAGCGAGGCCCGCGTCTTCGTCGAGGCGGTCGCCGACGGCAAGCAGTACGAGACGTCGAAGCAGGCCCAGTACGAGATCGAGGGCCTCACGGGCAAGGACGCCGACAACGCGTACGGGCTCTCCGAGAAGATCACCATGGACAAGCAGGACTTCCAGGGGATCAGGGCCGCGTACGAGTTCGACCCGGTCGCCGAGAAGTACGTGCCCGTGGACCCGATGCAGAAGGCGCGCTGGTACCCCACGCTCGTGGGCCTTGAGGACGGCAAGGTGCTCGCCGTGTCCGGGCTCGACGACGTCGGCGTCATCGACCCCGGGGACAACGAGATCTACGACCCGAAGACCAAGAAGTGGTCGATGGGCCCCAAGCGGTACTTCCCGACCTACCCGGCGCTGTTCCTGACCAAGGGCGGCAAGCTCTTCTACCCGGCCTCCAACGCCGGGTACGGGCCCGCCGAGAAGGGCCGGGAGCCGGGCCTGTGGGACCTGAGGACCAACAAGTTCGAAAAGGTCCCCGGACTGACGGACGGGGACGAGACGGAGACGTCGGCGTCCCTGCTGCTGCCCCCGGCGCAGGACCAGAAGGTGATGATCCTGGGCGGCGGTGGCGTCGGCGAGTCGGAGCGGGCGACGCCGCGCACCGCGGTCGTCGACCTGAAGGAGGACAGCCCCCGCTTCAAGGAGGGGCCGAACCTGCCGCAGGGCACCCGGTACCTGAACAGCGTGATCATGCCGGACGACTCGGTCTTCACGTCCAACGGCTCGTCCGACTACCGCGGGCGCGGCGCCAGCAACATCCTCGCGGCGCAGTTCTACGACCCCAAGGAGAACGCCTTCCACGAGGCGGCCTCGCCCAAGGTCGGCCGCAACTACCACTCCGAGGCGCTGCTGCTGCCCGACGGCCGGGTGGTGACCTTCGGCTCCGACCCGCTCTTCGACGACCAGCAGAACACCAAGCTCGGTCACTTCGAGCAGCGCATGGAGATCTTCACGCCGCCCGCGCTGCACAAGGGAGGCGACCGCCGCCCGGTCCTCGGCGAAGGGCCGGAGACGATTCCGGGCGACCACAAGGCGACGTACAAGACGGACGCCGCCGACCGGATCGTCAAGGCGCGGCTGATGCGCCCGTCCGCCGTGACCCACACGACGGACGTCGAGCAGCGCTCGATCGAACTGGGCCTGAGCAAGCGCGAGGGCCGGATCACGGTGGACGTGCCGACCGACCGGGCCCTGGTCCCGCCCGGCTGGTACATGCTGTTCGCGACGGACGCGGACGGGGTGTCGTCCGAGGCCAAGTGGGTCAAGGTCGGCGAGGACTGAGCCGGACGCCGGGGCTCGTCCGCGTCAGGTGTGTGCGGCGCGGGCGAGCCCCAGCGCGTACTCCGACCACCAGGTGCCTGCCGCGGGTCCGCCCCGGCAGGTGCCGTCCGACTCCCCGGGCCGCTTGACCCACAGGAACGCGTCGGCCAGCGGATCCCCGGTCCGGGTGGTCGGGGCGGAGCCGAGGGCGCGGCCCGGCGGGTTGCACCAGCCGTCGGCGCCGGCCGGGGAGTAGGGGCCCGCGCCGTTGCGGCTGGTGTCCACCACGAAGTGGGCGCCGCCGAGCAGCCCCGAGAGCTCCTTGCCGTACGCCGCACTCGCCTGGTCCGTCTGGAAGTTCGAGACGTTCAGGGAGAAGCCGTCGGCCCGCTCGACGCCCGCTCTGCGCAGCGGCTCGACGAGTTTGGTCGCGTCGGGGATCCAGGCGGGGTTGCCCGCGTCGACGTACACCTTCGTGTTCGGCTGCTGCTTCAGCCGGTCGATCGCCGAGCCGATCAGCTGGTAGCGCTCCTCCCGGTACTCCTCCGGGGTGCAGCCGTCGACGATGTGCCCGAGGGCGTCCGGCTCCAGCACGACGAGCGCCTTGGCGTCGCCGATGCCGGTCGCGAACGCGTCGACCCACTGGTGGTAGAAGTCCGCGCTGTGCGCGCCGCCCGCCGAGTGCTGTCCACAGTCCCGGTGAGGGATGTTGTACGCGACCAGGACCAGCGTCTTGTCGGCCTTCTTCGCCTGCTCACCGGCCTCGGCGATCACCGGGCGCGGATAGTCGCCGGGCGCCCACATGCCCTGCGGGTGCTGCGCGATGCGCCGGATGACGGCGGCGTCCGAGTCGCGGCCCTGCTTCTCCCACTGCTCGGCCTGGCGGGCGGCGGCGGAGGCGGGGTCGACCCAGAACGGCGAGGTGTCGGCCGTGCCGGAGGAGGGGGAGGGGGCGGTCCGCCCGACGGCCTCGCGGGCGGCCCGCCCGGAGTCCGCGCCGGAGCAGGCGGTGGCGAGGGCGAAGAGGGCGAGCGCGGCCGTGCTGAGCGTGAGCGTGCGGGACGGTGTGCGGCGGATGGTCGGGACGGGCATCCTGCCCCCTGGGTCGGAGCGCGTACGATTCCGGCAATCGTTGCATAAGGTGCAGCCGTCGCCGTGGATTAGACGCCCTGTCAGATGTCCCGGCCGCCCGCCGCCAGCGCGCTGCCCAGCGGCGTCCGCTCGTAGAGCACCTGATGCCCGTACCGGCGGGCGGTGAGCAGGCCCGCCGCGCTCAGCGCCGTCAGATGCGCCGACACCGAGGACGGGGCGCGGCCCAGCAGATGGGCGAGGGCGCTGGTCGACGCCGGTGCGTCCAGGGCGTGCAGCACATCGGCGCGGCCCCGGCCGAGGACGCCGGCCAGCGCCTCGGGGGTGGCGGCCGCCGGGGCCGTCCACAGACCGCCTATCCCGCGCGCCGGATAGGCGACGGTCGGCTGCCAGGGTTCCTCGAAGCCGCTGATGACGTCCGGCCAGCAGAACACGCTGGGCAGCAGCACAAGACCCCGGCCGTCGAGCCGGCGCCGGTGGCTGCTCGCGCGGGCGCTGAGGGTCAGCGTCCGCGGGTCCCAGTCGATGCGCGGGTGCAGCTCCTTGAGGAGCCCTTCGAGGCCGACCTGGGCCAGGCGCCGGGAGTGGTACGCCACGTCGGCCTCCAGGAGTGCGCGCAGCCGCGGCCAGTCCGGCTCGATCAGCGCCCGCCAGGCCCGCTCCATGGTGTCCGCCAACTCCCGTACCGCGGCTGCCGGATCGGCCAGCATGGCGCGGCCCGCCGGGCTGTCGGCCGCGCCCGGTGTGCAGGCCAGGGAGAGCGCGATGTCCGGCCGCGCCACCTCCGGGTCCGTCGCGCGCACCGCCGCGATCTCCTCCTCGAAGGTCGCGGCGGGCCCGATCGGCGGCGGCCCGAGGAAGTCCGGGGTGTACCCCGTCCGCGGCATCAGCAGCCAGACGGGCGTCAGGTCGAGCCCCCGGGCGGCCTCCCGGACCCGGCGCAGCCACGGCAGGTGATAGCCCTGCCGGTCCGGCCGCCTGAGCGTACGGACCGCCTCCTGCGTCTCCCACAGCGGCGACACCGCGAACCGGCAGCGCAGCAGATCGCTCTGCCCGAAGTGCAGGTGCAGCGGCATGACTCGACGGCTTCCCGGTTCGGCGGAACATTCGGCTGGGTCCGAAACACTACGGCCCCGCGCCCGCCCGGACCAGGCTGCGCCCATGACCACCGACCTGCCGGCCGGCACGGGCGCGGATGCCGCCCCGGACGCCCCCGCCGGATACCTCCGGCTCTTCCGCGTCGCCGAGTTCCGTGCCGTCTTCATCGCGCACGCCGCGTCCCTCTTCGGCGTCGTCGTCGCCGAGATCTCGCTGAGCGTCCTCGTCTACCGGCTCTCCGGATCCCCGCTGCTGAGCGCCCTCACCTTCGCCCTCGGCTTCCTGCCGTACGCGGTCGGCGGCACGCTGCTGTCCGGGATCGCCGACCGGTGGGCGCCGCGCCGGGTCCTCGTCGGCTGCGATCTGCTCTGCGCGGCCTGCGCCCTGCTGATGGCCCTGCCCGTGACCCCGGTCGCCGCGCTGCTCGCCCTGCGCTGCGTCATCGCGGTGGTCTCGCCCGTCTTCAACGGCACCCGGATGGCGACGCTCACCGACGTCCTGGGCGACGGGGACCTGTTCGTGCTCGGCCGCTCCCTGCTGCGGATCGTCTCGCAGAGCGCGGTGCTCGGCGGGCTCGCGCTCGGCGGCGTCCTGCTCACCGTGGTGAGTCCGCGCGGCGCGCTCGTCATCACCGTCGCCACGTTCCTCTGCTCGGCCGCGCTGCTCCGGCTCGGCACCCGGCGCCGCCCGGCCCGTACGCCGGGAAAGGGCCCGCTGCTGCGCACCTCCCTGTCCGGCGCCCGCGGCCTGTTCGCGGACCGGCGGTTGCGCGTCCTGGTGCTCCTGCTCTGGGTGCCGCCGATGTTCTCCGTCGTCCCCGAGGTGCTGGCCGCGGCGTACGCGGACGAGGTCGGGGTGGGCACGGCGGGCGTCGGGCTGCTGATGTGCGCCATGGCCGTGGGCACGATCGGCAGCGAACTGGCCGTCGGCTCGCTGCTGTCGCCGACGGCCCGGTCCCGCATCGCGCTGCCGCTGGTCTGCGTCACCCTGCTGCCCCTGATCGGCTACGCGGCCGGTCCCGGCCTGGTCCCCACGCTGCTGATCCTGCTGCTGGCCGGGGCCGGATTCGCGTACACGCTCGGCGTCGACCGGTGGTTCGTGGACGCGGTCCCCGAAGAGCTGCGCGGCCGTGCCATGACCTTGCAGAGCGCCGGTCTGATGACCGTTCAGGGCATCGGGGCCGCGCTCGGCGGCGCGGCCGCCGAGGTGTTCGGGGTGGGCCCCACCGTGGCCGGTGCCGGGGTGCTCGGCGCGCTGTGCTGCGGGGCGCTCGCCCTGGCTGCGGGGGCGAACCGGCCAAAGGGCGAGACGGGGCTGACCGCCATATGACCGGCCGGTAAGGTCTTGGGCGTGCCGAAGCCGCTCAGTCTTGCCTTCGATCCGATCGCGCGTGCCGATGAACTCTGGAAGCAGCGTTGGGGATCCGTGCCGTCCATGGCCGCGATCACCTCGATCATGCGCGCGCACCAGATCCTGCTCGCCGAGGTCGACGCCGTCGTCAAGCCGTACGGGCTCACCTTCGCGCGCTACGAGGCCCTGGTCCTGCTCACCTTCTCCAAGGAGGGCGAGCTGCCGATGTCGAAGATCGGCGAGCGGCTCATGGTCCACCCGACCTCGGTGACGAACACCGTCGACCGGCTCGTCAGGTCCGGCCTCGTCGACAAGCGGCCGAACCCGAACGACGGCCGCGGCACCCTCGCCTCCATCACCGACAAGGGCCGCGAGGCCGTCGACGCGGCCACCCGCGACCTGATGGCGATGGACTTCGGGCTCGGCGTGTACGACGCCGACGAGTGCGGGGAGATCTTCGCGATGCTGCGCCCGCTGCGGGTCTCGGCCCACGATTTCGACGACGAGGACTGAGACGAGGACCGAGACGAAGACCGGCGGGGTCCGACGGCGACCGGCGGGGACCGAGGTCGCAGGGCCCGCCTGAAGATCGCGCAAAACGGGCGGTTACGCTCGACCCATGAAGAAGAGCGTGCTGACCCGCTACCGGATCATGGCCTACGTGACCGGTGTCCTCCTGGTCGTCCTGTGCCTCGGCATGATCGCCAAGTACGCGCTGGGCATCGACGGTGCCGCGGACTTCACGCGCGTCGTCGCCATCGCCCACGGCTGGCTGTACGTCGTGTACCTGGTGGTCGCCTTCGACCTCGGCTCCAAGGCGAAGTGGCCGGTCGGCAAGCAGCTCTGGGTGCTGATCGCCGGCACGATCCCGACCGCCGCGTTCTTCGTGGAGCGCAAGATCTCCGCCGAGCTGGACGCCAAGGTCGCGGCCGACGGCACCGAGCTCGCCAAGGCGTAATCCCGACCGCTCGCACGAGGTGCGGGCGGTTTCGCCATCGACATTTACTAGGACGTCCTAGTAAATTCGAGGGTATGGGAACCAGTGACGCTGACGCCAGGGCCGCCGCCATCGAGGAGGGCCGCCGTCGCTGGCAGGCCCGCTACGACACCGCCCGCAAGCGGGACGCGGACTTCACCACGCTCTCCGGCGACCCGGTCGAGCCGGTCTACGGGCCACGGCCCGGGGACACCTACGAGGGGTTCGAGCGGATCGGCTGGCCGGGGGAGTACCCGTTCACGCGCGGCCTGTACCCGACCGGGTACCGGGGCCGGACCTGGACGATCCGCCAGTTCGCCGGGTTCGGGAACGCCCAGCAGACCAACGAGCGCTACAAGATGATCCTGGCCGCGGGCGGCGGCGGCCTCTCCGTCGCCTTCGACATGCCGACGCTCATGGGGCGCGACTCCGACGACCCGCGCTCGCTCGGCGAGGTCGGACACTGCGGTGTCGCCATCGACTCCGCCGCCGACATGGAGGTCCTGTTCCAGGACATCCCGCTGGGCGACGTCACGACGTCGATGACGATCAGCGGCCCGGCCGTCCCCGTCTTCTGCATGTACCTGGTCGCCGCCGAGCGCCAGGGCGTCGACCCGGCCGTGCTCAACGGCACGCTCCAGACCGACATCTTCAAGGAGTACATCGCCCAGAAGGAGTGGCTCTTCCAGCCCGAGCCGCACCTGCGCCTGATCGGCGACCTCATGGAGCACTGCGCGGCGGCCATCCCCGCGTACAAGCCCCTGTCCGTCTCCGGCTACCACATCCGCGAGGCGGGCTCGACGGCCGCGCAGGAACTGGCGTACACCCTCGCGGACGGCTTCGGGTACGTCGAGCTGGGGCTCTCCCGCGGCCTGGACGTGGACGTCTTCGCACCGGGCCTCTCCTTCTTCTTCGACGCGCACCTCGACTTCTTCGAGGAGATCGCCAAGTTCCGCGCGGCCCGCCGGATCTGGGCGCGCTGGCTGCGCGACGTGTACGGAGCACGGACCGACAAGGCGCAGTGGCTGCGCTTCCACACCCAGACCGCCGGCGTCTCGCTGACCGCCCAGCAGCCGTACAACAACGTGGTGCGTACGGCGGTCGAGGCACTGGCGGCG
Source organism: Streptomyces sp. NPDC057694 (assembly GCF_042799415.1). Taxonomy (NCBI): domain Bacteria; kingdom Bacillati; phylum Actinomycetota; class Actinomycetes; order Kitasatosporales; family Streptomycetaceae; genus Streptomyces; species Streptomyces sp. NPDC057694. Next base: position 9,705 of record NZ_JBHVIX010000044.1, read on the forward strand.
GTGCTGGGAGGCACCAACTCCCTCCACACCAACGCCCTCGACGAGACGCTCGCGCTGCCGAGCGAGCAGGCCGCCGAGATCGCGCTGCGCACCCAGCAGGTCCTCATGGAGGAGACCGGCGTCGCCAACGTCGCCGACCCGCTGGGCGGTTCCTGGTACGTCGAGCAGCTCACCGACCGCATCGAGGCCGACGCCGAGAAGATCTTCGAGCAGATCAGGGAGCGCGGGCTGCGGGCGCACCCCGACGGGCAGCACCCCATCGGGCCGATCACCTCCGGCATCCTGCGCGGCATCGAGGACGGCTGGTTCACCGGTGAGATCGCCGAGTCGGCGTTCCAGTACCAGCAGTCGCTGGAGAAGGGCGACAAGCGGGTCGTGGGCGTGAACGCGCACCACGGGTCCGTCACCGGGGACCTGGAGATCCTGCGGGTCAGCCATGAGGTGGAGCGCGATCAGGTGCGGGCGCTCGGGGGGCGCCGGGAGGTCCGGGACGACACCGCCGTCCGGGCCGCCCTGGACGCCATGCTCGGTGCCGCGCGCGACGGGTCGAACATGATCGGGCCGATGCTCGACGCGGTGCGGGCCGAGGCGACGCTCGGGGAGATCTGTGACGTTCTCCGCGACGAATGGGGCACCTACACGGAGCCTGCCGGTTTCTGACCCCTCGGGCGGCCGGGGTCGATCGCGCAGTTCCCCGCGCCCCTTTTCGGGTTGTCGTTCGTCTGCGGGCCGGTGGCCGCTTCTCGCGCAGTTCCCCGCGCCCCTGGAGATGCGCACTGCGTGCGCGACCTCCATCGGGGGAGGCGCGCCATCTGCCCAAGGCGGAGGCGCGGCCCCTGCCCCAGGTGGAGGTGCGGCCCCTTATCCCCCCCCCGGTGGAGGCGCGGCCCCTGCCCCGTGTGGAGGCGCGCCCCCCTGCCCTGTCTTGAGGCGTGCCCCCCTGCCCCGTGTGGAGGCGCGCGCAGCGCAGCCTCCGAGGGGAGGCGGCGCGGAGCGCCTGCCTCAGGGGCGCGGGGAACTGCGCGAGAAGCGGCCACCGGCCGTCAGGCGAAGGTCAACCCGTTAAGGGGCGCGGGGAACTGCGCGAACAGCCCCGCCGGGGCGCGGGTGGACGGGGATCGGGGGCTAGCCGGAGGCTGCTGTCAGGCCGCCTAGGAGGAGGGCCGTGAAGCGGCGGACCCAGTCGGGGTTCACGGGCTCGGCGCTGACCAGCGTGCGGTGCACCACGGCCCCGGCCGCGACGTCGAAGATGAGGTCGGCCGTCGCGGCGGCCACACACGGGTCCTCCGCGACGGGCAGCTCCCCGCGCCGCTCGGCACGGGCCCGCCCTTCCAGCACCAATCGTTTCTGCCGATCCACGATCGAGGTCCGGATCCGCTCCCGCAGCGGAGCGTCCCGCGTCGACTCGGCGACCACCGCCATCAGCGCCGTCTTGGTCTCGGGCCGATCGAGCAGCGCGGCGAACTGCAGCACCACACCCTCGATATCGGCCGCCAGGGAACCTCTGTCGGGCAGTTCGAGTTCATCGAAGAGGACGGCGACCGCGTCGACCACCAGCTCGTTCTTGCCGGCCCACCGGCGGTACAGCGTGGTCTTCGCGACACCGGCCCGCGTCGCCACGTCGCCGAGCGTCAGCTTCGACCAGCCGAGCTCCACCAGCGCCGCCCGGGTGGCCTCCAGGATCGCCTCGTCCGCCGCGGCGGACCGCGGACGGCCGGGGCGGCCGGGGCGGCCCGGATCGGAAGGGATGCGGCTCTGCATGGACGCGACCATACCGGCCGGTAGGCACGGAGCGGATCGACCGTTCCGGGTGAGCCAGATCACCGGAGAGTCCACCCCGCGCGCATGCCGGGGCAGTTACGCTACGACTCGTAGCGAAAGCTCGTACTCGTAAGGTCTCCCGGATCTGCACCCCGGTCGGCCACGACGAGCGGCAACCACTGGTGCCGGGTGGGGACCCGGCACCGAAGCACACGGCCGAGTCCGCTCCGTGTCTCTTATTGCGTCTCGCAATCCGGCGGGAGGCCATCGGAGCCGGACCCGGCCCACAACCGTCCGCGGAAGGGGGAGACTGTACGCATGCAGCCACGGAACATGTCCATGAGCGGAGTCGTCGACCTCGCCGCGGTGAAGGCGGCCCAGGAGGCCAAGGCGAAGGCCGAGCAGGCCCGCGCCGAAGCGGCCCGGCAGGGCGGGGGCGGCGCCGTGCCGCCGTCGAGCCTCGTCATCGACGTCAGTGAGGCGGACTTCGAGCGCGATGTACTGCAGCGCTCCACAGAGGTACCCGTCGTCATCGACTTCTGGGCCGAGTGGTGTGAGCCCTGCAAGCAGTTGAGCCCGCTCCTCGAGCGCCTCGCCACCGAGTACAACGGCCGCTTCGTGCTCGCCAAGATCGATGTCGACGCCAATCAGATGCTGATGCAGCAGTTCGGGGTCCAGGGGATCCCGGCTGTCTTCGCGGTGGTCGCCGGGCAGGCGCTGCCCCTCTTCCAGGGCGCGGCTCCCGAGGACCAGATCCGCGGCACCCTCGACCAGTTGATCCAGGTCGCCGAGGAGCGCTTCGGGCTCACCGGCGTCGCGGTCGCCCAGGATGCGGAGGGCCCCGCGCCGGTCGTGGAGGCTCCGGCCGGCCCGTACGACGCGCTCCTCGAAGCCGCCGTCCAGGCCCTTGACGCCGGCGACATGGCCGGCGCGATCCAGGCGTACAAGAACGTGCTGTCCGACGACCCCGGCAACACCGAGGCCAAGCTGGGCCTCGGCCAGGCCGAACTGCTCCAGCGGGTCCAGGACCTCGACCCGCAGAAGGTCCGTACGGACGCCGCGCAGAACCCCGGTGACGTGCGGGCCCAGATCGCGGCCGCCGACCTCGACCTGGTCGGAGGCCATGTCGAGGACGCCTTCGGCCGTCTCGTCGACGCGGTGGCGCGTTCGGCCGGCGACGACCGGGACGCGGCGCGGGTCCGCCTGCTCGAATTGTTCGAGGTCGTCGGGGGCGACGACCCGCGTGTGACCACGGCGCGTACGGCTCTGGCCCGGGTTCTCTTCTGAGCCGTCAGTGACCTGTTCTTAAACGCCGCGGCATGTGGTGCCGGGGTGAAAATTCTGTCTTCAGGGGCACACAGCGGCCGCGCTTTACCAAAACTTGGTAATCGCGGCCGCTGTTACTTGGAGTAAGTCAGAGCCGTTCTTCTGTCCGGATCCATCCCGGATTCAACCGTTCTAAGGGCTCGCGGAGCGGCACCCTGCGTCGCCGTCCGGGTCCGGGCCGTCGCGACGCGGTTATCCGTCCGTTACCCGTGAGTAACGAACCCCCTTGTGCGAGCGCCGGGAATGCACCACGATCGGGCACGCTCGGTCCACTCCCCACTCGTCCGACAGCCAATCGGACGACGGGGCTCAGGGGTCCCCACCGGGCAGGTCGGCGGTGAACCAGGGGAGCGCCGTCGGTCTTTGGACAGGGGGGTCTCAGCCAGTCGGCTGGGCCTGTCCGGCAGGTTGCGCGTGATGGCTCAGGTGCGACCAGTGGTTGTCGCTCGGGGGTGATCGCCGGTGATCCGGGTGCGGTTGTCTTATCCGCCTCCGATGCGGGCGCTCTCCTTCCCGAGGACGTAGCACTTCTCCCATCCCTGCCCGGCTGAGCCGCCGTAAGGGGCAGTCAGGGCCGGAGATGTACGTCCGAGAAGGAGGAACAGTCATGAATTCCATGATTCGTGGCGGAACCAGATGGAAGCGGTTCGCCGTAGTCATGGTGCCGAGCGTTGCGGCGACCGCCGCGATAGGTGTCGCCCTGTCCCAGGGCGCGCTCGCGGCATCGTTCAGTGTGTCGGGTCAGTCGTTCAAGGTGACGGCGGACTCTCTCGACGGTGATGGCTTCGTCCAGTACGGCGCCATCGACTCCGGCAAGACGGGTGCCCACCCCGTCGCCGTCGTCGGCATGAAGTCCGCGACGATCAACAACCTCTGCCAGTCGGTGGTTGTCCCCGTCCCGGTCTTCGGCGACGTGTCGATGAAGCTGTCGGCGGGTGCCGACAAGAACAACCCCGTCGAGGCCAAGACCCTCTACATCGACGCCGATGACCTGAAGGCCGACGCGACCTTCAAGAACATCGACATCGGTGTGGCGGCGGGTGACGCGGCCAAGGGTCCTGGTATCCACCAGGGCGACAAGGCCGACCCGAACTCGTTCGCCCAGCAGGCCGACTCGGTGCACTTCGAGCACGTCCAGCAGCGGGCGTGGGCCACGACGGCCGGCACCTTCAAGCTCTCGGGCCTCAAGATGAGTGTCAAGAAGGGCAAGCACGAGTGCTACTAGGCCACATGGACCCGAACATGGGTCCGGGGGCCGGCACTTGATGCGCTGAACGGCCGGGCGCGGGGATGCGCGGGGGTTCGCTCCGGCCGTCCCCGTGCCCGGCACCGGCAGCCATCATCACCACAGAACAACGCCATTCCCGAGGAGCTGTACGACATGAGCGCCGACGCGCACGCAGGATCGGGCAGCAAGCTTGATCACACGCGCCAATCGTTCCGAGGGTGGCGCGGTCAGCGCCCGTTCTGGGGTGGTCTGCTGGCCATCCTCGGCGGCATCCCGATCATGTACTTCCCGTACGCGAACCTGACCCTCGGCTCCATGACGATCCGCATGGCGACGACGGCGGGCGCGGGATCGCTCATCATCGGCGTACTGCTGGTCGTGCTCGGTCTGACGATGTGGTTCCAGCCGCACTCCCGGGTGTTCGCGGGTGTGGCGGCGATTCTTCTCGCCCTTGTCTCTCTGGTGGTCTCCAACTTCGGTGGCTTCGTCATCGGCTTCCTGCTCGCCCTGATCGGTGGTGCCCTCGGCATCTCCTGGGCGCCGGGCCGGCCTGGCGAGGAGACCGGGAGGCCGGCCGCGGCGGGCGGTGAGCACGCGGTGGAGCCCGATCTGGGAGCCCCGGTCGTGCCGCCGATCGCGGGTGCCACCTACCGGGTCTCGGGCGCCAACGACGACGAGTCAGGGACGAGCCCGGACAATGGGACGAACGGGAGGCACCGTGCCGGCTGACGAGGTGCACCACGAGGACTCACTCGATGAGTCCCGCGGGAGAACCGGGCCGCGGCATGCAGCACCGAGAAAGCATTTGTTCACCAGGCTGCACATGCCCGCGGGCAAGGCGATAGCCATCGCGGCCATGCCCACGGCCGTACTGATGGGCTTCGGCCTGACGCCCACGCTCGCCTCGGCCAAGGACAATCCCACCGGGATATCCGCGGACGACTACAAGGCGTGCGCGGACGCGGTCGAGGCACAGCAGGACGCGAAGGACGGCAAGGACACGCCGTCGCCGTCCGCGTCGGAGTCCAAGGCCGACGACGCCGACAAGTCCGACAAGGCTGACAAGGCCGACGGGACCGACAAGGACAGCGACAAGTCCTCGGACGACAAGGCGGAGCCGACACCGTCGCCCTCCGCCTCGGCGGACAAGTCCACCGGCTCGACGGGGTCCGACTCCGACAGCAAGGACGCGGCCACGCCGTCGCCCTCCGCGTCGGAGACCAAGAACCCGCTCGACCCGCTGGGTGTCGGCGACGCGCTCAAGGACCTCTTCACCCCGAAGGACAAGGAGTCGGCCACCCCGACCCCGAGCCCCTCCGCATCGGCGACCAAGGACACCAAGGCCACCGACGCGGCCGGCGACGCGGTGAAGGACACGACCGACAAGCTGGGCGACACGGTCAAGGACACGACCGACAAGGCCGGCGACGCGGTCAAGGGCGTCGAGAGCGAGACCGACAAGGCGACCGACAAGGCCGCCAAGGCACTGGAGGACGCCTCGTCGGCCACTCCGTCGCCGGGCTCCACCGAGCTGCCGGACGACTGCGAGGCGGCGACCGACAAGGCGGGCGCCAACGAGGACACGCCCGCCCAGCTCCCGAGCACCACCTGGAAGCTCCAGGCCAGCTCGCTCCTGCTCAAGGGCGCGGACTACCAGGGCCTGGTCGACGTCCGGATGGCCGACGGCAGCACCAAGCGGGTCATGAAGTACGTCATCTCCAACGGCACCGACATCGGCGATCTGCACCAGATCTCCTCGGGGCCGAACGGGAAGTACTTCCACATCCGCGCGGACAAGGGCTCCACGTCCACCATCCGCGACGGCAAGACGATCATGTACACGGAGGAGCTGTCGGGCAATCTGCTCGGGCTCATCCCCATGACGTTCAACGCCGACAACCCGCCGCCGATCAACCTGCCGATCCTGTACTTCACGAATGTGAAGGTCACGCAGGCCGCGCAGTTCGGCGGCACCCTGCACGTGCCCGGCCTGCACACCACGGTCGAGGACAGCTGACCGTACCCGGAAGAAGAACAGACCCCTCCGGGAGCCGCACAGCAAGAAACCGAGGGCGCCCCCTGTCTCGTACAGGGGGCGCCCTCGGCGCGTTGTGCTGCGGGGACGGCTAGTTGGCGCCCAGCTGGTGCACCCGGACCATGTTCGTGGTGCCGGGGACGCCGGGGGGCGAACCGGCGGTGATGACCACGGTGTCGCCGTCGTTGAAGCGGGAGAGCTTCACCAGCTCGGCGTCGACCAGGTCGACCATCGCGTCGGTGGAGTCCACGTGCGGGACCACGTACGTCTCCACGCCCCAGGTCAGCGCGAGCTGGTTGCGCGTGGCCTCGTCCGTGGTGAAGGCCAGGATCGGCTGGCAGACGCGGTAGCGGGACAGGCGGCGGGCGGTGTCGCCGGACTGGGTGAAGGCGATCAGCGCCTTGCCGTCCAGGAAGTCCGCGATCTCGCACGCGGCGCGGGCGACCGAACCGCCCTGCGTACGCGGCTTCTTGCCCGGGACGAGCGGCTGCAGGCCCTTGGAGAGCAGCTCCTCCTCGGCCGCCTGGACGATCTTCGACATCGTCTTGACGGTCTCGATCGGGTACGCGCCCACGCTCGACTCGGCGGACAGCATGACCGCGTCGGCACCGTCCAGGATCGCGTTGGCGACGTCGGAGGCCTCGGCACGCGTCGGGCGCGAGTTGGTGATCATCGACTCCATCATCTGGGTCGCGACGATCACCGGCTTGGCGTTGCGGCGGCACATCTCCACGAGGCGCTTCTGCACCATCGGGACCTTCTCGAGCGGGTACTCGACGGCGAGGTCGCCACGGGCCACCATGATCGCGTCGAACGCCGCGACGACGCCCTCCATGTTGGCGACGGCCTGCGGCTTCTCCACCTTGGCGATGACGGGGACCCGGCGGCCCTCCTCGTCCATCACCTTGTGGACGTCCTTGACGTCGTTGGCGTCGCGCACGAAGGACAGGGCGACCATGTCGCAGCCCATGCCGAGGGCGAAGCGCAGGTCCTCGATGTCCTTCTCGGACAGGGCCGGGACGTTGACGGCCGCGCCCGGCAGGTTGATGCCCTTGTGGTCGGAGATGACACCGCCCTCGATGACGATCGTCTTGACCCGCGGGCCCTCGACGTCCATCACCTTGAGCTCGACGTTGCCGTCGTTGATCAGGATCTGGTCACCGCGCGAGACGTCGCCCGGCAGCCCCTTGTACGTCGTGCCGCAGATCGACTTGTCGCCGGCGACGTCCTCGGTGGTGATGGTGAACTCGTCACCGCGCACCAGCTCGACGGGGCCCTCGGCGAAGGTCTCCAGACGGATCTTGGGGCCCTGCAGGTCGGCGAGGACGCCCACCGCGCGGCCGGTCTTCGCGGCGGCGGCGCGAACACGGTCGTAGCGACCCTGGTGTTCGGCGTGCGAGCCATGGCTGAAGTTGAAGCGGGCCACGTTCATGCCGGCTTCGATCAGCGAGACGAGCTGCTCTTCGGAGTCGACGGCGGGGCCCAGCGTGCAGACGATTTTGGAACGGCGCATGGGGGCGATCCTATCGGTTTGTTTCGCTACGGAATATTCCGTCTGGTGGAATCTACAAATGGGCGGGCGGGCGCTCAGGCGTTGCGGTCGGCGGCGTCCCCGACGAGCGCGTAGGTCTGCTGCGCGATCTCCAGCTCCTCGTCCGTCGGCACCACGGCGACAGCCACCCGGGCGTACTCCGGCGAGATGATCCGGGCCTCGTCGGAACGTACGGAATTCAGCTCGCCGTCGACCGCGAGACCCAGTTCCTCCAGGCCGGCCACCGCAGCTTCGCGCACCGGCGCCGCGTTCTCACCGACCCCCGCCGTGAACGCGATCGCGTCCACCCGGCCGAGCACCGCGTAGTACGCGCCGATGTACTTCTTCAGACGGTGGATGTAGATGTCGAAGGCGAGCCGCGCGGCCTCGTCGCCCTCGTCGATCCGGCGGCGGATCTCCCGCATGTCGTTGTCGCCGCACAGCCCGACCAGACCCGACTTCTGGTTCAGCAGGATGTCGATCTCGTCCGGGGACATCTTGCCCACCCGCATCAGATGGAAGATGACGGCCGGGTCGACGTCTCCTGAACGGGTCCCCATCACCAGGCCCTCCAGCGGGGTGAGCCCCATGGACGTGTCCACGCACTCGCCGCCGCGCACGGCCGACGCGGAGGCGCCGTTGCCCAGGTGCAGCACGATCAGGTTGACCTCGGACGGGTCCTTGCCGAGCAGCTCCGCCGTCTTGCGGGAGACGTACGCGTGCGAGGTGCCGTGGAAGCCGTAGCGGCGTACCCGGTGCTCGTCGGCGGTGGCCACGTCGATCGCGTAGCGCGCCGCGGACTCCGGCATCGTCGTGTGGAACGCGGTGTCGAAGACGGCGACCTGCGGCAGATCGGGGCGCAGCTCCATGGCCGTACGGATCCCGGTCAGGTTCGCCGGGTTGTGCAGCGGCGCGACCGGGATGAGCCGCTCGATCTCGGCGAGGACCGTGTCGTCGACGACGGTCGGCTCGGTGAACTTCAGGCCGCCGTGGACCACCCGGTGGCCGATCGCGGCCAGCTCGGGGGAGTCCAGGCCGAGCCCGTCCGCCGCCAGCTCGTCGGCGACCGCGTTCAGCGCTTCTGCGTGGTCGGCGATCCGCCGGTTCTGCTCGCGGGCCTTGCCGTCGGCGGCCAGCGGGGTGTGCTTCAGGCGCGAGGTCTCCTCGCCGATCCGCTCGACCAGGCCGACCGCGAGCCGTTCGTGGCTCGCCATGTCGAGGAGCTGGTACTTGACCGACGACGAGCCGGAGTTGAGGACGAGGACACGGGTCGCTGTCACTGGGCGGGAGCCTTTTCGGTGGGGGTCTGGGCCTGGATCGCCGTGATGACGACCGTGTTGACGATGTCCTGCACGAGCGCGCCGCGGGACAGGTCGTTGACCGGCTTGCGCAGGCCCTGGAGGACCGGGCCGACGGCGATCGCGCCGGCCGAGCGCTGCACGGCCTTGTAGGTGTTGTTGCCGGTGTTGAGGTCGGGGAAGATCAGCACGCTCGCCTGGCCGGCGACCTCGGAGCCGGGCAGCTTGGTGGCGGCCACCGACGGTTCGACGGCGGCGTCGTACTGGATCGGGCCCTCGATCTTCAGGTCGGGGCGCCGCTCCTTGACGATCTCGGTGGCCTCGCGGACCTTGTCCACGTCGGCGCCGGAGCCGGAGGTGCCGGTCGAGTACGACAGCATCGCGATCCGCGGATCCACGCCGAACTGCGCGGCGGTGGCCGCGGACTGGGCGGCGATGTCCGCGAGCTGCTGCGCGTTCGGATCCGGGTTCACCGCGCAGTCGCCGTAGACGAGGACCTTGTCGGCCAGGCACATGAAGAAGACGGACGACACGATCGCGGCCTCCGGCTTGGTCTTGATGATCTCGAAGGCCGGGCGGATGGTCGCGGCCGTGGAGTGCACCGACCCCGACACCATCCCGTCGGCCAGCCCCTCCTGGACCATCAGCGTCCCGAAGTAGTTCACGTCGGCCACGACGTCGTGCGCCAGCTCGACGGTGACGCCCTTGTGGGCACGCAGCTGCGCGTACTCCTGGGCGAACCGGTCCCGCAGTTCGGAGGTGGCCGGGTCGATCAGCTCGCTGTCGGCGAGGTCCACGCCGAGGTCGGCGGCCCGCTTGCGGATCTGCTCGACCGGGCCGAGCAGCGTCAGGTCGCACACCCCGCGGCGCAGCAGGACGTCCGCCGCGCGCAGCACCCGCTCCTCGGTGCCCTCGGGCAGCACGACGCGCCGCTTGTCCGAGCGGGCCTGCTCCAGCAGCTTGTGCTCGAACATCATCGGCGTCAGGCGGTCGGTGGAGGGGGCCTGGATCGTGCGCAGCAGGCCCGCCGTGTCGGCGTACCGCTCGAACAGGCCGAGGGCGGTCTCCGCCTTGCGCGGCGTCGCCGCGTTCAACTTCCCCTCCAGCGCGAAGAGTTCGGCCGCGGTGGGGAAGGAGCCGCCGGCCACGGCGACCACGGGGGTGCCGGGCGCGAGCCGGTCGGCGAGCTTGAGGATCTCCTCGCCGGGCCGCTCGTCCAGCGTCAGCAGCACTCCCGCGATCGGCGGGGTGCCCGCGCTGTGCGCGGCCAGCGAGCCCACCACCAGGTCCGCCCGGTCCCCGGGGGTGACGACCAGACAGCCCGGCGTCAGCGCGTTGAGGAAGTTCGGCAGCATCGCGCCGCCGAAGACGAAGTCCAGGGCGTCCCTGGCCAGGCCCGAGTAGTCGCCGAGCAGCACCGTGCCGCCGAGCGCGTGGGTGATCTGGGCGACGGTCGGCGCGGAGAGCGCGGCCTCGTCGGGCAGCACGTAACAGGGCACCGGCAGCCGGTTGCCGAGCCGCTCGTCGATCTCGTCGCGGTCCTCGGGGCGCACCCGGTTGGCCACCATCGCCAGCACGTCGCAGCCCAGGCCGTCATAGGCGCGGAACGCGTTGCGGACCTCGGCGCGCACCGACTCGGCGGTCTGCTTCTTGCCGCCGACCACCGGGATCACGGACGCGCCGAACTCGTTCGCGAGGCGGGCGTTCAGGGCCAGCTCGTCGGGGAGCTGGGTGTCGGCGAAGTCGGTGCCGAGCACCAGGACGACGTCGTACTCACGGGTCACCGCGTGGAACCGGTCGACCAGCAGCGACACCAGCTCGTCGGTGCCCTGCTCGGCCTGCATCGTGGACGCCTCGGCGTAGTCCATGCCGTACACGGTCGACGGGTCCTGGGAGAGCCGGTAGCGGGCCCGCAGCAGATCGAAGAGCCGGTCGGGACCGTCGTGGACCAGCGGGCGGAAGACACCCACCCGGTCGACCTGGCGGGTCAGCAGCTCCATGACTCCCAGCTCGACGACCTGCCGGCCGTCGCCCCGGTCGATCCCGGTCACGTACACGCTGCGCGTCACGTGTGCTCTCCGTTTCCTCACGCGGGCCCCTGAGCAGGACCGGAGGGTCCGCACCGGGGGCCCGAAATGGCCGTATCGAAAGCTGTGCCCTCTTGACAGTACCTCCGGGTATGGCTAGGTCGCCCGCCGGACAAAGGGCCTGAACATCAGGGTCTCCGTGCCCGTCCCAGGAGGGCCGAACCGCCTCTCGTACGCCTGCGCGAACGCGTTGTCGCGCGGAGCGTGGAAGAATCGCAATGGCTCAGACGAACCAGAAGCGAGCAGGAGACACAGCACGATGCGCATCGGAGTTCTCACCGCAGGCGGCGACTGTCCTGGTCTGAACGCAGTGATCCGGTCGGTCGTGCACCGAGCGGTCACGCACTACGGAGACGAGGTCATCGGCTTCGAGGACGGCTACGCGGGCCTGCTCGACGGCCGCTTCCGCCCGCTGGATCTGAACGCGGTCAGCGGCATCCTGGCCCGCGGCGGCACCATCCTCGGCTCGTCCCGGCTGGAGCGCGACCGCTTCCGCGCGGCGTGCGACAACGCCAAGGAGCTGATGGACAAGAGCAGCCTCGACGCGCTCATCCCCATCGGCGGCGAGGGCACGCTGACCGCCGCCCGCATGCTGTCCGACGCGGGCGTCCCGGTGATCGGCGTCCCGAAGACGATCGACAACGACATCTCGTCCACCGACCGCACCTTCGGCTTCGACACGGCCGTCGGCGTGGCGACGGAGGCGATGGACCGCCTCAAGACCACCGCCGAGTCCCACCAGCGGGTCATGGTCGTCGAGGTCATGGGCCGGCACGCGGGCTGGATCGCCCTGGAGTCCGGCATGGCCGGCGGCGCCCACGGCATCTGCCTGCCCGAGCGCCCCTTCGACCCGTCCGACCTGGTCAAGATGGTCGAGGAGCGCTTCTCGCGCGGCAAGAAGTTCGCCGTCATCTGCGTCGCCGAGGGCGCGCACCCCGCCGAGGGCACGATGGACTACGGCAAGGGCGCCATCGACCAGTTCGGCCACGAGCGCTTCCAGGGCATCGGCACCGCGCTCGCCTACGAGCTGGAGTCGCGCCTCGGCAAGGAGGCCCGCCCGGTGATCCTCGGCCACGTGCAGCGCGGCGGTACCCCGACCGCGTACGACCGCGTGCTCGCCACCCGCTTCGGCTGGCACGCCGTGGAGGCCGCGCACCGCGCCGAGTACGGCCGGATGACCGCCCTGCGCGGCACCGACATCACGATGGTGCCGCTCGCCGAGGCCGTCACCGAGCTGAAGACGGTCCCGAAGGACCGGATGGACGAGGCCGAGTCGGTCTTCTAGACCCCGCCGGCCCCCGCGTCACGGAGTGCGGATCCTGGACCAGAACTCGTCCAGGATCCGCTCCATGAAGTCCCGCCCGGCGTCCCCCGACCCGGACGAGCCGCCGCCGCCCCAGCTCAGCGTCGCCGCCATCAGCGCCTGGTACTCCAGGTGCATCTCGTGCAGCACGTCCTCCAGCTCCCGCCGCTGTACGGGGATCAGCCGGCTCAGCGGCTTGGTGTACGCCTGCCAGCGCGTCGTCGCCGCCCGGCGCAGCAGCTCCGCCAGCTGCCCGTCCCGCCCGGTGACCGTCGCGAACGCGCGCGGGGCGAGCCGCAGCACCTCGGCGAGCGCCGACGACTGCCGCTCGGTGCCCCGCCACTCGCCCGTCTCCTCCATGCGCAGGTACGAGTGGATCTCCAGGCCCACGAACCGCGCCACGTCCTCCGGGGCGAGCCCGAGCGCGAGCCGGTGCTCCCGCAGCGTGCGCGGCGCGCCGATGAGCTCACCCGGGGAGCACCACAACGCCCCGGCCAGCGCGGTCAGTTCACCGGCGCTCGGGGTCGCGTCGCCGTGTTCCCAGGCGATGATGGTCTCGGGGGTGATGTACGCCAGCCCGTACGACGCGCGCATCCCGTACGCGACATGGCCCGGGGCCATCCCCAGCGCCTCACGGAGGCGGCGGGCGGCGGGGGCGTTGAACGGCGGGGTCGGCTGGTTCGCCGGAGCCTTCTGCTGCACGGCCACAAATTAGGGGGCGAACGCCTTCTTGGCTACGGTGTGTTCACACCTCGTGACATGTCGTAGGAACGTACAGGTGCCGAGGGGTGCCCCGGGCGGGTCAGCCCTTCACCGCGCCGCCGAGGGCGAAGCCGCCGCCGAACCGCCGCGACACGAGGACGTAGAGCAGGATCACCGGCGTCGAGTAGATGATCGAGAACGCCGCGAGCTGCCCGTAGACGACCGTGCCGCGGTTGCCGAAGAAGTCGTTGATGCTGACCGACGCCGGCATCTGGTCGGGGGAGAGCAGCAGCATGAACGGGACGAAGAAGTTCCCCCACATCATCGCGAAGCAGAAGACGGTGACGACGCCGATGCCGGGCCCCATCAGCGGCAGCACGATCCGCAGCAGCGACTGGAAGGTGCCCGCGCCGTCGGTCCATGCGGCCTCCTCCAGCTCCTTCGGCACCCCGTCCATGAAGTTCTTCATCAGCCAGATGGCGAACGGGAGTTGGGACGCGGCGAAGAAGTAGATCGTGCCCGCCATCGTGTCGATCAGGTTCACCTGCACGAACAGCGCGTACACCGGCACCATGACTGCCGTGATCGGCAGACAGGTCGCGAACAGGATCGTGGCCAGGTACGGGTTGTTCAGCCGCGAGCGGTAGCGCGAGAGCGGGTACGCGGCGAGCGCCGCGCAGGCGACGGTCAGGGCCGTCGCCCCGCCGCACAGGATCAGGCTGTTGAGCAGCGGGGTGAAGGTGATGTCCGGGGTGAGCACCGCGTCGAAGTTGCCGAACGTGGCGTGCGAGGGCCACTTCACCCGCAGGTTCGCGTCGGTGTCGAGCGAGGACAGGACCACCCAGGCGAGCGGAAGCCCGAAGGCGACGAGGACCAGGATCAGGGCCGTGTCGGCGGTGAGCCGGTTGCGGGTGCTGCGGCGGGTCACGGGTGCCTCCGTCTCACGGCTCTGAGCGCAACAGGCGCATGTAGACCACCGAGAACAGGGAGCCGACGATCAGCAGGAGCAGGGCGACCGCGGTGCCGTAGCCGATCATGCTCTTCTGGAACGCCTGCTCGTACATGAACAGCGGGAGCGTCTGGCTGTGGTTGCTCGGCCCGCCCCGGGTCATCACCCAGATCAGGCCGAAGACGGACAGGGTCTGCAACGTGTTCAGCATCAGGTTCGTGCCGATGGAGCGCCGGATCATCGGCAGCGTGACGTGCCAGAGCCGCTGCCACGCGTTCGCGCCGTCCACCTCGGCGGCCTCGGTGATCTCGGCCGGGATCTCGTCGAGCGCCGCCGAGTAGACGAGCATCGAGAACGCGGTGCCGCGCCACACGTTCGCGAACGACACCGCCAGGATCGGCAGTGTGAACAGCCAGTTCTGGGACGGCAGTCCGAGCCAGTCGAGGATCGCGTTGAGGGTGCCCTCGCGGCGGAAGAACGCGTACAGCAGGAACCCGGCGACGACCTCGGGCAGCACCCAGGCCGTGACGACGACGGCCGCGGTGACGGTCCGCACCGGCTTCGAGGCGCGCTTCATGAGCGCCGCGAGGGCCAGGCCCAGGGTGTTCTGGCCGACGATCGACGACAGGAACGTGAAGACGAGGGTGAGCCGGACCGCGTTCAGGAAGGCGTCGTCGTGGAACGCGGCCTTGAAGTTGTCGAGGCCGACGAAGGACGAGGTCGCCTGGCCGGTGAGCTGGAGGTCGGTGAAGGCGATGTAGACGCAGTAGGCGATGGGGCCCGCCAGGAAGAGGGCCATGACGATCGTGGCCGGGGCCATGGGGAGGGCCCGGAGTACTGATCGCCTACTGGGTGGGGTCTTTCCCGATGTTGGCGGCTTTCGGTTGTGCGTGGCTGGTCGCGCAGTTCCCCGCGCCCCTGACGGGGACTGCGTCCCCTCAGGGGCGCGTGACAACTTTGCCGTCCGCTGCCGTCTTCAGTTGGTCGTCGTACGTGGATGCCGCCTTGTCCACCGAGGCGTCGCCGGTCGTCACCGACTCCATGGCCTCCTGGATCGACGTCGACACCTTGGGGTACGCGGGATAGGCGGGCCGGTAGTGGGTCGAAGCCACCAGGTCGGTGAAGAACTTGATGCCGGGCTGCGCCTTCACGTACGCGGGGTCGGCGGCCACGTCCTTGCGGACCGCGATGCCGGAGTTGGCGATGTACCAGCGCCGGGCGTTGTCCTTGGTCTGCATCGTCTTGATGAAGTCGAAGGCGAGGTCGGGGTTGGCCGCCTTGGTGGGGACGGCCCAGGTCCAGCCGCCGGACATGGAGACCTTGCCGGGCGCCTGGCCGTTCTGGGTCGGCATGTACGCGAGGCCCAGCTTCTGCGACCACTCCGGCCATGCGTGGCCGGCGCCCTTGATCCAGTCCTGCGGGAGCCAGGAGCCGTCGAGGTCGATGCCGACCTTGCCCTTGGGCAGGAGTTCCCCGCGGACGGTGGTGCCGATGTTCGGGTCGAGCGCGTCGGAGACGTCGGGCCCGAGCTTCTCCTTGTAGACCGTCTCGACGAACGACAGGCTGTCCTTGAAGGCCTTCGACCCGGCGATCCACTTCTGCGAGGACTTGTCGTAGAGCGGGTCGGAGCCGCCGTCGCCCGTGCCGTACAGCAGCATCTCGAAGCCCTGCATCGTCGACTGCTCGCCGCCCGCCTTGCCGGTGTACAGGTTCAGCGGGGTGACGCCGGGGACCTTCTTCTTGATGGTGCGGGCGGCGTCGAGGACCTCGTTCCAGTTCTTCGGCTGCCAGGGGGTCGCGATGCCCGCCTTCTTCAGGACGGCCTTGTCGTACCAGAGGCCGCGGGTGTCGGTGCCGTCGGGAACGCCGTACGTCTTGCCGTCCTGGCCCTTCGCGGCGGTCTTGGCCGTGTCGATGAACTGGTCCCAGTCCGACCACTTGTCGAGGTAGCTGTCCAGGGGCCTCAAGTACCCGCTGGTGATGTCGGAGTTGACGAGGAAGGTGTCCTCGTAGACGAGGTCGGGCGCCGTCCTGGGGGAGCGGAGCATCTGCTGGAGCTTCGTGTAGTACTCGGCGTCCGGTGCCTTGATCGGGACGAGCTCGACCTTCTTGCCCGGGTTGGCCTTCTCGAACTGCTTCTTCATCGCGGTCAGGTAGGTGTCCGGGACCTTGCTCATGTTGTCCGTGGACTGCTTGTACGAGACCTTCACGGTGTTCGAGTCGCCGCCGGATCCACCCCCGCACGCGGTGAGGGTTCCGGCGGCCAGGAGCAGGACGGTGGCGGTGAGGAGCGGGGCGGTGGGGCGCACGGGCACGACCTCCTACGGACCGTCGCGGGCTGCGTTGCCGCGCGTGGCTGCCCGTGAACGTACGGTCCGGTCCGGAGCAGGGTCAATGGGTGTGCAGAGGGCCGTGGGAAGACTCTGAGAGAGTGTCAATTACTTAGGTAAGGCTAACCTAAGCTACTCTTGCGGTGGCGCCACAACATGCCCACCTGTAAAGGAGATTGACGCAGCATGCCTCGAATCACCCCCAGGATCCGTCGCTCCGCCGCCCTCGTGGTGGCCCTCGTCGCGGGCGGCGCGCTGGCCCCCGCCGCGCACGCCGGCAGCGGTGCCGCCGCCACCTCCGCCCCCGTCACCAAAGGCCTCTACCAGTCGGCGTACTCCGAGCGGAACCACGCCCTGTGGACCACGTCGGCCGTGGGCCGCCCACCGGTGACGACCTCGGCGCTGACCCGGCTGAACCCGGACACCCTCGCCGTCGAGGCGACGTACACGCCGCCCGTCACCGACACCGCGACCGGCGCCGTCGAAGCGGTCTACGGCATCGCCGTCGACGACGAGCACAACACCGTCTGGGTCACCAACACCCGCGACAACAGCGTCGCCGTCTACAGCCAGCGCGACGGCCGCCACCTCGCCACGCTCCCGAACGTCACGCACGCCCGCGAGATCGTCGTCGACGAGCGGCACGACACGGTGTGGGCCTCCGGCTTCGGCGACGGCAGCCTCGTCGCCTTCGACAGCCGTACATACAACGAGAAGAAGCGCGTCACCGTGGACGGCGCCGGTCCGACGGGCCTCGCCGTGAACGAGCGCACCGGCACCGTCTACGCCGCCGACCTCACCAACGACCAGCTCATCGAGGTCACCCGCAGGTCCGCCACCCCGCGGCTGATCCCGACCGGCGACGGCCCCATCTCGGTGTCCCTCTCCGCGAACGGGCGCACCGCATACACCGCCGACAACACGGCCGGCACCGTCGACGTCATCGACCTCGACAAGGGCATCGTCACCAAGTCCGTGCCGACCGGCGCCGGTCCGCTGTCGGTCGCCACCGACACCCGGTCCGGGAAGGTCGTCGCCGTCAACCGCACCGACGCGACGGCCACCGTGGTCGACCCGCGCAAGGGCACCGTGGTCAAAACAGTCCCGACCGGCGCCAACCCCAACCACATCGAGATCGCCCACGGCACCGCCTATGTCGTGGACAAGTCGGGAGCCTCCCCGACCGGCGACGACACGCTGACCCGATTCCGGGTGAAGTAGGAGATCGTCTGCGGGTGCGGCTCAGTTCCCCGCGCCCCTGGGGGAAGCTGCGCGAAGCGCATGCTTCAGGGGCGCGGGGAACTGCGCGAGAAGCGGCCACCGGCCCGCACCCGACGACGAAGCCCTACTTCCAGGTGTAAACCAGCTCAGGCCGCCCCACCTGCCCGTACTGCGGACTGCGCCCAGCCCGCCCCGAGTCCACCAGATGCTCCAGATACCGCCGGGCGGTAATGCGCGAAATCCCCACAACCTCGGCAGCCGAAGCCGCGGTGACCCCCTCAGGCGCGGCCTCCCGCAAAGTAAGAGTCACCCGCTCCAGCGTCGGCCCGCTCAACCCCTTCGGCAGCGCGGCCGGCGCCGGCGACCGCAGATTTGCCAGAGCCCGGTCCACCTCGTCCTGCCCGGCCGCCTCCCCACTACTGGTCCGGTACTCGGCATACCGCACAAGACGGTCCCGCAACGTCGCGAAGGTGAACGGCTTCAGCACGTACTGCACGACCCCGAGCGACACCCCCTCCCGCACCACCGCCAGATCCCGCGCCGACGTCACCGCGATCACATCGGTCTGATGCCCGGCGGCCCGCAACGACCGCGCCAGCGCAAGACCGTGCCCGTCGGGCAGATGCAGATCGAGCAGGATCAGATCGACCGGGACCCGGTCCAGAGCCCGCCGCGCCTCGGCAGCGGTGTGCGCCCGCGCCACGGTGGTGAACCCCGGCACCCGGTCGACGTACATCGTGTGCGCGTCGGCCGCCACCGGATCGTCCTCGACGACCAGGACCCTGATGTCACTCATGAGGTACTGCCTTTCGCATCGGACGTGGCCCCGGACCCGCGCGGCCCCGGCACACCGTAGGCACCCGGGCCGACGGCCAGCGGCATCCGCACGGTGAACGCGGCGCCCCCGCCCGGATCCCGGTCCAGAGCGAGCGTCCCCTGCCCGCGCGCCACAGCCTGCCGTACGAGGGCGAGCCCCAGACCCCGCCCCCCGGGTCCGGCCGGCTTGGTCGACCAGCCGCGCTCGAACACCGCGTCCGCATGCTCCGGATCGACCCCCGGCCCCGAGTCCGCCACCCGCAGCAGCAGCCCGTCCGCCTCCGTACGGGCGGTGACGGTGACCCGGGCGCGCGGCGAACCCTGCGCCGCGTCGACGGCGTTGTCGATGAGATTGCCGAGCACCGTGACGAGATCCCGCGCGGACAGCACCTGCCCGAGCGCCCCGCCCGGCCCCTCCTCGACCTCCTCGACCCGGGTGTCACCGGAGACGACCAGCTCGACACCCCGCTCATTGGCCTGCGCCGCCTTGCCGAGCAGCAGCGCGGCGAGCACCGGCTCGCTCACCGCGCCCACCACCTGGTCGGTCAGCGCCTGCGCCAGCTCCAGCTCGGCGGTCGCGAACTCGACGGCCTCGTCGGCCCGCCCCAGCTCGATCAGCGACACCACGGTGTGCAGCCGGTTCGCCGCCTCGTGCGCCTGCGACCGCAGCGCCTGCGTGAACCCCCGCTCGGAGTCCAACTCGCCCATCACTGCCTGGAGTTCGGTGTGATCGCGCAGGGTCACGACGGTGCCGCGCCGCTCCCCGCTGGTGACCGGCGACGTATTGACGACCACGACCCGGTCGGCCGTCAGATGCACCTCGTCGACCCGCGGCTCGGTGGCGAGCAGCGCCCCGGTCAGCGGCGCGGGCAGCCCGAGCTCGGCGACGGACCGCCCGACGACCTCGTCGCCGCCCACCCCGAGCAGCATCCGCGCCCCGTCGTTCATCAGCGCGACCCGCCGCTGCCCGTCGAGCATCAGCAGCCCTTCGCGTACGGCGTGCAGCGCGGCCTGGTGATAGGCGTGCATCCGGCTCAGCTCACCGGCGTTCATCCCGTGCGTGTGGCGCCGCAGCCGCGCGTTGACCACGTACGTGCCGATGCCGCCGACGATCAGCGCGGCTCCCGCGACCCCCGCCACGGCGAGCACCTGCCCGCGCGCCTGCGCCGTGATCTCGTCGATCGTTATCCCCGCGCTGACGAGCCCGACGACCCGCTTCTGACGGTCGTACACCGGAGTGACCACCCGCACCGAGGGCCCGAGCGTCCCGGTGTACGTCTCCGAGAACGTCTCGCCCTTCAGCGCCGGCCCGATGTGCCCGAGGAACCGCTGCCCGATGTACCGGGTCGTGGGGTGCGTCCACCGGATCCCGTCCGTGTTCATGATCGTCACGAAGTCGACGCCGGTGTGCTTCTGCACGTCACGCGCGTACGGCTGCAGCCGCACCGTCGGATCCGCGTCCCCGGTGATCGCGTCCCGTACCGAATCGGCGTCGGCGACCGCCGTCGCCGCGGCCGTCGCCTGCCGCCTCGCCGACGTCTCCGCCTGCCTCTTGTCACTGAGATACGTGAACAGCGCGCACCCGGCGACCACGGCCGCGACCAGCACGACCTGCATCGCGAAGAGCTGGCCGGCCAGGCTGCGGGGGCGGGGAAGACGCAAGGAGCGCATGCGGTCAGTCTGCCCGTCGGTTCAAGCGGGAACTAAATGAACGGAAGGGTGACGGTGCTCACGGCCTGGGAGATAGTCACCGGGATCCGAGCCGCAGGACGTGAGCCGCACGCACCGCCGTGGCCGGGAGAAGCCCAGTACGCCGACACCGTCGTCAGCAGCCAGGAGGGAACCGTGGCCGAGAACGGGACCGCGACCACCGACCAAGCCCCGCAACCCGCGAAGCCCGCCGCGAAGCGGGACCGCACGCACTACCTCTACATCGCCGTCATCGTGGCGGTCCTCCTCGGCGTCGCCGTCGGCTTCATCTGGCCCGACTTCGCCACGGAGCTCAAGCCCATCGGTACGGGCTTCGTGAACCTGATCAAGATGATGATCTCGCCCATCATCTTCTGCACGATCGTGCTGGGCGTCGGCTCGGTCCGCAAGGCCGCCAAGATCGGCAAGGTGGGCGGTCTCGCCCTCGGCTACTTCATCGTGATGTCGATGGTCGCCCTCGCCATCGGCCTGATCGTCGGCAACATCCTCGAGCCCGGCAGCGGCATGCACCTGACCGAGGCCACGAAGGGCGTCGGCCAGGCGGCGGCCAAGGACGCGAGCGAGGGCCCGGTCGACTTCGTCCTGGGCATCATCCCGACGACCCTGGTCTCCGCCTTCACGGAGGGCGAAGTCCTCCAGACCCTCCTGGTCGCCCTCCTCGTGGGCTTCGCACTCCAGGCGATGGGCCGGGCCGGCGAACCGGTGCTGCGCGGCATCGAGCACATCCAGAAGCTCGTCTTCCGCGTCCTCGGCATGATCATGTGGGCCGCCCCGATCGGCGCGTTCGGCGCCATGGCCGCCGTCATCGGCGAAACGGGCGTCGACGCCCTCAAGGCACTCGCCACCATCATGATCGGCTTCTACGTCACCTGCGCCCTGTTCGTCGGCATCGTGCTGGCGGCGATCCTGCGCATGGCGACGGGCTTCAACATCTTCGCCCTGCTGAAGTACCTCGGCCGGGAGTTCCTCCTCATCCTCTCGACCTCGTCCTCCGAGTCGGCGCTGCCGCGTCTGATCGCGAAGATGGAGCACCTCGGGGTCTCCCGCCCGGTCGTCGGCATCACCGTCCCGACCGGCTACTCCTTCAACCTCGACGGCACCATGATCTACCTGACCATGGCGTCCCTTTTCATCGCCGACGCCACGGACCAGCCGATGAGCATCGGCCAGCAGATCGGCCTGCTCCTCTTCATGATGATCGCGTCGAAGGGCGCGGCGGGCGTCTCCGGCTCCGGGATCGCGGTCCTCGCCTCCGGTCTCCAGTCGCACAAGCCGGGATTGGTCGACGGGGTCGGACTCATCATCGGAATCGACCGCTTCATGAGCGAGGCCCGCGCCCTGACGAACTTCGCAGGCAATGCGGTGGCTACGTTGCTGATCGGCTGCTGGACAGGAGAGGTGGACCGCGACCGGGTCAAGCGGGTCCTCGCCGGCGACCTCCCCTTCGACGAGCGCACGCTCCTCGACTCGGGTTCGGACGACGCCCGCTCGGACGTCCCCGCACCGCGCGAGGACGGCGAGAAGGAGCCCGTCGGAGCCTGAAAACTGCTCTGAACACCGCTCTGACCTGCGGCGGGGGGGGGGGGGGGGGGGGGGGGGGGGGGGGGGGGTTTTTTTTTTTTTGGGGCTGGGGGGGGGGAGTATGTTGTTTTCTTTCCCCCCCACCGTTGGGGAACAAGGCCCCCCCCCCCCCCTCC
>NZ_JBHVIX010000044.1:31708-32215 GCF_042799415.1 Streptomyces sp. NPDC057694
CTTGAACTTCCCCACACCGCACGAGGACGGAGAAAAGGAGCCTGTCGGAGCCGGAAAACTGCTCGAAACACCGCTCGGACTTGCGGTGGGGCCCGTGCGATCGCTCGCACGGCCCCCGCTTTTGTACTACCGGCGCACGTGGCGTAGAGTCCTGCGAGTTGTCCCGGCCACCACGGCCGTGGGACAGCACCTCCGCCGCTCACGCGGCACCCACCACCAGCACGATCTCCCTACGGGATTGATTTCGGCGTGCCCGAATTCAAATTCCACCTCGATTAGTCATCGAAGAGGGAATCCGCTAAAGTCTGGGACGTCGGAACGGCCCAACAGCCCGGAAGACAAACCCCGCTGACTGGGAATCAGGCCCGAAAGGATCTGATAGAGTCGGACTCGCCGGAAAGCCGAAAAGCCAGAAAGCGAAGCAAGACCCCGAGGAAATCGGCCGGTGAAACGGTCTGATAGAGTCGGAAACACGAAATACCGAAGGGAAGCGCCCGGAGGAAAGCC
>NZ_JBHVIX010000045.1:0-32085 GCF_042799415.1 Streptomyces sp. NPDC057694
GGCGACATCATCGGGGAGCCGTACGAGATCCATCCCGAGGTCGCCCCCAAGGGCGATCGGCGCCGCAAGGTCCAGGACCTGCTCGACGTCGTCGGACTCAACCCGGAGTACATCAACCGCTACCCGCACCAGTTCTCCGGCGGCCAGCGCCAGCGCATCGGCATCGCGCGCGGTCTCGCGCTGCGGCCCGAGATCATCGTGGCCGACGAGCCGGTCTCCGCGCTCGACGTGTCCGTGCAGGCCCAGGTGATCAACCTGCTCGACCGCCTCCAGAACGAGTTCAACCTGTCCTACGTCTTCATCGCCCACGACCTGTCCATCGTGCGGCACATCTCCGACCGGGTCGGCGTCATGTACCTGGGCCGCGTCGTGGAGATCGGCTCCGACACCCAGATCTACGACCACCCGACGCACCCCTACACCCAGGCGCTGCTCTCCGCGGTCCCCGTTCCCGACCCGCGGGCGCGCGAGCACCGGGAGCGGATCCTGCTCTCGGGCGACGTCCCCTCACCGGCCAACCCGCCGTCGGGCTGCCGCTTCCGCACCCGCTGCTGGAAGGCGCAGGAACGGTGCGCGGTGGAGGAGCCGGTGCTCGCGGTGCCGGAGGCGTTCAGCACCGTCGACACCCCGGCGAAGCACCCGTCGGCCTGCCACTTCGCGGAGGAGAAGCAGGTCGTGCCGTAGGCGCGGGGGACCCTTCCCGCCTTTACACACAGGCAACTTGACGGACCCGGTCCCGATATACGGACGGAGCATGGTGTTCCACGTACGGCCGTGCGGGTGCCGTAAACCGGGGTCGGAGCGCGCCATGTCGCTTCCGGCCCCGGTTGCCGTCCAGGGACTGTCTCCCAGATCCCTCCTGCCCCGCGACGCCTGGCACGCGCTCTCGCCGCACCGGGCACAAGGCCAAGTACGTCCAGTACGAGGCCGTGCGCCCGGCGCACCGAGAGCACGCACCAGACGCCGCAGGGCCCGCCCTTCGGGCGGACGGAGGGATCTGGGAGACAGGCCCTACGCGAGCTTCAGCGACCGCTTCAGGAAGTCGACCTGGAGCAGCAGAAGGTTCTCGGCGACCTGCTCCTGCGGCGTCATGTGCGTGACGCCCGACAGCGGCAGCACCTCGTGCGGCCGCCCGGCGGCGAGCAGCGCGGAGCTGAGCCGCAGCGCGTGCGCCACCACCACGTTGTCGTCCGCGAGCCCGTGCACGATCAGCATCGGCCGGTGCCCTTCGGCCGCCTCGGCCAGCCCGTCGTCCGTCACCAGGGAACTCTTCGCGTACGTGTCCGGGCTCGTCGCCGGATCACCGAGGTAGCGCTCCGTGTAGTGGGTGTCGTACAGCCGCCAGTCCGTCACCGGTGCCCCCGCGATCCCCGCGTGGAAGACGTCGGGGCGGCGCAGCACGGCCAGCGCCGACAGATAGCCGCCGTAGCTCCAGCCGCGCATCGCCACCCTGGACAGATCCAGCGGGAACCGCTCGGCCAGCGCGTGCAGCGCCGTCACCTGATCGTCGAGCGTCAGCGTGAAGTCGCCGCGCACCGCCTTCTCCCGGCCCGGCGAGACCCCCGGCGTGCCCCGGCCGTCCGCGACGATCACGGCGAAGCCCTGGTCGGCGAACCACTGGGAGGTCAGATACGGGTTGTGGGCCGCCAGGACGCGCTGCCCGTGCGGGCCGCCGTACGGGTCCATCAGGACCGGCAGCGGCCCGTCCCCGTCCGCGTACGAGGAGGGGAGCAGGACGGCGCACGGGATGCCGTCCGCCTCGGTCAGGGTCACCCGCGGGGTGAGGACCGGGGCTTGCGCGTGGGAGGCGATGTCGGCGGCGTGCTTCCCGGCGCGCTCCACGCGCACCTGTGCGCCGGGGGAACCGAGGGTTGCCGAGACGAGGACGGTGACGTCGCCCGAGCGGACCGCCGAGTGGACGCCGCTCTCGCCGCTCACCCGCTGCACGCCCAGCTCGTTGACCCGGTAGACGTGCACCTCGCCGGTCTCCGGCGCCTCCGCGTCCGCGCCCGCCGACGCCGAGACCAGCACGTCGCTGTCGCCGACGTCCAGGACCGCGCGGACGTGCAACTGCGGCCCGGTCAGCGGGCGTTCGCCCACGGCCAGGACCCGTGCGCCGCCCTCGTCGGCGATCCGCACCAGCTGACCGCTCGGCGACCAGCACGGCACGCCCGGCAGCAGCTCCAGCCACTGGTCGTCCTCGTCGGCGTGCACCATCCGGGTCGAGCCGTCCTCGACGTCCACCGCGAGGTACAGCGCGCTGAGCTGGTCGCGGGCCTGCACCAGGAGCAGCGGCGCGCCGTTCGCCGACCAGTGGACGCGGGCCAGGTACGGGTAGGCGCTCCGGTCCCAGTTGATCTCGGTGCGGGTGCCGTCGAGCGCGTACGAGAAGAGCCGCACCTCGGCGTTGGGGGTGCCGGCCGACGGATAGGCGACGCGGGCCGGTTCGCGGTCGGGGTGCGCCGGGTCGGCGATCCACCAGCGGTGCACGGCCGCGTCGTCGGCGCGGGCCACCAGGAGCCGGTCCGAGTCGGGGGACCACCAGTGGCCCCGGTAGCGGGACATCTCCTCGGCCGCGATGAACTCCGCGAGCCCGTACGTGACCGTGTCCGACTCCGGGGCCGCGAGCGCCCGGTCGTCCTCGCCCTCCGCGCCGACGACGCGCAGGGCGCCCTTGGTGACGTAGGCGATGTGCCGGCCGTCGGGGGAGGGGCGGGGGTCGATCACCGGGCCCGGCACGGGCAGTTCACGGGCGGTGCCGGCCCGCAGCTCGGCGGCGAAGAGACGGCCGGACAGGGCGAACGCCGCCAGCTCCACCGCCGCGTCCGTCGCGTAC
The DNA here is from genome assembly GCF_042799415.1 of Streptomyces sp. NPDC057694. Taxonomy (NCBI): domain Bacteria; kingdom Bacillati; phylum Actinomycetota; class Actinomycetes; order Kitasatosporales; family Streptomycetaceae; genus Streptomyces; species Streptomyces sp. NPDC057694. The sequence continues at coordinate 2,837 of NZ_JBHVIX010000045.1, forward strand.
CCGACGATGCCGGCGCCGCCCTCGCGGCTGCGCTCGCGCCGGGCCCGCTCCGCTGCCGACAGCCTCTCCGAGGCCCCGCCGAGCAGGGCCGCGGGCTCCGCCGCCGGCCGCTCCCGACCGCTCGCCACGTCCAGCACCCACAGCGCGTTCGCCCGGTCGGTACCGGAAGGGGAGCGCAGGAAGACGACGCGCTCCCCGTCGGGCGCCACCGTGAACGCGCGTGGTGCGCCCAGCGTGAAGCGCTGCGTGCGCGCGTGCTGACGAGGAAAGGAGGGAGGAGTGGACGACTCGGCGGTGAGCGTCTCGTTCTCGGTGGTCATCCCCGAAGCGTAGGGCGCGAGTGGACCATGCGCCCCCTTGTGCTCCCGGTGCCCCCTGGCAGCGACTCATGCGTAACGACGGATAGTTATGATTCGTAGCGTTCCGTGGGTAGACAACTCTCGGAAGTCCGTCGGCGACCGGATCACTTTGGAGGAGGACCGCTGTGGCACTCTCGATCTCGGCCGTGGTGCTGTTCGCGATCATCGTCTTCATCCTGATCAAGAAGTCTGGGCTGAAGGCCGGTCACGCGATCGTCTGTGTGCTCCTCGGCTTCTACCTGGCGAGCTCGTCGGTTGCACCCACGATCAAGGAGCTGACCACGAACGTGGCGGACATGGTCGGCGGCATCAAGTTCTAGCGGCGTCACGTTCCGGGCGCGCCGCCCGGGGGTTTTAGGCTGGGGGCATGACCGAACTGCCCGCCCGGCGTCTGCTCCTCGTGCACGCGCACCCCGACGACGAGTCGATCAACAACGGCGCCACGATGGCCAGGTACGCCGCCGACGGCGCGCACGTCACGCTCGTGACCTGCACCCTCGGCGAAGAGGGCGAGGTCATTCCGGACGAACTAGCCCATCTCGCCCCGGACCGGGAGAACCTTCTCGGACCGCACCGTATCGGTGAGTTGGCCGCCGCCATGAAGGAACTGGGCGTCACCGACCACCGCTTCCTCGGCGGCCCGGGCCGCTTCCACGACTCCGGAATGATGGGCGCCGAGCAGAACGCGCGGCCGGGGTCCTTCTGGTCCGCCGACCTCGACGAGGCCGCCGCCCAGCTCGTCGCCGTCGTCCGCGAGGTCCGCCCCCAGGTCCTCGTCACGTACGACCCCGACGGCGGCTATGGCCACCCCGACCACATCCAGGCGCACCGCGTCGCCATGCGCGCCGCCGACCTCGCCGCCGAGCCCGCCTTCCGGCGCGACCTCGGAGAGCCCCACACGATCGCCAAGATCTACTGGAACCGGGTGCCCCGCACGGTCGTCGAAGAGAAGTTCCGGCGCCTCGACCCCGCGCCGTTCGCCGCCGTCGCGGTCGTCGGTGACGTACCGGGCGTCGTCGACGACGAGCGGATCACCGCCGAGATCGACGGACGCCCGTACCTCGACCGCAAGGCCGCGGCGATGCGCGCCCACGCCACCCAGGTGGAGGTCGCGGCCGGGGACGCGGTGTTCGCGCTGTCCAACGGGCTCGCGCAGCCGCTGTTCGACGTCGAGTACTACGAGTTGGTGCGGGGCGAGCCCGGATCGGCCCACGAGAAGGACCTGTTCGAGGGCGCCGGGAGCCCCGAGACCTCCGAGGGAGCGCGACGATGACGAGCAAGGACAAGGCCCAGGCCCGGACACAGAGCGGGGTGCAGGGCCGGGCGCAGGGCGGCAGCGCCCTCGCCCAGCCGATCGACCTCGGCCTCGGCCGGGCCGCCGTGCTCCTGTGCCTCTTCGTGCTCGGCGCGCTGGTCGGCGGCGCGGGCGCGCTGGCCCAAGGCGGCTGGTTCCCGGGCGGGTTGCTGCTCGCGCTGCTCGGTGCGGCCGGCGCCTTCCACGGCGGGGCCCGGCTCACCGGCGGCAGAGCCGGGGCCGTCGCGCCCGCGGCGGGCTGGCTCGTCGCCGTCATGCTGCTCACCACGAGCCGTCCCGAGGGTGACTTCGTCTTCGGCGCGGGACTGGGCTCCTACCTCTTCCTCCTCGGAGGGATGGCGGTGGCTGTGATCTGCGCCACCATCGGACTGCCGGGGCAACCACCCGCGTCCGGCGCCCGACTTGGGAAGTGAAGTGACTTTTCGACGGACGGCCGACGGACACCCGACGGACGTCCTGACGGATATCGCCACCGGCCCCACAGGGGATTCACCAACCGTCACACGATGACTTCCCGCGGCGGCCAGTATGGTGGTGCGCGCCGCCGAACAGCCCGCGCGAGGTCGAGACGGGCGGCGGAGCCAACCGGGAGAACCTGCCTTGAGTCGTGAAACTGACAGTTCGTCCTCCGGGCCCCAGGGGCGCGGCGCAGCCGCCTACCCCTCCGGGACGCCCCCGTACGGCACGTCCGCGCAGGGCGCGGAGTCCGGGGACACCGAGCCGACACCGCCGGGCGACCAGGACGGCCCCAAGACCGAGACGACCCTGACGACCCGGATCCGGATCAACATCCCGGGCTCCCGGCCGATCCCGCCGGTCGTGATGCGTACGCCGATGAGCGACGTCGACGGTGGTGCCGGTGGTGCCGGAGGCACTGCTGGTGCCGAGGGTCCCGCCGGGGTCCAGGGTGCCGAGCCGGGCCGCGGTCCCGCCGCCCCGCAGACGCCCCAGGCGCCGGCCGCCGACGCCCGGCCCGCCGCGTCCGCAGGCTTCCCGGGCGACGCCCCGCAGCCTGGCGGGCCCGCCGAGCCCGAGGAGAAGACCAGCGACTGGTTCGCGCCGCGCAAGGCCGCTGCCCCGCAGCGCCCCGGCGGTGCGGGTGCTCCGGCCCCCGGTGCGGGCACCCCGCAGCGCGGTACGTCCGCCGGCACCTCCGGCGGCTTCGACGTGTCCGGCGCGGTCGCGGCCGGTCCGCTCGGCGGCGGCGCCCCGCAAGGAGCCACGGGCGGGCCCTCGGGCCGGCCGGGCCCGGGCGCCCAGGACCGCGGCGACCTGCCGTACTTCTCCGGGAACGCGAACGGGAACCCGAACGGGAACCCGAACGGGAACCCGAACGCCGCTGGGAACGGGAACGCGCCGGGCGGCGCCCCGCGCCGCGGCCCCGCCGGTCCTTCTGGTCCCACCGGCGGTCCCTCTGGCCCCGCCGGCCCCTCCGGTCCCACCGGCGGTCCCGTCACCGGTGACGGCCCGATGCTGACGCCGCCGGGCATGCCGAACCCGCCGGTCGGTCCCGGCGCCGGTGCCCCGACGCCGCCCCGGATGAGCGACGACACCGCGATCCTGACGCCGCAGGTTCCCGCCCCCGAGCCCCCCGGGGCCGGTGGCAACGTCTCCGGCGACACGCTCACCAGCGGCATCCCGGTCGTCCCGCAGCCCGGCCAGGGCGCGGGCCCCGGCTCCCCGTTCGCGCCGCAGGGCCCGGGCGGCGGGCCGGTGACGCACACCCCGCCGAAGCTGCCGGACCCGGTGCAGAGCGCCCCGGCCCCGGCCGCGAAGAAAAAGAAGAAGGGCCGCAGCAAGCTGGTCCTGCTCGGCGCGGGCGTCGTCGGCGTGGCCGGTGTCGCGTACGGCGCGGGCCTGCTGATGAACCACTCCGACGTCCCCAAGGGCACCACCGTCCTCGGCGTCGACATCGGCGGCGGCACCCGCGACGAGGCGGCCGCCAAGCTGGAGAGCACGCTCGGCAAGCGCACCGGCGACCCCCTGAAGCTGGAGGTCGACGGCAAGACCGTCGAGCTGAAGCCGGACCAGTCGGGCCTCTCGCTGGACAGCGCGGCCACCGTCTCGGCCGCCGCGGGCAGCGACTACAACCCGGTCTCGGTGATCGGCTCGCTCTTCGGCAACCAGCGGGTCGTGCAGCCGGTCATGCCCGTCGACGAGGAGAAGCTGCACGCGGCCCTCCAGGACGCGGCGGGCGGCGCCGCCGCCTCCGGCGACGGCACGATCAAGTTCGTCCCCGGCAAGGCCGTCGCGGTCTACGGCAAGACCGGCAAGGGCATCGACGTCGACCAGTCGGCCGGCGCGGTCACCGAGGCGTACCGCGCCCACGTCGAGACCGGCAAGGACGCGCCGGTACAGGTGGCGACCTCGACGCAGCAGCCGACGGTGCAGAACGCCGAGGTCGACCGGAAGATGAAGCAGTTCGCCGAGCCGGCGATGTCGGCCAACGTCACGATCACGGCGGGCGGCAAGCAGATCGACTTCGGCCCCGCGATCTCGCTGCCGAAGGTGCTCGGCATGAAGGCGGTCGACGGCAAGCTCGTCGAGACGTACAACCTGCCGGCGCTCAAGAAGCTCTACGGCAACACCTTCGACGGCGTCCTCATCACCCGCGGCACCGGCAAGAAGACGCCGGTCCAGCCGACGGACGTCGCGCAGGCCATGGGCAAGGCGCTCCTGGGCAAGACCAAGGCCGAGCGCACCGTGGACATCCCCACGAACGCCGGCTAGCAGTCCTCCTCACGCGTCCCGCATGACAGATGTAATGCGGGACGCGCGACAGGAAGCACTGCCGTACCGGGCCGCCGAGCGGCGACGATGGCGTCATGAACACAGACGCAGCGGTCACCTTCACCGGGGTGACGAAGACGTACGGCACGGTGAAGGCCGTCGACGGGCTCAGCCTCGAGCTGCACCCCGGCGAGACCGTCGCCCTGCTCGGCCCGAACGGCGCGGGCAAGTCCACCACCCTCGACCTGCTCCTCGGCCTGCGTCCCGCCGACACCGGCGACGTGCGGGTCTTCGGTCTCGCCCCGCGCGACGCGATCGTGCGCGGCCGGGTCGGCGCCATGCTGCAGAGCGGCGGCCTGATGGACGAGGTGACCGTGCGCGAGCTGGTGCAGCTCGCGGTGGCCCTGCACCCCAAGCCGCACAAGACCGACGACGTCCTGAGCCGGGCCGGCATCGCCCAGATCGCCGACCGCAGGGTCAACAAGCTCTCGGGCGGCCAGGAGCAGCGCGTCCGCTTCGCCCTCGCCACCGCGGGCGACAGCGATCTGATCGTCCTCGACGAACCGACGACCGGCATGGACGTGTCGGCCCGCCAGGCGTTCTGGGCGACCATGCGCGAACAGGCCGACCAGGGCCGCACCGTCCTCTTCGCCACGCACTACCTGGAGGAGGCGGACGCGATCGCCGACCGCGTCCTCGTGCTGCACCGCGGGCGGCTGCTCGCCGACGGCACCGCCGCCGAGATCAAGGCGAAGGCGGGCGCCCGCAAGGTCTCCTTCGACCTGGACGGCACGATCGACGAGACAGCCATGCGCGCCCTGCCGTTCCTGACCGCCGTCGACGTGTCCGGCCAGACGGTCCGCATCCAGTCCACCGACGCCGACGCGACCGTGCACGCGCTGTACGGGCTCGGCGTCTACCCCCGCAATCTCGAAGTCGCCGGCCTCGGCCTCGAACAGGCCTTCGTCGCCATCACCGAGGCCGAGGAGGCCAAGTCGCGATGAACAGTCTGATCAAACTGGAGCTCGTGCGCGCCCTGCGCAACAGGAAGTTCCTCTTCTTCTCCGTCATCTACCCCTCGGTGCTGTTCCTGCTCATCGCGGGCCAGTCCGACGGCAAGGACATCGTCGACGGCACGGGGCTGGCCCTGCCCGCGTTCATGATGGTCTCCATGGCGTCCTTCGGCGCGCTCACCGCGGTCCTGATGGGCAACAGCGAGCGCATCGCCAAGGAGCGCGAGAGCGGCTGGGTACGGCAGTTGAGGCTCACGACGCTGCCGGGCCGCGGCTATGTGCTCGCCAAGACCGCGAGCGCCGCCGTCGTCTCGCTCCCGTCCATCGTGATCGTCTTCGTCGTGGCCGCGGTCTTCAAGGACGTACGGTTCGACGCCTGGCAGTGGCTCGCGCTGACCGGCGCGATCTGGGCGGGCAGCCTCTGCTTCGCCGCGCTCGGGGTGGCCATCGGCTACATCGCGAGCGGTGACGCCGTCCGCCCGATCACGATGATCACCTACTTCGGCCTGTCGATCCTCGGCGGCCTGTGGATGCCCACCACGACCTTCCCGCAGTGGCTCCAGGACATCGCCAAGTGGCTTCCCACGCACGCCTACGCCGCCCTCGGCCAGGCCATCGAGCTGGGCAACGCCCCGCACGCCAAGGACGTCACGCTGATCGTCGTCTACTTCCTGCTCTTCGCGGGCGGCGCGGCGTACCTGTACCGGAAGGACACGTTGAAGGCGTGAGTATCGAGCCGGAGGCCACGGGCCGGGTCCCGAGGGTCGGTCAGCCGCCGGAGAACCGCCGGGAGTTCTTCGTGAAGCTCCTGTGGATCGCCATGTGGCTGGCCTTCCTCGGCAGCCCGGTCGCGGATCTCGCCCAGGGCCACCACAGTGCGGTGGCCACCGCTCTCGGGAGCCTGGGCCTGACGGTGTTCGTGGTCGCGTACATCGGCCTCGTGATGCGGCAGACGGGCCGCCCGCTCGGCCGGTCCGCGGCCTACGCCTGCCTGATCGCGCTGCCCGTCTTCGCGGTCGTCCTCTCGCTCACCCTCGGGTCCGAGTGGCTCGTCCTGTTCGTCTACGTGTCCGTGGCCTTCGGCGCGGTCCTGCCGCTGCGCAGGTCCCGGCTTGCGATCGTCGCGTCGACGGCCGTCATGGTCGGCGTCGGCCTGCTGCACGGCACCGAACCGCAGTACTGGCTCGTGGTCCCGGCCCTGCTCGGCGGCTTCTCCATGATCGGCGTACGGGAACTGGTGCGCACCACACGCGAGTTGCGGGAGGCTCGGGCCCAGGTCGCCCAGCTCGCCGCCAACGAGGAGCGGTTGCGGCTCGCCCGCGATCTGCACGACCTCCTCGGGCACTCGCTCTCCCTGATCACGCTGAAGAGCGAACTCGCGGGCCGGATGCTCCCCGACCACCCCGACAAGGCGGCCGACCAGGTCGCCGACATCGAGAAGGTCAGCCGCCAGGCCATGGTCGACGTCCGCGAGGCCGTCACGGGCTACCGGCGGCCCCGCCTGACCGCCGAACTCGCCGGCGCCCAGGTCGCCCTGACGGCGGCCGGCATCGAGGTGACGGTGCCGGCCGAGGCCCCGGACCTGACCGAGGCCCGGGAGGCGGCGCTCGCCTGGACACTGCGCGAGGCCGTCACCAACGTCGTACGGCACAGTGGCGCGCGCCGCTGCGCCGTCGACGTCACCCGCCGCGAGACCCTGGACGGCCCCGTCGTCGAACTGACCGTCGAGGACGACGGCACGGGCCCCGCGGGCAGGCCCGCCGGGAACGGCCTGACCGGCCTCGCCGAACGCCTCGCCGCGGTCGGCGGCTCCCTGGACACCGGTGCGGCAGCCGGGCGCGGGTTCCGCCTGGTCGCCCGGGTCCCGGCGGGCTCCGTAGGATCCGCGGCATGACCACCCGGATCAAGGTGCTGCTCGCCGAGGACCAGTCGATGGTCCGCGAGGCCCTCGCGGCGCTGCTCGGCCTGGAGCCCGACATCGACGTCGTCGCCCAGGTGGCGCGCGGCGACGAGGTGCTCGCGGCGGCCCGCGCCCACGCGGTGGACGTGGCGCTGCTCGACATCGAGATGCCGGGCTGTACGGGCATCGAGGCCGCCGCCCTGCTCGCGCGCGAGCTGCCCGGGGTGAAGGTGGTCGTCCTGACCACGTTCGGCCGCCCCGGCTATCTGCGCAGCGCCATGGAGGCGGGCGCGCACGCGTTCCTGGTCAAGGACGCCCCCGCCGCCCGGCTCGCGGACGCCGTCCGCAAGGTCCTCGCCGGTGAACGCGTCATCGACCCCACGCTCGCCGCTGCGGCCCTGGCCGAGGGCGCGAACCCCCTGACGGACCGCGAACGCGAGGTGCTCCGCGCGGCGGCGGACGGCCGCACCAACGCCGAACTGGCCCGCTCCCTGAACCTCTCCCAGGGCACGGTCCGCAACTACCTGTCGGTGGCCATCCAAAAACTGGCGGTCCGCAACAAGGCGGAGGCGGTAAGGGCGGCAGAGGAGAAGGGCTGGCTGTGAAACGGCCCCGCCTGCGGAGCGCCCCGTAAGGGGCGCGGGGAACTGCGCGAGCAACCCACCACAACCGGCACCCGGCGACGAACAGCACCGGGCAGACGGGTATCCGACATCAATTGAGCAGCGCCCGAGCAGCCCTGGCCTGCCCCAACACCCGCTCGGCAGCCCCGGCATCCACAGCTCCCACCACCTCGGCGTAAGCCTCCATCTCGGCGGCCCCCACCACGAACTCCCCGCGCTGCACCAGCAACTGAGCCCGCTCATAACGCAACCGCGCCGGATGCGACGGCAGCAGCAACGAAAACTCCACGGCCCAGAGCGACACATCCGACCGCTCGGGCCGCGTCGCCGCCCACGCCCGCACGTTGTTCAGGATCCGCAGCACGACCTCCAGCGGATCGGCGGCCCGCAGCATCGAGGCGTCCAGCGGCGCCCCCGTCGCCCCGGCCACCAGCAACTCCGCGTCGGAGCCGCTGAGCACCCGCCCCCCGTCGAACGGATCGGCCAGCACCTGCTGCTCCGGAGGCCCGAACCCGACGACGAAGTGCCCCGGCAGCGCCACCCCGTACACCGGCGCCCCGGCCCGCCGCGCCACTTCCATCCACACCACGGACAGCAGGATCGGCAGCCCGCGCCGCCGCCGTACGACCTCGTGCAGCAGCGACGACTCAAGGCGCTGGTAGTCGCCCGGCAAGCCGTGGAACCCGAGCTGCGCGCCGAGCAGTTCGGCCAGCGCCGTCGCCCAGGCGCGCGGCCCGCCCGGCCGGAACGGCAGCCGCCCGGCCAGCTCGTCCAGCTCGATCTCCACGGCGTCCATGCCCGCCTCGTCGAGCGAGCCGTCCGCCTCCGCGGCGAGCAGCAGACACAACTGGGCGAGGTCGGGCCGCTCGGCCCTGGCCTCCTCGGCGAACCGGCGCCGCAGTTCGGTGGAACGGGGGGACAAGTGCGGGGACATACGTGCCTCGTGCCCTTTCAGGCCGATCGATTAGCGGGCGCGGCGCTGGACAGAACCGCCGATGCCGTCCTGCTGCTCCGGTGCACGGTAGTAGTGGTAGGTGTGATGCGTGGCGAAACCCATGCGGTCGTACAGGGCGCGCGCCCCCTCGTTGTCCGCCTCCACCTGGAGCCAGGCCGCCGACGCGCCCTCGTCCAGGGCCCGTCGCGCGAGCGCCGTCATGACCTTCGTCGCGAGGCCGCGGCGCCGCTGCGCAGGGTCGACCTCCACGGCGCCGAACCCGGCCCACCGCCCGTCGACGACGCACCGCCCGATCGCGGCGGGCACCTCGCCCTCGCCCGGCACGGTCGCGAACCACACCGAAGGGCCGGCGCCCAGCACCTTCAGGGCGACCTCGCTCGCTCCCTTGCGCTGGTAGCGCGCGAGCCACTCGGGCGACGGCCGGCGCTCCAGCACCACCTCGGGCCCGGGGTCCGGCTGGTCCCCGACGGGTGCGAGCGCGGCGATCCGCACCTCCGTCGGGGACTCGTCCGTCCAGCCGCGGGCGGTCAGTTCGGCGCAGAGCAGTTCCTGCGTCCCCGCAGCGCCGGTCGCCGCCTGCGCGTACACGGGCAGGCCACGGGCCGCGTACCACTGATGGACGTGGCCCAGCGCCTCGTCGAGCGGAACGCCCGGGTCGCCCACGGGCAGCACGGAGTTGGCCCGTTTGGTGTAGCCCTCGGCGGCCCGCAGCCGCCATTCGCCCAAGTGTTCGCTCTCCAGCGGCTGCCAGGCCCGCGCGCAGATGTGCGACAGCTCGGCGAAGGTCGCGGCGGGGCCCCGGCGCCGGGCCGGCTCGGCGGGCACCACCTTCCCGGCGACCAGCGAGGACTCCTCGATCGTGACCCGTTCGCCGCCTCTTCGTGTGATGAGCAGCACACCGCTGTTCCACGATGTGAGAACACCGACGGTGTCGGTGAATTTCCGACCCGCGGGCCCGTCCTCGCTCACCCGTCGCACAGACACGCGTTTTCCCACGTCATCGCCCGAGATGCGGACTTCGAGCCGTCCGCCAGCAGTGAATTCCACAGCTAGGCCCACCCCTCCTGTTCGGATCATGGCCGGGAACGGAGATACTAGGTGGCGGGCATCGACGACGCCGCGCTCCCGCGCGCCAGGCGGCGGAGCCTGCGGAGGCCCGCCAGCGCCCTATCGAGGAGGAACGACAGCGTGACCTACGTCATCGCGCAGCCTTGTGTCGACGTCAAGGACAAGGCGTGCATCGAGGAGTGCCCGGTCGACTGCATCTACGAGGGCTCCCGGTCCTTGTACATCCACCCGGACGAATGCGTCGACTGTGGTGCCTGTGAGCCGGTCTGTCCGGTCGAGGCCATCTTCTACGAGGACGACACTCCGGAGGAGTGGAAGGACTACTACAAGGCGAACGTCGAGTTCTTCGACGAGCTCGGTTCGCCCGGTGGTGCCTCGAAGATGGGCCTGATCGAGAAGGACCACCCCTTCATCGCCGCCCTGCCGCCGCAGAACCAGTAACCCTGGATCAGCGGTACGCACAGGCGCTGCCCCGGTCCCGTACGGCTTCCACTGCCGTACGGGACCGCGGCATTTGTCCACCAAGCCCGAGAGAAGCCCGAGAGAAGTGAGCTGACAGGTGTCCGCAGTCCCGGCCCCCATCGACCGCATTCCGACCTTCCCCTGGGACAAGCTGGAGCCGTACAAGAAGACGGCCGCGGCGCACCCGGGCGGCATCGTCGACCTGTCCGTCGGCACGCCCGTCGACCCGGTGCCCGAGCTGGTCCAGAAGGCCCTGATCGACGCCGCGGACTCGCCCGGCTACCCCACGGTCTGGGGCACCCCCGAGCTGCGCGACGCCCTGGTCTCCTGGTGCGAGCGGCGCCTCGGCGCCCGCGGCCTCACGCACCACAACGTGCTGCCGGTCGTCGGCTCCAAGGAACTGGTGGCCTGGCTCCCGACGCAGCTCGGTCTCGGCCCCGGCGACAAGGTCGCCTACCCGCGCCTGGCCTACCCGACGTACGAGGTGGGCGCCCGCCTCGCCCGCGCGGAGTACGTGGCCTACGACGACCCGACCGAGCTGGACCCCGAGGGCATCAGGCTCCTGTGGCTCAACTCCCCGTCGAACCCGACGGGCCGGGTGCTCTCCAAGGACGAGCTGACCCGGATCGTGGCCTGGGCCCGCGAGCACGGCATCCTGATCTTCTCCGACGAGTGCTACATCGAGCTGGGCTGGGAGGCGGACCCGGTCTCGATCCTGGACCCGGCAGTCAACGGCGGCTCGTACGGCGGCCTCGTCACCGTCCACTCGCTGTCCAAGCGCTCGAACCTGGCCGGGTACCGGGCGGCGTTCCTGGCCGGTGACGCCGCGGTCCTCGACCCGCTGCTCCAGATCCGCAAGCACGGCGGCATGATGACCTCCGCCCCGACGCAGGCGGCCGTCGTCGCGGCGCTCGGCGACGAGGGCCACGTGCGCGAGCAGCGCGCCCGCTACGCGGCCCGCCGCGAGCTGCTGCGCGAGGCGCTCCTGAAGCACGGCTTCCGCATCGAGCACAGCGAGGCCAGCCTGTACCTGTGGGCGACCCGTGGGGAGTCCTGCTGGGACACCGTCGCCCATCTCGCCGAGCTCGGCATCCTGGTCGCGCCGGGCGACTTCTACGGCGAGGCGGGGGCGTCGTTCGTCCGTGTCGCCCTGACGGCGTCCGACGAGCGGATCCGGGCTGCCGTGGACCGGCTCTCCTGACACGACGCTCCGCGCCCTGAGACGACGAAGGGGCGCCCCGGACACGGTCGAGGTGTCCGGGGCGCCCCTTCGTCAACTGCGCGGGACTCAGCCGAGCGGCAGGCTCTGGACCGGGAGGGACTCGGTCGGCAGGCCGCCCTGGGTCAGCGAGTCGGTGGGCAGGCCGCCCTTGGTGGCGGTGCCGGCGGTGTCGCCGACCACGTCACCGGTGCTGCCGGCCAGGTCGCCCGCGGCCTTCTGCGCCGCCGGGGTGGCCGTCTTGGCACCCTTGCCGACCGTCTTGCCGGCGGCCGGAACGGCCTTCTTCACGGCCTTGCTCCCGGTGTCACCGGCCATGCCGGTGGCGTTCTGGGTCGCTCCGTCGACGGTGTTACCCAGGTTCGCGCCGTCCAGCGCGGTCACACCACCGAGGTCGGGCGTGGCCGGCAGCTCGGCAGCGCTCGCGGAGCCGGCCGCACCGACCACGGGTGCCGCTCCCGCCGCAAGGAGCAGCGCGGCCTGGGCGATCCGACGGGTCAGGGGGAGGGACATGATGCTCCTTAGACGGGAGAGAACGTTTGGTGCCCGGTCACCGTGCGGCGCCTGCTTGCCGTGCGGCGGTCGGACGCCGTGACAACAGCCCGACGCCCCGGGAAGGTTGCGGGTCGGCAACGTAAAGGGTTGGCAATGCGTCGCATTATCGGCTGCGGATAAAAACGGGCAAACGCCGCCGCCCGCGCGGCCCCGAAAACCGCTGGAAGCCCCTTGTCCCAAGGGCATCGAGGCCCGTGCCGAGGTCCGCTCGCGAGCGCGCCGGGGAGGTTCGCCGGACAAGATCCGCATACCCCTGTCGGGTGACGGTTCGCACTACTGCCCAGTGGCGATGCGGACCTCGTCGACCTCGATCGCGGTGGCCTTCTTGGGTGTTGCGGCTGCTTTGAGGACCTTGGGTGCCTTGCGCCACTCCTGCCCGGATTCCCCGGCGGTCCACTCCCGGCCCGCATAGGAGACGCGTTCGATGTGCAACGCGGACGAGTTGGCCACCGCCCACTGCGCCAGCTCCCAGCCGCGCTGCCGCTCCCCGCCCTCGGCAACGTCCACGGCGGCGGGCACCGGGACCCGTAACGCGCGCCTGCCGTCGGGCAGGGGCGCCACGTCCCGCCCGAAGTCCCGTACGAGCGCCGTCCGCACGCCCGCCGGACCGCCGGCCCGCGCGGCCTCGACGCCGCTCGGCCGGCCCTCGCACGTGAGCGAGGCGGCGGCCCGCCCGGTCAGCGAGGCGGCGAGCAGCGTCGCGTCCGGCTCGTGCTTCGCGTACGCCTGCGGATAGCCGCTGCGCTGCACGCGCTGGGCGGCCACGGTCAGCGGCAGCCGCGAGTAGCCGGGGACCTTCTCCAGGCGCGCGTAGAACCGCTCCGCCGCGTGCACCGGGTCCATGATCTGCCCCTCGGTGCCCCAGCCCTCGGAGGGGCGCTGCTGGAACAGGCCGAGCGAGTCCCGGTCGCCGTAGCGGATGTTGCGCAGCCCCGACTCCTGGAGCGCGGTCGCCAGCGCGATCGTGACGGCCCGCTCGGGCATCCCGTGGGAGGTGCCCACGGCGGAGATCGTCGCCGCGTTCACCGCCTGCTCGGCCGTGAACACATAGGACACCCCGCCCCCATGGGCGGGCGTCACCGTGCACCGCGGCGCGGTACGGCCGCCGGTGGCGTACTGCACGGCCACGTAGCCGGCCACGGCGAGCAGCGCGACGGCGGACGCGCCGATCCTCAGGAGTCGGCCGCGCCGTACGGCGGTGGGGGGCCCGGGCACGCGAACAAGGTACTGGAGTCCACGGACAGGACGGGCCGAGTCGGCCCGCGGCCACCCGTTTAGGATCGGCGCCATGGACCGCACCGCGCTTGACCTCACCCAGGACGCCGCCCGCCTCACCGCCCAGCTGGTCGACTTCGCCTCGCCCAGCGGCAGCGAGAAAGGGCTCGCGGACGCCGTCGAGGAGGCCCTGCGCGCCCTGCCCCACCTCACCGTCGACCGGTACGGCAACAACGTCGTCGCGCGGACGAACCTGGGCCGCGCCGAGCGGATCATCCTGGCCGGCCACCTCGACACGGTCCCGATCGCGGACAACGTCCCCTCGCGTCTCGACGAGGACGGCGTCACCCTGTGGGGCTGCGGCACCAGCGACATGAAGTCGGGCGTCGCGGTCCAGCTCCGGATCGCGCAGACCGTCGCCGAGCCCAACCGCGACCTCACCTTCGTCTTCTACGACAACGAAGAGGTCGCCGCACACCTCAACGGCTTGGGGCATGTGGCCGAGGCCCACCCCGACTGGCTGGAGGGCGATTTCGCCATCCTCCTGGAGGGCACCGAGGGCCTGGTCGAGGGCGGCTGCCAGGGCACGCTGCGGGTCATCCTCAAGGTGTCGGGCGAGCGGGCGCACTCCGCGCGCGCGTGGATGGGAAAGAACGCCATCCACGCCGCGTCCCCGATCCTGGAGCGCCTCGCCGCCTACGAGCCGCGCAAGCCGGTCGTCGACGGCCTGGAGTTCCACGAGGGCCTGAACGCCGTCGCCATCGAGGGCGGAGTCGCCAAGAACGTCATCCCCGACGCCTGTTCCGTCACGGTCAACTTCCGCTACGCCCCGGACCGTTCCCTGGAGGAGGCCGAGGGGTTCGTCCGCGACTTCTTCGCCAGCTGCCCCATCGACGAGTTCATCGTCGACGACCACACCGGTGGCGCCCGGCCCGGCCTGACCCACCCCGCGGCGGCCGCCTTCCTGGCCGCCGTCGGCGGCCAGGCGCGCCCCAAGTTCGGCTGGACCGACGTCTCCCGCTTCAGCGCCCTCGGCGTCCCGGCGGTCAACTACGGACCGGGAAACCCGATCTACGCCCACAAGATCGACGAGCGCGTGGACACCCGGCTCATCCTCGAGGCCGAGAAGGTCCTTGCCTCCTGGCTCACCGCTTCCTGATACGCCGAGGTCCCTCGCATGTAACCCGCGTAGACCTACCCTTGCTCTACGTAAGTGCGCGATGACTGCGCAGGAAGGGAGCGGACAATGAGCAACCCTGAGGGCACGCGACGTCCCAAGGAGCAGCGGACGGGACCGGTGGTCCGCCGCCGTGACCAGGTGCAGCCCGGGACGAGCGACCAGCGTCTGCTCGACACGGAGGGCCCGTCGGGCTGGGTGCACACCGACCCCTGGCGGGTGCTGCGCATCCAGTCCGAGTTCATCGAGGGCTTCGGCACGCTCGCCGAACTGCCGCCCGCGATCAGTGTGTTCGGCTCGGCCCGCACACCGGAGGACTCGCCGGAGTACGCGGCGGGCGTCGAGATCGGCAAGGCCCTGGTGGAGGCCGGCTTCGCGGTGATCACCGGCGGTGGCCCGGGCGCCATGCAGGCCGCGAACCAGGGCGCCGTGGAGGCCAAGGGCATTTCCGTCGGCCTCGGCATCGAGCTGCCCTTCGAGCAAGGGCTCAACCAGTACGTCGACCTCGGCCTGAACTTCCGCTACTTCTTTGTGCGGAAAACGATGTTCGTGAAGTATGCCCAGGGATTCGTCGTTCTGCCCGGCGGCCTCGGCACCCTGGACGAGCTGTTCGAAGCGCTCACCCTCGTACAGACCACCAAGGTGACGCGCTTCCCGATCGTCCTGTTCGGCACGCAGTACTGGAGCGGACTCGTCGACTGGCTGAAGAACACGGTCATCGCGCAGGGCAAGGCCAGCGAGGCCGACCTGCTGCTGTTCCACGTCACGGACGACGTGGACGAGGCCATCACGCTGGTCACCAAGGAGACCGGCAAGTAGGCCGCTCCGGGCGCTGTTACGCCAGTCCCCGGCGGGCGACCGCCGGGGGCCGGTGACCCGCGATGGACGCCACCATGTCGAGCACCTGCCGCGTCTCCGCGACCTCGTGCACCCGGTAGACCTGCGCGCCCAGCCACGCCGACACCGCGGTCGTCGCCAGCGTCCCGATGACACGCTCCTTGACGGGCTTGTCGAGCGTCTCGCCCACGAAGTCCTTGTTGGACAGCGACACCAGCACCGGCCAGCCCGTCTCCACCATCTCCGGCAGCCGCCGCGTCGCCTCCAGCGAGTGGCGGGTGTTCTTCCCGAAGTCGTGGCCCGGGTCGATCAGCACGGACTCGCGCGCCACCCCGAGGGACACCGCCCGCTCCGCGTAGGACACCGTCACGTCCAGGATGTCCGCCATCACGTCGTCGTACGTGGCCCGGTGCGGCCGCGTACGGGGCTCCGCGCCGCCCGCGTGCGTGCACACGATGCCCACCCCGTAGCGCCCCGCGACCTCCGCGAGCTTCGGATCGACGCCGCCCCACGCGTCGTTGAGCAGATCCGCGCCCGCCTCGCACACGGCCTCGCCGACCTCGTGCCGCCAGGTGTCGACGCTGATGATCACGTCAGGGAAGCGCCGCCGGACCTCCGCGACGAAACCGACGGTGCGGCGCGCCTCCTCCGCGGCGTCGACCTCGTCGCCGGGGCCCGCCTTCACCCCGCCGATGTCGACGATCAGGGCGCCCTCGGCGACGGCCTGCTCGACCCGCGCGAGCGCCGGCTCGTCCCGGAACGTGGCGCCCTGGTCGTAGAACGAGTCAGGGGTCCGGTTCACGATCGCCATGATCACCGGTTCGTGCGCGGCGAACTCGTGCCGGCCCAGCCTGAGCATCCCTGTGACTCTCCTCTGGATCCCACTGCAATCACGTACCAACGGTCGCCTGCGACCTTAACCGTCAGTGCGGCATGGCACGATCGGACCCTGACGGTTACGGGTCGTGTGAAGACCGATCCGGTCGAGCCAGGGGACGGCACAGATGGTCATGTTCTTGTTTCTGGTCGCCGCGCTCGTCGTGGTGGTCGCGGCGGTCACGCTCGCGATCATCGGCGGGGGAGACGGCGGCACACTGCGCGACGAACCGTCCCAGTTCTACGCGGACCCGCTGCCGCACGACCGCCCCGTCGGCCCGGCCGACGTGGACGCGCTGCGGCTGCCGACCGCCGTGCGCGGCTACCGCATGGCGGAGGTCGACGACGCGCTGAACCGGCTGGGCGCGGAGCTCGCCGAGCGGGACGCCCGGATCACGGAGCTGGAGTCGGCGCTCACCACGGCCCACGCGCGGACCCGGCAGCAGCCCGTCGACCGCCGCCCCGACACCGGCTTCGCACCGCCCGGCGGCTACCTGGACGAGCCGGGGGAGGGCCTGCGATGAGCGAGGAGCCGACCGGCGCCGCGATCCCCGGACCCGACGGGAAGCCGCGCTGCCCCTGGGGCCTGTCGACCGAGGACTACGTCGCGTACCACGACACGGAGTGGGGCCGCCCGGTCCACGGCGACGACGCGCTCTTCGAGCGGGTCAGCCTGGAGGCCTTCCAGTCCGGTCTGTCCTGGATCACGATCCTGCGCCGCCGCGAGACCTTCCGCACCGCCTTCGCCCACTTCAAGATCGCGGACGTCGCCGCCTTCACGGACGCCGACCGCGAGCGCCTGCTGGCCGACCCCGGCATCATCCGCAACAGAGCGAAGGTCGACGCCACGCTCTCGAACGCGCGGGTGCTCGCCGACTGGCCCGACGGCGAACTCGACCGGCTCATCTGGTCGTACGCACCGGACGCCGCCGGCCGCCCGGCCCCGCGCACCCTGTCCGACGTACCGGCGATCACGGACGAGTCCAAGGCCCTGTCCAAGGAACTGAAGAAGCGGGGCCTGCGCTTCGTCGGCCCCACCACGGCCTACGCGCTGATGCAGGCGTGCGGGCTGGTCAACGACCACCTGGCCGACTGCACGGCCCGCACGGCCGCAGGGAGCTAGCGGCCCAGGTACTTGGGCTTCTCCTTGGCGATGAAGGCCTGCACCGCGATGGCGTGGTCCTCGGAGACCCCGGCCCGCGCCTGCAGCTCGTCCTCCTTGTCGAGGGCCTCGTCCAGGGAGTGGTCGGCGGCGAAGGCGACCGACTCCTTGAGCGCGGCGTAGGCGACGGTCGGCCCCGAGGCGAGCAGCAGCGCGAGCTTGTGGGCGGTCTCCGCCAGCTCGGCGGCGGGCACGATCTTGTTGACGGCGCCGATCTCGAAGGCCTCCTGCGCCGTGATGGTGCGCGGGAACAGCAGCAGATCGGTGGCCCGGCCCGGGCCGATCAGCCGCGGCAGCGTCCACGACACACCCGAGTCGGCGGTGAGCGCGACACCCGCGAACGAGGTGTTGAACGAGGCGGTGTCCGCCGCGATCCGGTAGTCCGCGCAGAGCGCGAACCCGAATCCGGCACCGGCCGCCACGCCGTTCACCGCCGCCACGACCGGCTTCCGCATCCCGGTCAGCGCCCGCACGATCGGGTTGTAGTGCTCGCGCACCGTGTTCATGGTGCGGCCCTGACCGTCCTCGCGGTCGGCCATCAGCGACCCGATGTGCTCCTTCAGGTCCTGCCCCACACAGAACGCCCGGTCGCCGGCCGCCGTGAGCAGCACCGCCCGCACGTTCCGGTCGTCGGCGGCGGCCTGCACCGCGTCGCGGAGGGCGACCTTGGCCTCGGTGTTCATCGCGTTCATCGCCTCGGGGCGGTTCAGCGTGATCGTCGCGAGCCCGTCGCTCACCTCGTAGAGCACGGCGTCGGCCATGGGAGCCTCCTATGCGTTTGCTTAGTCGTCCGTGGACAGCATGACGGAGATCACGGCCCGCGGAACGCCCCGCGCATGTGACCTGCGTCAAACGATTGCGTCACGGAAGAGGCGCAAGAGCGGCGTAGTATCGCAGCCACATCCCCGAATTGAGTGGTTTTGCTCAAGCGCGTTGCGCAAGCGATGCCTGCCGATGTTGGTCATCGGGTCCTGCGATGCGGGATAATGGCCTAGAAGCAATGTGTTCGATGCCGGTGAGGAGTGCCCGTTCAGGGGGCCGTCGGCGCTGATGTGAGCTGGTTTCAGGAAGGGGAACGAGCATGGCGGCCATGAAGCCGCGAACGGGTGACGGCCCGCTCGAGGTGACCAAGGAGGGGCGGGGCATCGTCATGCGCGTTCCGCTCGAAGGCGGCGGTCGGCTCGTGGTCGAGCTGACGCCGGACGAGGCAGACGCCCTCGGCGACGCCCTGAAGAAGGTCGTCGGCTGACGCGGAAGCGACCATACCTTTTCGACCGCCCTGGCACACATCCGGTGCCGGGGCGGTCGTGTTTTAGCAGGTGAGAGGGCCTGTAACCCCTCATCGAACCCGCCCGGCGCCCCCACCGAAAGCCCACAAAAGACGGCGAGAAAGCACCCCACAAGGGGCGCGAGGAACGACGCGAGAACCCCCACGGGCGGTCACCCGACCGACAACCCAGGGGCGCGGGGAACGGCGCGAGAAGCCCCACCGGCGGGTCACCCGACCGACGACCCAGGGGCGCGGGGAACTGCGCGAGAACCCCCACCGGCCGTCAGCCGACGGACATACCCAGGGGCGCGGGGAACTGCGCGACCAGCCACCACGGACGGTCAGCCGCGGGACAAGCGGGCCGGCCCCCACCTACCGCTTGACGGCGCAGAGCAACCCGTCCCCGACCGGCAACAGCGACGGCACCAGCTCGGGCGACTCCCGAACGGCCCGCAAAAGCTCCCGCAACCGCACGACCTCCACCGGCTGCGGCCCCGAGTCCACGGTCCGCCCATCGGCGAAGACCCCCTCGAAACAGACCAGCCCACCCGGCCGCAGCAGCCGCAACGATTCGGCGAGATACTCCAGCGACTCCATCCGGTCCCCGTCGCAGAAGACGAGGTCGTACCCGGCGTCAGCGAGCCGCGGCAGCACATCGAGCGCCCGCCCCGGAATGAACCGGGCCCGATTCGCGGCGAAGCCCGCCGCACGGAACGCCTGCCGCGCGAACTGCTGCCGCTCCGGCTCCGGATCCACCGTGGTCAGCACGCCGTCGACCCGCATGCCGTGCAGCAGATGGATTCCGGACACGCCGGTGCCCGTACCGATCTCGGCGACGGCTTTGGCCCCGACCGTGGCAGCGAGCATCCCCAGGGCCGCGCCCGCGCCGGGTGACACCGAGCGCAGCCCCGCGTCCCGGGCCCGGTCACGGGCCCAGCGCAGTGCGTCGTCCTCGGCGACAAAGGCGTCGGCGAACGCCCAACTCGTCTGCCGGTTGCCGGTAATGGCCCTCTCCTGTCCCCGTGGTTGCCTGCGCGTGACTTTATCCGTTGGTGGCGGGAACTCGCAGATGGGACCGGCCGTTTAGGAGAGCAGGAGGAAAGAGCAGGAAGAAGCGGGGGAGAGCGGGATGGCGACAGCGACAGAACCGGCGGTGAAGGCAGTGGCCCGACCGACGGTGAAGGTGGCCGAGAGCCGACCGGCAAATCTGAGTAAAAACGCTTATCCGGAGCTAACGGGCGAGGTGGCTATGGTAGGGGCTCCACTGGACACCACCAGAGCCGACAGGGGAGGTGCGGCTGCGCCTGTGGATCGGGGAGGAGTGCTCCGGCGTCTTCTCAGGTCGTCGGGTGAGCCGAAATCTGTGACCAACACCGCTGACCGATTCCGCACCACTGACTCCGCGCAGCAGACCGCGACCTTTGCCGCTGACGCGGAATCCCAGGCGTGGACTCCGCCCACATGGGAGGAGATCGTCAGCACGCACAGCGGCCGGGTGTACCGGCTCGCCTACCGCCTGACCGGCAATCAGCACGACGCCGAAGATCTCACCCAGGAGGTCTTCGTCCGCGTCTTCCGCTCGCTGTCGACGTACACGCCGGGCACCTTCGAGGGCTGGCTGCACCGCATCACGACGAACCTGTTCCTGGACATGGTCCGTCGCAAGCAGCGCATCCGCTTCGACTCCCTGGGCGACGACGCCGCCGAGCGTCTGCCCAGCCGCGAGCCGTCCCCGCAGCAGGTCTTCAACGACGCGCACTTCGACGCCGACGTCCAGCAGGCCCTGGACACCCTGGCGCCCGAGTTCCGCGCCGCCGTCGTCCTGTGCGACATCGAGGGGCTGTCGTACGAGGAGATCGCCGCGACCCTGGGCGTGAAGCTGGGCACGGTCCGCAGCCGGATCCACCGTGGCCGCTCGCAGCTGCGCAAGGCCCTGCAGCACCGCTCGCCGGAGGCCCGCAAGGAGCGCCGCACGCTCGCGACGGCGACGACGGGAGCGATCCCTGTCCTAGGAACAGGGGGCGCGACAGCGTGAGTGGATCACGTCTCAATCCTGCCGACCGCCAGCTCACCGCAGCAGACCAGCACCTCGGGGACCGGCTGGCCGCGTTCGTCGACGGCGAGCTGGACCACGACGCCCGTGAGCGCGTCCTCTCCCACCTGGCGACCTGTGCCCGGTGCAAGGCCGAGGCCGACGCGCAGCGCCGCGTCAAAAGCGTCTTCGCCGAGGCGGCCCCGCCGCCGCCCAGTGACAGTTTCCTCGCCCGCCTGCAAGGCCTGCCCGCCGGTGGCGACCCGGATGACGACGGGACACCGTTCGGCGGCGGCGGCTTCGGCACGGGCCGAGCCTTCGGCAACGTCCGAGGCCTGGGGAACGGCGTGTTCGACGTCGACTCCGAGCCCTTCGGCTACGCCCCGTCCGGTGCGCACGCCGCCGTGCTCCCCGCTCAGCACGGCTTCCGCATCCATGAGGTGGGCCGCGACCGGCACGACAGCGACCGCGCCTCGCGTGGCCGCCGGTTCGCGTTCGCCGCGGCCGGGGCGGTCTCGCTCGCCGCGATCGCGCTGGGCGGCGTCACTTCAGGCGCCCCCGCGGACACCTCCGACGCCCGTGGCACGGGCGGGGGCGGCAACAGCAATGTGACGCCCCTGCGCAGCCAGGCGGCCGGTGCCGCCTCCACGTCCGAGGCCCAGCGCCGCAGGTCGCTCTCCCCGCTGCTCGGCCAGAGCGGTGGCGCCCTGGCGGTACCCGTCTCCTCGACCGAGTCGGGCGCTCCCCTGCTGCCGGGGGGTGGCCACGCGGACAGCGCCAGCTATCCGTTCTCCACCCCGATGCTCTCCGCGGCAGCCCGCATGACCCCCCTCATACGTCCCGCCGCCATCGTCCCCGTGGTCTCCCTCGCTCTGAACCCGCACACATCGTCCGAGGTGACCGGCCTCGGCACCGCGACGGAGCCCCCTCTCGCCGCGGCCCCGACGGCCGTGCCGACGGTCTCCTCCCGCCCGTCGTCCGTCCGCTGAGCCTGGCTGACGTCCCTTCGCCGGACCCGCCGAACCTGGTTGAATCCAGGTGAGGCCGCGTCTCGGGTACTGACCCCGTGGTGCGCGGGCGGGAGCCGGCGGTGAGGTGCCGCGGGCCGGGTGCGGGGAGAACAGCGGAACATGGACGAGGGCAAGCCCACGAAGGGCAAGTGGTGGAGCCGCCCCCGACCGGACACGGGGCCCCCGGTGGCGGACGACGGCGACTGGCATCTTCCGGCACCCGCGGCCGCCCCCGTCGGAGCCGGTGCCTCTGGTGATGGCCCTGACACCGTCGCCCCGACCCCCGGACCCGACGCGGCCCCCGACGCCGCGCAGGAAGCCTCAGGGGCCCCTGAGGCCCCTGAGACCCCGATGGACGACTCCCGCCCCGATCCCGCGGGCGACCGGCAAGGGACCCCTCCCGATCCCACGGGCGCCCCGGAAGGTCCCTTCCGGGATCCTGCGGGTGACCGGTACGACGTGCTGCCCTACGGGGCGCCGGGGCCTTGGGCGCCCGCGCCGCCGGTTCAGCATCCGGGGCTGACACCGGCCCACGGCACCGCGATGATGCCGGGGACGCCACCGCCACCGCCCCCCTACCAGGGAGCACCGGTTCCGCACGCGGCCCCGATGCCTGTCGCGCCCTGGCAGCGGTACGACCCGTGGGCCGGGCCCGTCTCGCTGTCGCAGAGCGGTGCGGCCGTCGGGGCGGGGCCGCGGCGCGGGCGGCGCGGCCTGGTGCTCGGCGCCGTACTGATCGCGCTGGCCGCGGGCGGAATCGGCGGGGCCGCCGGTTCGTACCTGGAGCGCAACGGCGGGACGGACGTCGAACTCCCGCAGGCGGGCGCCGAGTCCACCCATCGCGCACCCGGCAGCATCGCGGGCATCGCCGCGAGCGCGCTGCCCGGCGTCGTCACCATCCACACCAAGGGATCGGCGGAGCAGGGCACCGGCACCGGCTTCGTCCTCGACGACCGCGGCCACATCCTCACCAACAACCACGTCGTGGACCCGGCGAGCACCGGCGGTGAGATATCGGTCACGTTCTCCGGGGGCGAGAGCGCCGGCGCGAAGGTCGTCGGCCACGACACCGGCTACGACCTCGCCGTCATCAAGGTCGACAACGTGCACGGCCTCAAGCCCCTGCCGCTCGGCAACTCCGAGAGCGTGCAGGTCGGCGACCCGGTCGTGGCCATCGGCGCTCCCTTCGACCTCGCCAACACGGTCACCGCCGGCATCATCAGCGCCAAGGACCGGCCCATCACGGCGGGCGGCGAGAAGGGCGACGGAAGCGACGTCAGCTATGTCGACGCCCTCCAGACCGACGCGCCCATAAACCCGGGCAACTCCGGCGGACCGCTGGTCGATTCCAAGGGCCGGGTCATCGGCATCAACAGCGCCATCCGCTCCGCCGACGGCGGAGCGGACCTGGACGGCGGCCAGTCCGGCTCCATCGGCCTCGGCTTCGCGATCCCGATCAACCAGGGCAAGCGCGTCGCCGAGGAACTGATCAACACCGGCAAGGCCACCCACCCGGTGATCGGCGTCACCCTGGACATGGACTACACGGGCGACGGCGCGCGCGTGGGCACCAAGGGCAACGGCGGCGGCTCGTCCGTCAGTCCCGGCGGGCCGGGTGCCCGGGCCGGTATTCGGCCGCGTGACGTCATCACCGCGGTGGACGGGGTCCGCGTCCACTCGGGCGAGGAACTGATCGTCAAGATCCGCTCCCATCGCCCCAAGGACAAACTGGTCCTTACGGTCGAACGGGGCGGGAACGAGCGGAAAGTGTCCCTCGTCCTCGGTTCGGCCGACGGCAACTGACCGGTCAAGAACCGGCACAGGTGATCCTGGACGTAGCCCGGTGGCTACCAAATAGACAGGTGCGCCGGGTACCGTGGAGCGGTCCCCTGTCGGACCCTGCCGAAGACCTGCTACCGAAGACCGCCGCGGGCCGAGGACACGCTAGGAGTGCAAGGTGTTCAACGACATTGGCCTACCGGAGGTCATAGCGCTTGTTGTGCTGGCCGTGCTCGTCTTCGGCCCCGACAAGCTGCCGCAGGTCATTCAGGACGTCGCGCGCACCATCCGTAAGATCCGTGAATTCTCGGACAGTGCCAAGCAGGACATTCGTAACGAACTGGGCCCGGAGTTCAAGGACTTCGAATTCGAGGATCTGAACCCCAAGACGTTCATCCGCAAGCAGTTGGACAGCGATGAACTGGGGCTCAAGGAGATTCGCAACGGCTTCGACCTCAAAAAGGAAATGGCCGAGGTCGGCGACGCGGTGCAGACGGTCGGCGATGTGCGGGACGACGCGCCGTCGTCCTCCGCCGGTACTTCCTCCGGTGGCCGGATCAGCATGACCAAGGGTCCTGACCTGGAGAAGCGCCCGGAGTCGACGGAGCAGCCGGCCAAGCCGACACCCCCGCCGTTCGACGCCGACGCGACCTGAACCACACCTCTCGAAACCGGGCCTTGTGGACCCGGTGTGGCATCCTGCCTTGTTGTTGCGCGGACCGGACGTGAGAACGCCCGAGGGGGGCGGGCCGCTCCGGTCCGTACGAGAGCGAGGAGGCGGCCGGGTACATGGAGACGACGAGTCGGGTGGGCGCGCAGGCGCCGGCCACCGAGGGGGCCGGTCAGGTCCCCGGGGCCCGGCGTACGGTCGACGGATACCTGCTGGCGTCCTTCCCGTGGTACGGCCTCGACGAGGCCTTCACGGGACCGCGTTGGCTGATGCAGGTCGGCACCACGGCGGACGGGTCCGTCGAGCACGGTTCGATCGGGCACGGTGACGAGCCCTCCGTACGCAGTGAAGGCACCCTCCAGGGGGACGCCGCCGAGCGGTTCGCGGTCGTGGTGACCGTCGCCGCCAATCCTGTACGGCGCAGCTCCGACGGCACGGGGGTGCTGGAGGCGACGTCCGTCTCCTCCGCCGCCTGGCTCGCCGGGGTGGGGCTGCTCTCGTACACCTGGCCCGGCCAGATGGATCACACGCTGCGGGACGACTGGCTGGAGCAGCAGACCGAGACGGCGTGGGTCCTCGCGGACGATCTGCGGTCGTCGGACTGGGCGGTGCTGTCGTTGCCGGTCGACGGGGTGCCGACGGAGTTCCACTACCGGGAGTCCGAGTACGGGTGGGTTCTCGCCGGGTCGACGCAGGCCGGGGTTCATCTCGGGGCCTACGGCCGGGGGATGAGCGCCTACGGGCTCGGGTTCTCCGTGGTGAAGGACATCGCCGAGTACGCGGCGGGTTCTGCGTAGAGCGCGGCTTTCGTCGTGGCTGGTCGCGCAGTTCCCCGCGCCCCTCAGGGGCGCGGGGAACTGCGCGACCAGCCCCCACCGGGCCGCAGGCGAACGCGCGCCTCAGAACTTGTTGCGCGGGGTGATCCCGAGCGACATGCCCGACAGGCCGCGCTGGCGGCCTCCCAGCTGGTCCGCGATGCCGCGCAGCGCCGCGCCGGCGGGGGAGTCGGGATCGGACAGGACCACGGGCTTGCCCTCGTCGCCGCCCTCGCGCAGCCGCACGTCGATCGGGATGGAGCCGAGGACCGGCACATTGGTGCCCGTCGTCTTCGTGAGCCCCTCGGCGACCAGCTTGCCGCCACCGGTGCCGAAGACGTCGACCATCTCGCCGCAGTGCGGGCACGGCAGCCCCGACATGTTCTCCACGACGCCGACGATCTTCTGGTGCGTCTGCACCGCGATCGACCCGGCCCGCTCGGCGACCTCGGCGGCGGCCTGCTGAGGCGTCGTCACGACGAGGATCTCGGCGTTCGGCACCAGCTGCGCGACGGAGATCGCGATGTCACCCGTCCCCGGCGGCAGGTCGAGGAGCAGCACATCGAGGTCGCCCCAGAAGACATCGGCCAGGAACTGCTGCAGCGCGCGGTGCAGCATCGGCCCGCGCCACACCACCGGCGCGTTGCCCGGCGTGAACATGCCGATGGAGATGACCTTCACCCCGTGCGCCGACGGCGGCATGATCATGTTCTCGACCTGGGTGGGCTTGCCGTCGGCGCCCAGCATGCGCGGCACCGAGTGGCCGTAGATGTCGGCGTCGACGACACCCACCTTCAGCCCGTCGGCGGCCATCGCGGCGGCCAGGTTCACGGTCACGGAGGACTTGCCGACGCCGCCCTTGCCGGAGGCGACCGCGTAGACGCGGGTCAGCGAGCCGGGCTTGGCGAACGGCACCTCGCGCTCGGCGGTGCCGCCGCGCAGCGCGGTGGCCAGCTCCTTGCGCTGCTCGTCGCTCATCACGTCGAGGGTGACCTGGACATCGGTCACGCCCTCGACGCCCAGGACGGCGTCCCGCACGTTGTTCTCGATGGTCGAGCGCATCGGGCAGCCGGAGACGGTCAGATACACGGTGACCGCGACGACTCCGTCCGCACCGATGTCCACCGATTTGACCATCCCCAGCTCGGTGATGGGTCGCTGGATCTCGGGGTCGTTCACTGTCGCGAGTGCCTCGCGCACCGCGTCTTCCGTAGCCATACGACCGATAGTACGGCGCGGTAACCGGGGCACGGAAAGCCCCGTCAGCGGTCGTCTACGTCACGTGCCCGTTCCCGCTCGGCCGGGAATACCCCGCCCTCGGGAACGGAGCGCCGCTGCTCCTCCAGCTCCTTGAGGAGGTCCTGCAGCTCGGAGCGGATCCAGTCGCGGGTCGCGACCTCGCCGAGACCGATCCGCAGGGCCGCCACCTCGCGGCTCAGATACTCGGTGTCGGCGATCGACCGCTCGTTCTGCTTGCGGTCCTGCTCCAGGTTGACCTTGTCGCGGTCGTCCTGCCGGTTCTGCGCGAGCAGGATCAGCGGAGCGGCGTAGGACGCCTGGAGCGACAGCATCAGCGTCAGGAAGATGAACGGGTACTCGTCGAAGCGCAGATCCCGCGGCGCGAAGATGTTCCACACCACCCACGCGATGATGATCACCGTCATCCAGACGATGAACCGTCCCGTGCCCAGGAACCGGGCGATGCGCTCCGACAGCCGTCCGAAGGCCTCGGGGTCGTACTCGGGCAGCAGCCTGCGGCGCGGGGCGCGCGGCTGGTCGAGGCGGATGCGGGGGCGGCGCGACGCCTCGCCCGGGCGGGACGTCTCCTCACTCACCATGGTTCACGTCCCCGGCCAGGTGGAACTCCTGCTCGCGCCAGTCGTCGGGGAGCATGTGGTCCAGTACGTCGTCCACGGTGACGGCGCCGAGCAGCGACCCGCTCTCGTCGACGACGGGCGCGGCCACCATGTCGTACGTGGCGAAGAACCCGGCGATCTCCGGCAGTTGGGCCGACGGCGACAGGGCCTGCAGATCGTCGTCCAGGATCGAACTGACCATCGTGTACGGCGGATCGCGCAGCAGCCGCTGGAAGTGGATCGTGCCCAGGTACTTGCCGGTCGGCGTCTCGTCCGGCGGGCGGCAGACGTAGACCTGCGCGGCGAGCGCGGGGGAGAGGTCGGGGTTGCGGACGCGGGCGAGCGCGTCGGCGACCGTCGCGTCCGGGCGCAGCACGATCGGTTCCGTCGTCATCAGACCGCCCGCGGTCTTGTCCTCGTACGCCATCAGGCGCCGCACGTCGGCCGCGTCGCTGGGCTGCATCAGCGTGAGCAGCCGCTCCTTGTCGTCCTCCGGCAGCTCGCCGAGCAGGTCGGCCGCGTCGTCCGGGTCCATCTCCTCCAGGACGTCGGCGGCCCGCTCCTCCTTCAGCTTGCCGAGGATCTCGATCTGGTCGTCCTCGGGCAGCTCTTCGAGGACGTCGGCGAGCCGCTCGTTGGTGAGCGCCGCGGCGACCTCGGCCCGCCGCTTGGGGGAGAGGTGGTGCAGGACGTTCGCGAGGTCGGCGGGGCGCAGCTGCTCGAAGGTCGCGAGCAGGCTCTCGGCGCCCTGCCCGTCCTCCTCCAGCGAGAACCCGTCGACCGCCGACCAGTCCACGGTCAGCGCCTCACCCTTGCGCCGGAAGGTGCCGTTCTTGCCCTTGCGGACGAAGACCCGGTCGATCTCCCAGTCCCGGCGGGCGGGCAGCTGCTGCACGGACACATCGAGGACGGTGACGATCTCTCCGTGTTCTCGGGGTTCGCCGGGTGTTCCCGACTCGACCAGCCGGACGCGGCGGTCCAGCATCTCGCCGAGCACCAGTCGCTCGGTGGGCCGCTGCTCGAAGCGGCGGACGTTGAGCACACCGGTGGTGATGACCTGGCCCGACTCGATGCCGGTGACGCGGGTCATGGGCAGGAAGATGCGCCGCCGCGTGGACAGCTCGACGACGAGACCGAGCACCCGGGGCGGCCGCCGCCCCACCCGCAGCATCGCCACCACGTCACGGACCCGGCCGACCTGGTCCCCGTTCGGGTCGAAGACGGCGATGCCCGCGAGGTGCGAGACGAAGATCCGGGGGACGCCACCTGCCATGTCTGCCCGTACCTCCTCGTCGCGTACCTGCTCCGTGCTTCTCGTGCGCCTTCACTGTTCCACGGCCGCGAACGTGATCGACGGCCAGGAAAGTGATCAATCCGTGGTTCAGGCTAGCCGGTACCCGTCGAACACGCCTTTGCGCGTCTGCCCGACCGGACCCGCACGGGGAACGGCGGGCGCCACGGGTACGCTGCCGTACTGCCGACGAGCCCCTTTCCGTACGAGAGGTAGTACCGCCCGTGACCGCTTTCCCCCTGGTCCGCCGTACCCGCAGGACGCTCATGGTCGGCGTGATGTGCACGGGGCTCGCGGCCGGGCTCGCGGCCTGCGGGGACGACCCGGACGCCGGCACGAACGGGGTCGGCAAACTGGAGCCGGACAAGATCCAGTCCCGCACGGTCAAGGCGGCGCGGGGCGCGGACGCCGTGCGTCTCGCCGGCACCGTCGTCAGCGGCGGCAGGACCTACAAGCTCGACATGCGGCTGAAGGACGAGGGCGGCACCGGTTCGGTGACGACGGGCGGCAGCACCTTCCGGCTGCTGCGGGTCGACGAGCACCTCTACCTCAAGGCGGACGCCGACTTCTGGTCGCACTCCGACGACGCCGAGACCGGGCACGGCGACGGCGCCGCCGCCGACAAGCTCGACGGCAAGTACGTGAAGGTGCCGACCGGCGACCCCTCGTACAAACGGCTGAGCACCTTCACCGACAAGGACGTGCTGCTCGACGGGCTGCTCACGCTGCACGGCACCCTCGCGAAGGGCGACCGCGGCTCCTCGGGAGGGGTGCGCACGATCGCACTCACCGGCGACGAGGGCTCCGGCGGCACGCTGGACGTCTCCCTGGAGGGAACCGCGTACCCCATGCGCCTGGAGCGGGCCGCCGGTGCCGGGATCCTGCAACTGACGGAGTGGGGCCGGGACTTCACGCTGAAGGAGCCGACGTCCGGCGACACGGTCGACTACGGCCAGCAGCTGCCGGAGTCCTGACGCGCAGTTCCCCGCGCCCCTGGAAGCGAGCTCCGCTCGCCCAGGGGAGGCTGCGCGTAGCGCATGCCTCAGGGGCGCGGGGAACT
>NZ_JBHVIX010000046.1:0-31360 GCF_042799415.1 Streptomyces sp. NPDC057694
GTCGTCACCGTCGGCTCGAAGATCGGTGAGGCCACCGCCGAACTGTTCGCCGCGAACTCCTACCGCGACTACCTCGAACTGCACGGCCTGTCCGTGCAGTTGGCCGAGGCACTCGCCGAGTACTGGCACGCACGCGTCCGCACCGAACTCGGTATCGACAGCGCCGACCCGTCGGCGATGGAGGGCATGTTCCGCACCGAGTACCAGGGCTGCCGCTACTCACTCGGCTACCCCGCCTGCCCCGACCTGGAGGACCGCGCCAAGATCGCCGACCTGCTCCGGCCGGAGCGGATCGGCGTCCACCTCAGCGAGGAGTTCCAGCTCCACCCCGAGCAGTCCACCGACGCGATCGTCCTGCACCACCCCGAGGCCACCTACTTCAACGCGGGAGGCCGCTCGTGACGACGTTCTCGTTCGAATTCTTTCCGCCGAAGACGGCCAAGGGCGAGGAGACGCTGTGGAAGGCGATCCGGCGCATCGAACCGCTCCGGCCCGACTTCGTGTCCGTCACCTACGGCGCGGGCGGCTCCTCGCGCGACCGGACCGTGGAAGTCACCCGGCGGATCGCCGCCGAGACCATGCTCCGACCCGTCGCCCACCTGACCGCGGTCGGCCACTCGGTGGCCGAACTGCGGCGCATCATCGGGCAGTACGCGGACGCGGGCGTCCGGGACGTCCTGGTCCTGCGCGGGGATCCGCCGGGCGACCCGAAGGGCCCCTGGACGCCGCATCCGCAGGGCCTGCGGTACGCGTACGAACTCGTCGAACTGGTCCGTTCCCTGGGGGACTTCAGGATCGGGGTGGCCGCCTTCCCCGAGCGGCATCCGCGCTCGGCGGACTGGGACGAGGACATCCGTCACTTCGTCGCCAAGTGCCGGGCGGGCGCCGACTACGCGATCACCCAGATGTTCTTCCGGGTGGGGGACTACCTGCGACTGCGCGACCGGGTGGCGGCCGCCGGCTGTGACATTCCGATCATTCCGGAGATCATGCCCGCCACCGACCACCGGCAGATCGCCCGCTTCGCCGAACTGTCCGACGCCGCCTTCCCCGCCGGTCTCGCGGCCCGGCTGTACGAGGCCCGCGGTGACGCGGCCACCGGCCACCGCATCGGCGTCGCGTACGCCACCGCCATGGCCGACAGCCTCCTCGCGGAGGGCGCACCCGGCCTGCACTACATCACCCTCAACAAGTCCACCGCGGCTCTGGACATTCACCGCAACGTACTGACATCAAGGAGTGCCCCGTATGTCCTCGCAGACCGCTGAGTTCTCGGACTTCAAGGTCGCCGACCTGTCCCTGGCCGAGTTCGGCCGCAAGGAGATCACGCTCGCCGAGCACGAGATGCCCGGCCTGATGTCGATCCGCAAGGAGTACGCCGCCGCGCAGCCGCTGGCCGGCGCCCGGATCACCGGGTCTCTGCACATGACGGTGCAGACGGCCGTCCTGATCGAGACGCTGGTCGCGCTGGGCGCCGAGGTCCGCTGGGTCTCCTGCAACATCTTCTCCACCCAGGACCACGCGGCCGCCGCGATCGCCGTGGCCGGGATCCCGGTCTTCGCCTGGAAGGGCGAGAGCCTGGAGGAGTACTGGTGGTGCACGGAGCAGGCGCTGAACTGGCCCGGACACACCGGCCCGAACATGATCCTGGACGACGGCGGTGACGCCACCATGCTCGTCCACCTGGGCGTCGAGAAGCAGAAGACGGGCAAGCTGCCGGAGGCGTCCAACGAGGAACTCGCCGTCGTGCGCGCCCTGCTGGAGAACAGCACACTCGACTGGACCCAGCTCGCCTCGGAGATCCGCGGCGTGACGGAGGAGACCACGACGGGTGTCCACCGTCTGTACGAGATGCAGCGCGACGGCGCTCTGCTCTTCCCCGCGATCAATGTGAACGACGCGGTGACGAAGTCGAAGTTCGACAACAAGTACGGCTGCCGTCACTCGCTGATCGACGGCATCAACCGTGCCACGGACGTCCTCATCGGCGGCAAGACCGCTCTGGTCTGCGGTTACGGGGATGTCGGCAAGGGCTGTGCGGAGTCGCTGCGCGGCCAGGGTGCCCGCGTGATCGTCACGGAGATCGACCCGATCTGCGCGCTCCAGGCGGCGATGGACGGTTTCCAGGTCGCGACGCTGGACGAGGTCGTCGACAAGGTCGACATCTTCGTCACGACGACGGGCAACAAGGACATCATCATGGCCTCGGACATGGCCAGGATGAAGCACCAGGCCATCGTCGGGAACATCGGCCACTTCGACAACGAGATCGACATGGCCGGTCTCGCGAAGATCGACGGGATCGTCAAGGACGAGGTGAAGCCGCAGGTCCACACGTGGACGTTCCCCGACGGCAAGGTCATCATCGTGCTGTCCGAGGGCCGCCTGCTGAACCTGGGCAATGCGACGGGTCACCCGTCGTTCGTGATGTCCAACAGCTTCGCGGACCAGACGCTGGCGCAGATCGAGCTGTTCACCAAGCAGGCCGAGTACCCGACCGACGTGTACGTGCTGCCCAAGCACCTGGACGAGAAGGTCGCCCGTCTCCACCTGGACTCGCTGGGCGTCAAGCTCACCGAGCTCCGCCCGGAGCAGGCCTCGTACATCGGTGTCGAGGTCGAAGGCCCGTACAAGCCGGACCACTACCGCTACTGAACACCGCCGCGGCCCCGCTCCAGAACCCCTGTCGACACTGACGACGATCGCGTGGAGGAAGCATGTCGGAAACTGCGCAACTGACTGATCTGTACGCGCGCGTCGAGGCGTCGGCAGGGCTGCTGGACGTGGCGTGCTCGCGCGACACCGTCCTGCCCGTCCTGGCCGCGTACGAGGACGTGCTCCCGCAGGCCGTCATCGCCTGCCGGGTCGCCACCAACGCCCGCCACGAAGGCGAGTTCGACTGCCGCTTCACACTCCCCGACGACATCGACCCGTACGCCCGCGCCCGCGCGCACGGCCTCCTGACGGAGACCGGCCACGCCGTGGACACCCTGCTGTCCGACATCCGGCAGCGCTGCTCCATCGACAGCTACGGCATCGACTTCGGGGTCGTCGGCGGATTCCGGAAGATCTGGGTGTACTTTCCCGGCGACGACTACCAGAGCCTGAAGAAGCTCATCGGCCTCCCGTCGATGCCGGCGGCCCTGTCGGCGAACCTCGGCTTCTTCGCCGACCGGGGCCTCGACGACCGCGTCGACGTCATCGGGATCGACTACCGCAGCAGAACCGTCAACCTCTACTTCACCGGCATCCCCGACGAACTCCGCACCCCCGAGGCCGTGCTCGCGATCCACCGTGACCTCGGGATACCGCGGCCCAGCGAGCAGATGCTGCGGTTCTGCGCGAAGTCGTTCGGCATCTACACCACCCTCAGCTGGGACTCCCCGCACATCGAGCGCATCGCCTTCGGCGTGAAGACCCACGACCCGCTGTCCCTGCCCGCCCGCCTCGGCCCGAAGATCGAACGCTTCGTCCATGACTTTCCCTACGGTGCCGACGACCCCAAGATGGTCTACGCGGCCATGACGGCGAGCGGCGAGGAGTACTACAAGCTCCAGACCTATCTCCGGTTCCGCACCCGGAGCCGACTCGACCTGATGCCGTCGGCGGACAGCGCCGCCGCCCCGGCGCGGCGGTGACGGGCCCATGGACACAACCCCTTACCCGCCCTTCCGGTTCGGCCGGATGGAGCGCCTCCTGCGCGGGCACTCCGTCCGCGGCGTGCGCGTGGACGGCACCGACGCCCACTTCGTCAACGACCCGGCCCTCGTACGGAGCATCCTGGTCGACGGCAACAAGTCCTACGGCAAGGGCGACCTGTTCCAGAAGGCGCGAAATCTGAGCCGCGCCGGCATGCTCGCCGAGGACGAGTCGGTGCACCGCTACTACCGCCGCCTCGCCCACCCCTATCTGCGCTCGGCGACCGTCGACGACCACGTCCCCGCCATGCGGGAGATCGCCCAGGACACGGTCGGCTCGTGGCGCGCGGGACAGACCGTGGACGTCCAGGCCGAGATGTGCCGGACGGCCGCCGCGGTCGCCGTACGCACACTGCTGCACGGTCTGCCGCCCCAGCGCTCCGCCGCACTCACCGAGCGCCTCGCCCGCCTGTCGTGGGAAATGATCAGAAAGCCGCTGTCCGGCAGGGCCGCGGCACGCGCCGGGCACCCGCGCCCGGCCGGCCGGCTGCTGCGGGCCCGCGCCGACTTCCGCGCGGCGCTCGCCGCGACCCTGCTCGAACACTGGGGATCCGCTCGGCCGGCGGCGGGCTACCTGCCTGCCCTCCTGCCGGGACTGGAGGAGGACACCGCCCCCGCCCTGACGCTGGACCAGATCTGCGACGAGGCGGTCATGATGCTGGCCGCGGGCACCGTCACCACGGCGTCCGTGCTGTCCTGGGCGCTGTACGTGCTGTCCCGGGAACCCCTGGTCGAGGAGAAGGTGCTCAAGGACATGGCCGGGTACGGCGCCGCGAGCGACGTGCACGGCGGCGGCCACTGCCCGGCCGGGTACACCGTCCGCTTCCTCACCGAGGTGCTGCGGCTCTACCCGCCCGTGTGGATCACCTGCCGCAGGACCCTCGTGGACGTCACCCTCGGCGAACACGCGCTGCCCGCCGGCACCCACGTGCTCTTCAGCTCGTATCTGCTGCACCGCGACCCCGGACACTACGCGAACCCCCACCGGTTCGATCCGGACCGCTGGCTGTCGCTGCGCCCGGATGCCAGGGGCTCCTCCTTCATCCCCTTCGGGGTGGGTGCGAAGGGGTGCATCGGTGAGTCCTTCGCCTGGAAGGAACTCGAAGTCGTCCTCGGCGCGGTGATCCAGGAGTGGCAGCTGTCCCTCGTGCCCGGCAGCCGCGTCCGCAAGGCCCCGGAGACCACCCTGCACCCCCACAGCCTCTTCATGATCCCCCGGCCGCGCTGACCCCCGTACGGCACCGACACGGAGAAGGAGTACCGCCATGCCGAACCCGGCACCGCGCCCGGCCGATCTCGTCCCGCGCGCCCAGCGCGAGGCCCTCGCCATGTCCGGCACGGGTCCGCGCCCCGTCCGGGATCAGACCGGTGGACTGACGGCTGCCGCCCTGCACGCCCACCGGCTGCTGTCGGCGGGCTTCGGACACACCGTCCCGGTCACCGCGCTCGGGCCCGGCCGCGACGGCGTGCACGGCCTCGCGGCCTTCCTCGCGGTGTACGCCGCCGAACAGCGGGCCGCCCAGGACCTCGACGTGGCGGCGTGAGGAAGGACCACGGGTGAGCCGGGCCGAGGAGTTCGAGGAACTGCGACCGCTGCTGTCCGCCATCGCCCACCGGATGCTGGGCGACGCGCACGCGGCACAGGACGTGGTGCGCGAGGCCGGGCTGCGCTGGCAGAACGCCCCGGAGCCGCCCGCGACCGCCAGAGGATTCCTCGTGGCCGCGGTCACCCGGATGTCGATCGACGTCCTGGCGGCGGCCGGCGCACCACGCGGGCGACAGACCGATGACTCCTGCCCGGCAGAGGACTCGTTGCTGACCGGCGCCCTGATGCTCATCGAGGAACTGTCCCCGCTGGAGCGCGCCGTGTTCGTGCTGCGCGAAGTCCTCGGC
Source organism: Streptomyces sp. NPDC057694 (assembly GCF_042799415.1). NCBI lineage: Bacteria > Bacillati > Actinomycetota > Actinomycetes > Kitasatosporales > Streptomycetaceae > Streptomyces > Streptomyces sp. NPDC057694. Next base: position 5,592 of record NZ_JBHVIX010000046.1, read on the forward strand.
TGCGGCTTCCCGCAGATCGCCTCGGCCCTCGGCTGCTCGGTGGCGGCGACCCGCCAACTGGCGGACGCCCTGCGCCCGGTGGGCGCGGACGGCGCCACGGCCGCCCCGTGGCCCCGGTACATCCACGGTGCCGAGAACGTGGCCAGAGCGCTCGTGGCGATCGTCCCGCCGCTCAACCGCATCGGTATCACCCTGGAACACCACCGCGTCGACGGCCTCCCCGGCGCCGTCTTCCGCGACCGTCACGGCAACGACCTCAACGCCGTCGTGCTGCTCGACATCGCGGACGGACAGATCCGCACGATCCGGCTGACGAACAAGCGCACACTCAACTCCGCCTGAACGGCGGCCACTTCATGGAACGGGACAAGGAGAGTCATGCCTGGAGCACGCACATCCCGGGCGCGGGCCGCGGCGGTCGCCGCGATCGTCGGCGGCCTCACCGCGACGGCGGTACCGGTTCAGGCCGCGACACACGGTCCGCCGCCCGCCGCCGCGGTCGTGGCGAGCGGTCTGCACAATCCGCGCGACGTCCAGCTCCAGGCCGACGGCTCGCTCCTGATCGCCGAGGCCGGCAGCGGCCCCGCCGTCCCCTGCACGGTGCCGGGCACCCGGTGCTTCGGCTTCAGCGGATCGGTGTACCGGGTCAAGGGCAAGGCACGCGGCCGCGTCGTGACCGGACTCCCCTCCGAAATGGGTGTCCGCGGCGACGGCAGCACCGCCGTCAACGGGGCGATCCAGGCCGAGGCCGCGGGCCGCGGCACCTACCGTGTGGTCTACGGACTGAACGGCACCCCCGCGATCAGGGCCGCGCTCGGCGCCGGCGGCGAGGCGTTCGGAACCCTCAGCACGGCATCCGGCACCCTCAGCACGGCATCCGGCACCCTCATCGGCGACCTGACCGCGCACGAGGGCGACCACGACCCCGACTCGGTCAACGGCAACAACGAGGTCTTCTCCAACCCGCACCACTTCGTCAAGGACGGCAAGGACTTCCTGGTCACCGACGCCGCCGCCAACGACCTGATCCGGATCCACCCCGACGGCACCACCACGACCGAGTGGGTCTTCCCCAACAACACACCGCCCGCCGCCTCGGGCGTCACGGCGGCAGCCCCGGCCGGCCAGGTGCAAGCGGTGCCGACCGGGATCGTGCGCGGCCGCGACGGCGCCTTCTACCTCGCCGACATGGGCGGCATGGTCCAGGGACTGAGCCGCATCTGGCGCTATGTGCCCGGCAGCGCGCCGACCCTCCTCGCCACCGGCCTGACCTCCGTCACCGACCTCGACGTCGACCCGCGCGGCAACCTGATCGCCCTGTCCTACGGCAGCAGGAGCGGCTCCCCGCCCGCCGACTCGGGGCCCGGCTCCCTGACCCGTATCGATCCACGGACCGGCGCCCTCACCCCCATCGACACCGGAGGCGTGCTGAAGGAGCCCGCCGGACTCGCCGTCGGCCGGAACGGCGACATCTACGTCACCAACCACACCCTGACCGTCGAGGGCGAGCTCCTGAAGTTCCCCGCCGGCCGGTAACGCGGCCATGGACGACGTGATACGGCAGATCCGCCGGCGCGGCGCGCTCCAGCAGCCCGAATGGAGCGACCGCCCGCAACTGGCCGGAGTGGTCGAGGAACTCGCCGCCCGCCCCGCCCTCGTACGCTCCCACGACGCGGCCACCCTGCGGTCCCTGCTCGGCAGGGTGGCGCACGGCGAAGCACTGGTGGTGCAGAGCGGGGACTGCGCCGAGGATCCGGGGGAGTGCACCCGCGAACAGGTGATCCGCAAGGCCGCCCTGCTCGACCTGCTGGCCGGGACGCTCGGCCTGAGCACGGGCAGGCCCGTGCTGCGCGCGGGGCGCATCGCCGGACAGTTCGCCAAGCCCCGCTCCCGGGCCACCGAAGCCATCGGCGGCGCCGAACTGCCCGCATTCCGGGGCCACATGGTCAACGGCCCCGCACCGGACCCGGAGAGCCGCCGCCCCGACCCGCTGCGCATCCTCACCGGGTACATGGCCGCCAGCGAGATCGTCGGACACCTCGGGTGGCGGGAGCACACCGCGAGCCGCGACACCGCCCGGGCCCCGTTGTGGACCAGCCACGAGGCACTCCTGCTGGACTACGAGATCCCCATGCTGCGCGTCGACGAGGGCGGCCGGCTGTTCCTCGGCTCCACCCACTGGCCCTGGATCGGCGAACGCACCCGCCAGGTCGACGGCGCCCACGTCACGCTGCTCGCCCAGGTCAGCAACCCTGTCGCGTGCAAAGTCGGTCCGGGGATGGAGCCCGGTGAACTGCTCGCCCTGTGCGAGCGGCTCGACCCGTGGCGCGACCCCGGACGCCTCACCCTGATCGCCCGCATGGGCGCGGACGCCGTCGCCGGCCGGCTGCCGCGCCTGGTCGAGGCCGTCCGCGGGGCGGGACACCCCGTCGTCTGGCTCACCGACCCCATGCACGGCAACACCATGACGGCACCCGGCGGCCGCAAGACACGGCTGGTCACGACCGTCGCGCTGGAGGTCTCCCGCTTCGTGTCGGCCGTCCGCGCCGCCGGCGGTGTCGCCGGTGGCCTGCACCTGGAGACCACGCCCGACGACGTCACCGAATGCGCCACCACCGAGGCCGCGCTGGGCACGGTCGGCCGGCGCTACACCTCGCACTGCGATCCCCGTCTCAACCCCGGGCAGGCCGTGTCGGTGGTCTCGTCCTGGACCGCCTGAGCAACCAAGGCATCGAGCCAAGGAACTGGAGACATGACCGGCATACCCCCCATCGCCCCGTACCCGCTGCCCGCCGAGGGCGACCTGCCCGCGTCCCGGGTGACCTGGACCGCCGAACCCGGCCGGTCCGTCCTCCTCCTGCACGACATGCAGCGGTACTTCCTCCAGCCGCTGCCCGACAGCCTGCGCCAGGACCTGGTCCGCGGCGCGGCCGGGCTGCGCGAACGCTGCGCCGCCCTCGGCGTGCCCGTCGCCTACACGGCCCAGCCGGGCGGCATGAGCGACGAACAGCGCGGCCTCCTCAAGGACTTCTGGGGCCCGGGCATGCGGACCGCGCCCGAGGACCGCCAGGTCGTCGACGCCGTGGCTCCGCGGGACGGCGACTGGCTGCTCACCAAGTGGCGCTACAGCGCGTTCTTCAGGACCGACCTGCTGGAGCGGATGCGCGCCGCGGGCCGCGACCAACTCGTGCTGTGCGGCGTCTACGCCCACATCGGCGTGCTGGCCACCGCCGTCGACGCCTTCACCCACGACATCCAGCCGTTCTTCGTCGCGGACGCCACGGCCGACTTCTCGCAGGAGGACCACCGCTCGGCGCTGACCCGGGCCGCGGAGCTCTGCGCCCGGGTCACCACCGCCAAGGCGGTGTTCACATGAGCGCCGGCGATCTCCTGGACACCGCCCTGAGCGGCCGCTCGCAGGCATTCGCCCTGCTGCACCGGCCCGGTGCCACCGGCGGCGATGTCGTCGAGATCCTCACCGGTGCGGTGTCCCGGCCCGTGAGCCTGGCGGACCTTCCGCTCGCCGAGGACGCGCCCGCCGGCGCGGGCGCGCACCACGAGGTCCTCGTCGTCGTCCCGTACCGGCAGTTGACCGAGCGCGGCTTCGCCTGCGCCGACGACGGGACACCGCTGGTCGCGATGACGGTCACCGGGCAGCAACAGCTGCCGCTGACCGAAGCGCTGGCCCGTATCCCGCTCGTCCCGACCACGCTGGAGGGCGGCGCCTTCGACGTCGACGACGCGGCGTACGAGGACGTGGTGCGCCGCATCGTCAAGGAGATGATCGGCACGGGGGAGGGTGCCAACTTCGTCATCAAGCGCACCTTCGTCGCCGACATCACGGACTACGGCCCGCACAGCGCCCCGGCGCTCTTCCGCCGCCTGGTGGAAGGGGAGACAGGGGCCCACTGGACGTTCCTGATCCACACCGGCACCCGCACCCTGGTCGGCGCCTCGCCCGAGCGGCACATCAGCCTCGATGACGGCACGGCCGTCATGAACCCCATCAGCGGCACGTACCGCTACCCGGCCGGCGGACCCACCCTCGACGGCGTCATGGCATTCCTCGGCGACCGCAAGGAGACCGACGAACTGAACATGGTCGTCGACGAGGAACTGAAGATGATGGCCCGCGTCTGTGACGGCGGCGCCCGCGTCGTGGGCCCGGGCCTGAAGGAAATGGGCCGCGTGGCCCACACCGAGTACTTCATCCGAGGACGCTCCGACCGCGATGTGCGCGACATCCTGCGCGAGACGATGTTCGCGCCCACCGTCACCGGCAGCCCGCTGGAGAGCGCCTGCCGCGCCATCCACCAGTACGAGCCGGGCGGCCGCGGCTACTACAGCGGAGCCGCGGCACTCATCGGACGGGACGCCGGCGGACGCCGCGTCATGGACTCCGCGATCCTCATCCGCATGGCGGACGTCTCCACCGGGGGCCGGGTCGGCATCGCCGTGGGCGCCACGATCGTGCGCCACTCCGACCCCGCCGCCGAGGCCGCCGAGACCAGGGCCAAGGCGGCCGGACTCGTCGCCGCCCTGCGCGCCGGGACCCGGTCCACCGCCCCGGCCGCCCCGGCACCCCGCCGCGGCTTCGCCGGCCATCCCCGGGTGCGCGCGGCACTGGAGCGGCGCAACGACACCCTCGCCGACTTCTGGCTCGCCGACGAGCAGACCCGCACCCCGGTGTGGCCGCGGCTGACCGACCGCAGCGTGCTCGTCGTGGACGCCGAGGACACCTTCACATCGATGCTCGACCAGCAACTGCGCTCCCTCGGACTGCGGGTGCGGGTCCGCCGGTTCGACGAGCCGTACGCCTTCGACGGCCACGACCTGGTCGTGATGGGCCCGGGGCCGGGCGATCCGCAGCTGACCGCCCACCCCAAGATGCGGCATCTGCACGCGGCCGTGGACACCCTGCTGCGCGAACGCCGCCCGTTCCTCGCCGTGTGCCTGAGCCATCAGGTCCTCGGACTCCGGCTCGGCCTGCCGCTGCGCCGCAAGGAGATGCCCAACCAGGGCACGCGCAAGCCGATCGACCTGTTCGGAACCGCCGAACAGGTCGGCTTCTACAACACCTTCGCCCTGCACGCCGAGCACGACGAGTTCACCGCGGACGGCGCGGGCCCGGTCCGGGTGAGCCGCGACCCGGCCACCGGAGAAGTGCACGCGCTGCGCGGCCCGGGCTTCGCCTCCCTGCAGTTCCACCCGGAGTCCGTGCTCACTCGAGGGGGGCCGCGCATCGTGGGCACGGCCCTGGCCGGGCTGCTCACCCCGGTGCCGGTGCGCGACGCGGCCTGAGCGCCGTCGGGCCGCCCCACGACGAGGAGAACCCATGCACACCTACGTCGTCGTCGACGCGTTCGCGACAGAACCCCTGACCGGCAACCCGGTCGCCGTGTTCTTCGACGGTGACGACCTCAGCGGCCACCAGATGCAGCGCATCGCACGGGAGATGAACCTCTCCGAGACCACGTTCGTGCTCACGCCCCGCACCGCCGGGGACGACGCGCACATAAGGATCTTCACTCCGGTCAACGAACTCCCCTTCGCAGGACACCCGTTGCTCGGTACGGCCATCGCTCTGGGCGCCCGCACCGACGCCTCCCGGCTGCGCCTGGGAACCGCCATGGGCACCGTCCCCTTCGTGCTCGACCGGGTCGGCGGCAAGGCCGTCGCAGCCCGCATGCGTCAGCCGGTGCCCGTGTGGGAGCTCTTCGACCGGACAGCGGAACTGCTGGCGGCGCTCGGCGTCGACGCCGCGAGCGTGCCGGTGGAGATCTACCGCAACGGCCCCCGGCACGTCCTCGTCGGCCTGAACAGCGTCGAGGCACTCACGAAGCTGGAACCCGACCACCGTGCCCTGTCCCGGTTCCCCGACATGGCGGCCAACTGCTTCGCGGGAGCCGGCACCACCTGGCGCAATCGCATGTTCTCGCCCGCGTACGGAGTCGTCGAGGACGCCGCCACCGGCTCCGCCGCCGGGCCCATCGCCATCCACCTCGCCCGGCACGGCCTCGGCACGTACGGGCAGCGCATCGAGATCACCCAGGGGGTCGAGATCGGCCGGCCCTCACCCATGGGCGCGCTCGTCCACGGGGCGGGCGACCGGGTCGACTCCGTCGAGGTCTCGGGCAGCGGTGTCGTCACTATCGAAGGAACGCTCCATGTCTGACCCGTCCCACGACAGCCGCCGCTCCGAGTCGCTCACCGCCACCGTCGAGGTGGACTTCCCCGAGTTCCAGGCGCCGCCCGCCGAACCCATCGGCCTGCTGGACTCCTGGCTCAAGGAGTGCGAGGCCCAGGGCGTGCGTGAGCCGCGCGCCCTGGCGCTCGCCACCGCCGACACCCGCGGCCGCTCCTCCTCGCGCATCGTGTACGTGGCCGCCGTGACGGACGACGGGCTGGTCTTCCTCACGCACGCGGACAGCCGCAAGGGCCGTGAACTGGCCGAGAACCCCTGGGCGTCCGGCGTCCTGTACTGGCGCGAGACCAGCCGGCAGATCACCCTGGCGGGCCCCGTGCACCGGATGCCCGACGCCGAGGCCGAGGCCCGGTGGCAGGCGCGGCCGGTGTTCACCCACGCCATGAGCACCGCCTCCCGGCAGAGCAGGCCGCTGGACGGCCTCGACCACGTCGCCCGGCTGCGCGCCGAGGCCCGCGAGCTGTCCGGGCCGGCGCTGCCGCGCCCTGACGGCTTCGCCGCGTACCGCCTCCGCCCCGAGAGCGTGGAGTTCTGGTCCAACGGCAGCGACCGGCTGCACGAGCGGCTGCGCTACGACCGCACCGCTCAGGGCTGGCGCAGCGGCAGGCTCCAGCCCTGAGCGGTGCGGCCTCGGTCGTCGAGGCGGTCAGGGGGCGATGACCGCCTCGACGACCGAGGCGTGCGAGGACGTGTCCAGGACGCGGGTGACGGTGAACCCGGCCGTCGCCAGCAGCGTCTCGTACTCGGCGCGGGTGCGGCCCCGGCCGTTGAGCACCGTCATCATCAAAATGTCGCCCGTCTTGCCCGCGTGCGGCTCGTTGCCCGCCGGGATCAGGGCGTTGACGACGAGCAGCCGGCCGTGCGCGGGCATGGCCTCGCGGCACGTGCGCAGGATGCGCACACAGTCGTCGTCGGGCCAGCTGGCCAGGACGTGCTTGAGGAGGTAGACGTCGGCGCCGGCCGGCAGGGACGCGAAGAAGTCCCCGGCCTCGGCCTTCCAGCGGCCGGTCAGCTCCGGGACGTCGAGGACGTGGCAGGCCACCACCGACTCCAGGTCGACCAGCGTGCCGGTCAGGTGCGGGTTGGCGCGCAGCACCGCCCGCAGCAGCCCGCCGCGACCGCCGCCGACGTCGACGGCGGTCGCACAGCCTCCGAAGTCGAAGGCCTCGACGACCTTGTTGCTGAGCGCCTCGGAGAAGGCGGCCATGCTGGAGTTGAACGCCCGGCTCAGCTCCGGGTCGGCCGCGACATGGTCGTAGAACGGCACCCCGTACACGTTCTCGAAGGCGGTGGTGCCGGTGCGCACGGCCTCGTGGAGCTGGGCCGCGGACTGCCAGAAGACGGGCTCACCCCGCACCATGACGTAGTCGCGCAGCGAGTGCTCGCTGTCCGTGCGCAGCGGTTCGGCGAGCGGGGTGAGGTGGAAGCGGCCCTCGTCGTCCTCGCGGAAGACGCCCTTGGTGGCCAGGAACCGCAGCATCCGGTACAGGTGCGGGCCGTTGACCTCCGCGGCCTCGGCGAGCTCGGCGGCCGTGCGCGGGCCCGCCGCCAGATGGTCGGCGAGGCCGAAGCGCGCGGCGCTGTGCAGGGCCGACGAGTACAGGTATCCCAGGGAGAGTTCGAGCAGTTCGTCCGTCACCTGAGCGGTGCCGGAGCGCTGCGAGACCTCGGCGGCCTCGGGGCGAACGCCAACCATCGGCAAGCTCCCTCTTCTCGGCCCCGCGAGGCGCGTGGGCGCTTGGAGCGAGCACCACGGCCCGCACGGACGTCCCACCATCCCCGTGTTCTCTGGCGTCCGGCTGGAGCCCCGCTCGGGCGGCTGGAGCCCCGCTCGGGCGGCCCGAGCGGACGTCGAGCGGGTTGCGAGCGGCGCCGAGGAGGATGGGAGCCGACCGCCGCGCTCGCGCGCCTTCGCACTCCATCCATGCCGCTGGGGGATCCCATGTCCGAGGCAGCACCGCAGGGCTTCACCGACGCCGCGGCACTGCGCCGCAAGAACCGCGCCACCGTCGAGAAGTACCTGGCGGACACCACCGGTCCGGCCCGGCTGCGCCGGCACGAACTGTTCGTCGAGCACGGCAGCGGCGGTCTGTGGACCAACGACACGGGCGCTCCCCTCGTCATCAGGGGCAGGGACCGCCTCGCCGAGCACGGCGCCTGGTCGCTGGAGTGCTTCCCGGACTGGGAGTGGTACAACATCCAGATCTTCGAGACGCAGGACCCGAACTTCTTCTGGGTCGAGTGCGACGGCCACGGCAAGATCCGCTTCGAGGGCTATCCCGAGGGCACGTACGAGAACCACTTCCTGCACTCCTTCGCGCTCGACGACGGAAAGATCGTGCAGAACCGCGAGTTCATGAACCCCTTCGAGCAGCTGCGCGCGCTCGGTATCCCCGTACCGGAGATCAAGCGCGAGGGCATACCCACCTGAACCGACCAGGGGGAACGGCCCACGCCTCCCCCAAGGAGGACACCTTGGCCAGCAGACGCAGTGTGCTCGGCGCATCGATCGCCGTCGCCTCCACGTCCGTCACCGGGGCCGCGATGATGCCCATGTTCGCCGCCCGGGGCGCCGAGGCCGCGGACACCCCCACACCGACGGCGCCGACACCGGCCCCGGTCGTCGACCTGTTCACCGTGCCCATGCCCCTGATACCGGTGGCCAGACCGGTCTCCACCGCCGGCGGCGTGGACATGTACGAGAGCACCACCCGCAGGATCACCCAGGAGATCCTGCCCGGTGTCCGTACCGAACTTCTCACCTACGACGGTCTGTTCCCCGGCGCGACGATCAAGGCGCGCCGCAACCGCCCCGTCGTCCTCGTCCAGCGCAACGGTCTGGACGTGCCCATCTCCCGCCACCTGCACGGCGCCTCGGTGCCACAGACCAGCGACGGCGGCCCGATGGACACCATCGCCCCGGGCGCCAAGCGCGTCTACCACTATCCCAACAGGCAGCCCCACGCATCGCTCTGGTACCACGACCACGCCCACCACGTGGAGTCGGAGAACGTCTACCGAGGCCTGCACGGCAGCTACCTCATCGGGGACACCACCGAGGACGCGCTGCCGCTGCCCAAGGGGCAGTACGACGTGCTGATAGCGCTGCGCGACGTGGACTTCGACACCAGCGGACAGCTCCTGTACGCGATGAGCGACCGCAACCGCAACACCCTGCTGGTCAACGGGGCGCCCTACCCGTACTTCGAGGTCGCCGCCCGCAAGTACCGGCTGCGCTTCGCCAACACCTCCAACATGCGCTTCTTCGAACTGCGCCTCGCGGACGGCGGCGAGATGATCCAGATCGGCTCGGACGGGGGACTGCTGCCCAGCCCGCACCCCACCCGCTCGGTCTACCTGTCCTCCGGCGAACGCGCGGACGTCGTCATCGACTTCTCGCGCTACCCGGTCGGCACGCAGCTCGTCCTGCAGAACACCGCGGGGCGCGGCCCGGTCGAGCAGGTCGGCCAGGTGATGCGTTTCGACGTGACCCGCACCGCCGAGGACCCGAGCTCCGTACCGCCCGTGCTGCGCACCCTGGCGCCGCTGCCCGCTCCGACCAATGAGCGCACCGTCGTGCTGCGCATGGACGAGGACGGCCGCCCGGACCCCCAGGCATACATGGACGAGAAGATCTACGATCCCGAGCGCGTCGACGCGGTGATCCGGCACGGCGCCAGCGAGGTGTGGACGGTCACCAACGCCAACGCGAAGGCCGCGCACAACTTCCACATGCACCTGGTGCAGTTCCGGGTCCTGGAACGGGGCGGGACCGCGGCCGGGCCCGCCGAGTCGGGTCTGAAGGACACGGTGGTGCTGCAGCCCGGCGAGACGGTCAAGCTGCAGGCCACCTTCGACACGTACGCGGGGGAGTTCGTGTACCACTGCCACATGCTCGACCATTCGGCGATGGGCATGATGGCGACGATGAAGATCGGCTGACGGGCGGGCGGCGGCTACTTCGTGGCCATCAGCAGGTACTCGTGTGCGCGATTGGACGCCATGGGGTCGTCGCCGTCCACCGGCCGGTCGTAGAGGTGGATGCGTTCGTCACCGAGGGTCAGATGCCGGGCGAGAACCCGTCCGGCGTCCCAGGCCAGCGGAACGAACGCCCCGTCGATCCGGCGGTTCTGCACCGCGATCACCGCGTGCGCGCCGGGCCGCATGACCCGGGCGATCCGGGTGAACGCCTCCTCCAGCGCGCCGAGGTACACGTCGTACTCGCGCAGCGCGTACATCTGGCCGGGGTCGGCCGAGTCCGTGTCCAGGCCGGTGCCGAAGTACGGCAGATCACACAGGACCAGGTCCACCGAGTCCGCCTCCAGCGGCAGTTTGCGGGCGTCGCCGCACCGCATCTCCTGATCCGGGTACCCGGCCAGGCGCTGCCGTGCCTCCTCGGCCCGCTCGGGGTTCACCTCGAACCCGATGCCGCGCCGGCCCTCCACCGAGCAGGCCACCAGCGTCGTGCCCCACCCCGCGAACGGATCCAGGACCAGATCGCCCGGCTTGCTCAACTCCCTTATCAGCGGGCGCAGTTGACTGACCAGACCGGCCTGTCCCGCCGCGGCGGGCAGAGCGTGCTGCGGCTCCTCCGGCAGTACCGTCCACCAGCTCTTGACTCCCACGGTCGTCCTCCGTCATCCGTCGCTCAGTTGCAGGTCCGTCACCGGACCGGCGGGTGGCCGTGCGGTGTCCGGCTCCGTGCGGGCCAGGGGGCGCACCGCCGCCTCGGGCAGCCGCCGCTCCAGGACGAGGGCGCCGAGGGCCGAGACGCTCATGCCGACGGCCAGCACCAGCCACATGCCGGTCGCCGACACCGACAGCAGGGCGGTCAGCACCGCGGGCGCCAGCGCGATGGGCACCGCCCAGGACAGCTGGTACACCGCCATGTGCCGGCCGCGGGTCTCCTCGGGCGCCGCGCCCGCCACCAGGGCCGAAGCCGTCGCCCCGTGCAACAGCTCACCGACAGTGAACAGGGCGGTCGCGCCGAACACCCCGACGATCAGCACGGAGTTGTCCGACAGGGTGCTCAGGGCGGCGTACACCAGGAAGGACAGGCCGAAGATCCCGGCGCCCGCGGACACCGCGCGGGTGCGCCGGAAGCGGACCAGGAACCGCGTCACCGGGATCTGCAGCACGGCGATCCCGGCGGTGTTCACCGCGTACAGGACGCCGACCAGCGAGTCCGCCGCGTCCAGTTCCTGGGTGAGGTACACCGGCAGGCTCACCGAGAGCACCATGTAGCCGAAGGCCGTCGGGATGTTGAGCAGGCTCAGTGCGAGAAACGGACGGTTGCGGACCACCAGACGGTAGCCGCCCGAGCGGGCGGCCCGCGGGCCCGCGGGAGCGCCGTCGCGGCCGGTGGGGATGGAGCGCATGCACGCGGCGGCCGCGAGATAGCCGGCGGCGGCACCGAGCACGATCACGTGGTACGCCGAGTCGCTGTCCAGCGCGAGGACCGCGCCTGCCAGCAGGCCGCCCGCCCCCAGCCCGGCGTTGCGCAGGCTGCGCTGGGCGGCCAGCAGCTCGTCCCGCGCGCGGCCCTGCACGATCTCCGCGACGAACGACTGGATGGACGGCGGGTACGCCATGTCACCGAACGCGACCACGAGAACCACCGCGAACATGACGGCGCCGTTGTCGACCAGCGGGTAGACGCAGAACCCTGCGGCGCGCAGCAGATATCCGCCCACCACCACGGTACGGGCGCCGAACCGGTCGATGAGCACGCCCGCGATCGGATTGCTGACCAGGCTGATCACCGCGGCCGTTGTCATGACGGCGCCGACCCGCGTCAGTGACAGGCCGGTGGCGTGGTGGAAGTACAGCAGTGACAGGGGCAGGTACATTCCGCTGCCGATGGCGTCGACCACCATGCCCAGCATGTACTTCGACTTGACCGACTGCTTCGTCACGCGCGCGCCTCCGGGCCGTGGTCGCTGTCGCTGTCGCTGTCGCCGGCGTCGTACAAGGGCTCGATCTCGGTGTCCGCCATGACGCGCGCGCCGAGTTCGCGCAGCCTGCGTTCGCACTCCTCGCGGGTGGGCGCCGAACCCACCGCCGCCGTCAGGAAGTCCGCGGATCCGGCGGCCGGCGCGATGACCTGGCCCTCCTCGGCGAACAGCCAGAAGCCCCGCACCCAGGCGTCGTCGGGCACCGCCGGCAGCCGGCGCACCAGGCCGGGACGCTTCATCGTGAGGACCTGCCCCGACATGTGGCGCGGCCGGGGCAGCGAGCCGTCGGGCGCGGGTGCGGTCCCCTGCGCCGGCAGCCCCGCCTCCGCCTGCGTCACGTACGCGCCGAGGTGGACGCCGAACAGGGTCAGGAAGACCTCGCGGATCTTCGCGCCGCCCGACCGGCAGGCCGCCTCGCACAGGACGAGCCGGTCGTCGGGGGTGTGGAAGACCTCCATGTGGAAGGCATGGTCCCGAAGCCGTGAGCCGGGTCCGGACAGCGCCGCCAGCACCTGCTTGGCCAACGTGAGCAGCCGCGGGGTGAGAGGGTCGTCCACGTCCAGGGTGAGGTCCACCCGCGGCCCCGGGTCGGAGCCGAAGGACGCCAGCTCGTACTGGTACTGGGACGGCCAGGCAGCCGCGACCTCGCCGTCGGCCACATAGCCGTCGACGTGGCACATGCGGCCCGGCACGAACTTCTCCAGCAGGACGTCGTCGCGTACGCCGTCCGGGTAGGTCAGCGCCACGGCGTCGTCGAAGTCCGGCCGGTCCCGGCAGATGCGCAGCCCGATCGAGTTGTAGCCGCTGCGTTCCTTGAGGACGAGCGGGAAGCCGTGCGCGGCGGCGAACCGGCGTGCCTTCTCGGCGGTGCGCGCCGGGGTGTGCTCGGCGACCTCGATCCCGGCTGCCCGCGCCCGGGCCTTCATCAGCACCTTGTCGCGGTAGGGCTCGACGTCCGCCGTCCACGCGCCGGCCAGGCCGAGGCACTCGCGCAGCGCCGCGGCGCGCAGTACGTCGGCCTCGTGGAGGGCGACGACGTGAGTCGCGGTGAACTTCTCCGCGAGTTCGAGGGCGCGCGCGTCGACCGCCGGTTCGTCGAAGTCGTCGAACAGCTCGAAGCGGGTGAACACCGGATCGCTGACGGCCAGTTGCTCGTCGCCCGGCGCGAGCCGGTCGCGCGCGGCCAGCACGACGACGTCCCCGTCGTACCCCGCGAGCCAGTCGCCGTAGGGGAACGGCCGCAGCGGATTGCGGTGCAGGATCAGGACGCACATACGGGGGCCTCGGGAGTGTCGGTGGTCTCGGGGGGCTCGGTGCCGGCCGCGGTGGCCACGCGGGCCAGCGCCGGGGTGCCGTCCGGCAGGGTCAGCCGGACGTGGACGACGTCCCGCACGAGCCGCGCGCCGCGGGCCACCGCGGCCGTGGTGTCGGGCCCGGTCACGGCGACGAGTCCCAGCCGGTCCCAGTTGTCGCGCACGGGCCGCACCGCGGTGCCCGGCTTCGCGCTGATGCGTACGTCGATGACGTCGGCCAGCCGCAGCGCCTCGGCGACGCCTTCCACCGCCCGCACCGTGCCCGCGTCACCGACCAAGGCGCGCACGCACGCGCCCGCGTGCGCGACGGGCCGCTCGGGCAGTTCGCCGGCCAGTCGGAACGGCCAGGCGAGCGCGAGGGTCATCAGGTCGACGCCGTAGGCCGCCTCGACGAGTTCGGGGATGGCGTCGCCGGCCACCCGGTTGTGGCTCTCGATGACGCGCGGCCCGTCCGGGCCGAGACGGATCTCGGTGTGGCAGACCCCGTCCCGCATCCCGATCACGTCGAGGAAGCGGCGCACCGCGGTGCGCACGGACTCCTCGGCCGCCACGTCGAGGCGGGCGGGCACCGCGTGGCCGAGCTCGGCGAAGTGCGCGCGGTGCGTGAACTTCTCGGTGATCGCCACGACGACGTGGCGGCCCGCGAAACTGAACGACTCGACGCTGAACTCCGGCCCGTCCACGTACTCCTCCATGAGGAAGTCCCGCAGGACGAACAGCGTGGAGACCCGGTCGGTCCTGGTGCCGACCATGGCCCGCACGGCCTGCCACACCCGCTCGATGTCCTCGGCGCCGGTCACCCGCTGCACGCCGATGCTGGCCGTCGCGTCGGTCGGCTTGACGATGAACGGATAGCCGACGCGAGCGCCGAAGGCGGCCAGGTCGGCGCGGGTGCGCAGCGGTGCGGCGCGCACGGCGGAGGCCGGATCGTGCACGGCGAGGTGGGCGCGCATCACCTTCTTGTCGCGAAAGCGCAGCGTGACTGCGTGCGAGGTGCCGCCGAGGCCGAACAGGTCATTGATCCGGGCCGCGTTCTCCAGACCCGGCTCGGTCAGTGACAGCGCCAGGTCGAAGCCTGGTGCGGTGCGCAGCCGGCAGGCGAGCGGCTCGACGAGATCCCACCGCGTGTAGTCGACGACCTCGACACGGTCGGCGAGGCGCCGCTGTTCGTCGTTGATCTTGGTGGGGTGCTGCAGCAGCAGGACGCGCAGCCCCAGCAGCGCGGCCTTGGCCACGGTCTCGTCGGTGCCCCCGACGAGCAGCACCGTATGCGCGCGGTTCATCGGCCTCGACTCCCGTCCCCGGCCTCGGGCCACCAGGTCAGATAGCGCTCCCCGCTGTCCGGGAAGACGGTCGCGACACACGCTCCGGACAGATCGTGGCGGCGCGCGAGCTCGACACAGCCGTACGCGGCCGCGCCCGCGGAGATCCCGACGAGCAGGCCGGTGGCGGCGGCGATGGCGCGGGTCGTCGCGGCGGCGTCCGCGTCGTCGACGACGATCACCTCGTCGATGAGGTCGACATCGGTGACAGGGCTGGTGAAACCGCCGTTCAGACCCGGTATGCGGTGCGGTCCCGGCGCGCCGCCGGACAGCAGCGGTGAACCGGCAGGCTCGACCGCGACCACCCTCAGCCCCGGGTTGTGCTCGCGCAGTGCCCGCGCGCAGCCGGTCAGGGTGCCGCCCGTGCCGACGCCGCACACCAGATAGTCGACCGGGCCGCCGACGGCCCGGCCTATCTCCGGGCCCGTGGTTTCGTAGTGGGCGCGGACGTTGGCCGGGTTCTCGTGCTGGCGGGCGTACCACGAGCCGTCGATCTCGGCGTGCAGCTTCTCCGCGCGCTCGATGCAGCCGGCGAAGCCGGTGTCGGGGTCGGTGAACTCGACGTCCGCGCCCAGCATGCGCAGCGTCAGTACTCGCTCGTTCGAGGCGTTGGCGGGCAGCACGATGACACAGCGGTAGCCGCGCGCGGCCGCCAGCGAGGCGAGCGCGATGCCGGTGTTGCCCGACGTCGACTCGATCACCGTGGTCCCCGGCGCGAGCAGCCCGGCCTCCTCGGCCGCGCGCACCATGTACAGCGCGGCCCGGTCCTTGATGCTGGACAGCGGATTGGCGTACTCCAGCTTGGCCAGGACCCGGGCGTCGGCCGGGATTCCCGCCAGCCGCAGGCGCAGCATCGGGGTGTTGCCGACCAGATCCTCGAAGGACTCGGCGACGGCGCCGTCAGGGGCGTTGGGCATGGCGATGGCTTCTTCCGCTCGGGTTCCCGCCGCGGCGGCACACCGGTCTCGCAGGCAACGTAGAAGTCCAACTCCCTTATGGACAAGAGCAGTTGACCGGGGCACCAGTGGTCCTCGACCGGGCTTCGAGACTCCGGCCGGTCTCGACCGGTCCTTGACCGTCGTCCGAGCCCTCCAGGACAGCCTCTGCTTTCAGCCATCGGGGGCAGCTACCGGGAATGAGCCAGGGAGGGTTCCATGGCCGTGGCCATAGACCGGGAAACCGGCGGAAGATGCCTGACCGGCCTGCTGGCCGAGCAGGCCGGTCAGCGCCCGCACGAGCCGGCCGTCGTGCACGGGAACCGGACACTGACGTTCCGCGAACTCGCCCGCAGCGCCCGCCGGACGGCCGCGTGCCTGCGCCGTCGCGGTGTGCGCGGCGAGGACCGGGTGGGCATCTTCCTCGACGCCTCGATGGAGCTGATGACCGGAGTGTGGGGCGTCCTCCACGCAGGCGGCGCCTATCTCCCGCTCCCGCTGGACTACCCGGACGAGCGGCTGCGGCACATGATCGAGGACGCGGGGATCCGCGTCGTGTTCACCCGGCTCGAACTGGCCGGCCGGCTGGCGGCACTCGCGCCGCCCCACGTCACCGTGGTCACACCACAGGACGTCGAACAGGACGCGCGACGCCACCCCGACGCGGCGGCGGCCGCGGAGCCCGCCGCCGGCCCGCGCCCGGACGGCCTCGCCTACGTCATCTACACCTCCGGAAGCACGGGCAGGCCGAAGGGCGTGATGATCGAACACCGCTCCGTCGCCCACCAGCTTCAGTGGCTCCGCGACCACCAGGGCCTCGGCCCCGGCACGGTCGTCCTGCACAAGACACCGGTCGGCTTCGACGCGGCCCAGTGGGAGATCCTCGCCCCCGCCTGCGGGGCCGCGGTGGTGATCGGGGAGCCCGGCATCCACCGCGACCCCGCCCGGCTCATCGACACCGTCCTCACGCACCGGGTCACCACCCTGCAGTGCGTCCCCACTCTCCTCAAGGCGCTCCTCGACAGCGACGACATGGCCCGGTGCACGTCCCTGACCCAGATCTTCAGCGGGGGAGAGGCACTCTCGCGCGACCTGGCCCGACAGTGTCTGCGGACCCTGCCGCACTGCACGCTGACGAACCTGTACGGGCCGACGGAATGCACCATCAACGCCTCGGCGTTCACGGTCACCGCAGACTCCCTGGAAACGCCGCCGCAGTCCGCGACAGCGGGCGAGAGCTCGCATTCCGTACCCATCGGCACCCCCGTGACGAGCCTCGCCGCCCGCGTCCTGGACGGCGAGATGCGCCCGGTGGAACCCGGCCGCACCGGCGAGCTGTGGCTCAGCGGCGTGCAGCTCGCCCGCGGATACCTGGGCCGGCCCGACCTGACCGGCGAACGGTTCGTGCCGAGCCCCTTTGGCGACGCGGCCCCCCACGACCGGCTCTACCGCACCGGCGACCTCGCCTCCTGGAACGCGGACGGCACCCTCCAGTTCGCCGGCCGCGTCGACAACCAGATCAAGCTGCGCGGCTTCCGTATCGAACTGGAGGAGGTGCGACTGGCCATCGAGGCCCATGACTGGGTGAAGAACGCGGCGGTCCTGGTCCACGACGACCCGCGCACGGGATCCCGGCACCTGGTGGCCTGCCTCGAACTGAGCCCGCGCGAAGCGGCACTGATGGACCAAGGGCGCACAGCCGCGCACCATCTGTCCAAGGAGTCCCGCCTCCAGGTCAGGGCCCAGCTCGCGCACGCGGGCGTCCGCGCGGACGCGGCCCTGCGCGACCGCCCGGCCGTGGACCTGCCCGGCGCGGCGGAGTCGGCGCCCCAGCGGGCCCGCGCCTTCGCCCGCAAGACCTACCGCACCTACGACGGCGCGAGCCCCGCCCCCCAGGACATCCTGAACGCGCTGACCCGGCGTGCCCGGCCCGCCACCGCGGCGCGCGAGCCGAAAGAACTCACCCTCGACGAACTCGGCACGCTGCTCAGGGAGTTCGGCCCCTATCACAGCGACGAGCGACTGCTGCCGAAGTACGCCTACGCCTCCCCGGGCTCGTTGTACGCCACACAGCTCTACCTGGAGACCAGCGGAGACATCGCCTCACTGGAGCCGGGTGTGTACTACCACCACCCGCTCCAGCACCGGCTGATCCGAGTCGGCGATGCCCGCGAGCGCGTCGCACCACCCGGCCTGCGCCTGCACTTCCTGGGCCACAGCCGGGCCGTGGAGCCCGTCTACAAGAACAACATCCGCGAGGTGCTGGAGATCGAGGCCGGGCACATGGCGGGTCTGTTAGACGAGATCCTGCCCGCCCACGGCCTGAGCCTGCGCGCCGCCCCCTACGACCCGCACGACCGGGAACCGCTCGACTGCCCGCCCGATGACCACTACCTCGGCTCCTTCGTGCTCGCCCCGTACACCCCGCCCGACCCCCTCGCGGACGTGGACGTCTACGTGCAGATCCACCCCGGCAGCGACATGGGCCTGCGATGCGGCCTCTACCACTGCGCCGAGGGCCGGCTGCGCCACCTCACGGACGAGATCGTGCTCAAGCGGCACGTCATCGCCATCAACCAGCACACGTACCGGCAGGCGAGCTTCGGGATCACCGCCGTCAGCCGCACCGATGAGGACTGGCGCCAGTACCTCGACCTCGGCCGCTTCCTGCACCGCCTGCAGGCCAACACGGGGCGCCTGGGACTGATGTCGGCGGGCTACAGCTCCCGCACCGGCCACGACCTGCCGGCGGCCCGCCGGATCGACGCACTCCTCGCCCGCCACGGACGGCCCACCGGACCCTCCTACTTCTGCGTGGGCGGCAAGGTGAGCGAGGAGCAGATCGCCCACGAGGGCATGAACGAGGACATGATCCACATGAAGGGGCCCGCCGAGCTGATCAAGGACGATCTGCTGAGCCTGCTGCCCGATTTCATGGTGCCGCACCGGATCCTGGTCATGGACCGCCTGCCGCACACCGCGAACGGCAAACTCGACACCCGTGCCCTGACCGCCCGTGCCGCCGCCGTCGCCGCGGACGACCGGCCGCTGACACCGCCCACGACCCGCACAGAGAAGCGGCTGTGGGAGCTGTGGGCACCGGCGCTGAGGCGTGAGGTCCTCTCTGTACGGGACGACTTCTTCGCCTGCGGTGGCAACTCGCTGATCGCGGTGGCCCTGGTCAACCGGATCAACCGCGAATTCGGCGTCACCGTGCCGGTCCAGGTCTTCTTCGAGGCGGCGACGGTGGAGAAGCTCGCGCGGTACATCGACGGGGCCGCCGGCCGGCGCACCTCGCCCCGCCTGGTACGGCTGAACACCGAGGGCACCGGCCGGCCCGTCTTCTGCTGGCCGGGACTCGGGGGATCACCGATGAACCTGCGCCTGGCCGCCGAGCGCTGTGCGTCGGACGGCGGTGCGCCACGCCCCGTGTACGGCGTGCAGGCCCTCGGCCTCAACGCGGGTGAAACCCCCGCCGCCTCCCTGGCGGAGATGGCCGCCGCCGACGTCGCGGCCATCCGCAGGCTGTGCCCCGAGGGCCCCTACACGCTGTGGGGCTACTCCTTCGGGGCGCGCGTCGCCCACGAGGCGGCCCGGCAGCTGGAACAGGCCGGGCAACGGGTGGACCACGTGGTGCTGCTTGCCCCCGGCTCGCCCCGGCTGCCCGGCCCACCTTCCTGGAGCGCCGCGCGCGCGGACTTCGCCGACGACACGTTCCGTACGGTCCTGCTGTCCGTCTTCACCGGAACCACGTCGGGTGCGCTGACGGCCGCCTGCCTGCACGAGGCGCACGACCGGGCGAGCTTCGCCCGCTTCGTCACGAAGTCCCTGCCCACACTGGACGAGGCGACAGTGCGGCGCGTCATCGCGGTGGCGTGCACGACGTACGGCTGGCGGCCGGGACCGCACCGGCCCGCCGCACCCCTCACCGTCGTGACGGCACGCGGCGACGAGCCCTCCTTCCTCGAACGCGAGCCGTCCCCGGCCGACCCGACAGCCCCGCCCCCCGCCTTCGCCCGTCTGGACGCCGACCACTACGGCATGCTCCGCGACCCGGGGGTGGACGAACTCGCGAAGATCCTGGCCCGGCGCGCACCGCACGTGATACCCGCGGTCATCGAGAACACATGATCGGGATGAGTCAGCGCCGAAGAGGAACACAAGGAGGTCGGCAAGTTCGGCGCCCAGCTGGTGTCCTCGACACCGCCTCGACACCCTCTCGAAGGCGGCTCGCGGCCTGCTGGAGGCATGCCCGACCGCTCTCGCCACCCCTTCCGGAACATCGCATGATGCGAGAACAACAACCGGGAGGAGCAGGCGAGTTGACATCCCAAACGCTGACTCCCGGCAGTGGCCACGGACACGCGGTGGTGATCGGAGCGAGCTTCGCGGGACTCACCGCCGCCCGGGCGCTGGCCGGATTCATGGACCGGGTCACCGTGATCGAACGCGACTGGATGCCCCAGGGGCACGCCCGTCGCCGGGGCGTGCGCCAGGCCCGCTACCCGCATCCCCTGATGCCCACCGCCAGGCAGGAACTCGAGCGGCTGTTCCCCGGGGTCGGCCAGGACCTGGAGCGGGCCGGAGCGATGACGGTCCGCATGTCCGACCACCTGCTGCTGCGCGGCCCCGACGGCTGGCTGCCACGCTGCGACACCGACCTGACGCTGCTGAGCGCGGGCCGCGACCTGATCGACGCGGTGCTGCGGGAGCGGCTGCGGTCCGATCCCACGGTGGCGTTCCTGCCCGAGCACGAAGTGGTCGGGCTGGAGCCGGGCCGCCAGGACACCGTCACCGGCGTGTGGGTGCGCGGCCACGACCGGGGCACCCCGCGCGCCCCGGGCCCGCGCACGCTGCTGTCCGCCGATTTCGTGATCGATGCCTCCGGACAGGGCTCCCACGCCCCGCAGTGGCTGGCGGAACTCGGCTACGGGCAGGTGGCCGAAACCTTCCGCGCCACCCAGAGCCCCCGCGCGGCCGCCGAGTTCGCCCCGCCCGTCGGCCACGTCGCCTCGTGGCGGAGCCTGCAGCTCATGCCCTCGCCCGGGCACCCGGGCGAAGGCATGCTCCATCCCGTCGAAGGCGGCCGCTGGTCCGTCTCGCTGACCGGCGGAGCCACCGGCACGCCGCCCACCGACCACAAGGAACTGCTCCGCGCAGCCGGCGCCCTCGGCCACCCGCTGCTGCACGACGTCATCAGCACCGCGAGCCCGCTCGGCCCGGTCTACCACCACCCCGCCACAGGGAGCCGCTGGCGGCACTACGAGCGACTGCGCCGCTTCCCCGACCAGTTCCTCGTCGTCGGCGACGCCCTCGCGGCGCTCGACCCCGCCCACAGCCAGGGCATGACCCTGGCCGTGCGCAGCGCGCTGACCCTGAATCAGCTGCTGACCGCCCACGGCACCGCGATCGGCCTCAGCCGCCGTCTGCGCCAGGCCCTCGCCCACCAGGTCGCCTCGGCCTGGCCGCCGGCCCGCCCCCCGCGCACTCCGCGTGCCCGGCTGAGGCGCTGGTGCGCGGCCCGTATCGACGCCCACTGCGCCACCGACCCCCGCGCGGCCGAGCTCGTCCTCGAACGTCTCGCGACCGGTGGCCAGACAGCGCAGACGCTGCGCCCGGACGTCCTGCGCACCGCACTGCGTGCCCCGGCCGTCTCCCTCGCGGCCCCCGAAGAAGCGACTCGCCGCCAGGCAAGACCAGTCCGGACAGTTCAGAGACAAGGAGAGGCTGCGCCGTCATGAGTACGAGCGATACGGCACCGCGGGCATCGCGCGCCGAGGCGCCCAGAGGCGAGCGCGTCGCCGATTGGTTCGACGGACGACTCGGGATCTACGCCAACGCCAAGGGGCTGGTGCGCAAGGTCTTTCCCGAGCACTGGTCGTTCATGTTCGGCGAGATAGCCCTCTACAGCTTTCTCGTGCTGATCCTCACCGGCATCTACCTCACGCTCTTCTTCAACCCGAGCATGGGCGAAGTCACCTACAACGGCTCGCACGTTCCGCTGCAGGGAGTGCGGATGTCGGAGGCGTACGCCTCCACCTTGAGGATCAGCTTCGACGTGCGCGGCGGCCTGTTCATCCGCCAGCTCCATCACTGGGCCGCCCTCATCATGATCGCCGCGACCATGGCGCACACCCTGCGGCACTTCCTCACCGGCTCGTTCCGCAAGCCCCGCGAAGTCAACTGGGTGCTGGGTGTCATCCTGCTCGTCACGGTCACCCTGGAGGGCTTCGTCGGCTACTCGCTCCCCGACGACCTGCTCTCGGGCACCGGCCTGCGGATCGCGGAGGGAGTCACGCTCGCCATTCCCGTGGTGGGCACCTACCTGACGATGTTCCTGTTCGGCGGCGAGTTCCCCGGCACGGAGGTGATCCCCCGCTTCTACGGCATCCACATCCTGCTGATCCCGGGCATCCTGGCCGCGCTCGTCGTGCTCCACCTGATCCTGGTCTTCTACCACAAGCACACCCAGTTCCGCGGCCCCGGACGTACCGAGAACAACGTCGTCGGCGAACCCCTGATGCCGAACTACACGGCCAAGGCCGGCGGGTTCTTCTTCCTGGTGGCCGGAGTGCTCGCGCTCCTCGCCGGCCTCGCCCAGGTCAATCCCGTCTGGGTGTACGGCCCCTACCGCCCCGACCTGATCTCCCAGGGCTCCCAGCCCGACTGGTACATGGGCTTCCTCGAGGGCGCCCTGCGCGCCTTCCCCGCCTGGGAGTTCGCCATCGGCGGTTACACCGTCAACCTGGGCATCCTGGTGCCGGCCGTCATCATGCCCACCTTCCTGATCACGGTGGTCGCGCTCTATCCGTTCCTGGAAGCGTGGATCACCGGCGACAAGCAGGAGCACCACCTCCTCGACCGGCCCCGCGACCAGGCCGTGCGCACCGCCTTCGTGCTGTCGCTCGCCGCCTTCTACCTGGTGCTGTTCTTCGGCGGCGCCAACGACATCCTCGCCGAACGCTTCCACCTGTCACTGAACTCCATCACGTGGGCGGTCAGGATCGGCGTCTTCCTCGTACCGGCGCTGACCTACGTCGTCACGAAGCGGATCTGCCTGGGTCTGCAGCACCGCGACCGGGACAAGCTGACGCACGGACGCGAGACCGGCATCATCAAGCGTCTGCCGCACGGCGAGTTCGTGGAGGTGCACGAACCCCTGGACCAGGGCCGCGCGTACACGCTGCTGTCCAAGGAGCCCCCCGCCCCGCTGCCGGCGCCCGAGCCCGAACACAACGGTGTGCGCAACCCCATGCCCCGCAGGGAGATCCTGCGCCACCGCCTCAGCCGGTGGCTCCACGCGGGGGTGATCGCACCGCCCACGAAGGCGGAGCTGGAGCATCCGCCGACCTCGCGGCCGCCGTCGCCGCAGGTATCGGCTGGCGCCGAGTATTTGCACCAGCATCTGGGACGCGACGCAGAGCCACCCGTCGATGAGACACCAGAGTGATCGCCACTGCCTGGCCCGACAGGCCGCCGAACAGTACACCGCCCGCGGCGCGGCACCCTGCGGCAACAGGGCGACGCACACCGGACAACGCCGCTGCAGCGGCTGCCCGACGTACCCGGACACACGGTCAGCCTAGATCCACCCAAAGATCCAGATCAGGGGATCAGACACAGGCTCTCAGCCTGGAAGGAGCGGGTGGAGTGCGCGTGGGCCGGTGCTCCCTCTTCATGTTTGTTCTACTCCTCCAGAGCAAGCCGGTTTCTCTGGTGCTACCGGTGGTGGGAGCATCTTTTCCTCATGGTGCGGGCGGTACAGACGTGAACGGCGCCGCACCCTCAGAGGGGCACAGCGCCGTTCCTGAGGCGAGGTCCGGTGTCAGCCGGTTTCGGCGAGAGGTGTCAGGTTGGCGAGCTGGGCGGCGAAGCGCGCGCGCCGTTGTTGAGTGAAGCCGGCGGGGTCGTTGGCCTTGATCTCTGGCACGGCCATCACGGCGGAGGCGGTCTTGCCGCCCGTCAGGAGCGGGTGCAACTGGTAGCGGCCATCCTCAAGGCCCCACGCAAGCCCGCTCGTGCGTAGTTGGCGAAAGGCCCGGTTCACCGTGGGCTTGCTCGCCCCGAGTGCTGCGCACATCTCGTTCTGGCTGATCTCCGCAGTGCCGTGCTCTTCATCGCTGAGGGCAAGCAGGTTGTCGAGCACGCGACGAGCCGCGAGCGAGATGTCGACCAGGGCGAGCAGCTGCAGCATCTCCCGCGAGATGACCAGTGGCTCCTCAGTAGGGGGGCCGGGGACGTAGGGGCTGCTCACGAAACCTCACCACTTCCGATCAGACCGACACCGTGTACCGAGGATATGCCTACCCGCTTCACGCGCTCGCCCTGCGCGACTGCGGCCCACGCTTACGCAGCGCGACCACCTTCTCCTTGCGACGAGACTCCTCGGTCCGTTCCTTCTCAGCAGCTCTCATCTCACGCCACTCGGCAGGATAGTTCGGCGCCGGAATAACACATGCAGACCCATCGGCGTCGATCCACATCTGCTGCCACTTCCCCTGTTCCCCGGAGGTGCCGGCCACCGTGAGCCAGGGGTTGAGCTGGAGAATCCCGCGCTTGGCGGTCCGCATCCAACCGATGTGCACGAAGAACTGACTCGCCTCGTTCACTGACGCGGCTGACAGCACGCAACGAGCTTGGAGATCACGCTGGGTCATCCGCACGAACCCGCGGGGAGCAAGCCGCTTCTCCTGCGTCCGAGTCCCGTCTTGGGCGGCAATGAGCTTGCACCACACCTGGAACCAGCTGCCGGGCATTCTCAGCCCGCCGAGAGCGTCCATGAGGATTCGCGCATCCAGTACGTACCCGTTCACCTCCGCGCTCGCTGCGAACGCACGACCTTGGATCCTCTCCACCCCCAAGATCAGGCCGCCCTTGCCGTCCGATCGCGCCACAACGCGCTCGCCGGGCCGGACGATCGGCAGCTGGTCCATGAAGTAGCCCCCTGCGAAAGATCAATGAGTGACCTGAACGGTAGCACTGGGTAAACCGGCTTGTTCTGGGCTACTAGAACAACCACCCTGGCCAAAAGAAGTGATGAGTCGTCAGATGGGCGTGGTGGGTGTTCTGAGGATCTAGAACGTCCACGACGCGTTTGTTCTGCATTTTCAGAACAAACGCGTCGGCAATTCCGCAGGTCAGCAGCGGTTTCACCTGGAATCGCTCTTATATGTCTATAGAGCCTCAAGCGCTCCCTTGGCTACTCATGCCCTGCCTCCAAGCACCACCAGTGCCCGGCGTCTCGGCTCCTCCTCCTAGTACCCGCCTCAGTGGTAGCCCTGTCACTCGCTGGAACACCAGTGCCCCTTGCGTAACTGATGACCTGTGAAGCCCGAACCCTGATGTCGGTTCGGGTTGGAGGACGCCGTTGTGTGGAGTTCTTGGGTGCGTTCGGAGTTCTGGCCACCTACAACCAGGCGCAGTTCAGGGTGTTTTGCGACTGCCAATTTTGGGGCGCCTTTTTGAGCGTGGGTTTCATTCTGCAGTCTTTTGGTGGTGCCTGTGAGGCCAGATTTTATCCAGATTCCAAGTTTGACGCACACAGGCTGAGCCGGCATCCGTTACAGGTTGGCTGCTGCAGCCAGGTGTAGGCCAATGCGGAGCGAATCTGACAGAGCATCATAGAGTGACGCCAACTCCCATAGTGAGAGCGGGAGTTCGTTTCTGGACTGTTATTGCCCCGTCGGTCTCGATGACGTTCTAGCCGGCATCGATGTCCGATGACCGGGCCTGTGTCCGCAGCTTGCGAGCAGAAGAACGGAGAGTATTCTTGCTCAGAATTTGAACTGGCACAGTAATCAATAGAATTGGCGATTAGTCAGTTCTTTGAACCGGGAAAGGCCGAAGGAGGGCGCCCTGACCCGCAGCCAGCACCCAGAAGTTCGCGGAGCGAATTTCTGTAGGCTTGAATTGCGGAGCAATTCGAGCCGCGGACAACGGAGTTGTCCGCACCGGACGGCGGAGCCGGCCGGGAGGCCACGCGGAGCGTGGCCGTCTTCCGCCACGTAGTGGCGGCGCGTCGTGTCTGCGGAGCAGACCTG
>NZ_JBHVIX010000047.1:0-28597 GCF_042799415.1 Streptomyces sp. NPDC057694
CAGTTCCCCGCGCCCCTGAAGGCCTGCGCTTCGCGCGCCTTCCCCTGGGCGAGCGAAGCTCGCATCCAGGGGCGCGGGGAACTGCGCGACCAGCCCCCACCGGAGCCGCACCCGGCAACGCGCCACCTCACCGGGTCAGCGCCGCGAACTCCCGTTCCAACCCGCGCCCCCGTTTCTCGACGACAGCGGACGCGACCTCGGACAGTTTGCGGTTCGTCGCCTGCGAGACCCGGCGCAGCACGGTGAACGCGGCGTCCGCGTCGCAGCCCAGCACGTGCATGACGATCCCGCACGCCTGGTCGACGACGGGCCGGGTGCGCAGTGCGGCGCCCAGCTGGTCCAGCTCCGCGAGGGCCGCCCGGTAGGAGCGGTCGCGGACCATGCAGGTGGCGGCGAGGTCGCCGAGGGCGCGGACCGGGCCGTGCGGGGCGTCCACCAGGGTCCCGGGGCGGAAGCTGTACAGGCTGAGCGTGACGGTGAGATCGGCGCTGCGGAACGGGATCGTCACGCTGGAGCGCACTCCGGAGTCGAGCGCGACCGCCCGGTACTGCGGCCAGCGCCGGTCCCGCAGCAGGTCGGTGGCGTCGACCGGACTGCCGCGTTCCTCGGCGACGGGAATGGGCCCCTCGCCCGACCGCAGCTGCACGGAGAGAAGCGCGGTCAGGTCAGGATGGGTGGCGGCGGAGGGCCGCTCGCCGCTGCCGTCGCTGACGGTCGCGACGGCGCCGCAGCAGTCGGCGGTGCAGCGCACGGCCTCCTCCGCGAGTTCGGACAGACGGCGGGCCGGAAGTCCCGGCTCGGGCGCCTCGGGCGCGAGCCGCGAGGGCTCCGCGGCAAACGTTCCGAACGCCCGCTGTGGTGCGGTCTCTGCTTCGTTCCGATCGGCTTCGCGCATCGGAGAACGCCTCCTCACGGCTTCGGCTTCCCTCACTCCGCCCCGGAAAACAGCTCTCCGGGATAGGTTCTCGGCATGGCGCAATTGGAGGAGTTCGGTGAGGAACTGGCGGACTTCGTGCGCCGGGTGGGGGAGTTGAAGGCCACCCGTTCCGTGCCGACGGACGAACTTCCCGCCGTGCTCGACGCCGCCCTCTTCGAACTCGACCATGTGGTGGGCAAGTTGTGGCCCTGGTACGAGCAACTGACCGCCGAGGGCGGTGGATCCGGAGGGCGTCCGGTCACCGCCGATCGACAGGAGCAGCAGTTGCTGCGCGCCGTCTTCCAGCGGCTTCCGCTGCCGGTGGCGCTCGTGGACCGCGAGTGTGTGGTGCGCCGCCTCAACTTCGCCGCGACGAACTTCACCGGGGTGCGGGCCGGGTACGCGAGCGGCCGGCCGCTCACCGGTCTGCTCGCGCACGCGGACCGGGCCGCGTTCCGCTCGCAGGTCGCCGCGGTCGCCCGGGGCGAAGGGGACCGCGGGATGACCGTCCATCTCCAGCAGTCCGCGCACGAGCCGGTCCGGGCGACCCTGACGGGGCTGCGCCCGGGCAGCGAGCCGCGCACCACCGTCCTCGTGCTGCTCCAGCCCGCCGACGACGGCTCCGCCGCCGCTCAGCACCGCCCGGACCGCTCCACGGCGCCGGTCCCCGATCTCGCCGAGACCAGCCGCCATCAGGCCGTGATGGACCTGCTGGACGCGATGTCCCGGGAGCTGCTGGGCGCTCCGGCCGGCGACCCGCCCGAGGTGCTGCGGCGCGCCGCGCGGATCCTGCACGCCCGCTTCGCGGACTGGGTGACGGCGGACGCGGGAGCGGCCCGCCTGACCCGGGCCTGTGTGCTCGGCACCGACGACGCGGCGGTGCGGGACATCGCCGGGCAGGATCCGGCCACCGCCCCGCTCATCGTGGAGGCGGCCCGCGGCGGCGCTCCCGCGCTGCTGGTGCGCCCCGAGGATCCGCTGGCGCTTGGCCCGGACGCGTCCGGCGCCCCGGTCCTCGTACGCGCCGACGTCACCTCGCTGTTGTGCGTCCCGCTGATCCCGTCCCCCGGCGAACCGGTCCAGGGCGTCCTCACCCTGTTCCGGTCCGCGGGCCGCCTGGCGTTCTCGATGGCGGAGGCGCAGGCCCTGGACGTGATGTCCCGGCACATAGCGCTGGCGATGCGCCGATGACCGGGCTCACCGTGTCCGACAAGTCCTAGGCTGCATCGGCCAGGACCTGGTCGCGCAGCCGGTCGCAGCAGCGGCTGATCAGCCGGGACACGTGCATCTGCGAGATGCCCAGCTGTTCGGCGATGCGGCTCTGCGTCATGTCCCCGAAGAAGCGCATGTACAGGATCTGCTGCTCCCGTTCGGGCAGCTCGGCCAGGCGCGGCTTGACGGCCTCCCGGTCGACGACGATGTCGAGCGCGGGGTCGACGGAACCGAGCGCGTCGGCCAGCGAGTAGCCGTCGTCGCTGCCCGGCAGCTCCGCGTCGAGCGAGAGCGCGGTGAAGCTCTCCAGGGCCTCGAGACCGGTACGGGCCTCGTCCTCGGTCATGCCGGCCAGCGTCGCGATCTCGCTGAGCGTCGGCGCCCGCCCCGAGACGGTCTGGGAGAGCTCGTGCTGCGCGAACCGCACGCGATTGCGCAGGTCCTGGACGCGACGGGGCACGTGCAGGGTCCACATGTGGTCTCGGAAGTGGCGCTTGATCTCACCGGTGACCGTGGGGACGGCGTAGCTC
This sequence comes from Streptomyces sp. NPDC057694, assembly GCF_042799415.1. Classification (NCBI taxonomy): domain Bacteria; kingdom Bacillati; phylum Actinomycetota; class Actinomycetes; order Kitasatosporales; family Streptomycetaceae; genus Streptomyces; species Streptomyces sp. NPDC057694. The sequence goes on from NZ_JBHVIX010000047.1 coordinate 2,659, forward strand.
TCGAAGGCGTTGCCGAGTTCCGGGTCGTACCGGTCGACGGCCTTGACCAGGCCGAGGGCCGCCACCTGGCGCAGGTCGTCGAGAGACTCGCCGCGGTTGCGGAAGCGGCTCGCGAGCCGGTCGGCCATCGGCAGCCAGGCCTCCACGACCTCACGGCGCAGCTCCGTGCGCTCGGGGCCGTCGGGCAGGTCGCAGAGGCGGGTGAAGGCCTCGGCGGTGTCGGGCGCGTCGTCGTGAGGGTGTCGCTGCCCCGGCTTGACCGGGCGCAGAGATGCGTTCGTACGCATGGATCGCAACTCCCTGGTGGTGCGTTGTGGTGCCTTGGCGGTGGTCACCGTGGGAGCCGCGCCCGGAAGCGGAGTCGGCACACCCGGGGCCGGTACAGCTCTTCGCTGTCCCGGGGACCGGTACGCCGTGCGTACCCGTCCGTCCCACGGACGTGCCTCCTGTCCGAAGCACTCACCTCCGGCTGCCCCTGCGATGCCGGGACAAACACGGCCGCGCTCACAGGTATGGCCGGGCGGCCGGTGCGCGGGCGGAGCGGCAGGTGTCAGGGGTGGGCCGTCGGGTACGCGGTCGGGCACCACCCAGTCACAGGAGGGACAGATGCAGCGAGGCAGCGACCGGCACAGCGCGCACCGGGACGACGAGATGAAGCACGAGTTGCAGGGGCTGTTGCGGTCCGGACATCCCACGCGGAGCGCCGAGTGGCACGATCCGGAGCCGGTGGCCGACGACGATCCCGAAGTGGCGGGTGGCCCGGTGCTCCCCGGCCACGGACCCGGCCGCCTCGAAGCGCTCCGGCACGAACTCGGGCGGTTGCTCGGCCGTACCTCGTTCCCGGCGACGCCGGCGCCGCTCGCGGCGACGCTGCGCGAACGGTCCGCGCCCGACGCGCTCGTCGAGCGGGTGGCCGCGCTGGCGCCGGACACGGAATTCCGTACGGCGTCGGAACTGGCCGGCGCCCTCATCGGCGACCAGGAATGAACGGACCCCGCACGGGTACTGCGGCCGGGGTCACGGACCAGCCCGAGCGGGCGGAAAGGCCGGCGGTCATGGCCGATGTGGTCAGGGAAGTCATGACACCAGGCGTAGTGGCGGTACGCCCCGACGCCTCACTCGTCGAGGCCGCGCAGCTGATGCGGGCCCAGGACATCGGTGATGTCCTGGTCGCGGACGAGCTGGGACTCGTCGGAGTGCTCACGGACCGGGACATCACGCTGCGCGCCGTGGCCGACGGCGCGGACCCGCTGACCGTCAGCGCCGAGGCGGTGTGCACCCCACATCCGGTGGCGGTCGGCCCGGACGACCCGGTGTCCACCGCGGTGACCCTGATGCGGGAGCACTCGGTGCGCCGCCTGCCGGTCGTCGAGGACGGCCGGGCGGTGGGCATGGTGAGCCTGGGCGATCTGGCGGTCGCCCAGGATCCGGCGTCGGCGCTCGCCGAGATCAGCGGCGCCGCACCGACGACAGACCCGGCAGACCCGGCAGAACCGACAGAACCAACAGATCGATCCGTACGAGGGAGTTGAGCGACTGATGCGCATCGCGTTCCTGGTGGCACCCGAGGGCGTCGAGCAGGTGGAGCTGACCGACCCCTGGCAGGCCGTGCGGGACGCGGGCGGTGAGCCCGTGCTCGTGTCGACGCGCCACGGCGAGGTGCAGGCGTTCCACCACCTCGACAAGGCGGACACGTTCCCGGTCGAGAAGACGGTCGCGGATCTGGCGGCCACCGGCGCCGAGGGCTTCGACGCGCTGGTGCTGCCGGGCGGGGTGGCCAACCCCGACCAGCTGCGCACCGATCCGGACGCGGTGGCGTTCGTCCGGGACTTCTTCACGCGGGGTCTGCCGGTCGCGGCGATCTGTCACGCCGCGTGGACGCTGGTCGAGGCGGACGTGGTGCGCGGCCGCACGCTGACGTCGTGGCCGAGTCTGGCCACCGACATCCGCAACGCGGGCGGCACGTGGGTCGACGAGCAGGTCAAGATCTGCACCGGCGGGCCGAACGTGCTGGTCACCAGCCGCCGCCCGGACGACCTCAAGGCATTCGACGCGGCGCTCCTTGAGCAGGTCAGCGGCGTATGAGCCGGGTGCGTCAAGGGAGTTGAGGGCTCCACGCCGCGTCACCGTCGACGGTGCGCAGCGTATGGGACGGTACCTGGCCGTACTTGGCCCGGTACTGCTCGGCGAACCGCCCCAGGTGCCCGAAGCCCCACCGGTGGGCGATGTCGCTGACGGACGCCGAGCGCGGGTCCGCGTCGAGCAGCTCGGCGTGGGCCCGCTCCAGGCGGATCGAGCGCAGGTACGCCATCGGCGGCATGCCCACGTAGCGCGCGAACGCCTCCTGGAGCCAGCGCACGCCGACCCGCGCCTGGCCGGCGAGTTCGGCGGTGGTGAAGGGGTGTTCGGGGCGCTCGCGCATCGCGTCCATGGCGCGCTTGACCGGGGTGGGGCGCAGCCCGCCGGCGGGCCGGTCCAACAGGTCGCGGTAGTGGTGATCGGCGCTCAGCAGCAGGCCGTTGACGACGGCGTCCCGCAGCGGGGCCGCGACCAGCGGATGCTGGAGCAGGTGGACGTCCTCGCCGAGACCGTCGACGAGCGTTCCGACGAGTTGCGCCCAGGCCCTGCCGCGCCCGCGCGTCAGGTCCAGGGCGGGTTCCAGGACGAGCGGCCCGCGCAGCGACCGGCCGGTCAGCTCCTCCACGCGCCCTTCCAGCAGGGACCGTTCGATCTTCAGTGCGATGATCCGGCCGTCGCCGGTCCACTGGTCCACGGATGTGGTGCCGACCGGCTGGAAGAGGGCGGCCGCGCCGGGCGGGGTGAGCTGCCCGGGGCCGCTCGCCTGGTGCCAGGACAGCGCGGCGCCGACCGGGATGTTCACGTGGTAGGAGCCCAGCTCCCCGCAGCGCACCCGGACATCGGCCCCGCACCTGAGATCCCCGACGGTGATCCCGCCCAGTTCGAGCACCTCGAACGCGGCGCCGAACCGCTCGGGGCGTGACAGCACGTCCAGCCGGTTGCTGTAGAAAGCTTCCTTGATCGCTTCCATCGCCCGGTCGACGTCTTCCGTCCGCAAGGACGTTCTCGCCACCCTGACTCCTCGTGATGACCTGTCATGACACGTCGTGCGCGCGGGCGTCCCGCGCGCCCGTGCGTCCACCGACCCAGCAGCGTACGACTGCCGCCGGGCTCTGGCGACGACGCCTGCACCAGGCACCGGTCCCCATCCGCCCCACTATCGTCCCCCACACCGAGTGGCGCTCCGGACACGCCCCTTTCACTCGTGCGTGTCACCTGCCGCCTGCCCGCGAGCGCGCCGGGTACCCGCTCCCGAACGCGGTATCCCGTCCCACCGCGCCCACGATCTCCGGGAGACAGACATGGACCTCGCGTTCCTCACCCCACTGTGCGACCGGCCGGGACCCTGGGCGTCCGTGTACGTCGACGCGTCCCGCTACCGCGCCTCCACCGACGAGGAGCGCACGCTGGAGGCGCTGGCGGTGCAGCGGGCGCTTGCCTGTGCCGGTGCCGACGAGGCCACGTGCCACGCGGTGCGGATGGCCGTCGACGAGCTGCGGCACGCTCCCGAGCCGGTCGGGCGGGCGTTCTTCGCCACCCGCGGTGAGGTGGTCCTCGACCCGGCGTTGAGCACGGCGCCGCCCGGTACGTCGGTGCACTGGGCGGCCCTGCCGCACACCGCTCCCCTGCTGGACCTGGCCGGCGAGGACCCGCTGTGCCTGGTCGTGCGCGTCGACCGGGAGGGCGCGGCTCTCGAACTGTGGCCGGACGCGGGGGACGGACCGCGCCGCGCGGAGCGGCATCTCCCGCTGTGGGCGGCGGACTCCCCGGAGCGGAGCGCCGCCGAGATCGCCGAGGCGCTCGTGCGCTGTCAGGCCGAGACGCGGGCCGATCTCGTGGTGCTGGTCGGCGACGACGCGGAGTGCGCGGCCGTGCACGAGCGGCTGCCCGCGGCGGTACGGGAACGGGCGCTGCGGGCCCGGCCCGGTGCGGGCGACGAACGGCTCGGCGCCGAGCTGGTCCGGGCCCGCGCCGCGCACGAGGCGGAGGTGTTCGCCGCCGCGCGCGGACGGGGCGAGGAGGCCGCGGAAGGTGTGGCCGCGCTGGTCGACGCCGCGCACGAGCACCGCATCGCGCAGCTGCTGATCCGGGCCGACGGGCCGGACGCGCACCGGTCGGTCTGGGTGGGCGCCGAGCCCGACCAGGTCGGGGTGCGCCCGGACGAGCCGGCAGTGCTCGGCGCGCGGGACGCGGTGCCGGCGCGGGCCGACGACGCGCTGCTGCGGTGCGCGGTCGCCGCGGGCGCCGACGCGGTGTCGGTGGCCGGGGCGGATCCGGGTGCCGGACCCGCCGGCGGCCTCGGCGCGCTGCTGCGCTGGGGCGGCTGAGGCGCCCCGTCAGCGGGCGCGCTCCACCCTGCGCTCGTCCCAGACGGGCTCCGTGGTCTCGCGGACCCGGCCGTCCGAGCCGAAGACCAGGTAGCGGTCGAAGGCGCGGGCGAACCAGCGGTCGTGGGTGACCGACAGGACGGTGCCGTCGAAGGCCTCCAGGCCTTCCTGGAGGGCTTCGGCCGACTCCAGATCGAGGTTGTCCGTGGGCTCGTCCAGGAGCAGTGCGGTGGCGCCCTCCAGTTCGAGCAGCAGGATCTGGAAGCGGGCCTGCTGGCCGCCCGAGAGCCGCTCGAAGTTCTGCTCGGCCTGGGCCGTCAGCTCGTAGCGGCGCAGCAGGGACATGGCCGCGCCGCGGTCCTTGGCGTGGTCGCGCCACAGGATGTCGAGCAGCGGGCGGCCCTGGAGTTCGGGGTGGGCGTGGGTCTGGGCGAAGTGGCCGGGGACCACGCGCGCGCCCAGCTTCCAGGCGCCGGTGTGCGCCACCGAGTCGTCGCCCGCCAGCAGCCGCAGGAAGTGCGACTTGCCCGAGCCGTTCGAGCCGAGGACCGCGACACGTTCGCCGTAGAAGACCTCCAGGTCGAACGGCTGCATGAGGCCGGTCAGCTCCAGGCCCTTGCACGTGACGGCGCGCACCCCGGTGCGGCCGCCCTTCAGGCGCATGGTGATGTCCTGCTCGCGCGGCGGCTCCGGCGGCGGGCCCGCCTCCTCGAACTTGCGCAGCCGGGTCTGCGCGGCGGCGTAGCGGGAGGCCATCTCGTGGCTGACCGCGGCGGCCTGCCGGAGGTTGATCACGAGCTTCTTGAGCTGGGCGTGCTTCTCGTCCCAGCGGCGGCGCAGCTCCTCGAAGCGGGCGAAGCGCTCACGGCGGGCCTCGTGGTACGTGGCGAAGCCGCCGCCGTGCACCCAGGCGTCGGCGCCGCCAGGGCCGGGCTCGACGCTGACGATCTTCTCGGCGGAGCGGGCGAGCAGCTCGCGGTCGTGGGAGACGAAGAGAACCGTCTTGCGGGTCTCGCGGAGCTTCTCCTCCAGCCAGCGCTTGCCGGGGACGTCGAGGTAGTTGTCCGGCTCGTCGAGGAGCAGGACCTCGTCCTGGCCGCGCAGCAGCGCCTCCAGGACCAGGCGCTTCTGTTCGCCGCCGGAGAGGGTGCTGATCGCGCGGAACTGTGCCTTGTCGTAGGGGACGCCGAGCGCGGCCATGGTGCACATGTCCCAGAGCGTCTCCGCCTCGTAGCCCTGGACCTCGGCCCAGTCGGCGAGCGCCTGCGCGTAGCTCATCTGCGCGGCCTCGTCGTCGACCGTCATGATCGCGTGCTCGGCCTTGTCGACCGCCTTCGCGGCCTCGCGGAGCCGGGGCTGGGCGACGGAGACGAGCAGGTCGCGTACGGTCGTGTCGTCGCGGACCGAGCCGACGAACTGGCGCATCACACCGAGGCCGCCACCGACCGTGACCGAGCCGCCGTGCGGCTGGAGCTCGCCGGAGATCAGGCGGAGCAGGGTGGTCTTGCCCGCGCCGTTCGGTCCGACCAGGGCGACGACTGCGCCTTCGCCGACCCGGAACGAGACATCACCGAGCAGCGCCCGCCCGTCCGGCAAGTAGTACTCGAGGTGCGCGGCTTCCAGATGTCCCATGATCCCGCATTCTGGACGCCCGTGCGGGTGACGGGCAAATGAATTGGCAGGCCGGGGCCGGGTGCGGGGCCCGGCACGGGGTAACCGTCGTTCCATGTGTGCCGACTTCTTCGCCGACCTCATCTCGCCCTCACCGGCCGTGACCAAGCCCGGCCCGTCCCTGCGGGGGCGGCTCGCCGCCCTGGACCGGCGCGTCTTCGAATTCGCCGCCGGGTCGAACTGGCCCGGCGCGGAGCGGGTCCTGCCCCGGCTCAGCCGGGCCGCCAACCACGGGGTGCTTTGGTTCGGGATCGGCGGTGCGCTCGCCCTGAGCGGATCACCGAAGGCCCGCCGGGCCGCCGTGCGCGGGGTCGCGTCCCTCGCCGTGGCCTCGGCGACCATCAATACGCTCGGGAAGCGGTCGGTGCGCCGCGCCCGGCCGCTGCTCGACCCGGTTCCGCTGGCCCGGCGGCTGAAGCGGCAGCCGTTCACCACGTCGTTCCCCTCGGGGCACGCGGCGTCGGCCGCCGCCTTCGCGACGGGGGTGGCGCTGGAGTCGCGGGGCATGGGTGCGGCCCTGGCGCCGGTGGCGATCTCCGTGGCGGCCTCCCGCGTCTACACCGGCGCCCACTTCCCGGGCGACGTCCTGGTGGGGGCGGCGCTCGGGGTGGGTGCCGCATTCGCCGTACGCGGTCTGGTGCCGACGCGCGACCAGATGCCGTCGCCGGGGCGTCCGCTGGTCGACGACGTGCCGGCGCTGCCGGGCGGCGAGGGCCTGGTGATGGTGGTGAACACGAACGCGGGCACGCCGGAGAAGGTGAAGGCGCTGCGGGACGCGCTGCCCGCGGCGGAGTTCGTGGAGTTCACGGGCGGTGATCTCGTCCCCGTCCTCCAGAAGGCCGCGTCGCACGCCCGCGCGCTCGGCATCTCGGGCGGCGACGGCTCGGTGAACACGGCGGCGCGGGTGGCCCTGGAGCACGGGCTGCCGCTGGCGGTGCTGCCCGGCGGCACCCTCAATCACTTCGCGTACGACCTCGGCGTCGAGGACGCCGGGGATCTGGTGCGGGCCGTCCAGGGCGGCGACGCGGTCGCGGTCGACGTGGGGCGCTTCCACTCGGCCGAGACCTCCGGGATCTTCCTCAACACCTTCAGCCTGGGTGCCTACCCGGAGCTGGTGCACGAGCGCGAGCGCTGGTCGGCACGGGTCGGCGGACGCCTCGCCGATGTGGTGGCGGCGGTGCACGTGCTGCGGCGCGACCATCCGCTGAACGTCCGGATCGGCGGCAGTGACCGCAAGCTGTGGCTGCTCTTCGCGGGCAACTGCACCTACCGGCGGATGGGGCTGACGGCGGGCCGGCGCGCTTCCCTCGCCGACGGGCTGCTGGACGTACGCACGGTGGGCGGCGGCCGGCTGCCCGGCTTCCGGCTGCTCGCGGCGGCCCTGTCGGGCCCGCTGTCCCGCTCCCCGTTCCACACGGCGACGCGGATGACGCGGCTGCGCGTGGACGGGATCGCACCGGGCACTCCGCTCGCCTTCGACGGTGAAGTGAGCCCGTGCGGACCGGTGCTGACGGTCGACAAGGAGCACGAGGCGCTGCGCGTGTACCGCCCGCTGACCATACTGTGAGACACGGGTCTCAAGATACGGCCGTCCGGCGTACGGTGATGGCATCGCCCGGGGCGTCCCGCGCCGGGCGGTCCGCCACACCGTGAAGGGATCGGGCCATGTCGCAGGAGACCGCCGTGTACACCCACGGCCACCACGAGTCCGTGCTGCGTTCGCACACCTGGCGCACCGCCGCCAACTCGGCTGCCTACCTCCTCGACTCGGGCGTGCTCCGGCCGGACCTGAGCGTCCTGGACATCGGCTGCGGCCCGGGCACGATCACCGCCGATCTGGCCGCGCTGGTGCCGCAGGGCCGGGTCGTCGGCGCCGACAGCGCCGAGGGCATCGTGGAGCAGGCGCGGGCCACGGCGGCCGAACGGGGCCTGACGAACACGGAGTTCACCACCGCGGACGTGCACGCGCTGCAGTGGGACGACGACACGTTCGACGTGGTGCACGCGCACCAGGTGCTGCAGCACGTCGGTGATCCGGTGCAGGCGCTGCGCGAGATGCGGCGCGTCACGAAGCCGGGCGGCATCGTCGCGGCCCGGGACTCCGACTACTCGGTGTTCTCCTGGTACCCGCGACTGCCCGGCATGGACGACTGGCTGGACCTGTACCGCCGGGTCGCCCGCGCCAACGGCGGGGAGCCGGACGCCGGCCGCTTCCTCAAGTCGTGGGCCATGAAGGCCGGTTTCGCCCAGGAGGACGTCACGTGCTCGGTGGGCGCGTGGTGCTACGCGACGCCGGACGAGGTCGCCTGGTGGAGCGGTCTGTGGGCGGACCGGACCGTCGCCTCCGCGTACGCCGACCGCGCCACGGAGGGCGGGCACGCGAGCGCCGACCAGCTGGCGGCGGTCTCCGCCACCTGGCGGGAGTGGGGTACGCACGACGACGCCTGGTTCGCCGTGCCGCACGGGGAGATCCTGGCCCGCAAGCAGTAGTCCCGCACAAGCAGTGCTCCCCCAGGGAGAGTTCAGCTCCTGGGCAGCAGCGGTCCCAGCGGCCCGAGGTCGATGTTCAGGTCCTCGGGCCGCAGGTCGTAGCGGTCCCTGAGTTCGGCCATCCGGTCCTCCAGGAGCATCAGGGTGAGCCCGATCCGTTCCTCCTGGTCCTCCGTCAGATCCCCGGTGTCGAAGCGGCGGATCGCCTGCCGCTCCATGAGCTGCCGCAGCAGCTCGACCACCGTGAGGACCAGTTTCATCAGGTCGCGCTCGACGGTGTCCTGTTCGATCTCGATTCGCGCCATGTCACATCAACTCCGGCCAGGGCGAGGGTACTTGTTCGTTGACCGAGCTGATGAGGGCGTTCAGGTCGATCCGGACCAGATCGACGTCCGCGATGCGCAGGGTGACGTCCCCGGCGAGGACGACGCCGCCCGCGAGCAGCCGGTCGAGGAGATCGACGAGAGCGATCTCGCGCCGTTCGACGACGGTCACCGGCCCTCACCTCCTTCCGTGTCCGGGTCCGTTTCCGTGTCCGGCTCCGGGCCCATGGCTGCGAACGAGTAGCCGGCCCACGGCCCGGTCAGCTCCACGCGCAGGCCCGGCTCCCGGTCCTTGGTGGCGTCGACCCGCTCCACGAACGCCTCCGCCTCCGAACGGTCCACCAGATACGCCGCGTTGAGGACGTTGCGGCCGCTCGCGCGGGCGAGTTCGGGGTTCTGCGGCGGATGCGTCCTGCTGTCCGCCGCGCAGCCGGCCAGTTCGTCGTGCAGTTCCTGCGCGAAGCGCTCCGCCCGCTGCCAGGTGTCGTCGCGTGCGGTGCGCTCGGCGCGGCGGCGGCGCAGATAGTCCCGCCCGGAGGAGGGGGCCGCCTGCCCGCCTCCCTCCCGTGGGCCCTGTCCCGGGCCCTCCCCCGCGCCTTCTGCACCTTTCGCGCCTTCCGCGCCTTCTCCGCCTTCTCCGCCTTCTTCTACGTAGACCTTCACGCCCCACTCGACGCGTCCGGCCAGCCGGTCGAGGCAGGCCCGGAAGCGGTCGCCCTCCTGTTCCAGCATGACGCGGACGCCGCTGTCGTCCCGGAAGACGGTGGCCAGGCGCAGCGGGAGCGGTCCGGTGACGGTGGTGAGGGCGGCGATCACCGTCTGGTGCGCGCGGGCGGTGGCCGTGAGCCAGTCGAGGTCCTCCAGATGCGCGCGGAGCGGGGCCTCGGCGAAGTCCCGCTCCGGCACGTCGGCGACGATCGCCACCAGACCGTGGTGCTCCAACTGCTCGGTCGGCGCGCCCGCGACACCGACGAGCTCGGCCTGCAACGGCGCGTCGAGCGGCCGGCACACGGCGTACACGTACCGCAGCCGCCCCACGGGGTCGCTCGTGGTCATCAGGACCTCTCCCCCTCCACGGCCTCTTCGAGCTCGGCCAGCCGGTTCTTCAACTCGGCGTTCTCCTGAGCGAGTTGCTTGCGGCGGGCGCCCGAGGACAGCGCCGGGTCGTCCTCCCACCAGTCGATGCCCATCTCCTTCGCCTTGTCGATCGACGCGACGATCAGACGGAGCTTGATGGTGAGCAGTTCGATGTCGAGCAGGTTGATGCGGATGTCACCCGCGATGACGATGCCCTTGTCGAGGACCCGTTCCAGGATGTCGGCGAGGTTGGCCCCGCCGCCGTCACCGCCGTACTGCTGAGGGAGCCGGGGACCGCCGGTGGCCATGCTCATCGGCGGGCCCCGCTGCCGGCGCGCTGCCGGCCGCGCGCGGGCTTCTCGTCGTCCGCCTCGGCGCCCTCTTCCGGCTCGGCGTCCTCTTCGGCGTAGTCCTCGTACTCGCCGTCTTCGCCGTCGTCGCCGTCTTCGTACTCCTCCGCCTCGGCCTGCGGCTCGTCCTCGTAGCCGTCCTCGGCGTCGTCGTACTCGGCCTCCGCCTCGTCGTCGTACTCCTCGCGGTCCGGGTCGGCGTCGTCCTCGGACTCCTCCTGCTCCCCGGCCTCTTCGTCGTACTCGTCGGCGGGCTTGCCCTCCTCCTGCTCCTCCTGGTCCTCCTGCTCCTGGTCGCGCTCCTGCTCCTCTTCCTCCTGGGCGAGGGCGTCCTCATGGCTGGTGACCACCTCGCCGTCGCGGATCTCACCGCGCCAGCCGTCGCTCGCCTCGCCGCGGATCGTCACGAACCGCGCGAAGTGCTTGAGGTCCAGGCGGGCCCGGCGGCCCTGCGCACGCCAGATGTTGCCGGTCTTCTCGAACAGACCCTTGGGGTAGTACTCGATGACCAGCAGGACCCGGGTGAGCCGGTCGGCGAGCCGGTGGAAGGTGATGACGCCCTTGGTGGTGCCCTTGGCGCCCTCCGACGTCCACTGGATCCGGTCGTCGGGGACCTGCTCGGTGGTGTGCGCCTTCCAGCTCCGGCTCGACCAGAACACCTTCATCTGCCAGTCGGAGGTGACGTCGTCGGCGCGGTTCGCGTTCTTGACGCCCCGCGCGAACGTGCTGAACTCCTGGTACTGCGTCCACTGGTCGTACGCGGTCCGCAGATCGACGCCGACGTCGATGAACTCCATGATGACGGTCGGCTTCTTGCCCGCGCCGCCCTTCTTCTTGCCACCCTTGCCGAAGAGGCCCTTGACCCCGCCGACGACCTTGTCCTTCAGGTGGCCCGCGCCGAGTTCGACGGCGCTGCGCATCGGCCCTTTGCCCTCGGCGATCTTGCGGCCGCCGTCGAGCGCGAGCTTGGCGAATCCGGGGCTGTTGCCCTCGGCGATGTCGTTCAGCTTCAGCGTCGTCTGGCCGAGCTTGCGGCCCGCGCCCATCAGCATCCGCTGGGCCTGGGCGGCGAGATACTCCTGCACCTCCGACTTGAGATGGTCGGCGGCCTGGCTCTTGGCGAAGCCGCCCAGCGTCTTGGTGGGGGATTCAGCCACGGTCCCGCCCTCCCTTCGCGGCACGGGTCGCCGTGCCGGCGGTCCTCTTGGCGGCGCTCTTCTTCGCCGCCGTCTTCTTGCCCGCCGTCTGCTTCGAGGCGGTCTTCTTCGCCGCCGTCTTCTTCGCCGGAGCCCGCTTCGACGTCGACGCGCTCATCCGGGTGCGATCCCCGGACTGGGTGCGGCGGCCGGACGAACCGGACTCGCCGCGCCGGGCGCGGCGCGGGCTGTCGTCGCCCCGGTCGCCCTCGTCACGGTCGTCGCGGTCGTCGGATCCGTCGTCGCGGGAATCGTCGTCGGACTCGGCCTCGGACTCGTAGGAGTCCTCGTCCTCGTCCCGGCGGCGCACGGTCTGCCCCGGCACCACACGGGTGACCCGCTCACCGGCGTCACGCACGTCGTCCGCGTCGGGGGCGACACCCGAGATCTGGTCGCGCACCCCTTGCGTACGGCTGTGCAGCCGGCCCGCGAGCCCCTCGATCTGCCGCTCCACGAGCGCTCCGGTCGCCGCCTTGCCGACGCCGCGCAGATCCTGCCGGAGCTGATCGCCGATCTCCTTGAACTGCGGGTTGTTCTCCAGCTGTTGCGTCACCAGGTCGCCGATGGCGCGCGGGCTGAGCTTCAGCCGCTTGCCCGCGACCATCGTTCCGACGGCGAACGCCAGCTTCATCTTCTTGGTCCGTCCGAGGACGTAACCGGCCCCTACCGCGAGGCCGAGCGCTGCTCGGTTCACGCTTCACTTCCCTTCAAGCCGGTCGAGGAGCTCGTCCTCGATCCGGTCGAACGTCTCCTGGTCGATCTCGCCCTCCGTCAACCGCCGCTCCAGGGCGGCGAGTTCGGAGCGGATCACGGCCGGGTCGTAGTAGTGCCGCTCGGCCTCGGCGACCAGTTGTTCCATCGCCCACAGCGACCCGCGCACGGGTGCGAGCGGCAGCAGCAGCACCTCACCGACCAGACTGGTCAGCCCCATGGCCTCACTCCGTACTGCCCGCCGGAGCGGACGGTCCCGGCTCCACGAAGCTGTACGGCGGCAGCGGGCCGTTGACGGTGAGCTGGATGTGCGAGTGGCCGCGCTTCACGTCCTCGACCGCCGCGAGGAACTGCTCGGTCGCCTTCCGGTCGACGAGGAAGGAGATGTTGGCCAGCCAGCCGGTGCTCTCCGGGCCCGTGGACACCGCGTCCGCGGCCGGTTCGAGCAGTTGCTGCAGCTCCACCGCGTCCTCGGCCTCGCGGGCCTGTACGGCGCCGACCACGATCTCGCCGAGCCGCAGCCGGTCCTCGTACGTGCCGCCGCCCGCCTGCCGGTTGGCGTCGGTCATGGAGCGGACCTCGGGGTTCTCGGCCATCACCCGGTGCAGTACGGCCTCTTCGTCGTGCTGCGCCTTGACGTTGTACTCGACCTTGCCGTCCAGGGTGCGCAGCCGCTCCTGGTAGTGGTCCACCCGCTCGGCGAGCACCTCGGCCACGGCCTTGTCGTCCGGGGCCAGGCTGCCGAACCGCATGGGGAGCACCGGTCCGCCGCCGCCGGCCTCGGCGAGCACGCTCTGGTGGGCGAGCAGATCACGGCGCTTGGGCCGCAGGTCCTCGGGGGCTTCGCTGACGATCGCCGCCAGCGGGCCCTCCTTCACGATGTGCACCGTGCGCGCGGGTTTGCCGATGCCGCCCATGCCGTCGGGCAGCGTGGGGTGTTCGGCGCTCGCGATGCCGTAGATGTAGGTGCTGCTCACTGCTCCTCCTTACGGCGGCTCGGGGCGCGGCGGGTGCGGCGGGGTTCGGCCTCACCCTCCTCGCGGGCCTGGTTGAAGGCGTCCGAGACGGTCTGCGCGGCGCCGGAGAGGGCGCCCTTGGTCTTGCCGCGCGCGCCGGACTCCATGGTGTCGCCGAGGATGTCCGTGAGGCCGGACGGCTTCTTGCTGCCGGTCTCCAGATCGAGCCGGTTGCACGCCTCGGCGAAGCGGAGATAGGTGTCGACGCTGGCGACGACGACCCTGACGTCGATCTTCAGGATCTCGATGCCGACCAGCGAGACACGGACGAACGCGTCGATGACGAGCCCGCGGTCCAGGACGAGTTCGAGTACGTCGTACAGGCCGCTGGTGCCGCCACCGCCGCCTGACTGCTGTGCGGGGACAACGGTCATGGAGACCGGCCCTCCTTTTCTGGGCAATAGGGTATATAACGGGCACTTCAGATCATGCGGGTTGTGCGCCTCGTGCTTGTCGTGCGGATGGTGCGGTCGGTGCGGGAGCAGGCCGGTCCGCCGGTCTACTGGCCGCCGGACCTGCGCGGCTCGGCGCGTCCGCGCTCGTAGCGGCGGACCCGTCGGTATCCGGTGAGCCCGCCCTGCGGGTCCAGGCTCACCTGGTAGCTCGCCAGCAGGCTCATCGTGTCGGGGACGCGGGACACTTCCAGGACCTCGACCTGCAACTCCCAGCCGTCTTCGGTGCGTTCGAAGGACGACACGGATTCGGCCGTCATTCCGGTGAGCTCCGCCAGCTGGGCCCGCGCCTCGCGCAGCACCTCCATGGGGCGCGGCACGCGGTCCTCCTCGTTCGTTTGCGGTTTCTTCGTATTCGTCATGACAGCCTCACACTCCGAGTCACCTCACGAGCCGTGGCCAAACCTTCAACTCCGTTGCTGAGCAAGGAGTTTGCGAACGGCCGGTTCGGGGCGGCCCGGGTACCACGCCGGGCGTCATGTACGCCTGGGGACCGTGTGCGACCGCGACTCTCGTCGTGGCTGGTCGCGCAGTTCCCCGCGCCCCTGGAGGCGAGCTTCGCTCGCTCAGGGGAGGCTGCGCGGAGCGCATGCCTCAGGGGCGCGGGGAACTGCGCGACCAGCCACACTCAACCCGCACCCGACCGCAGGAAGAGCAGCGCGAAGCGCACGCTCAGGGGCGCGGGGAACTGCGCGAGAAGCCCCACCGGGCCCGCAGCCGACCGCGCACCCCCTCAGGGCGCCACCTGATGCTCCACCAGGAGCGCGACCGCCGCCGAGATGGACGCGGCGTCGATGCCGGCCCCGCGCAGCTGTTCCTCCGGCAAGGCGGACCCGGGCATCACCCGTACCGCGAGGCGGACAAGCCGAGGCGCCGGGCTCCCGTCCGAGAACACCTGAGCCACGGCGTCCCCGAGACCGCCCTCCTCGTGGTGGTCCTCCACCGAGATGAGGCACCCGGTGTCCCGCGCGGCCTCCCGCAGCACCCCCCGGTCCACCGGCTTCACCGAGTACGCGTCGATCACCCGCACGGAGATCCCGGCCGCCCCCAACTCGTCGGCGGCGACCAGCGCCTCGTGCACGGTGATCCCGGCGGCGACGAGTGTGACCCGGTCGTGGTCACCGGAGCGCAGCACCTTGGCCCCGCCCACCGGGAACTCCTCGTCCGGCGGATAGATGACCGGGGTGGCGCCGCGCGACGTGCGCAGATAGCGGACTCCGTGCACATCGGCCATGCGGCCGACCAGTTGGGCCGTCTGGTTCGCGTCGCACGGATACAGCACCGTCGACCCGTGCACGGCCCGGAACATCGCCAGGTCCTCAAGCCCCATCTGGGAGGGCCCGTCCTGCCCGATGGCGACGCCCGCGTGCGAGCCGACCAGATTGATCCCGGCGCCGCTCACGGCCGCCATCCGCACGAAGTCGTGCGCCCGCGTCAGGAACGCGCCGAACGTGACCGCGTACGGCACCCAGCCGCGCGCCGCGAGCCCCACGCTCGCGCCGACGAGCTGCTGTTCGGCGATGTAGCACTCGAAGTACCGGTCGGGATGCTCCTTCGCGAAGGACTCGGTGCGGGTCGAGTCGCCGACCTCGCCGTCGAGCACGACGACGTCCCCGCGGGCGGAGCCGAGCGCGGTGAGGGCCTCGCCGAAGGCGTCGCGGGTGGCGACCTCGGCACCGACCTCGTAGCGCGGCAGGTCGAGATGGCCGCTGGGAACGGAGTGCAACGCCCGTGCGGCGGGCGGCTGTCGCACGGTCACCCGGACGGACCGGTCGCCGCCCAGCTCCTCGACGGCCGCGGCGGCGTCCGGCAGCGGCTTGCCGTGCAACCCCTCCCGGTCCTCGACGGAGCGCACCCCCTTGCCCTTGATGGTGCGAGCGAGGATCGCGGTGGGCCGGCCGACGGTGGCGGCGGCCTCGTTGTAGGCGTGGTCGATCTCGGCGCTCTCGTGCCCGTCGATCTCGATGGTGTGCCAGCCGAACGCCCGGAAGCGGCGCGCGTACGCGCCGAGGTCGTGGCCGTGCCGGGTGGGACCGCGCTGGCCGAGCCGGTTGACGTCGACGATCACGGTGAGGTTGTCGAGCTGCTCGTACCCGGCGTGCTCGGCGGCCTCCCACACCGACCCCTCGGCGAGTTCGCTGTCGCCGCACAGGACGTACACGCGGTAGCCGATGCGGTCGAGCCGCTTGCCGGACAGGGCGACGCCGACGCCGACCGGCAGGCCCTGCCCGAGCGAGCCGGTGGCGGTCTCCACCCACGGCAGCCGCTGGGGCGTGGGGTGCCCTTCGAGGCGGCTGCCGAGCGTACGGAAGGTGAGCAGTTCGGCGTCGTCGATGACCCCGGCCGCCTTGTACGCCGCGTACAGCAGGGGCGACGCATGTCCCTTGGAGAGGATGAAGCGGTCGTTGCCCGGGTGGGCGGGACGTTCGAAGTCGTAGCGGAGGTGGCCCGCCAGGAGTACGGCCAGCAGATCGGCCGCGGACATCGACGACGTGGGGTGCCCGGACCCGGCGGCGTCGGCGGCGCGGACCGAGTCGACCCTCAACTGCCGTGCGAGGTCCTGCAGTTCGGTCGCGGTACGGGCGGGAACGGACGGGGTGGTCACGGGGATCCTCCAGGGGACGGGTCACTGGGCGGGTCGTGGGGCGGGGCTCCGGCCTTGTCCTCCTTGTTCTCGGGCGTCCGCGCCAGTTCCGGTGACGCCGAGTCGAGGGGCACGGACCAGGAGCGCACCAGCCCCAACTGCACGGCCTGGCGCGGAAGTACGGCGTCCAGGAGCCAGTCGGCGGCGACCCGGACGCGGTTGCCGGGCAGCGCGGCGAGGTGGTAGCCGCGGGTGACGGCGCCCGCGAGCGGGCCGGAGAGCGGCACACCGAGCGGGTTGGCGGCGGCCTTGGCCCCGCCGAGGTCGACGGTGAAGCCGAGGTCCTTGTGCCGGTAGGCGCGCCGCTCGCCGCGGCCGAGGGAGGCGGCGACGTTGATCCCGGCGATCCGCCCCTGCCGCCAGGCGTGCTGCGCGGTCATGGGGGTGTACTCCCCCGGCCGCTCCAGGTCCGGGACGGCGGCCGCGTCCCCGCAGGCGAACACCTCGGGGTACCCGGGCACCGTCAGACAGGGGTCGACGAGCAGCCGCCCGCGCTCCAGCGGCCTGCCGAGGCCGGCGACGAGCGGATCGGGCCGCACCCCGACGCACCACACGAGGGTGCGGGTGCCGACGAACTCCCCGTCGTCGAGGAGCACGCCGTCCGCGGTGGCCTCCTTCACGGACGTTCCCGTGCGCACCTCGACGCCCCGCTCGCGCAGGACGCGGCCTGCGGTGCGCGACAGATGCTCGTCGAGTTCGGGCAGCAGGCGCGGCGCGATGTCGAGCAGCATCCAGCGCGGCCGTACGTCCCCCTGTCGCAATGGCCGGTTGCGCACCAGGTCGTCGGTCAGCAGCTGTCCCTGTGCGGCGACCTCGGTCCCGGTGTAGCCGCCGCCGACCACGACGAAGGTGCACCGGGATCGGCACGCCGCGGCGTCGGGCGCCACGGCGGCCAGCTCGATCTGCCGGGTCACGTGGTCGCGCAGGTACAGCGCCTCCGGCATGCCGCGGAAGCCGTGGGCGTACTCGGCGATGCCGGGCACGGGCAGCAGCTTGTTCACACTGCCGACGGCCAGCACGAGGCGGTCGTAGGTCAGTTCGCCGCGCCCGCCCTCCGGATCGGCGTACGAGACGGTCCGCCGGTCGAGATCCACCCCGTCGGCCTCGCCGAGGACGAGGCGGGCGTGCGGCAGCGTCCCCGACAGCGAGACCGTCACCCGGCGCGGTTCCAGCAGGCCGGCGGCGACCTGCGGCAGCAGCGGCAGGTAGAGGAAGTAGTCGGTCGGATTGAGCAGGGTGACCTCGACCTGCCGCCGGGCCACCCGGGTCAGGAGGCGGGCGGCCCGGTACCCGGCGAACCCGGCCCCGACGATCAACACGCGTGTGCGGCTCACGTTCCACCTCCAGGCTGAAGCGCCCCCGAAGGGGCGCGGGGAACTGCGCGACCAGCCACGACGGAAGCCGACGCCCGGCGACACGGGAGCCCCCTACGGCGCACCCCCGGTTCACACCCCGGGCGGCGGCCCGGCCGGCATCGGCGGAACCTCGGAACCCGAGAGCCCCGAGGGCGCCGAGGGCTTCGCGGCCCGCCGCAGCAGGAAGGCCGCGACTCCCAGCACCGCGGCGACGATCAGCGCGGCGGCCCAGCCGGGCATCGCCAGGGCCAGCGCGAGCCCGAGCGCAACCGCGCCCGCCGCACCGGCGTACAGGGCCGACGCCGCCGACCCGGCGTACAGCGCGGCGGTACGGCGCCGCCGTTCGACGACACCGCGCATCTCCTCGCGCACCGCGTCGCGTACGGCCCCTGTCACTTCCTCGGTGAGTCGTTGATCCAAGCGTTCCATGGCGCGCGGGTACCCTTCCCGCGCACCTCGTAACGGCCACCGAGACGCCACACGGCAGAGCTACGGAAGAGCTACGGAAGAGGCCCTCATGACCACCGAACCCACCTCCGGCACCCCCGCCGACCCGGCGCCCGCCGGGACCGCCGAGACCCGCCAGGCCCGCTTCGACCGGGGTCTGGAGACGCTGAACCGGATCAACAGCGACAGCGCCCGCGTCCTGGACTCCCTCGCCGACGTCAGCCCCGAACTCGCCCATCAGATCGTCGCCTGGGGGTTCGGCGAGATCTACAGCCGCCCCGCGCTGCCGCCGCGCGACCGCCAGCTGGTCACCCTGGGCATCCTGACGGCCATCGGCGGCTGCGAACCGCAGCTGGAGGTGCACGTCAACGCGGCCCTCAACGTCGGGCTGACCCCCGAGGAGATCGTCGAGGCGCTGCTGCATGCGGCCGGCTATGCCGGATTCCCGCGGGTCCTCAACGCCACCGCCGTCGCCAAGAAGGTCTTCGCCGAGCGCGGTCTGCTGCCCGTGCGGCAGAAGTAGCCGTTCAAGCCCGGCGCCGGTCAACGGAGTTGGTGGCGCGGGCGCGGCAATCATGAAATCGTGGCTAGCCCGAAGAGCCGGTCAGAGAGGTGGCACGGGCCAAGTCATGGAGATCCAGGGCACCACGCTGCGCATCTGCGTCGCCGATCCGGCGATGCTGGAGTCGACGATCACGTTCTACGAACGCCTGACGGGCAGCAGAGCGATGCGTTTCGAGCGTGGCGGCGTCTCGGTGGCCGCGGTCGGCTGCTTCCTGCTGATGAGCGGCCCGGCGACGGAGCTGGAAGTGCTGCGCAAGGTGGCCGCCACGATCGCGGTGCCCGACGTCGACGAGGCGTCCACCCTGCTCACCGCGTCCGGCGCGAAGGTCCTCGCGGGCCCGGTGCCGAGCCCCGGGGGCCGCAATCTCATCGCGCTGCACCCGGACGGATCCGTCTTCGAGTACGTCGACCGGCAGGTGCCCGCCACCGAGTGAGCGCCGCACACCCCACGTATCCTCACCCGGAGTACGACGGGTGAGGACAGGGCGACGGTGGGACGGTGCAGGTGACGGCGAGCGGTGACGGAACACCGGCGGGTCAGGGGCGTACGTCCCTGAGCGCCCAGGCACGCGAGGCGCTGCGGCAGCGCATCGTCGACCGCCGCTATCCGATGGGAGCACGCCTCGTCGAGCGCGAGGTCGCCCAGGAGCTGGAGATGTCCCGCGTCCCGGTGCGCGAGGCGCTCCGCGCGCTCGTCGCCGAGGGCCTGCTCGAACTGCTGCCGCACAGCGGTGTCCGGGTCCGCAGTCTGGAGCAGGACGACGTACGGCATCTGTACGAGGTGTGGGAGCCCCTCGCCGTACAGGCGTCGCGGCTCGCGGCCCGCGCGGTGGCGGACGCCGCACCCGAACGGCCGCCGGGTCTCGACGCGCTGGTGGACTGCCTGGAGCGGGCCGAGCGGGCGGCGGCCGACGCCGAGGGCACCCATGAGGTGGCCGCGCACACCGCCTTCCACGAGGAGGTCGTGGCCCTCGCCGGGAATCCGCTGCTGTCCCGCACGATGGAGCAGCTGAGCTGGCAGTTGCAGCTCGTGTTCGGCCTGCGCGCGGAGCCGGCGCACATGCGGGCCCAGCACACGGACATGTACCAGCGCATCGCCGCGGGCGACGCGGAGTCGGCCGCGGCGAGCACGCTGCTCCATGTGCGCGACAGCCGCATCGTGGCCTTCAAGTCCCTCTTCGGCGACGAGTCCCTCTCCGGCGCGGAGAGCGGCCGACCGGCCCAGTAGGTCTCCGGGCGTTCAGGATCCCGGCCGCATCCGGAAGTCGTGGCGGGCCGGAAGCGGCTCGCCCGGTGCCACCTGCTCCCAGAGGTCACCGATCGCCTCCGCGCCCTCCCGCAGGTCCGCCACCTCGAACCCGGCGTCGAAGGCGGCCCGCGCTCCCGCCATGTCCCCCTCGGCGGCCAGCAGTTGGGCCTCAAGCAGCCGGAACCGGCCCTGCGTCCGCGTGCTCTCGTGGAGGCGGGCCCACACCGAACGGGCCGCCTCCACCCGTCCCACCGCCAGCAGCGCCGCGATCACCTCGCGCCCCAGGGACGCCGTCACCACGACCCACATCTCCCCGTCGTGCCGCCGCTCCGCGCACAGGTCGTCGAAGGCGGCCGCGTACCGGTCGGCGGCACGCTCGGGATGCCCGCCCTCCTCGTCGGCGACGGCCAGGCAGCGCAGCAACGGCCATTCGGACGGGGCCAGTTCGAGGGCGCGTTCCCAACTGCGCACCGCCTGCGCCCGGTCGCCGGCGTGCCACTGCGCGACGCCGAGGTGGTACTCGGACAGCGGGCGGGCCGGTGCCGTCTCCAGCATGTCGCGCCAGGCCGGGGCCACGAGCGTGGGTCCCGGCGGGCCGACCCGGCGCTGCTCGGGAAAGTCCCCGCTGTCCAGCAGCTCGCGCCAGGGCGCCTGCGCCTCGCCCAGGGTCGACTCGTCGAACGGAGTCCCCGGCAACTTCCCTCCGGTGCGCAGCAGTTCAAGTGCACCCCAGCCGGATCCGACGGCGAGCCGCTCACCGGGTTCGGCGTCGGCGCAGGTGGTCCGCCATGCCTCGTGGGCGGCGTCGACGTCGGCCCGCGGCAGGGCCTCCGCCAGGCGCCGCTCGACCTCGTCGGTCACGGCGCCCCAGTCCCCGGCCGGGTGGCCCGACCCGGCCGGCTCGTGCGACGTGCTGAGCGGGCCGTACGCCTCCAGCCAGCTGAACTCGCCCTCCGGTTCGAGGCGTACATGCTCCAGCTGGGTGCGGGCGAGCCCGGCCTGGATCTCCGCGTAGCCCCCGGTGCCGGGTTCGGTCAGCCACTCCTGCCAGCGCCGCCCGCCGGGCCCGCCGCCCCACACGAAGAGCTTGCGGCCGCGCAGCAGATCGGTCGAGGTCTGCACGAGGCCGTGGCCGGTGTCGTCGAGAGCGGCGATCCAGCGGCGCCGCCCGTCCGGCACCTCGTAGAAGTAGTCGGCGGGGTAGGTGCTGTTCAGCGGGCGGGTGCGGTCCGTGCCGTCGTGGTCCGGGACCGGCACGGTGCGCAGCGTGCGCTCGTACCC
Source organism: Streptomyces sp. NPDC057694 (assembly GCF_042799415.1). NCBI lineage: Bacteria > Bacillati > Actinomycetota > Actinomycetes > Kitasatosporales > Streptomycetaceae > Streptomyces > Streptomyces sp. NPDC057694. The sequence goes on from NZ_JBHVIX010000047.1 coordinate 23,891, forward strand.
GAAGTGCCAGGCCTCGTCGGCGGGGACGACCACCCGGCGCTCCTCGGGGACGGCGATGTTGGACCACCAGTACACGGGTGCGGGCTTCTCGTGCGGGTTGCGCACGCGCACGCCCACGTACAGGAAGTCGGAGTCGGCGGGCAGCCACAGGTCCACCTGGAACGGCAGGTCGCGCAGTCGCTCCCACTCCCACAGGCGCAGCATCTCACCGCCGTCGGGGGCGGGGACGCGCGCGGCGTGCAGGGGTGCGCAGGACAGGGTGGTGTGGCCGGTCGCGCCGATGTTCCATTCGATGCCGCCGGAGAACCAGGCGCCGTTCAGCGCGAAGTTGGCGGGCTGGAACACCGGGTTGCGGTAGAGGAGTTCGCGCTCGCTCGGCTTGTGGAAGAGAGAGGCGACACGGCCGCCGAAGCCGGGCAGCACGGTGACCCGCAGCCGCTCGTTCTCGATCACGATCGCGTCGAGGTCGAGCGGGGTCCGCTCCCGCCCGTATCCGTCGCGTATGCGCTCGGGCAGCACGCTGCGCAGCGGCCGGTAGCCGACCTGCCGGGCCATGTCGAGCGGCAGGCCCGCCCTGGTCCGCTCGTCGAGTTCGTGCACCTCGTCGAGGGGGCGCAGCGGCGGCAGCGGGTTCACGGGGCCCACCGGCGCGCCCGGCAGCCTCAGCACCTCACGGCGGATCTCGGTCATGGGGCCTCCCGTCGCCAGGGGGCGCGGCCCGCCCCGATGACCATGGAACAGCGTCATCGGCGAGCTGGCCAGGGGCTGCTCCGGTCAGGATTGCGCAAAGGCCGTCACCGGGCGGGGCGTCGGGCGGCGGCGATATTCCAGGCGCGCGGCATCTTCATCGACGTACGCTGACGGCTTCGAGACACCCGGGCACGGTCCCGGCACCCGTAGCGCGAGGAGCACGACCCGTCATGGCCGAGAACCACACCTACCGCGTCATCGTGCGCGCCACCTTCGACGGCCTCACCGCCGACGCCAGGGAGCGGCTGCTCGCCGAGGTGGCCGAGCACGAGGGCATCGCGGGGATGCGCTTCGGGCCCGGGGGTTCCCTCGCGTACGACCGCAGTCTCAAGGCGTTCTCCATGCGGTACGTCGTCGAGTCCGACCCGGACGACGGCGAGGAGATGGCGGGCGCACTCGCCGAGGAGCAGGCCGAGGCGTATCTGAGGGAGCGCGGCTACGGGCACGGGGAGCTGCGGTCGACGGTGACCGACATGGACACCATGAAGATCAACCGGAAGTCGCGCCGGTAGCGGCATCGGGAGCGGCCCGCACCATCTCGGCGGTGATCGCCCACCGCTCGTGGTCGCGCCAGGCACCGTCGATGAGGATGAAGTCGGGCGAGAACCCTTCGAGCCGGAACCCGGCACGGCGGGCCAGCGCGATCGAGGCCGTGTTCGCGGGCTGCGCGTTGATCTCCAGGCGGTGCAGGCCGAGCGGTCCGAACGCGTACCGGACCACGAGGCCGAGTCCCTCGGACATCAGCCCGCGTCCGGCGGCGTGCGCGAACGCGCCGTAGCCGAGGGCGCCGCAGCGGAAACCGCCCTGCACCACGTTGTTGATGTTGATGAACCCGGCGATGCCCCCGCCGTCCCGCTCGCAGACCAGGAATCCGTGCTTGGTCGGGTCCTCGATGAGCCGGCCCGCGTAAGTGGCGTAGGCGTCGGCCTGATCGGGCGGGAAGAGCCAGGGCCGGTGCAGTTCCCGGCTCTCGCGCGAGCGCGCGACGAACTCGTCGGCGTCCGCGAGGGCGAAGGGGCGGATGCCCGCCCGGGGGCCTTCGGCGACATAGGGGTAGTCGTCGGAACAGGGGTGCTCGTCGGTCATCGGCCCAGCGTACGGAGGGGCTAGGCGGTGGCCGCCTTGGGGCACTTCTCGCCGTTCTTGACGACGCCGACGCGCACGCCCTCGTCACCGATGGGCCGGCCCACGGCCGGGTACTGGCTGCAGACCTTCCAGCTCATGGGCCACAGCACATGGCGCTTCTGGCCGCTGACGTCCTTCACGTCGACCCTGGTGCGGTAGTCGACCGTCGAGAAGACGTGCATCAGGCCGCGCCCGCGCAGCTCCGGCATCCGCTCGCCGTCGGCGGCGCCCGCGGCGCCCGCGGCGCCCGCGGCGCCCGCGGCGCCCGCGGACACGGTGAGGGCGAGGGCCGCCCCGGCGGTCACGGTCGCCACGCGTCGCCGCACGGCCGTGGTCAGTACGCGCCCGGTCACCTGCGTCCCCTCCGCGCCACGAAGTAGCCGCCGCAGATCCCGCCGATGACCGCGGTGATCAGCAGGGCCAGGTACAGCGGCATGGACACCTCGGGGATGAGCATGCGGATCTTGACCTGCCGGGTGTTCTCGAAGATGAAGACCAGCAGGAGGACGAAGAGGACCAGGACCGCGATCCTGGCCGGTGTGAACGCTCCGGAGCCCCTGCTCTTCGCGGTGCTCGCGCTGTCCTTCGGGCTCATCGGTGGACCCTTCCGTCGTATCCCGGAGGCCGTCGCCGCCTCCCCGCCCAGCATGGGCGGGCAGGCGGCGTTCCCGCACCGGCCGAGGGCCCGTACGGGTGACGGACGGCCGCGCGGGGGCGCCGGGGACCGGTTTCGGGCCTATCCCACGACCGGGAGTTCCACCGTCCCGGTGTCCTCGGGGGCGCTGGTGACGGTGACCGGCTTGACGCCCTTGTTGCCGCCGTAGGCGTCGTCGCTCGCGGCGATCACGAACTGGATGCGGTGTCCCTGCTCGTAGCGGTGCACGAGGCCGGGGAGGGTGACGGTGAAGGACCGGGTGACGTCGGGGACCCGCACGGGCGCGACGAGCCGGTGCACGAGCGTCTTGGTGCCGTCGGGCGCGACGTCGTACAGCTTCGCGAAGAGGACGAGCTTGTCGGCGGCGTCGCCGGAGTTCTGCACCCGTTCCGTCTTCGGGGAGATCACCTTGAGGGTGGCCTTCGGGGAGCCGACGACGTCGGTGGTCCGGGTCAGCGGCTCGGTGGTCCAGTCGAGGTAGGTGCCCTTGGTGTCGCGCGGGGCGGGGTCGGGCAGGCCGATGGTGCCGGCGAGAGAGGACTCGGAGTGGCTGGTGGGGATGAGCCAGTTGCGGTACTCGCGGCTGCCGCGCGCGACCTTCGCCCGGTTGTCGACGAGCTTGCCGTCGCCGGACAGGTACAGCTTCCGCGAGGGGGCGGGCACGGCGGAGGCGGTGCCGTAGGTCTGGTCGGGGTCGCCGACCCAGTCGCGGTAGTACGCGAAGGCGGGTCCGGTGTCGACGTCCTTCTTGTGCTGGAGGTAGCGGTCGAACCAAGCGAGGATCCGGCGGCCGACGTAGCTCGTCTCCAGGTTGCCCTCGGACAGGTTCAGCTCACCACTGGCCGGGTCGGTCATGCCGCCGCTGTGCCCCCACGACTGCCAGATCATCTTCGCCGCCGTGCCCTGCTTGCGGAGGGTGTCGTACGTGGCTGTGGCCTCGTTCAGATTGAACAGGCTGTCCGTCTGGCCCTGGACCAGCAGCGTGGGCGCCTTGACGCTCTTGAGGTACGTCACCGGGGACACGCTGCGCGCGTAGCCGAGCAGGGCGGCCGTCTTGTCGGCCGGGTACGCGCCGGAGTTGAGGGTGCGGATGGTGTCGCAGGCGTCGTCGACGAAGTGCAGGCAGGTCAGCTTGTTGATCCTGGACGGGTCGAGGGACGGCGAGAGCAGCGGCTGGCCCTCGCCGATGAGATAGAACCCGTTGGTCCACTGCCACTTGAAGACGCCGGGCACCGAGCGGTCGGCGGCGTTCTGCGGGTCGAGCGAGTAGGCGAGGTCGTTCCAGGTGATGAGCGGGACGAGGGCGTCCACGCGGTGGTCGACGGAGGCCGTCGCCATCTGGACGGCGCCGCCGTAGGAGCCGCCGATCATGCCGACGCGCGGGTCGCCCTTCTTGTCGGTCGTGACGTAGTCGACGGTGGTGCCGTCGTCCGCGGCGCGGGTGCCGGCCAGGAAGTCGACGAGGGCCGAGGCCGCCTTGCCGTCGATCTTCGGGTCGTCGAGGGAGACCAGACAGCCGGACTTGCCGAAGCCGAGCCCCGAGTAGGCGAGTCCGACGTAGCCGCGCTGGGCGAAGGCCTTGGCCGTGTCGCCGGTGCTGTCGGACTTGTCGCCGCCGAAGCCGTTCGTGGTGAGCACGGCGGGCGCCGGGTGTGCCTTGTCCGCGGCGGCCGGGCGGTAGAGGTCGGCGTCCACCGTGCAGGTGCGGTCGCCGGTGTCGACGGTGAACTTCAGCGCGGTGACGGTGTACGGCCCGTCCGTCGCGGTCGGCGTCGCCGTGTGGGCCGGGGCGGCGGCCAGTGTCAGTGCGGCCGTGGTGACGGCGGTGGTGAGCAGGGTGGCGCGAGATCTTGGCACGGTGACGGCCTCCACGGCGATGACGTTTTACCGACCGGTAGGTATGACTGCGGAGTCATCATGTGACGCGTGTCAGTTGCGGGGCAATGCGCGTGCATCGGCATTTTCTGTGAAGGGGCTGTGGGGACAGTCGCCGTCGGCGGGAGCCGATCGCGCAGTTCCCCGCGCCCCTGGGTCGTCGGCCAACTGACGGCCGGTGGCCGCTTCTCGCGCAGTTCCCCGCACCCCCGCGGGGCGCATGCCCCCCCACCCCCCCCCCCCCCCTCCCCCCCCCCCCCCACCCCCCACGCGCCCCCCACAACCCCACAACACAAACAACA
>NZ_JBHVIX010000048.1:0-28203 GCF_042799415.1 Streptomyces sp. NPDC057694
GTGTCCATGGAGGTGCGGAAGACGGGTGAGGTGGCCAGCAGTTCCACGGCCATGCCCGTCCACTGCGAGCCCTGCCCCGGAAACACGAACACCGGGCGGCGGGAATGGGCGGCCGCGTCACCCGGCACGGCCCGGGAAGTGGGGCGTCCACTGCTCAACGCGTCCAGGGCGTCGAGGAGTTCGTCCTGATCGCCGCCTACGACAACGGCCCGGTGTTCCAGCGCCGTGCGCCGTGTCGCGAGGGAGAACGCCACGTCGGCGGGGGCGAGTCCGGGCTGCCCGGCCACGTGCTCGCGCAGCCGCTCGGCCTGTCCGCGCAGGGCCTCGGCGGACGCGGCGGACAGCACCCACGGCACGAACCCGGGCGCGCTGCCCAGGACGCCGTCGACCACCTCGGTCGCACCGTCCGTCTCGCGGGCCTCCTCCAGGATCACGTGTGCGTTGGTGCCGCTCACACCGAACGACGACACACCGGCCCGGCGCGGGTGGTCGGCCTGGGGCCACTCCCGCTCCTCGGTGAGGAGCTGCACGTTCCCTGCCGTCCAGTCGATGTGGGGCGAGGGCTCGTCGGCGTGCAGAGTGCGCGGCAGGGTTCCGGCCCGCAGCGCCATCACCATCTTGATGATGCCGCCGACACCGGCGGCGGCCTGGGCGTGCCCGATGTTCGACTTCAACGACCCCAGCCACAAGGGCCGTTCACCCGGACGATCCTGCCCGTACGTGGCGAGCAGGGCCTGCGCCTCGATCGGATCGCCGAGCCGGGTGCCGGTACCGTGCGCCTCCACGACGTCCACCTGCGTGGGCGGGACGCCCGCATTGGCGAGCGCCTGCCGGATCACCCGCTGCTGGGCCGGACCGCTCGGCGCGCTCAGCCCGTTCGAGGCACCGTCCTGGTTGACCGCACTGCCCCGCACCACCGCCAGCACCCGGTGCCCCAGCCGCCGCGCGTCCGACAACCGCTCGACGACGAGCATGCCCACGCCCTCGGCCAGGCCGAAGCCGTCGGCGGACGCGGAGAACGCCTTGCACCGCCCGTCCGGCGACAGGCCCCGCTGCCGGGAGAACTCGACGAGCATGCCGGTGCTCGGCATCACGGTGACACCGCCGGCCAGCGCCATGTCGCACTCACCGATGCGCAGCGCCTGGCACGCCTCGTGCAGGGCGACCAGTGACGAGGAGCAGGCCGTGTCGATGGTCAGCGACGGCCCCTCCAGACCGAGCACGTAGGAGAGACGACCGGAGGCGACGCTGCCGGTGGAGCCGAGGAACAGGTGGCCCTCGACGGCGCCGGCCTGGGCGGTGGGTTCACCGGCACGGGGGCCGTAGTCCTGGGTGATCATGCCGAGGAACACACCGGTGCGCGAGCCCTTGAGGGCGTGCGCGTCGAGCCCGGCGTCCTCGATCGCCTCCCAGGTGGACTCCAGCGCGAGCCGCTGCTGCGGGTCCATGGCGAGCGCCTCGCGCGGGGAGATCCCGAAGAACTCCGCGTCGAACTCGGCGGCCTCGTGGAGGAATCCGCCCTCGTGCTGGGAGAACCGGCCGGGGCCTGCCATCTCGGGGTCGTAACCGTCGGCGAGGTTCCAGCCGCGGTCCGTGGGCAGCGGGCCGACCGCATCGGCACCGGCGAGCACCGAGCGCCACAGGTCGGCGGGGGAGCCCACGCCCCCCGGGTAGCGGCAGGCCATGCCGACGATCGCGATGGGCTCGTCGTGCAGCGCGGCCCGGCTCCGGACGGCCAAAGCGGGCTCGGTGCCGGCCGCGGTGCCGAAGAATTCGGCGTCCACATGGGCGGCGAGCGCGTCGGGCGTGGGATGGTCGAAGACGACGGTGGGGGAGAGCCGCAACCCGGTCGCGGAGTGCAGCCGGTCGCGGATTGCGACGGCGGCGAGCGAGGTGATGCCGAGGTCCCGGAAAGCGCGTCGGCCGTCGATGGAGCGCTCGTCGCCACCGTCGAGCGCCGGGGCGGTGCACTCCCGCACCAAGGACAGCAGGTGGGCGTGGCGCTCGGCCGGGTCGAGCGGCGCCAGGCGAGCGCGCAGCGTCTCGTGGGAGGCGTCACCGTCCGCGGACTCCGCGCGCGGCCCCGCGGTGCGGACCGCCTCCGGCAACGGTACGGCCTCGGCAGCGGGCAGAACGGTCCGCAGGTCCGCGTCACCGCCGGACACGTACAGCTCGGCCAGCGACGCGAGGAAGCGGGACGGACCCCCATCGTCGCGGCGCAGGGTGGCGAGAACGTCGGCCGGACGGCCCGCCCGGGTGGCGGAGACCTCCATGGCGGTGGTCAGCACCGGGTGCGGGCTGACCTCGACGAGCGTGGTGTGCCCGGCCTCCAGCACCGCGCGGGTGGCGTCGGCGAAACGGACGGTGGAGCGCAGGTTGCGGCACCAGTAGGCGGCATCCATGGGAGTGCCGTCCAGTGCTCCGCCGTGCAGCGCGGAATAGACGGGGATGCGGGGGGCGCCCGGACGGATGGGGGCGATGTCCGCGCGGACGCGGGAGAGGATCGCGTCCATGTGCGGGGAGTGCGCGGCGAGCCCCACATCGACGCGCCGGGCGTGGATGCCCTCGGCGGTGAGGTGGACGACGAGCTCCGTCGCCGCGTCCGCGTCGCCGGAGACGACGGCCGAGCCGGGGCTGTTCTCCACGGCGACGACCAGCCGGCCCGGCCAGCGCCGGTCGAGCAGGTCGGCGAGTTCGCCCGCGGGCAGCAGCACCGACACCATGTCGCCGCGCCCGGCGAGGGTGGCCTGTGCCTGGCTCCAACGGGCCACGACGCGGGCACAGTCGTCCAGGGACAGCGCCCCGCAGACATGCGCGGCGGCCAGTTCGCCGAGGCTGTGCCCGAGCACGGCGCCGGGGGTGACACCGGCCGCGCTCCACAGGTCGGCCAACGCCACCATCACCGTGAACAGTGCGGGTTGCACCACGTCGGCGCCGGCCGGCTCGGGAACACCGGGCGCGCCCGTCACGGAGTCCAGCAGGGAGTGCTCCAGATAGGGGGCGAACGCGTCGGCGCAGTCGTGCAGCTTGCGTGCGAACACCGGAGCGGTGTCGAGAAGTTCACGGGCCATTCCGGTCCACTGCGAGCCCTGCCCGGGGAAGACGAACACCGGCCCTGCCGGGGAAGCGACGGCGCGCGTGCCGGTGACCACGGCCGGATGGTCGGCGCCGGCTGCCAGCGCGGCGAGCGCGTCCAGGGTCTGCGCACGGTCCCCGGCGAGCACGACGGCCCGGTGGGTGTCCGCCCCGGCCCCGGCGGCGAGGCTCCGCCCGACCCCGGCCGGCACCCATGCGCCGGTCGCGTCGAGATACGTGCGCAGAGCCTCGGCGCGGGCCCGTACGGCGGCGGCACCAGGACCCGTCAGGACCCAGGGCAGCACGGTCCCCGCCCGGGGGAACAAGGCGGAGTCGTCTGCGCTGCCTCGGAGTTCGGACACGTTCTTGCTCCCGTCGTCGGTCTCTTCACACAGGTTTGTGGGCCTCCGCCGTCGGGGGACACGGCGGAGGCCCCGCCACATGCGTGGCGCTTCGAAGGGGCGGTCGGTCCAGGAGCGCGGCCGGGTCCGGTCAGCTGCCGTCGCGCAGCGCCTGCACATGCCGCGCGAGGCTGCGCGGCGTCGGGTTGTCGAACAGGTCGGCCAGCTTGATCCGCGTCCCGGTCATCTCGTCGACGCGCTGCACCAGCTGGGTGCCGAGCAGTGAATGTCCGCCCAGCGAGAAGAAGTTGGCGTCGGCGCCGGCGGGATCCGCGAGATCGAGGAGTTCACGCCACAGCCCGCGCAGATCGCCCACCAGCCCGTCGGCGTCGTCCTGTTCGCTCTCCGGCTCGGCCGCGGCGAGCGCCAGCAGCGCCGCGGTGTCCCAGCCGCCGTCGGGGTGCGGCGGCAGCCCGTCGGCGCGGATCACCCGGGCGGGCTGCACCGCGCGCGGCACCAGCCGGGCCACGTGAGCGGCGATGTCGTCCACGAGGCCGGGCCGTTCGTCCGCGGTGACGAACGCGAGCGCCGTCCCGTCCGCGACGACCAACGCCGCCCCACTGACCTCCGGATGCGCCGTCAGCACCGCCTCCACGCGTTCGGGGTGCACCGGCCGTCCGTGCAGCAGGACGACACGGTCGGCATGGCCGTACAGCTCCAGCGCGCCGTCGCGGCGCCGGCCGCCCTTCCAGCCGGTGGCCACATGCGTGGCCCCGTCGGGCCGTACGAGGCACACCTCGCCGCGCACCCCGGCCGGGAGCCGGTTGCCGGCCCGCCCGACGACGGCGACGTGCCGGGCGTCGACGGGGCGGACGACATAGGGGTAGCCGCCGTCGGCCGCACAGCTTGCCGCCGCGTCCGTGAGGCCGAGCACCGGACCGTCGGCGCGGGTGCGGAACGCGTCGAGGGCGCGGTCGGCCTCGACCGCGATGCCCGGCACGGTCCGTGCCGTTCCGGGGCCGGGCAGCGCGTGGTCCTCCGCGCTCCACACGTCCAGCTCGCCGACGGGCCGGTCGGGTTCGGCGGCGACGGTCCGCAGCAGGGCCGCGTACCGGTGAGCCAGCGCCTCGGCGTCGGCCCGGTCGAGCGCCTCGGTGCAGTACAGAAGGCGCAGGCCGATGTGGTCGGCGCCGGACTGCACGAACAGTTCCAGGTCGAACTTGCTGAATCCGCTCTCCACGTGCAGCGGCCGGGCCGGGACCCCGCCCAGGGTGAGCGCCCGGTCGGGCTCCACGGGCACGTAGTTGAACATGTGCTGGAAGAGGGTGTCGCGCCAGGACACCGTCTCGCGCGCGGTCTCGTGGGCGATGGCGTCCACGGGTACGTCGCTGTGGGCGAGCGCGCCGAAGAAGGCCGTGCGCGCCACCTTCACCAGGTCGCGGAAGCCACGGTCGGAGTCGACGGTCAGCCGCAGCGGCAGGGTGTTGACGTGATAGCCGATCGCACGCTGTGCCTCGGGCGGCCGGATGTTGACCGGGGATCCGACGACGAGGTCGGGGCCCGCTCCGTGCGCCGCGAGCAGCAGACCGAAGGCGGTGAGGAGGATGACGGCCTCAGGCGCCCGCAAGGTGCGCTGGAGTGTGCGCACCAGGTCCCGGGTCTCGTCGTCCAGGACGTGCAGGACGGTGTCGCCCGCCAGGGTGGGCCGGGCCGGTGCGGGGCGCGTGCAGTCCAGGTCGGGACCGGACGGGGCGAAGCCGTCGAGCGCGGTGCGCCAGTGGGCGAGGCTCTCCTCGCGGGGTGCGGCATCCCGCAGGGCGGGGGCGGGGTCGCGCAGCTCGTCGGGCAGGTCGCGACCGGTCGACGAGGCGTCGTAGGAGGCGGCGAGTTCAGCGATCAGGACCGGTACGGAGGCCGCGTCGAAGACGAGGTGGTGGACCACCACGGCGAGAGTGTCGGCCTCCGGACCACGGAAGACCGCCACCCGCAGCATCAGCCGGCCGTCGCACCGGATCGGGGTCGCGGCGAACTCCCGCAGTGCCTTGTCCAGCACGTCCGCGACGACGTCGTGGACCACGACGCGCGGACCGGGGGTGTCGTCACCGAGCACCTCGCGGACCAGGCCCGCCCGCCGGTCGAGATAGACCGTGCGCAGCACCTCGTGGCGGTGTACCAGCGCGTCGACGGCGGCCTGGAGCGCGGTGGTGTCGAGCCGTCCGTCGACGCGGACGGCGAAGGGAACGTTGTTGACACCGGCCTCGGGCAGCAGCCGGTCCAGCAGCCACAGGGCGTTCTCCTTGGGCGTGGCCGCGTCCAGCCGCCGCTTCTGGGTCAGCGCGGCAAGCAGGGCTGCCGCGGCGCCGCCGGCCGGCTTCGCCTTCTCGGCTGACTGCACGATGGGTCACCCTTTCGCTGGTGGTCGATGGTCACGGCCGGCACCGTCCGGCGCCCGCCGGTCGGACCGGGAGGTCTAGCTCTGTGCACGGGACCGGGCGAGCAGCCCGGTGATGGCGTCCGCGGTGGCGGGGCTGCGCAGGATGTCCTCGTGGGCGGCGTCGACGGGGACGAGCCGCCGGGCGTACCGGGCACGCGGGTCGGCCGCGGGAGTGGTCAGCGCGGTGGCATCGGCCCACGCCATGGCCGGATCGAAGACGCCGGCCGCCGCGATGTAGGTGACGAACGCCGCGTAGGCGTCGCTGAGTTCGCCGGCGAGTTCGGCGGGCAGCTCCGCTCGCGCGAAGGCGGCGCCGGCGATGCCGCTGAAGACCTCGGTCAGTGCGGTGCCGAGCGCGGCGACACCGGTGCTCTGCTGGGCCGCCTCTTCGGCGGCCTGCCCGGCCAGCGCCGACTCCTCGGGGCTGAGCACGGAGCACAGACGCGCCACGGCTGCCCGGAAGTCCGCGACCATGCCCGCCCGGTGGGGCGGCTCGGGGTCGAGCAGAATGACGGCCGGCGTCTCGTCCTGCGCCGCCGCGAGGAGTTGGGCGACGTGGGCCGCGTACAGGCCGCCGACGCAGTAGCCGAGCACGGCACGCACGGGACGTCCGGTATCGGCCACCCCCCGCACCCAGTACGACGCGAAGTCCTCGCCGTCGAAGGTGCGGGCCTGCTCCGGTGGCGGCTGCCGGGTCTCCCACAGCGGGATGCTCGGGGACAGCAGAGCGCCGAGATCTGTGAACGTGGACTCGGGGCGTCCGGAGACGGCGAAGTCGACCGCCAGCACGAGAGGTTCGGCGTCACTGCCCTTGTTGAGGATCTTCCAGGCGGGCGGCGCGGTGGTCAGCAGGGACTGCGGCACGGTCACAGGGGCTCCTTCAGCGAGCGGCGGCGCAGATGTGGGCCGTGTGGCCCGTGGAGAGGCGGAGCGTGTCGAGGACCTCGAGTCCGGCCTCCGCGATCTGGGCCCGCTGGACGTCGTCGGTACGGCCGCGGGTTCCGTCCTCACAGACGACCATCTGGAACAGCACGCGCATCCAGTCGAGATCGGTCTCGATCAGTGGCTCGATGACCAGCAGCCGGGGCTGCTGTCCGGCGGGCCGGTCGGCGCCGGTGCGCTCCAGGGCCTCCCGGATCCGGCCGAGGATCACGACGCTGTGCTCGTGGTTCCAGTTGTGCAGCACATTCTTGACGGTGTACAGGTCGGCTCCGGCCGGCACCTCCTGCAAGAAGTCTCCGGGCCGGTAGGTGAGCCGTTCGGCGAGGTCCTCGCGGCCGGATGCGGCCAGTTCCGCGGCGGCGCGGGTGCAGACGTCCGCCCGGTCCAGGCAGGTGCCGCTCAGGTGCGGGTGCGCGGTGAGCAGCCCCTTGAGCAGCTCTCCGCTGTTGCCGCCCACGTCGAGCACGCTGCGGACGGCGGCGAAATCGTAGGTTCCGGCAAGGGCCGCGGCGACGGGCCGGGCCAGGTCGGCCATCGCCCGGTCGTACAGGTCGGCCTCGTCGGGGTGCTGCTCAAGGTATTCGTAGATGCGGGTGCCGTGCAGGTGGCGGAAGGCGGACTCGCCGGTGCGAAGGGTGTGGGTGAGGGCGGTGAACGTATCGGCGTACAGGCCGCCCGAGAGCATCACGTAGTGCCGCATCGACTGCGGATGGTCGTCGCGGAGCTGGTCGGACAGCGCCGTGTTGAGGTACGCGCCGGCGTCGTCGCGGCGGAAGACGCCGAGCGCGGACAGGATCCGCAACAGCGCCTCGAGCGTTTCCGGGTGGGTGCCAGTCTGCTTGGCGAGTTCCTCCACGGTCATCGGCGCGCCGTCGAGGTGCTCGGCGAGGCCGAGTTCCGCCGCGGCGGTCAGCGACTTCGCGATCCAGCCCATTCCCGCCAGGCCCATGAGGCTGACTTCCACGGTCGTCCCTTCGTCGGGTTCGTACGGCCCTGTACCGGTGAGGCGGTCGGCCGCCACGGCGGACGACGTGACGGTGAACCTCGGTCCCACGCCACGTCCCCGCGACCGGTCCGGGATCGCCGTCCCGCCTCGCAGCGGCGGTCTCGTGGCTCGCCTCGGACAGAACCTATGGACCCACCCCCACCCGAACGGAACCCTTACAACCCCCTAGCCAAGGGCCGCCCCGCGACGCCGAATAAGGGGTATGGACCACTGCTCGGACCCTCATTACAGTGGCGCCCACTTGTTCGGGCAACCAGGGAGAAAACCAATGCGTGCCCTAGTGACCGGGGCAGCCGGTTTCATCGGATCGGCTTTCGTCCGGAACTCCCTTACACATTCCGGGTCCATGGCCCCGGACATGGAGATAACCGCGTACGATGCGCTGACCTACGCCGGCAATCTGGAGAATCTGGCCCCGGTCGTCGACCATCCGCGTTTCACGTTCGTCAAAGGTGACATCGCCGACGGGGAACTGCTGGCGGAGGTGCTGCCGGGGCATGACGTCATCGTCAACTTCGCGGCGGAGACTCATGTGGACCGCTCCATCGAGGGCCCGTCGGTGTTCGTCCGGACGAACGTCCTGGGAACCCACACACTCCTCGAATCCGCACGTCGGGCGGGAGTCAAGCGGTTCGTGCACATCTCCACCGACGAGGTGTACGGATCGATCGACACCGGCTCGTGGACCGAGGAGTCCCCGCTCTCCCCGAACTCGCCGTACGCCGCGGCCAAGGCCGGCGCCGACCATCTGGTGCTGGCCTACTCCCGCACGTACGACATGCATGTCTCCGTCACCCGGTGTTCCAACAACTACGGCCCCTACCAATTTCCGGAGAAGGCCATCCCGCGCTTTGTGACCCTGCTCATGGAAGGGCACAGAGTTCCGCTGTACGGAGACGGCGGAAACATTCGCGACTGGCTGCACGTGGACGACCACTGTGCCGGTATCCGGCTGGTGCTGGAAAAAGGGGAACCCGGCGAGGTCTATCACATCGGCGGCGGCACCGAACTGACCAATGCGGAGTTGACGCGGCTGCTGCTGGAGGAATTCGGCCTCGGTGCTGACAGGGTCGAGCGGGTCCCCGACCGGCTGGGCCACGACCGGCGTTACTCACTCGACGACTCGAAACTCCGTGCTCTGGGGTACCGGCCCGGCGTCCCGTTCGCCGACGGACTGCGGGCGACTGTCGCCTGGTACCGGGAGAACACCTCCTGGTGGAAGCCGTTGCTGCCCTGAGGCGGAGCCGGAAGGACATCATGCGTGGAATCGTCCTGGCAGGCGGAACCGGCACGAGGCTGAGGCCCGTGACCCGTGTTGCTTCGAAACAGCTCCTGCCGGTCTACAACAAGCCGATGATCTACTACCCCCTGTCCGTGCTGATGCACGCGGGTATCCGGGAGATCCTGATCATCAGCGCCCCCGGGTTCCTCGGCTCCTACCGTGATCTGCTCGGCGACGGCCGCTGGCTCGGCGTCCAGATCTCCTACGCCGAACAGCCCAGCCCCGACGGACTCGCCGACGCCCTGCGCATCGGCCGGGACTTCGTGGGCGACGAGGACATCGCCCTCATCCTCGGCGACAACATCTTCTACAGCCACCAACTGCCGACCATGCTCCAGCGCGAGCGGCAGCAGCTCGACGGCTGCACCCTGTTCGGCTACCCGGTCGCCGACCCCGAGCGTTACGGCATCGCCGTCACGGACGCCGACGGGACGCTCGTCTCCCTGGAGGAGAAGCCGGAGAAGCCTCGCTCGAATCTGGCGGTGACCGGTCTCTATTTCTACGGCAACGACGCCGTGGACCTGGTGGGGCAGCTGACCCCCTCGGCCCGCGGCGAGCTGGAGATCACCGACCTCAACACCCTGTACCTGAAGGCCGGCCGGGCCCGTCTGGTCAACCTGGGCCGCGGCAGCGCCTGGTTCGACACCGGCACACACGACAGCCTGCTCGACGCGGCCATGTTCGTTCAACTGATCGAGAAGCGCCAGGGGATACGTATCGCCTGCATCGAGGAGGTGGCGTACCGCATGGGTTTCATCGGTGCCGAGGAGCTCTTCGAGATCGGCCGGCGGACCGGCTTGAGCACTGATTACGGCCGGTACGTGATCGACCTGGCCGGCACCTGAATCCGAGGAGTCCCCGTGACCGAACCGCGCCCCACCCGCCACTACCTGTTCTTCACCGCCCCCGCCCACGGGCACGTGCGGCCCACGCTGCCCGTCGCCGCCGAGCTGGTGCGGCGAGGTCACCGGGTCAGTTACGCCACGACCGATCAGTTCGCCGCCGAGGTCGGCGCGACGGGGGCCGAAGCGGTGCGGTACGACCCGGGCGTCCCCGACTTCGCCGGGGCCGCGCCGGGCGACTCCCCCGACTGGCTCCCGCTCGCGCTGACGGCGGCGATCGCCGAGTCCTCCGCGCTGCTGCCGGCGATCATGGACCACTTCGGTGACGCGCGCCCGGACGTGGTGGCGTACGACACGACGATGAACCCGGCCGGCCGGCTGCTGGCCCGGCTGTGGCGGCTGCCCGCACTGGAGTTTTCCCCGGTCTTCCTTCCGCAGCGCGCCGGCGGGTTCTCGCTCGCGGCCATGCTGCGGGGCTCCCCGCAGGACGACGGGCCGGCCGAGAGGCCGGCCGCGCGCCGGTTCCGCGAGGACCTGACCGCGCTGATGGCCGCGTACGGAGCACAGGACCTCACGCCGCTGGACTTCGTCACGGGATTCCGGGGGCCGCGCATGGCCTTCTTCCCGCGTGACTTCCAGCCGGGAGGCGACACCTTCGACGACCGGTACGTCTTCGTCGGACCCTGTCTGGACCCGTCCCCGCCCGCCGCCGCGTGGCAGCCTCCTGCGGACGGCAGGCCCGTCGTGCTGGTCTCGCTCGGCACGTCCTACGGCGACCGCCCGGAGTTCTTCCGTACGTGTGTGAAGGCCTTCGCGGACAGCCCCTGGCACGCCGTGCTGACCGTGGGCCGCGCGGGGGTCGACCCGGCCGAGCTCGGACCGCTGCCGGCTCATGTGGAGGTGCACCGCTGGCTGCCGCACCTGGCAGTGCTGCCGCACGCCCGCGTGTTCGTCTGTCAGGCCGGCATGGGCAGTGTGATGGAGTCCCTGGCCTGCGGGACACCGCTGGTGATGGCCGCGCAGGCCCAGGAACAGCGGATGGTGGCACGCCGGGCGGTCACGCTGGGCCTGGGCACCGAACTGCCGGAGGGTGAGAACCTGACGGCGCAGGCGCTGCTGGACGCCGTGGGGTCCGTGGCGGACGGCCCGGAGGTGCTCACGAGCGTGGCCGGGCTGCGCGAGCGCATCCGGGAGGCAGGCGGCACCGTACGCGCCGCGGACGTACTGGAAGACCTCGGCATCAGGCAGCCTCAGTAGGACACCAGTGGCTGGAGGCTGGTCGTCGGCAGGTCCTCGCGGCTGTTGACGGCCAGTTTCCGGTAGACCCGGGTGAGGTGCTGTTCCACTGTGCTGATGGTGATGTGCAGACGGTCGCCTATCTCCCGGTTCGAGTACCCCATCGACGCCAGGGCGGCCACCTTGCTCTCGGCCCTGCTCAGGTCGGTGATCCCCTCGCTCTGCGGGGCGGGACTCGTCTCGGACTCCGGCTGCCAGTCCGTCTCGGCCGTCGGCTCCGCGGTCGGCGCGGTCGGCGCGGTCTGCGCAGGGCGCAGGCGGGCGACGATCCCCGCGGCACCGCATGCCTGCGCGAGCCGCAGTGCCTTGCGCGAGGCGTGCCGGGCCCGGGCGCTCTCGCCGAGGGCCTCGTGGGCGTGCGCGAGGTCCGTCATCGTCCTGGCCAGTTCGTAACGGTCGCCGCAGCCCTGGAGGATTTCCGCGGACTGCCGCAGGAGCGCCGGACGCCGCTCCGGCCGGGTGACCGCGGCGCACATCCGCAGGGCGATGCCGGCGCTGCGGCTGGTGCGATTGCCGGCCAGCAGGGCCCATTGCTCGTCCATCAGCGCCTTGGCCCGTGCGTGGTTGCCGAGGCGGAGCTGGGCCTCGGCCGCACCCGCCCGCCACAGGGCGAGGCCGGGAGCGTCGAGTTTCCACCGGCGCATCAGGGTGCCGCAGTCGAGGAAGTCCCGCAGGGCGGCCTGGGGGCGATCGGCGGCGAGGTGGTGGTGGGCGCGCGCGTAGCGGTACTGCACGCCGTACCGGCTCTCGTGCATGGGCCCGGCTGCCGGGAGTTGGAGCAGCGCGTCGGCCTCTTCGGTCTGTCCCATCGCCACATGGGCGAGCACCAGAGTGGACAGGGGGCTGCCGATCTCCACGCCCCACCCTTCGGCACAGATGTCGTCCAGCGCCTGCCCGGCGAGCCCGACGGCGCCCTGCAGGTCTCCCTGGCGCACCGCGATCTCAGCGCGCAGCGCCGACAGGGAGGCGCGCCAGGCGGGGGCGTCGGTGCCCTCGACCTCGTCCATCAGTGAGGCGCACCAGGAACCGGCGCTGTCGAGTCGGTCCGCGAAGATCAGCGCGGACAGCCCCATCACGAGTGGTTCAAGGGTGGCTTCGGCCACCTGGTAGAGACGCAGGGCCTGTTCGACCTCGCTGATGAATCCGCTGTCCGCGCCTCCGCCCAGCACCCCGATGAGCAGCCTGGCGGCCTGCCACTGCAACTCGTCCCGTCCTATGAGCGGGTCGCTGCGCCGCACGACCAGACTCTGGTCGTAGGGGAACTGCTCGGCCACCGAGGGGAAGGAGACCGCCAGCCACATCTCCAGCAGCCGCAGTTCCGCGCGTACTTCGTCGGGGAGCGCGTCGTCCTCGCGGTGCAGCCGGTGCAGGATCTCCTGGGCCTCCTGGTGCCGCCCGCCGCGCAGCAGGTAGCGGACGAGCAGCAGGGTGTACGGGGTGCCGAACCGTTCCTGCGTGAACGGCTTGGTCACCTGGTCGAGACAGCGCAGGGCCGCTGTCGGGCTCTGCCGCCACTGGATGCGGGCGAGGTGGAAGAGAATGGCGCCCCGTTCCGCCTTGTCGGTGCAGAGCCGGTGGGCCTGACGCAGCCAGGTGATGGCTTCCTCGACCCGATGGTCCGTCAGGGCCCGGTCCGCGGCCTCGCGGAGCACCGAGACCGCCCACACCGCCTGGTCGGGGGAGAGCTCGGTCCGCTCCACCTGGCCGACGAGGTGCCCGGCGACCTGAGTGGCGGGGGCCCCGGTGTCGTAGAACATGCGAGCGACACGAAGCTGCATCTCCGTGCGGTTCTGCTCGGAGATACCGTCCATGACCGCGGCTCTCGCCGCGGGGTGGCGGAATCGCCCTCCTCGGGTCACACCGATGGTTTCGAGGATCCGCAGCAGCCGGTGGGCGGACTCCGGGCTGGTCCCGAGACACTCGCCCAGGAGTTCTTTGCCGCTGCTGTCGCCGAGGAGGGCCACCCACTGAGCGGCTTCCAGGGTCTTCGGTCCCGACCGGCGCAGGCAGGTGACCACGGCCTCCGCGAAGTGCTCTCCGGCCGCCGGTTCGCCCTGCCTGCGGACCGCGGCCGCGGAGTCGGCCAGATCGCGCAGCAGGGCGCGCAGCAGGAGCGGACTTCCGCCACTGATTTCGTGGAATTTCGGTCCGAGTAGGACCGCCTTCTCAGCCCCCAGGTGATCCGCCAGCAATTCCGCTGCGCCCACCGGGCTGAGTGGCCCCGTGCGAATATGGCTCAGCGTCGGGAGATGCATGATTTCTGCCCGGAAAAGAGGGAAGCGTGGCTGTGGATCCTCGACATGCGACAACAACATCGTGACGCATGCCGAGCGCAGTCGGCGAATGAAATAGAGCAAGTACATCAGGGAAACCGCATCGGAATTCTGCACGTCGTCGATGAGGACGACGACGGGGATGCGCTGGGAGAAGGCGGCCAGGACCCCCCACAGTTCCTCGGCGACCTTGGAGTGTGACGGCGTGATGGCCGTGGCGATCTCACCTCCGGTCGCCTGCACCCCTTCCGCCAGCAGGTCGGTGAGCTGCTCGGTGAGTTCGGGCCCGAGCGGCAGTGCGCCGAAGAGCTGCCGTACGACGGCCAGCGGTGCGTCTCGTTCCAGGGGTGAGCAGGTGACGTTGACGACGACCGAACCCTGTTCGGTCATGCAGTCGACCGCTTCCTGGAGCAGGGCGGTCTTGCCACTGCCGGCCACGCCGCTTATGACTGCGATCCTGCCGTTTCCGGATTTCCCGTCCGAAATGAGTTCACAGAGGGCGGATATTTCGCCTTTTCGCTCGATGAGCAAACCCAATGAAAACAACCCCCGTTGTCTTATTTACATCAAGCCCGCCGGTCGCCATGCTTGTTCACGATTCTGACACATTCATTGCGACACATTCGATTGAATCATACAACCTTTAATCCAAAGGTAAAAAGATCATCGAGAGAACGCAAAGTACACGGAAGGTGTCGGGTTTCTTTCTTATGTGAAACAGGTCCGAAAGGTTCCCTATGGCAGGAGCGTGGGCGGACGTGCGCGCCGACCTGCTTGCGAACTTCATGAGTCGACTGACATATTGAGCATGTACTCAAGATGTTCTATGACTCACCATGGAGGTGTCCGTGGTTCAGGACCCCGAGGTCACGGCTTCCGAGCTCGTCGCGGCTCTGACAGAAACGGTGTCACCGCTTCTGCGCCACGCCGGGACCGTGTTCGCCAGCAACCAGGTCCCCTTCTCCCAGGCCAGCCTGCTGACCGACCTGTACGAGCAGGGGACCCCCCAGCGCATGAGCACGCTGGCCCACACATTCGATGTGGCCCCCCGCACCGTCACCACCCTCGTCGACGGGCTCGAGCGCCGTGGACTCGTTCAGCGGGCCCCGGATCCGGACGACCGACGCGCGGTCCTGGTCGGCGTCACCGACAAGGGCAACGCACTGATGCAGGAGATCGAGTGGGGCAGGCAAGCCCTCGCCGACGAACTCGTCACCGGCCTCACCGGCAGCGAACGCGCGGAGTTCGCGCGCCTGCTCAACAAACTCCGCCCGACGCCCAGGACCGAGCAGGGAGGCCAGGCATGAGCGCAGGCGTTGCGACGGCGACGGACCAGGCGGCCGCCGACCGTAACCACCGCAACCGCTGGTACGTGCTCGTCGTCATCGCCACCGCCCAGCTGATGGTGATGCTCGACGGCACGATCGTCCAGATCGCGTTGCCCTCGGTCCAGCAATCGCTCCACATGTCCGACGCCAACCGGCAATGGATGATCACCGCGTACGCGCTCGCCTTCGGAGGACTGCTCCTGATCGGCGGCCGGCTCGCCGACCGGTACGGCCGCGGCCGGACCTTCCTCGTGGGCCTGATCGGCTTCGCCCTGGTCTCCGCGATCGGCGGCGCCGCGCCCAACACCGAAACGCTCATCGCCGCCCGCGCCCTACAGGGCGTCTTCGCCGCCATCCTGTCGCCGGCCACGGTCTCCCTGCTGACCACCAGCTTCACCGAAACCAAGGACAGGGCCAAGGCGTTCGGCCTCTTCAGCGGCATCGTCGGCAGCGGAGCCGCCATCGGACTGATCATCGGCGGTGTCCTCACCGAATACGCGGGCTGGCGCTGGTGCCTCTACGTGAACGTGCCGATCGCCATCGCCGTGACGGCCCTCGGCATCGCCACCCTGCCACGAGACCGGGGCCACCGGGACATCAACCTCGACATGATCGGCGCGGTCCTCGGCTGCCTGGGGCCGGTCGCCCTCGTCTACGGCCTGTCCGAGGCGCCCGAACGCGGCTGGAACTCCCCCCTCGTAGTAGGCCTGTTGACCGCGTCCGTCGTCCTGATCGGCGCCTTCCTGTTCTCCCAGACCCGCATCCGCCAGCCGCTGCTCCCGCTGCGCGTCGTCGTCGAACGCACCCGCGCGGGCGCCTTCCTCGGGGCCGCACTGCTCAACTTCGGCATGCTGGGCATCTCACTGTTCGCCACCTACCACCTGCAGCTCGTCATGCACTACAAGCCGCTGAAGGCAGGACTCGCGTTCCTGCCGATGGTCGGCGCGGTCATGGTGGTCGCGACGCAGGTGGTCGCCCGCGTCATGGGACGGATCCCGACGCGCTGGCTGGTCGGCCCGGGCCTGGCCTTCACCGCGGCCGGCGTCTGGATGTTCACCACGCTCTCCGAGGACAGCTCCTACCTCTTCGGGGTGCTCCCGGCCTGGCTTCTGCTCGGCATCGGCATGGGCCTGAGCTACTCACCCACCACACACGCCTCGCTGGCCGGAGTGGCGGAGCGCGACTCCGGCGCGGTGTCCGCCTTCCAGACGACGGCACGCCAGATCGGCGGAGCCATCGGCCTCGCACTGAGCAACACCCTCGCGGCGTCCGCGGCGGCCTCCTACTTCGCCGACCACAAGGGCCAAGGCGGACAGGACGAACTCCTCATCCGGTCCATCGTGCACGGCAGCGCGTCCGCCGCATGGTGGGTCAGCGGCATCCTGCTCATCGGCACGGTCATCTGCACGATCATGATCAACGCGGACCCGCGCACGACACGGTCCGCCCCGGCCGGCGCCGTCATGATCTGCGGCCGGGTCGTCTGGGCCGACGACGTGCCGGTCTCCGAAGCGGCGCTCACCCTCGTCACCCACGACGGCCGCGAGGTCGCACACACATCGGCCGACGCCAATGGTGCCTACGCACTGCGGGCACCCGGACACGAAGGACCGTACATCCTCATCGCCCGGTCGGACACGCACCGTTCGACCGCCACACCACTCGCCCTCACCGAGGGGGCCTCAGAGATCGAACACACCGTCACCTTCCAGGACGAAGGAGTGGTCAGCGGCATCGCGCAGGACGAGGCGGACGGGCTGCCGCTCAACGGCGCGTCCGTCATACTGACCGACGTGCACGGCCGCCTCATCCGCTCCCTGTCGACGGACGACAAAGGCTCGTTCCTCATCGACAGGCTCGCGTACAGCCCGTACGTCCTCGTCGTCCACCACGACGGCTACCGGCCCGCGGCCATCGACATCCGGATCGGCGAACCACGGCAGATCACCGTGACCGCGGAACTCGCCGCACTCTCCCGTCTCGGCAGCCTGAGCGGGGTGGTCAGCGACAGCGAGCGCACGCCGGTGAACGACGTGCGACTCACCCTCACGGACGGCTCCGGCACCGGGCTGACCGCCACCACCAAGAAGGACGGCAGTTTCCAGTTCGCAGACCTGCCGGTCGGCAGCTACATCCTGATCGCGGCGGGCCATCCGCCGACGGTGAGCCAGCTCAAGATCTCCGAGGCGACCAACCAGCACAACATCCACCTGGACCGCGACGGAGGCGCCCCCTCCCTCTGAACCGCCCCGTACGGCCTGCCGCTGTCCGGCGAAGGAACCCCGTCCCCGTCGAACCGGGCCGGGTCCTTCGCCGGACAGCGCGTCAGTGACAGACCACACTGAACGGCGCACTCTCGTAGCGCCGATGGAGGTAAGGACCAGTGCTTGCTGGGCTGCTCGCGGACTCGGTGGCGATTGTCGAGTCGTTCGGTGATGACGGGAGTGACCGCGCTCTGCTCTATCCCGAGGAGCAGGCGTGCGTGGCGCGGGCAGTGGACAAGCGCCGCCGCGAGTTCACCGCGGTCCGTGCCTGCGCCCGCCGTGCCATGGCCGAACTCGGGGTTCCGCCCGCACCCGTGCTGCCCGGTGAGCGCGGGGCCCCGCAGTGGTCGGCCGGACTGATCGGCACCATGACCCACTGCGACGGCTACCGCGCCGCCGCCCTGGCCCGCGCCGCCGATCTGGCCTCCCTCGGCATCGACGCCGAACCCCATGGCCCCCTCCCGGACGGCATCCTGCCCTCCGTCTCACTGCCCGCCGAACGAACCCGCCTGACACAACTGGCCACACGCTGGCCTGCCGTGCACTGGGACCGAGTGCTCTACAGCGCGAAAGAGTCCGTCTACAAAGCATGGTTCCCGCTGACCCACAGACGGCTGGACTTCGACGAGGCGGACATAGACCTCTCCATGGACCCCGGCACAGCAGCGCACGGCGGCTTCCACGTCGAACTCCTCGTCCCCGGACCCGTCGTGGGAGGCATCCGCCTCGGGCACCTCCAAGGGCGGTGGACGGTCGATCGAGGCTTCGTCGGCACCGCGGTGACGGTACGTCACCCACCGGCCGCCCCACCCGCGCCTGCTGAGCCGAGACCAGCACCCTGAGCTGCGCGCCGGCAGATGGCGTTCTCGCCTGCACGAAACCGGCGGCGAGGCCCTGATGATCGACCAGCCTTCCCGTGGCTGACCCACCGGGGCCTGGTCCAGCGCCCCTCGTGCCCCGACCCGCGCTGTGACGACGAGCGGCAAGCATGCCATCGGGCTGCGTGGCCGCGCCGCGCCAAACGTGTGGAGCAAACGGGGTGACCGGGCACTGCCCGGTGTGCACGAGCCGCGAGAGCACCGAGCGGCTCCTGCGTGACGCCGTCGACCTGGCCGTCGCCGTCCGTTCTGACGAGCTGGAGGAAGCAGATGTCCGCGAGAGGTGCAGCGCGGACACAGCGGCTCTCTTTGAGCGCACGTGCGAGCGCATGACGACTTCGGCCACAAGTCCCGGGGAGCGTGCCCAGACCGAGCAACGGGTGGCCCGGCAGATCCGCGTCAAGCGAAGGCAGACCGCTCTCGACCGACTGCGCGCGTTGTCAACCATGGTGCAGGCCGGGCGGAGCAGCGCGCCGCCGAGCAACTGCTCAACACTCTCCTCGACGCACTCGCCATTCACGACGACTTTGCGGTCCAAGGCGCGGACTTCCCGCCGCCATGGACTACGAGCACAACGGCGATGCCGCCGAACGGCGAGCCCTCGGCGAGCGGGACAAGATGGTCGATGTCGAGCCGGTGCGCGTCGTCGATGTAGTTGTTGTCGTACGCGGAGAACCACTCGATGCCCATCACGTAAATCGCGACAATCACTACTTTGACGAACGTCAGAACATTTGACATAATTGCCTGGTGGCGGAACTGGACGATGAACATGAACTCGCGGTATCGGTGGCGGCGTTGAAGACCGCCGAGGAGCGTGTCACCGCCGCGCTGCGCGCGTTCCTGGCCCGGGATCCGGTGACGGGGCGCCCCGTGCACGGCAGGATCGGGCGGGCGGCCGAGATCACCGGGTGGGGACAGCAGCGCGTGAAGGAGATCGTCACTCCGGAGCTGGCCGAGCGCCGTCGCAGCCAGCGCGACGAGGGGCGTCGGCCATGAGCGGCTTCGACGCGATCGACTCCCTGCTCGCCTCCGTCACCGCGGAGGCCGAACTCCCCGCGGTCGAAGTACGGCGCGAGCTGCGGGAGCAGGCCGGCTTGTCCAAGGCGCAGGTAGCCCGCGCACTCGAAGTGAGCCCCTCCACCGTGAGCGCCTGGGAGTCAGGCAGCCGGGAGCCGTCCGGAGCGATGCGCACCCGGTACGCCTACCTCCTGGACGGTCTCGCGCAGAAGCTCCGTCAAGAACCACGGACCGAGCCTTCAGCTCATGGCGCCGACGAGACACCGTCCGACCCACAGCCCGAATCCGCACCGGGCCAGCCCGACGACGTCGACATTGACGCTGATGCAGACGACGTCGAGGCCCTGTCCGCCCCGCAGCCGTGCGTGCTGTGTGGCGGCCCGGCCGGCCACCGCGTAGCCGGCTTCCCGCAGCACCTGGACGCAGCCGACTGCCATTCCATGGCCCCACCGGCCGAGGCCACTGCGCCCGCCGCGCCCCCGGAGCCCGCCCCGGCGCGGCCGCCGAGGAATTCGACCGGCGGCCGACCGGCTCGCGAAGGTCACAAGGCCGCCCGGCCGAAGCCGCCGACGCGCCGGGCCTTCCAGCCCTCCGATGAACCCGTCGGGCTGATCGGCAAGGCGGTGCGGGCCGCGCTGGCCGAACACCAGGGTGACGTGGAGAGCGCCACCGCGGCGTTGGTGAAGCGGGCGATCCCGGACGCGATGGCGCTGCTGGACGCCACCCGTGCGGGCGGACGCTATGACGTGATCGCGCATCCCTGGATGCCGGACGTGCTCAAGAAGCAGACCTCGCGCGGCGCCGACCAGGTGTGGGAGGCCCGCCCCAAGTGGACGCGGCCCGAACTGCCACCGGGTGAGCACGAGGTGACCGCCCTCGACATCAACGGCGCCTATCTGTCCGCCCTGAAGACGCACCTGCCGCTGGGCCAGCTGGAGCACTCCACCGGCTTCGGCCACGACCGGCGCCGGGCCGGCATCCACCTGATCACGCCGCCGCACTGGGACCACGACGACGTCCTGCCGAACCCGATCGGGCAGCGCGACGAGCCCGGTCCGCTGTGGGTCACCGAGCCGACCCTGCGCCTCCTCCAGCGGCTGTCCGGGCCCAAGTACGGGCTGTGCGAGCCGCCCGAGATCCATGAGTCGTACACCTCCGGCGCCACGGAAGGGCTCCTGGAGAAGTTCCGCATCGCCTTGAAGGACTCCCGGGACACCGCGATCGCCGAGGACGACGAGGTGACACTGGAGTACGTGAAGGCGATGTATTCCAAGTTCGTCTCCACGATGGGGGAGTCGAACTACAACCGGGAGCTGTACCGGCCGGACTGGATGCACCTGATCCGCTCGCAGGCCTTCGCCAACCTGTGGATGAAGGCCCTCAAGGCCCACGAGGAGGGCCTGACCGTCGTACGCGCCATGGGCACCGACGAACTCCACGTCATCGGCGACTGGCGCACCGTCTTCCCCGAGGGCCGCGGCGTCACCGAAGTCAAGGTCAAAGACCTCTACACTGCAGGCTCCACGGCCCACCCGGACTCAGACTCCGAAGGGGAAGAGTAAGTGCCCGACAGGAACACGGAGTTCGGCAAGTTCGGCGCCCAGGGCATCAAGGGTTACGAGGCGGCGGCCCGACAGCTCGACGCACTGGTGGAGTTCATCGCCACCCCCGTCACCCAGCGCCGCGGCATGCTCGCCCGCCTGCACTACCTCACCCGCTCCGAGCGAGCGAAGGCAGCCGCCCGCGCAGCCGGGCTGAACGTCACCGACCGCACACTGAAGCGCTGGGCCGAGGGCAAGGCCTCCCCGTCGAAGAAGAGCCTCGCCCAACTGGAGGCCGCCTACCTGCAGGTGCGCCGCCACAACGTGGCGCGTCACCTGCTGCAGCGCCTCAAGAAGGACGGCCGTGGCACCCGCGTGGAATTCCACCCGCTCAACCAGTCCCAGGTGAACCGCCCCCACGTACGCGAGGTCTCCTTCCGCACCCTGAACGTGAGGAACTGGGACCGGATGGTCGACGCATGGGCGGCGAATGACGACGACGCCATGGACGCCGCCTGGTTCGACGACATCACCGCCGACCTAGGCTCCGACTACGGCGCCTACGAATACGTCATGAACATCGGCTTCGCCGCCTGAGCAGGGCCCCGGCTCCGCTCCTGACCGACGAGGAAAGCCGAATGATCGTGGTTCATGGGGCGGCGAGATCTCACAGATGAGCAGTGGGCCGTGCTGGCACCGTTGTTGCCGACGGGGACGAGGGCAGGGCGCCCACCCGTCTGGCCGCGGTGGCAGCTGATTGACGGCTTACGGTTTCGGGTCAGGACTTGGGGTTCCGTGGCGGGACATGCCCGTCGAGTACGGGTCGTGGGTCGCCGCCGCCGCCCACCAGCTGAACGCCTGCCTGACCGCCTCTGCGGCATGGGGTGTCGGCGGGCGGACCGTGTCCAGCCGGGTCGAGCACGGCATGGGCCCGGGATGGCTGCGCCTGCTCGCGAAGCCGGAGGACAAGGCCGACGTCGCGCCGAGGCACGGTCAGGTTGGGTCCCTGTTCAGTCCCTGGCAGAAAAGCCCAGCTCACAGCCCTGCATGGGACGTATCAGGGACTGAAGGGACTCAACTTCTCCATTATCAGCTAGTTATGAACATCTACGTACGTACGCACGCGAAGAAGAACCCCCTGTAGCTGGAGCGCTCATAATAGAGAAATTCAGTCCCTCCAGTCCCTTTTCAGGCTTGAGGCCAGCCCCTGACCTGCGGAAACGTCAAGGGACTCAAGGGCAGGGACCGAAGAGCGCCAGCCCTGATGCCGCCGCCTGGTCTCTCCACCTCCGCCCGCCTCACCGGCCGGGCCCCCGCCAGGGACCGGAGGGACTGTAGGGACTCTGGTTCAAAATGCCGCGGCGCGCGCAGGAAGCTCCACAAGTCCCCCGGACCAGGGCCTAGACTCGTTCCGGAACACAGTCCCTTCAGTCCCTGTCGGGCAACCACCGTGTGTCTGACCAGGCACTCTTGGCAGGGACTCAACCGATTTCGAGGATCCGCGTGCTGCGCCAAGAGGCTTCGGAGCCTGCTCCCGCAGGCCGGTCGGCTACGCCGCACGCCGTCGCGCGCTGGTGTGCGCAGCAGGGATGGCCGGTCCATCCGCTGGCTCCCAACCGCAAGACACCCGCAGCCAACTGTCCGGCCTGCAAGGCATCCCCGCACCCGGCCAGTCACTGCCCCTGCATCCCCGCTGGCCGGCCCTGCCACGGCTTCCACGCGGCGACCACAGACCCGAACGTCATCAGTGACTGGTGGAACGATGCCCCCACCGCGGGTATCGGTGTGTCCACCGGTCCGGCAGACCTGCTGGTTCTCGACGTAGATGCACACCAGGCAGAAGTCCCCGACCGCAGGCGTCTGTTGCCAGGCATCGGCATCCCCGAACAGGTGAATCTCGCGGGCCTGGCCAGCGGATTCGACACCCTCGCGCTTCTGGCTGCTTACCGGGGCCAGG
This sequence comes from Streptomyces sp. NPDC057694, assembly GCF_042799415.1. Lineage (NCBI taxonomy): Bacteria > Bacillati > Actinomycetota > Actinomycetes > Kitasatosporales > Streptomycetaceae > Streptomyces > Streptomyces sp. NPDC057694. Next base: position 22,480 of record NZ_JBHVIX010000048.1, read on the forward strand.
CCAACCCCGCCGCCGACACGGGCACCCTGCGCGTGCGCACTCCTTCCGGTGGCCTGCACATCTGGTACCGAAATCCAGCCCCCCAGACCCGGTTCCGCTGTTCCACCGGCTCAAGCCCGAAGGTGGCCCTGGCCTGGCAGGTCGACGTGCGGGCCGAAGGCGGCTACATCATCGCCCCCACCACCCGCACCGCACAGGGCAGCTACCAACCACAAGGCCCGGCCCGGCTCCCCGCAGACCTCCCCGCCTGGCTGAGGGACGAACTGATCCGCACCGGCCACCTCATAGAACCCCCAAAACCGGCCCCGCTCGTCCCCACGTCGCGCGGCCGCCGTGCCGCCAGGAACACAGCCGACGGACAACGGATCCTCGAACCGCTGCTCGCCGAGGTCGCTGCATGCGGTGCCGTAGCCGAGGGCGCCGCCTTCACGGAGAAGCTCAACCGTGCCGCCTACACGGCAGGAGGGCTCGCAGCCGCCGGCCGTATCGAGGAGCAGCCGATCCGTCAGGTGCTCCAGGAGACCGCGGACCAGGCCCGCCCTCACCAACAGCCGCGCAACGCAAGGATCATCAGCGACGCCCTGTCCGCAGGGGCGAACCGCCCGCTTCACTCTCAAGGACGTTCATGAGCAGCGCGGAACACCCCCCAGATTTCGACCCCCAGGCCGCAGCACAGCAGATGCTCGACCTGGAGGCCCAGACCCTGCCCGCCCCGAGCCTGCTCCCCGCCCAGGCGACTGTTCCAGCCGCACCGACGCCCCCACCGACGGGCCTGCTGCCCCGGACCCTGTCCGACCGAGGCAACGCGCTGCTCTTCATCCGCCTGTACCGCGAGCAGTTCCGCCACGCCGAAGGCCTGGGCTGGTACACCTGGGACGGCTACCGCTGGAAGCGGACCGGCGGGGAGAAGGCAGCCCTCTGGGCGGCCAGCGAGATGGCAGAAGACATCGCTCAGACAGATCCGAGCGGCTCCTTCAGCAATCGCGACCTGCACAACCACCGGCGACGTACCCTCTCCACGACCGGTATGCAGGCCTTCCTCACCCTGGCGAAAGCCTCTCCCGACCTGTCCGTCGACCCCGACACCCTCGACGGCGACCCCTACGCCCTGTGCACCCCCTCGGGCGTCGTCGATCTGCGCACGGGCATCCTGCGCAAGGCCGACCCGGCACGCGACTTCCACTCCCGCGCCACCAGCGTGGCCCCCGAGCCCATCGACACTCCCCGCTGGCACCGCTTCCTCGACGACACCTTCGGCGACGACGCCGCCGGCAAAGAGATGATCGACTTCCTTCATCTCCTGCTCGGCTACTCCATCACCGGCGATGTCGGCGCGCAGGTCCTGCCCTTCCTCCACGGACAGGGCAAGAACGGCAAGAGCGTTCTGCTCGATGTGATGATCCAGATCCTCGGCGACTACGCGGACGCCGCCCCACCCGGATTTCTCATGGACCGCGGCGCATTCTCCGAACACTCCACCGAGCTGACCGAACTCCACGGACGGCGCCTGGTGGTCTGCAGCGAGCTCAAGCCCAACGACAAGTTCGACGAGGCCCGCGTGCGCCTCCTGACCGGCGGCGACAAGATCAAGGCCCGCAGGATGCGCCAGGACTTCTTCTCCTTCACCCCCACCCACCACCTGTGGCTGCTCGGCAACCACCGGCCCGAAGTCTCCACCGGCGGGTTCGCGTTCTGGCGCCGCATCCGCCTTCTGCCGTTCGAGAAGGTGGTCCCCGACGACCGCAAGATCGACAACCTGGCCTTCGAACTCGTCAGAGACGAGGGACCGGGAATCCTGCACTGGCTGATCGAAGGCGCCCGCCGCTACCTCAGCACCCGGGACCCCCTCCACGGCCCCGACCGCGTCCGCTTGGCCACTACCGCCTACGCAGCCACCGAAGACCACATCGGCCGCTTCCTGAGCGAACGCTGCACCCGCACCCCCGACTCCACCGACAGCGAACTGCGTGTGGAACAGGGCCTGCTCCACACCGAGTACAGCGCCTGGTGCCACGCCGGAGAAGGCGTCCGTCCCGCTGGCGCCCGGGCCTTCGCCAACCGCATCCGCCAGGAGCTGGGCCTCGCCTCACCCAGCGACATGATCAAATCCAACGGGCGCAAGTACTACCCCAACCTTGCGCTGCTGGTCGAGGAGTGACCATGCCTCTCCCGGGACAGAGGTCAGACCAACGCAGCCCCGCACGGCCCCTCACACAGACTTACGATGAGGTGAGTGTCCGGCGCAGGACGCCCACCCCGCGCAGCACGCTGATTCCCCGCCCGCATCACCCCATCCAGGAGGGGCCGACGCCATGAGCTCGCTACTGACCGAGAGCGATCTCGCCCACGAGGACGACGTGGTGTGGCTCGAAGACCCTGACGGCCTCGACTACGTACGTCAGACCCTCGACAAGACCAAGCGCCGCAACACCAAGCCCCCCTACCTGCGGGACGGCCGCATGGTCGGCTACGCCCGGCTCAGCACGGACGCCGAACCCGACCCGGACAGTGGCCTCTACAAGAGGCGCATCTTCTTCCTCCTCCCGCACGACCGCGACGCCAACCCCACCGGCCTGTACCAAGAAGGCGCACCCGGTGAGGCCGTGGATCCACGCACCGTCGTGCCCAAGCAACCAGGACAGAAGACAGAACGCTCCCAGCGCGGCCCCGGACTGACTACCACGACGTAACCCGTCCCCTGCGCTGCACCGTACTTCGCCCCGCGGGCCGCCTGGTGGGCTACGCGGAATTCGCGTCTCTGTGCAGCTCAGAGCAGTGCAATACACGCGGGCAGGGACTGGAACTTCGAGTCGTTGTAGCGGGTGAGTACGTCGCTCAGCAGCGGCACTGCGCGCAGGGGGCGCCGCAGCTCGGTGAAACTCTCGCGTCCATGATGTCGAGTTCCTCGCGGCACACCCAGTGCTGTTGAAGTTTGACCAGGTCCCGGTCGTGTCCTGGTCATGACCGCTCCGCGGCAGTCTTGATCGAGTCGAGCCAGCGGGTCAGCTCGGTGTGCAGCTTCGCGCTGTCGTAGAAGAGCCCGAGCAGGGTGCCGGCCATGGACTCCTCGGAGCGCAGGAGCGTAGTGCCGTCCTCGCGAGTCGTGAGGAGGTGACGGTGCACGGCGCGCGAGCCCATTGCGCTGCCGGTCCAGGTGATCTCGCGCAGCGGCTCGACGACGGCGAACCGTGAGGCGATTTTGGTACGGCCGTTGATCCAGGTGAACCGCGTGTCCACCGCGACGATGCCATCCCCGGCGACGTGCACCTCGTGGATGGCCGGGGCGAACGTCGACCAGCCTGCGGGGTCGGCGAGCAGGGCCCACACCCGCTCGACCGGCGCGTCGATGAGTACCTCGTGCGTGGACCGGATGGGTGCGGCCTCGTCGGTCTGGTGCCGCTTGGCGTAGTTCTCGTGCAGCTCGTCGAGCGACGGTCCGCGGTAGCGCATCTCCTGGAACATCTTGCCCCTCCCATTTCGTGACTACTGCTCTCGTTGGAGAACAGTAGTCACGCTTACGGCCTGTCGTCAAGAACAGTGTTCTCGTTGCAGATCGGCGTTCTCTCTTGTGGCATGCTGGGGGCATGGCAGCGATCCCCAATGCCCGACAGCGGGCCCGCTCAGCACTGATCGACGACATCAAGGCAGAGGCGTTCCGTCAGCTGTCGGCGCACGGCTCCGCCGGGCTGACGCTTCGGGCCATCGCCCGCGAGCTCGACATGGTGCCCTCGGCGCTGTACCGCTACTTCCCCGGCCGAGAGCAGCTGCTCACCGCCATGATCATCGACTCCTATCGCGACCTCGCCGACCATCTGGAGGCCGCGGCGGCCACCAAGAAGGCGCACCGTGACCGCTGGCTGGCGGTGTGCCACGGCGTGCGGGACTGGGCGTTGGCCCGTCCGCACCAGTACGCACTGCTGTACGGCACGACCGTGCCCGGCTACCAGGCGCCCCAGGACACAGTCACCCCGGCCGTCAGAATCCCGCTGCTGCTGCTGGGAATCGCGTGCGACGCCTGGCGCACCGGACAACTCACCCAACCCGCCGACGAACCCTGGTCGGACGAAGTCGCCGCAAACGCCGCCACCCTCGCCGAGGCGACAGGCTTCCTCGACGTCCCGCCGGCACTGCTGATGCGCGCCGTCAGCGCCTACACTCAACTGTTCGGAGCGGTCAGCATGGAACTCTTCGGCCACCTCCACGGCGCCTTCGACAACGACACGGTCTTCTTTGACCACAGCGTCATCCTGCTCGCCGGCCTCGTGGGGTTCCACACCTCCTGACCGGCCCCAGCAGGAGACGCAGGGGGCAGTGCGAGAACCCGGCATCAGGGCCGAAAGCCCGATGACGGTGCCGACGACGTCCTCCGCGACTGCTGGCTCAAGGGCGCGGGCCGCACGACGGCCCAACCGCTGCGGCAGCATGGCCAGTACGTCACTGACTGGGTGACGAGCAAGCTGCGCCGAGCCCCTGGTGAACGGGCCGCGGGGCGAGCGTGGAGCGGAGTAGCGCCCCGTGTCGTCGGCGGATTTCTCCGGGTAGGGGTCAGGGTGATCTCGGGGATCGCCCTCATGGTGCGGCGCCTGTCCAGAGTGAACGATCAGGACATGTCTACTCGTCGGCGCCGTCCACCCAGCAGGCTCAGCCGCTTTCTCGCTCCCGCACTGTGGGGCGCCGTCGCACTGGCAGCAGCGGCGGCGGTGGGGGCGCCGTTGGACACCGACCCCGGGCTGAGCCCGTTCTCACTGACTGTCAGCGACTTCGCCGCACTCGACCGCGGTGGACTGATCGAGACCAGCATGGCGGTCCTGGGGGTGATGTCCTTCGTCCTGCTGGCCGTGGGGAGGAGATGGCTCACCGGTGTGCGTGGTCTGCCGTCTGTGCTGCTGGCAGCCTGGGGCCTGGGCTTGGTGGTCGCTGCCGTGGTACCGACCGATCCGCTGACCACGCATCTGAGCGGCTCGGCTTATGTGCATCGCTACGCCTCCATCATGGCGTTCCTCGCTCTGCCGTTGGCCGGGATCGTCCTGGCCCGGCGGCTCGCTGCGGCCCCCGACGCGGGCCGAACGATCCGCTGGCTACGCCTGCTGTCCACAGCCGCTCTGGCAGGGGCCGTGGTCATGGCTCTGTCCGCGGGACCGGGCCACCGAGAGCTGATCGGGTTGGTGGAACGCGTGTTGCTGGGCAGCGAGGTGGTTCTCCTCGGCGTCTTCGGCCACTACGTGCAAAGGCGTATGCCACTCGCCGCTAGGACATCAGACGGGTGGCCAGGCGAACAGGCTGGGCGGAAACCTATCGGGCAAGGGTGATCTTGACCTGTTTGTTGTGGCACTGGGCGAGTTCGTCGTGCCGACTGATCCGTCGGACAAGCTCTAGACCTATACACAAACGATCTGATTACCCATCAGCCATTGGATGGCAGAAGCAATCGCAAGCGAATTCTCAGGCCATAATCAATCCGGCTGCAAAGAATGACGCCGACCGCACCCGCTAGCTGCTGTTGTTGGTGTATCCGCGCGGAGAGTGGACACACTGCTCAGATCGCGGAGCGATCTGAGCAGTCAGCAACGCGGAGCGTTGCTGACCTGGCGTCACGGAGTGACGCCAACTCGCGTGCGGAGCACGCGAGTTGTATTTGGCGCGGAGCGCCGGATACCGCCGCGTAGCGGCGGCGCGTCGTGTCTGCGGAGCAAAACCGTCTCTTCTACACACCTCCCAACCCAC
>NZ_JBHVIX010000049.1:0-24644 GCF_042799415.1 Streptomyces sp. NPDC057694
CTGTCGCACAGGAAAAGCACCCGGGGGACCGCTGCTTCCTGTGCGCGCATGGGGGTGGGGTCCCCCACCCTTGCTGCCTTTCCGAGGAGCCCTCGTCCCCCCCCCGTTCCCCCCCCGCGCCGGTAGCGGTCGGCCGCGGCGACCAGGCGGGCCGCCCGCACCGCCGGGTCCGGCGCGAGCCCGGCGGCGAGGGCGAGCGCCGTGGCCCGCTCCCCCGCGGGCGGGCCCGGCTCCTGCGCGGCGGCGGCGAGTTCGGCGCCGAGCCGCTCGTCCGGGTACGGCGTCGCGAGCACCCGGTGCAGCAGACCCGCCGGCCGGTGCCGCTCCCCCGTGGCGGCATCGGCCAGCAGGCGGTGCGCGGCCCTGCGGCGGGCGGGCGGCTCCGCCGTGTACCGGGCTCGCGGGTCGGGCAGCCGCAGCCGTCCGTCGGCGTCGCGGGTCAGGCCCGCGCGTCCGGCGGCGTCCAGGGCGTGCGCGCCGAGCCGGGCGGCCGCCGCGGCCCGCAGCACGAGGCCCGCGTCGGCGCCGGGGCCCTCCGGGTCGGCCTCGTACGCGGCGGCGGTCAGCAACAGCACGCTCATGCCGGTCACCCGGACCACGCTAGGGGTGAACCGCGCCGCCCGGGCCACCAACTGGGCCCGAGCCCAACCGTCACCGGGGGACACTGTGTCCCCGCACAGCACATACGGAACGCCAGGAGCGCGCGGCCATAGGGTCCTCACCTGGTTCCCGGCACCCCTGGGCCGTCCCTCACCCGCGGCCCGGTGGGGCTTCTCGCGCAGTTCCCCGCGCCCCTGAGATGCGCACTTCGTGCGGCATCTCATCAGAGGCGCGCGAAGCGCAGCCTCAAGGAGAGGCGGCGCGAAGTGCCTGCCTCAGGGGCGCGGGGAACTGCGCGAGAAGCGGCCACCGGGCCGCACCCGAACGACAGCCCATGACCAGCCACGACGACAGCCGCGCTCGGCAACACACCCGCGCCCCCGGAGTGCTCAGCGCACCGGACACCCAGCGTCCCGCAGGGAGGACTTCACCTCTCCGATGCGCAGGTCGCCGAAGTGGAAGACGGACGCCGCGAGCACGGCATCGGCCCCCGCCGCAACGGCCGGCGCGAAGTGCTCAAGACGCCCGGCCCCGCCCGAAGCGATCACCGGCACGGACACGTGCTTGCGTACGGCCGAGATCATCTCCAGGTCGTACCCGTCCTTCGTCCCGTCGGCGTCCATCGAGTTGAGGAGGATCTCGCCGGCCCCCAACTCGGCCGCCTGATGGGCCCATTCGACGGCGTCGATCCCGGCGGACCGCCGCCCGCCGTGGGTCGTCACCTCGAAGGCCCCGGACTCGGTGCGCCGGGCATCGACCGAGAGGACGAGCACCTGCCGCCCGAACCGCTCGGCGATCTCCCGGATCAGCTCCGGCCGGGCGATGGCGGCCGTGTTCACGCCCACCTTGTCGGCCCCGGCGCGCAGCAGCTTGTCCACGTCCTCGGCGGTGCGCACCCCGCCGCCCACGGTGAGCGGGATGAAGACCTGCTCGGCGGTGCGGCGCACCACGTCGTAGGTGGTCTCCCGGTTGCCGGACGAGGCGGTGATGTCCAGGAACGTCAGCTCGTCGGCGCCCTCGGCGTCGTACACCTTCGCCATCTCGACGGGGTCGCCCGCGTCACGCAGGTTCTGGAAGTTGACGCCCTTGACGACCCGCCCGTTGTCCACGTCGAGACACGGGATGACGCGTACCGCGAGGCTCACCGTGCTTCTCCTGCCTGCGGGCGGAACGCCTCGACCTCGACCTCCACGACCAGCGACGGGTCGACGAAGCCGGAGATGATCAGCATCGACGCGACGGGGCGGACGGTGTCGAACAGCTCCTTGTGGGCGCGGCCGACCTCGTCGACGTCCCGCGCGTGGGTGATGTACATGCGGGTGCGCACGACGTCGTCGCGGCCGAGGCCCAGCTCGGCCAGTGCCTCGATCGCCACGTTGAAGGCGTTCTTCGTCTGCTCGTACGGGCCGCCTTCGGCGATCACGCCGTCGACGACGGAGGTGCAGCCGGAGACCAGCACGAGACCGTTGGGGAGTTCGACGGCACGGGCGTACCCGAAGGCCTCCTCCCAGGGGGCCCCGGACTGGATCCGGCGGACGGCGCCGCTCATACGGAGACCGCCTCCAGCGCTGCCTCCAGCGTGAACGCCTTGGCGTACAGCGCCTTGCCGACGATGGAGCCCTCGACGCCGAGCGGCACCAGCTCGGCGATGGCCCGCAGATCGTCGAGGGAGGAGACGCCGCCCGAGGCGACGATCGGGCGGTCCGTGGCCGCGCACACGTTCTTCAGCAGTTCCAGGTTCGGGCCCTGGAGCGTGCCGTCCTTGGCGATGTCGGTGACGACGTAGCGCGCGCAGCCCTCGGAGTCGAGGCGTGCCAGCGTCTCGTAGAGGTCGCCGCCGTCGCGGGTCCAGCCGCGGCCGCGCAGCGTCGTGCCGCGTACGTCGAGGCCGACCGCGATCTTGTCGCCGTGCTCGGCGATGATCTTGGCGACCCACTCGGGGGTCTCCAGCGCGGCGGTGCCGAGGTTGACGCGGGTGCAGCCGGTGGCGAGGGCCGCGGCGAGCGTGTCGTCGTCGCGGATGCCGCCCGACAGCTCCACCTTGATGTCCATGGCCTCGGTGACCTCGCGGATCAGCGCGCGGTTGTCGCCGGTGCCGAACGCGGCGTCCAGGTCGACCAGGTGCAGCCACTCGGCGCCGGAGGACTGCCAGGCGAGGGCCGCCTCCAGCGGGGAGCCGTAGGAGGTCTCGGAGCCGGACTCGCCATGGACGAGGCGGACCGCCTGGCCGTCACGGACGTCGACCGCGGGGAGGAGTTCGAGCACGTGGTTGAGAGAAGAGGCCATGGCTTAGAGGTTTCCGATCCAGTTCTTCAGCAGCTGGGCTCCGGCGTCGCCGGACTTCTCGGGGTGGAACTGCGTCGCCCACAGCGCGCCGTTCTCGACGGCGGCCACGAAGGGCTCGCCGTGGGTCGACCAGGTCACCTTGGGGGCACGGATGTGCGGGTTGTGGACCTCCAGCTCCCAGTGCTGGACGGCGTAACTGTGCACGAAGTAGAAGCGCTCGTCGCTGCCGACACCCGCGAACAGCTCGCTGCCCTCGGGCGCGTCGACGGTGTTCCAGCCCATGTGGGGGACGACGTCGGCCTTCAGCGGTTCGACGACACCGGGCCACTCGTCGAGGCCCTCGGCCTCGACGCCGTGCTCGATGCCCCGCGCGAACAGGATCTGCATGCCGACGCAGATGCCCATCACGGGCCTGCCGCCGGCCAGCCGGCGCCCGACGATCCAGTCGCCGCGCGCCTCCTTCAGTCCGTTCATGCAGGCGGCGAAGGCGCCGACGCCGGGGACGAGGAGTCCGTCGGCGTTCATCGCCTTGTCGTAGTCACGGGTGATCTCGACGTCGGCGCCCGCGCGGGCGAGGGCGCGCTCGGCGGAGCGCACGTTTCCGAAGCCGTAGTCGAAGACGACAACTTTTTTGTCTGTCATGGCCGTCAGTTCCAGTAGTCGAGGCGCAGCACGCCCGCGACCAGGCACAGGGCGGCGCTGATCGACAGGAGGGTGATGAGGCTCTTGCCCATGCCCTGCTTGGCGAAGGAGATGATGCCGCCGACCAGGAAGAGGCCGACGAGGATGAGGACGGTCGCGAGGCCGTTCATGACTAGAGGGCACCCTTCGTCGAGGGGAGGATGCCGGCCGCGCGCGGGTCCCGCTCGGAGGCGTAGCGCAGCGCGCGGGCGAGGGCCTTGAACTGGCACTCCACGATGTGGTGCGCGTTGCGCCCGTACGGGACGTGGACGTGCAGGGCGATCTGCGCCTGCGCGACGAACGACTCCAGGATGTGCCGGGTCATCGTCGTGTCGTACTCGCCGATCATCGGCGCCATCTTCTCGGGCTCGGTGTGCACGAGGTACGGGCGGCCGGAGAGGTCGACGGTGACCTGGGCGAGGGACTCGTCCAGCGGGACCGTGCAGTTGCCGAAGCGGTAGATGCCCACCTTGTCGCCGAGCGCCTGCTTGAAGGCGGCGCCGAGGGCGAGCGCGGTGTCCTCGATGGTGTGGTGCGAGTCGATGTGCAGGTCACCCTCGGTCTTGACCGTGAGGTCGAAGAGGCCGTGGCGGCCGAGCTGGTCGAGCATGTGGTCGTAGAAGCCGACACCGGTCGACACGTCGACCTTGCCGCTGCCGTCGAGATCGATCTCGACGAGGACCGAGGTCTCCTTGGTCGTACGTTCCACTCGTCCTACGCGGCTCATGCGCCGAACTCCTTTGTGACTTCACGGGCCGCGTCCAGGAACGCGTCGTTCTCTTCGGGGGTGCCGACCGACATGCGCAGCCGTCCCGGTACGCCGTTGTCCCGGATCAGGACTCCTCGGTCGAGGATGAACTGCCAGACCGCATGCGGGTCTTGGAAGACACCGAACTGGATGAAGTTGGCGTCGGCGACGGTGACGTCGAAGCCGAGCCCCTTCAACTCCTCGACCACCCGGTCGCGTTCGGCCTTCAGCTGCTCCACGTACTGGAGCAGGGTGTCGGTGTACTCCAGGGCGGCGAGCGCCGTCGCCTGGTTCACGGCCGACAGGTGGTAGGGCAGGCGCACCAGCTGCACCGCGTCGACCACGGCCGGGTCGGCGGCGAGGTAGCCGAGGCGCAGGCCCGCGGCGCCGAACGCCTTCGACATGGTGCGCGAGACGATCAGGTTCGGGCGGCCCTCGATCAGTTCGAGCAGCGAGCTGCCGTGGCTGAACTCGGTGTACGCCTCGTCGACGATCACCACCGCGTCCCGGCCGGCGGCCTCGTACAGCGCGAGGACGTCCTCGCGGGCCACCGCGTTGCCGGTGGGGTTGTTGGGGCTGGTGATGAAGACGACGCTGGGGCGGTGCGTGCGGATCGCCTCGACGGCGCCGGGCACGTCCAGCGAGAAGTCGTCCTTGCGCGGGGCGCTGACCCAGCCGGTGTTGGTGCCCCGCGCGAGCAGCGGGTGCATCGAGTACGAGGGCTCGAAGCCGAGCGCGGTGCGGCCGGGGCCGCCGAACGCCTGGAGGAGCTGCTGGAGCACCTCGTTCGACCCGTTGGCCGCCCAGACCTGGTCGTGACCGACCTCGTGGCCGGTCGTGCGGGTCAGGTAGCGGGCCAGCTCGGTGCGCAGCTCCACCGCGTCCCGGTCGGGGTAGCGGTTGAGGGTGCGGGCCGCTTCCGCGACCCGCTCCGCGATGCGCGCGACGAGCGGCTCGGGCAGCGGGTACGGGTTCTCGTTCGTGTTCAGCCGGACGGCGACGTCCAGTTGGGGCGCGCCGTAGGGGGACTTGCCGCGCAGTTCGTCGCGTACGGGAAGGTCGTCGATGTTCGTCACTTGTCCGTCGGCACCTTCCACCCGAAGCGGGCCTTGACGGCGGCGCCGTGCGCGGGCAGGTCCTCGGCCTCGGCCAGCGTCACCACGGTGCGGGCGACCTCGGCGAGGGCGTCCTTCGTGTAGTCGACGATGTGGATGCCGCGCAGGAAGGACTGGACGGACAGGCCGGAGGAGTGGCAGGCGCAGCCGCCGGTCGGCAGGACGTGGTTGGACCCGGCGGCGTAGTCCCCCAGGGAGACCGGCGCCCACGGGCCGACGAAGACCGCGCCCGCGTTCTTCACGCGCTGGGCGACGGCGGCGGCGTCCGCCGTCTGGATCTCCAGGTGCTCGGCGCCGTACGCGTCGACGACCTTGAGGCCGTCCTCCAGGGAGTCCACGAGGACGATCGCGGACTGCTGCCCCTTGAGGGCGGGCACGATCCGGTCGTCGACGTGCTTGGTCGCGGCGACCTGCGGCTCCAGCTCGCGCTCGACGGCGGCGGCCAGCTCCTCGCTGTCCGTGACGAGGACGGCCGCGGCCAGCGGGTCGTGCTCGGCCTGGCTGATCAGGTCGGACGCGACGTGCACCGGGTCGGCCGTGGCGTCGGCGAGGACGGCGATCTCGGTCGGGCCCGCCTCGGCGTCGATGCCGATCCGGCCGGTGAAGTAGCGCTTGGCGGCGGCGACCCAGATGTTGCCCGGGCCGGTCACCATGTTCGCGGGCGGGCAGGACTCGGTGCCGTACGCGAACATCGCGACGGCGGTGGCGCCGCCGGCCGCGTACACCTCGTCGACGCCGAGCAGCGCGCAGGCCGCCAGGATCGTCGGGTGCGGCAGGCCGCCGAACTCCTTCTGCGGCGGGGAGGCGAGCGCGATCGACTCGACGCCGGCCTCCTGCGCCGGTACGGCGTTCATGATCACGGACGACGGGTAGACGGACCGGCCGCCGGGCGCGTACAGGCCGACGCGCTCGACCGGCACCCACTTCTCGGTGACCGAACCGCCGGGCACGACCTGCGTGGTGTGGCCGGTACGGCGCTGCTCGCGGTGGACGATGCGGGCCCGGCGGATGGACTCCTCCAGGGCCGCGCGGACGGCCGGGTCGAGGTCGGCGAGCGCCTTGGCCAGGGCCTCGGCCGGCACCCGCACGGACTCCAGCGTCACTCCGTCGAACTTCTCGCCGTACTCGATCAGCGCCGCGTCGCCGCGATGATGCACGTCCTCGCAGATCGGGCGCACCTTGTCCAGGGCGGCCGAGACGTCGAAGTCGGCTCGGGGCAGCAGCGAGCGCAGGGCCTGGCCCTCGGGGAGGGCGGCGCCGCGCAGATCGATTCGAGAGATCACGCACCAATTCTCTCAGACGCGGGTTTGCCGCCGGTGGCCCGTATCAGTGACTGATACTCGTCCGGTTTCAGCCGTTGTTCCCGCACCGGAGGACGACCTTCACCACTAGCGTTCAAGCGGTCACCCAGCGGGCATGACCGGTCGTACACAACCCGCGGGTAGCAGATGCCGGCGGGGCGCGCGGAACGCACGGGGCGTACGGAGCGCGGCAGGGCACGAGGGTGCCACGAAGGCGTACGGGGAGGCAGGACAGTCGTGGTCGACGGGACGACGACCGGCAGCGGCAATGGTGACGTGCCGGACGGCCTGACCGCAGCAGAGGTCGGAATGTGGCAGGCGTTCCGCAACGGGAGCCTCTACGACCTGCGTACGGGCGGCAGAGCGGCCGACGATCCGCACGGCGGGCACCCCTGGGGTCCCGAGCGCAGCGTGCGCGCGCGGATCGTGGCGTGGCTGCTCCTCGACGGGCCGCCGGCCCTGGACGGCCGGGTGTCGTCGCTGAAGCTCCAGGGCGTGCAGATCACGGACGCGCTCGATCTGGCGGGCGGCACCATCGAGCCGTACGTGGAGCTGAAGGACTGCCGCTTCGAGAAGGAGGTGCTGCTCCCGGAGGCGCACTTCACGACGCTCCGCATCGTGAACTGCTCAGTGCCGCGCCTGGAGGCGGCCCGGGTGCACACCGAGGGCGATCTGCACCTGCCCCGCTCCCGCTTCCACACCGGCGTCCGGCTGACCGACGCCCACATCGGCACGGATCTGCTGCTCAACCAGGCGGTGGCGTTCCGCGACCGGACCGGCAAGTCGGTCGCCGCGGACGGCATGTCGGTCGGCCAGGACCTCCAGGCCGAGCTGCTGGAGACGCACGGCGAGCTGAGCCTGCGCGGCGCGACCGTGGGCGTCTCGCTGTCCCTGCGCGGCAGCCGGCTGAGCAACACGCACGGGCGGCGCGCGCTGAACGCCCCGCAGCTGACGGTCGAGCGCACCCTGTATCTGACCCCCGCCGGGATAGGCAATCTGCTCCAGTCGGGCGGCACCCCGGCCCAGGGCACCCGCGTACAGCGGTTCGAGTGCGTGGGCGGCCTGCGGCTCGACGACGGGCGCTTCGGCGACGCCATCGACCTGGACTCGGCCCGGTTCACGCTGCGCAACGACCAGGAGGTGTCCCTGCGCCGCGTCCAGACGCCCGAGCTGCGCTTCACCGGGGAGCGGCCGGAGCGCGGTCTCGTCGTGCTGAGCGGCGCGAAGGTCGTCAATCTGATCGACAAGTCGACGAGCTGGCCGGTCGCGGGACAGTTCCGGGTCAGCGGCTTCACGTACGAGAACCTGATCCCGGTCGGCGCCTTCCCGCTGCACCGCCGCCTCGCCTGGCTCTCCGACGCCACCCCCGAGTACCGCCCGGAACCGTACGAGCAGCTCGCCGCCATGCTCCGCAACAGCGGGGAGGACGCCGACGCCCGCGAGGTGCTGCTCGCCAAGCAGCGCCGGCGCCGCGAGACGCTGCCGGTGGCCGCGAAGGTGTGGGGCTACATCCAGGACTGGACGGTCGCCTACGGGTACCGGCCGGGCCGGGCCGCCGTCTGGATGGCCGTGCTCTGGGCGGTCGGCGCGGTCGCCTTCAGCCGCGCCCAGCATCCGCCGATACAGCCGGGCCAGGGCCCGCGCTGGGACCCGGCCCTCTTCGCCCTCGACCTGCTGCTCCCGGTGATCGACCTGGGCCAGGCGCACAGCTGGCGGCTCAGCGACGGCTGGCAGTGGCTGGCGGCGGTCCTGATCATGCTCGGCTGGATCCTGGCCACGACAGTCGCAGCAGGCGCCACCCGCCTACTCCGACGAAGCTGACCCTCGCGGCAACCTGGGCCAACCTGCAGCCGTCTCACCCCGCCCCGCCCGCCCGCCTTGGGCAATCTGCCGCCAGGGGCGGCAGGGTGGGCAAGGCGGCCCCCCAGCGCGGGGCGAGCGCCCATCAAGCCCGAGCCCCAGCCCCGCCCGCACCCGCACCCGCACCCCCATCCGCACCGCATACTCACAGCTGACCCAGGCACCCTGTCCGGACCCCAAACCGTTACCCACCCCCAAGCAACCACCACCCCCCAAAGCCCGTCATCCCAGGGCAACAACAGGCCCCGCCAAAAGGAGGACGCGGACATGCCCCTGCTCCGCGCCCTCATCCGAACAGCCCGCATGATTCGCCACACGGCCTCCCTGGCCGAAGGCCTCCCCCCGGACGAGGAGATCCTCCTCGACGCCCCGGACGACCGCCTCGCCACGGCCCTGGCCGCCGCGGGCCACACCGAGTACGGCCCGGCCGCCAAGGTCCTCGCCCACACCCGCGAGGCCGCCGAGTGGGAGAACCGCGACCGCTACGTGCAGCGCCTCGCCGCGTTCGCCGCCGCCCGCCCCGAATGGTTCGCGGCCTGGCAGTCGGCCGCCCCGCACGACCCCGACCTGCTCCTGGTCAAGGCGGAGGTCGCGGTCGCCCGCGCCTTCGGCTCCCCGGCCCGCGCCGAACTGCTCCGCGACGTCACCCCGCTGATCCTGGCCGCGGCCGACGCCGACCGCAGCGACCCGGTCCCCTGGCGCCTCGCCCTGGACCACGCCCGCGGCGCGAACGCCCCGCACACCGTCTTCGAGGAGCTGTGGACCCAGGCGGTGCGCCGCTCCACGCACCACTACGGCTGCCACGTCGCGGCCCTTCAGTACCTGTCGGCCGCCTGGTACGGCTCGCACGCGGAGTGCTTCGACTTCGCCGAGCACGCCGCCGAGGACGCGCTGCCCGGCTCCCTGCTCCAGGCCCTCCCGGCCCGCGCCGCCTTCGCCTACCTCACCGCGCAGTCCCCGCACGGCATCCCGCGCGCCCGCCTCGACGCGGCGGCCGATCTCGCCATCGGGCTCTCGGCCACGTACGACACCGCGGACCCCTGGCCCGCCGAGGTGCGCAATCTGCTGGCCTGCGTACTGATCCATCTCGAACGCTGGCAGGACGCCCTGGACCAGCTGCGTCTCATCGGTCCCTACGCGACATCGTTCCCCTGGGACCGGCTCTCCGACGACCCGCTGGGCGAGTTCCTGCACCTGCGCGACGGCGTCCGTCTGGAGGTCGCGGCGGCGCTCCCGCTGCTCGGCGGACCGAGGACCTCCGGCGACCATTACTCTTGACCGTCGTGACCACCGTCCGGCTTCCGCTCTTCCCGCTCAACTCGGTGCTGTTCCCCGGGCTCGTGCTCCCGCTGAACATCTTCGAGGAGCGTTACCGCGCCCTGATGCGCGACCTGCTGAAGGCAGCTCCTCCCGGGCCCGCCGATCCCGACGACCCCGAGGCCGACCCGGCCGTCTCCGACGAGCCGCGCAATTTCGTGGTCGTGGCGATCCGCGACGGCCACGAGGTCGCGCCGAGCGCCGCCGGCATGCCGGACGACCTCACCACGAAGGAGGCCGGCGCGGGACCCGCCGCCGGCTTCGGCGACGACCCGATCTCCTCCTTCCACCTCGTCGGCTGCATCGCCGACGCCGCGACGATCCGTGAGCGCCCCGACGGCAGCTTCGAGGTGCTCGCGACCGGCACCCAGCGCGTCGGGCTGCGCTCGGTGGACGCCTCGGGCCCGTACCTCACCGCGGAGGTGGAGGTGCTGCCCGACGACGACGGCGAGGAGGCGGGCGCCCTGGCCGAGGGCGTGCTGCGCGCGTTCCGCTCGTACCAGAAGCGGCTCGCGGGCGCCCGCGAGCGGTCCCTGACGACGGGCGCGGAGCTCCCCGACGAGCCGTCGGTGGTGTCGTACCTGGTCGCCGCGGCCGCGGTGCTCGACGTACCGACGAAGCAGCGGCTCCTCGAAACGGCCGACGTGGCGTCGCGGCTGCGCGAGGAGCTGAAGCTGCTGCGCGCCGAGACGGCGATCATCCGGCATCTGCCGTCGCTGCCCGCGACGGACCTCACCAGAGCGGCGACCAGCCTCAACTGACCTGAAGGACACGGCACGTTGGCGAAGAAGTCCAAGAAGCAGCAGCAGTCCGGCGGGACCCCGGCGACGGTCGCGCTGACGGCCGCGGGCACCGCCTTCACGGTCCACTCCTACGAGCACGACCCGGCACATCCCAGTTACGGCGAGGAAGCGGCCGAGGCGATGGGCGTGTCCCCCGACCGGGTCTTCAAGACGCTCGTCGCGGACGTCGACGGCCGGCTCACGGTCGCCGTCGTGCCGGTGGCGGGCCAGCTCGATCTGAAGGCGCTCGCCGCGGCGGTCGGCGGCAAGCGCGCCACGATGGCCGACCCGGCGCTCGCCGAGCGCACCACCGGGTACGTACGCGGCGGCATCTCCCCGCTCGGCCAGCGCAAGAAGCTGCCGACGGTCATCGACGCGTCCGCCGCGGAGCACGCGACCATCTGTGTCTCGGCGGGCCGCCGTGGCCTGGAGGTCGAGCTGGCGGCCGCGGACCTGGCGGCGCTCACCGGCGCGGTGCTCGCGCCCGTCGGGCGTGCGTGACCCCTCGACGTGACCCTCCGCTTCGACTAAGCACCAAGGACATGTCGAAGAGGACACGCAAGCGCAAGTGGCGGATCAAGAAGGGCAAGGCCAATCACGGGCGCAGGCCCGCCTGACGTTCAGCGCTCGCACGGCCGGCCGGGGACACCGTCGACACGACGGCCTCCCCGGCCGGACACCTCGCAAAAAACCATCAAGAACTACGCCGAGGGGCCGTGCGGCTCCGGGCCCGGTGCCCCCTCCGGGTGCTGCGGCACGTAGTACTGCGCGTACGGGTCGGGGTCCCGGGGGCCGAACAGGCCGGTGAGCGCGAGATGGACGACCATCGCGGCCAGCGGCCACGCGAGCAGCGCGCCCTTGGCCTTCAGTTCGAGGGGCGCGTCGAACACGACGCCCTTGCCGAGCTCCTTGGCGTGGGCGGCGACGTCCCGCGTCGGCCCCAGCCAGATCCCGAACCGCCAGGCGATCACGCCGCCGAGCAGCGCGCCCAGCGCGAGTGCCACGACGATCCCGATGCCGCCGCGCCGTCGCCACAGGAAGACGAGCAGGGCGGTCACGGCGCCGAACGCGAGCCCGAGCAGCGCGAACGTGCCGTCGATCCCGATGGCCTGCTCCCCCTCGCTGTCCTTGAGGTAGACGGCCGAGCTGTCGGAGATCAGCGGCACGCGCGGCGCGAGCCACAGCCAGAGCACACCGAGGAGCAGTCCGAACACGGCGACACCGGCGAACACGACGACGGCCTCGCGCAGCTCGGCCTTCAGGCCGGGCCCGTCCTCGACTGCCGGGGACGGCGCGGGCGGCGGCAGATGGCCGGCCATCGGATCCGGGGCCTGCCACGGGTTGCCGTGCCCGTTGTCGTCCGGGGGTTGATGCGGCGGCGGTGTCAGCGGTGCGGTCACCCTGCCATCGTGCCAGGCGTGTCGGCGGCGCGCGTCACCGGACGGCTGCCCGACGGTACGCCCAGGTCGCCACGGCCAGCGAGGCGACGCCGACAGCGGCGCAGACGCCCAGGTCGAGCAGGACGGCGGGCCAGTCGGGCCGGTCGCCGAAGGTGCGGGCGAAGGCCTCGACGCCGTAGGTCGACGGCAGCAGATCGCGGGCGTAGCGCACCGCCTCGGGCATCCGGGCGGCGGGCAGCACGCCCAGCAGCAGCGCCGCGGACATGCCCAACTGGCCGAGCAGTGTGGCCAGTTCGGGGCGTGGCGCGAGCAGCCCGAGCGCGGCGCCGAGCCCGGCGAGGGCGGCTCCGGCGAGCGGGATGACGGCGGCGAGCACCCACAGATGGGCGAGCGGCAGATCGAACATCGCGCAGCCGACGATCGCGGTGACCACGGTGCCGGGCACGGTGAACGACGCGTACGCGCCCGCCGCGCCCAGGACCACGGAGGCGGGCGGCACCGGCAGCGTCGCGTAGTGGTCGAGCCCGCCGGCGGCGCGCAGCTGCCCGAAGTACTGGGCCAGCAGGTTCAGCGCGACGAAGGCGACGACCAGCACGGCGGACCCGGCGACGACGGCCTGTGCCTCGCTGCTGCCCTGGTCGACGACGCCGCGCATCAGGATCATGATCCCGATGGACTGGAAGGTCGCCACGAAGAGCAGCGGGATCCGGGCCACTCTGGCCCGGGAGAGCTGGGCGCGGTAGACGGCGGCGAGCGACGGCAGGAACCGGGCCCGCGGCGCGAGCCCCTCCTCGCCGCGGCCGGCTCCCGGATCGGCGATGACGGCCGGCTCCGCGGCCGGTACCGCGTCGGCGGATACGACACTCATGCCTTCACCAGGCCCTTCACGCCGCTGCGGCTCCCGCCGAGCGCCAAGTACACGTCCTCCAGGCTCGGGGTGGCGAGCGTGAAGTCGTCGAGGAAGTCGAAGGCCGGGCCGCCGGTGACGGCGGCGACGGCGCGGCGGGCCTCGTCGGGGGCGAGCCGCAGCGACCAGCGCCGCCCGGACTCGACGGCGTGCTCGCGCAGCCGTGCGACCTCGGCCAGCTCCGTCGGCGCCTTTTCCCGCCACACGAGTTCGACCCGCACCTCGCCGGCGACGCGCTCCTTGAGCCCGGCCGGGGTGTCGCAGGCGATGACCCGGCCCTGGTCCATCACCGCGACCCGGTCGAGGACGGTCTCGGCCTCGATGACGTTGTGGGTGACGAGCAGCACGGTGGTGCCGCGCTCGGCGCGTCTGCGGTCCACGGCCGCCCAGACGGCCCGTCGCGCGACGGGGTCCATCCCGGTGGTCGGCTCGTCGAGCACGAGCAGTGGCCGCTCACCGACCAGGACGGCGGCGAAGCAGGCGAGCCGCCGCTGCCCGCCGGAGAGCTTCTTGAGCGGCCGCCCGGCGATCGCGCCGATGCCCAGCTCGTCGAGGACGGCGTCGCGTGCGACCCGGGCGTCCTTGAGGCTGAGCCCGCGCAGCCGTCCGGTGGTCTCGGCGGCGAGGGAGACGGTGAGCTCGTCGAGGGCGGTCGACTCCTGCCCGAGGTAGGCGAGGATCCGTGAGGCCCGCTCCGGGTGGCGCACGATGTCGTGCCCGAGGATCTCCACGCTCCCGGCGTCGGGCCGCATGAGCCCGGTCAGCTGCCGTACGAGGGTGGACTTCCCGGCGCCGTTCGGCCCGAGCAGACCGAAGATCTCGCCGCGTGCGATGTCGAGCCCGACCTCGTCGGTGGCCCGCACTTCCGGCCCCCCGGGCGCACCACGCCGCCCGCGCGAGGCGGGATAGGTCTTCCGCAGCCCCCGCACCGAGCACACGACAGCACCCCTGCCATACTCCAGGACGGGCTCACCGGTGCGCGTACTCACGAGGAACGAGAGTACGGGGTCGAGCCCCCAGGTTTGCGCCCGGGTCGGACAAATGGCGCCCCAAAAGCAACGCGGGCCACGCTGACACGCCCGCGCCAAGGCGCCCCGTAAGGGGCGCGGGGCTGTGCCGATCAGTGGCTCCGCCGCGGGGCGCGACCAGCCGCGACGAACCCGCAAACGCCATCCGGCGACAACACCGCGGGCGCCAAGGCGCCCCGACAGGGGCGCGGGGAACTGCGCGACCAGCCACGACGAGAGCCGCACACGCCACCCGGCAGAACACGGCAGACGCCGTGACGTAGCAGCACCCCGAAACTCAATCCCCAGCGGCAGCGTGCTCGGCTCCGGTCCGCACATCGACCTCCCGCCAGAACCCGGCCCGAATCGCATACCGGTCGTGCTCGTCGATCTGATCGTCCTTGTGCGCGAGCAACCCGAACCGCGCGGCGTACCGCAGCAGCTCCCCGTCGATGCGGTGCGGCACCCGGGGATACATGGTCGACAGCTTCTGCAATTGCGTCTGGTCGCCCAGCCGCTCCATCCAGCGCCGCGCGAACACCTGCCCCACCTCGTACGGGTCCCCGCCGACCGCGGTGATGTCCTCCTCGCGGTCGGCCCAGCGCTGCTCGGCGGTGGTGAGCTGCGCCAGGGTCGGCAGCGACGCCGACTCGGGCGTCTCGGCTCCCCCGCCGGGCCGCTCGACCCAGCCCTTGTCGGAGGACCAGCGCAGCGTCGCGTTGGCCGGATGCTGCGCGGCCTGCGTGCCGGGCGCGCGCAGTGCGGCCAGATCCTTCGGGGTGGGTACGCCCTTGCCCGCGCCGGACCGGTCCTCCGGGTCGCTCTCGGCCCGCTCGGCGCGCTCGGCCGGCGCGTGCTGGACCGGCGGCGTGTCGGCGTCCCGGCCGGCGAGGCGGCCCGGGGCGCCCGGCGCGGACTCGGGCAGCGGCGCGGAGAGGATCGCGGCGATCTCGGGGCGCGGCGCGGGCGGCGGGGCGCAGATGCCGCCGAACTCCTTGGCGCGGACGGCCTTGGTGATCCAGGTCCGGTCGAGCACGCGCCGCTCGTCGGCCTCGGCGACCAGGTCCTCGGACTGGTTGTAGTCCCCGTCGGCGGCCTGGACGGCCCACAGGTGGACGGCGACGCCGTGCTCCTTGGCGGCCATCATGCCGGGCAGCAGATCGCCGTCGCCGGTGACCAGGACGACGTCGGAGCAGGCCCGGTTGCGCGCCAGCTCGGTCAGCTCGGCGTGCATCGCGGCGTCGACGCCCTTCTGCGCCCAGCGCCCGTCGCTGCGGGTCAGGGCGCCGAGGCGCACCGTCACCCGGGGCATCACGCGCAGCCTGCGGTGCTCGGGCTGCGGGACCCGGTCGGGGGCGCCGTCGAACCAGTAGATGCGCAGGAGCTGGCGCTCGGTCTCGGACTCGGCGCGCTCGCGCAGCCCCTGGATGAGGGCGGCGTGGTCGACATGGATCCGGGACCGGGACGGCTCGCCCGCGAGGAGACTCGCGGCAGCACCCAGCAGATACCCGGCGTCCACCAGGACGATGCAACGGTCCACGCGGTCCACCCTCTTTCGCCGACACGCCCGTGCGTTCGCTTCGGGTTTCCTTCGAGTCTGCCCGACAGCGCGGGGCTTAACGGCCCGAACTCGATCTTCGGCGTGGCGGAAGGCGTGAAGGAGTGACGAACCCGGCTCGATCCCCCTCTTACGCACGGTAATAATCCGAAATGCGGTCTTGTACGCCTTGTGTGAATCTGAAACCGGCCCTGGCCCCTAGTCCCCCGCAGGAGGCAATCACCATGGCCAAGAACCGCAAGCAGAACCGTAATCAGCAGCAGAAGTCCGCAGAGCCGCAGGAGCAGGCCCGGTCGTCCGCCATGGAGGCGGAGACGAAGTCGGCCATCCAGGCCACACCGGGGGATGTGGCCCGCAAGCACCGCGAGCGCCGCTTCGGGCACAACTGACGTAAGCCGCAAGGCTGTCGGAGCACGGCGCGAGGGCCGCACCCGGAAGTCCGGGTGCGGCCCTCGCGCTGTGTCCGCCGTGTGCGCCGCTTGGCGGTATCAGCCCGCCAGGCAGGACGGGCCGAGCAGTACCTTCAGGTCGCCGTAGAGCGCCGGGTCCGGCTTGACCCGGTGCCGGTCGAGCCGGAGGACCGTGGTCTTGCGCGGGCCCTGGAGCTTGATCCGCACCTCGCTGTCGCCCCGGTGGTTGGCGAGGATCTCGCCGAGCCGGCTGATCATCGGCGGGGTCACCTTCAGGGCGGGGATGGTCAGGATCACCGGCGCGTTCGTCCCCGCGTTCGACAGGTCCGGGACCTGCATCTCCATGGCGACCAGGCGCGGCACGTCCTCGCGCTTGTCGAGGCGGCCCTTGACGAAGACCACGGCGTCCTCGACGAGCTGGGTGGACACCAGCTGGTACGTCGCGGGGAAGAACATGCACTCGATGGAACCGGCGAGGTCCTCGACGGTCGCGATCGCCCAGGCGTTGCCCTGCTTGGTCATCTTGCGCTGGAGGCCCGAGATGATGCCGCCGACCGTGACGACCGCGCCGTCGCCGAAGTCACCGCCGGTGAGCTGCCCGATGCCCGCGTCCGCCTTGTCGGACAGCACGTGCTCCAGGCCGAACAGCGGGTGGTCGGAGACGTACAGGCCGAGCATCTCGCGCTCCTGGGCGAGCAGGTACGTCTTGTCCCACTCGTCGGTGGAGAACTCGACGTCGAGCCCGAAGCCCGGCTCGTCGCCGCCCTCGTCGCCGCCGCCGAAGAGGTCGAACTGTCCCTCGGCCTCCTTGCGCTTGACCGCCACGACGTTGTCGATCATGGGCTCGTACTGCGCGGTGAGGCCCTTGCGGGTGTGCCCCATCTCGTCGAACGCGCCCGCCTTGATGAGCGATTCGGTGGTCCTCTTGTTGCACGCCGCGGCCTCGACCTTGTCGAGGTAGTCGGGGAACGAGGAGTACTTCCCCTTGGCCTTGCGCGAGCGGATGATCGCGTCCACGACGTTCGTCCCGACGTTGCGGACCGCCTCCAGGCCGAAGAGGATCACGTCGTCGCCCTGGGCGGCGAAGTTGTGCACCGACTCGTTCACGTTCGGCGGGAGGACCTTGATCTTCATGCGCCGGCACTCGTTGAGGTAGACGGCCGACTTGTCCTTGTCGTCCTTCACCGAGGTGAGCAGGGCCGCCATGTACTCGGCCGGGTAGTTCGCCTTCAGGTACGCGGTCCAGTAGGTGACCAGGCCGTACGCGGACGAGTGCGCCTTGTTGAACGCGTAGCCGGCGAACGGCACCAGGACGTCCCACAGGGCCTGGATCGCCTGGTCGGAGAAGCCGTTCTTGCGGGCGCCCTCCTGGAAGATGGTGAAGTTCTTCGCCAGTTCCTCGGGCTTCTTCTTGCCCATCACGCGGCGCAGGATGTCGGCCTCGCCGAGCGAGTACCCGGCGACGATCTGCGCGGCCTTCTGTACCTGCTCCTGGTACACGATGAGGCCGTAGGTGAGGCCCAGCGTCTCCTTCAGGGGCTCTTCGAGCTCCGGGTGGATCGGCGTGATGTCCTGCCGGGCGTTCTTGCGCTCGGCGTAGTTCGTGTGCGAGTTCATGCCCATCGGGCCCGGCCGGTACAGGGCCGACACGGCGGAAATGTCCTCGAAGTTGTCGGGCTGCATCTGGCGCAGCAGCGAGCGCATCGGGCCGCCGTCGAACTGGAACACACCGAGCGTGTCACCGCGGCAGAGCAGCTCGTACGTCTTGGGGTCGTCCAGCGCGACCGAGAGGAGTTCGAGCTTGACGCCCTTGTTGGACTCCACCATCTTCACGGCGTCGTCCATGATCGTCAGGTTCCTGAGGCCCAGGAAGTCCATCTTGATCAGGCCGAGGGACTCGCACTGCGGGTAGTCCCACTGCGTGATGGTCACGCCGTCGGTGTGCCGCGTCCACAGCGGGGCGTGGTCGACGATCGGCTCGCTGGACATGATGACGCCGGCGGCGTGCACGCCCATCTGCCGGACCAGGCCCTCGACGCCCTTGGCGGTGTCGATGACCTTCTTCACGTCCGGCTCGTTCTCGTACATCCCGCGGATCTCGCCCGCCTCGCTGTAGCGCGGGTGCGTGGAGTCGGTGATGCCGTTGAGATCGATGCCCTTGCCGAGGACGTCTGCGGGCATCGCCTTGGTGAGGCGGTCGCCCATCGCGTACGGGTAGCCGAGCACGCGCGCGGAGTCCTTGATCGCGTTCTTGGCCTTGATCTTGCCGTACGTGCCGATCATGGCGACCTTGTCGGCGCCGTACTTCTCGGTCACGTACCTGATCACCTCGACGCGCCTGCGCTCGTCGAAGTCGATGTCGACGTCGGGCATGGAGACGCGCTCGGGGTTGAGGAACCGCTCGAAGATCAGTCCGTGCTCGATCGGGTCGAGGTCGGTGATGCCCATGGCGTACGAGACGATCGAGCCGGCCGCGGAGCCACGGCCGGGGCCCACCGCGATGCCGTTGTTCTTGGCCCACATGATGAAGTCGGCGACCACCAGGAAGTAACCCGGGAACCCCATCTGGATGATGATGTCCATCTCGTACTCGGCCTGCTTCTGCCGGTCCTCGGGGACACCGCCGGGGAAGCGGCGGTTCATGCCGCGCCGCACTTCCTCCTTGAACCACGTGGTGTTGGTGTAGCCCTCTTCCGGGATGTCGAACTTCGGCATGAGGTCGCGCTTCTCGAACATGCCGGTCGTGTCGATCTGCTCGGCGACCAGGAGCGTGTTGCGGCAGCCCTCCTGCCAGGCGTCCGAGGAGTCGACGGCGTACATCTCGTCCGTGGACTTCAGGTAGTAGCCCGTGCCGTCGAACCGGAAGCGGTCCGGGTCGGAGAGGTTCTTGCCGGTCTGGATGCAGAGCAGGGCGTCGTGGGCCGTCGCCTCGTGCGCGTAGGTGTAGTGCGAGTCGTTCGTCACCAGCGGCGGGATGCCGAGCTTCTTGCCGATCTCAAGGAGGCCGTCACGGACCCGGCGCTCGATCTCGATGCCGTGGTCCATCAGCTCCAGGAAGTACCGGTCCTTGCCGAAGATGTCCTGGTACTCGGAGGCCGCCTTCAGCGCCTCGTCGAACTGGCCGAGGCGCAGCCGGGTCTGCAGCTCGCCGGAGGGGCAGCCGGTGGAGGCGATCAGGCCCTCGCTCCACTGGGAGATCGTCTCCTTGTCCATGCGCGGCCACTTCTGCAGCCAGCCCTCGGCGTACGCGTCCGAGGAGAGCTTGAACAGGTTGTGCAGGCCCGTGCTGTTCGCCGCCCAGATCGTTTTGTGCGTGTAACCACCCGAACCGGAGATGTCGTCGCGCTTCTGGTGCGGCTGGCCCCACTTGATCTTCCGCTTGTTGCGCCGCGACTCCGGGGCGACGTACGCCTCGATGCCGATGATCGGCGTGACGCCCGCCTTCTGCGCGGAGTGGAAGAAGTCGTACGCCCCGTGCAGGTTGCCGTGGTCGGACATCGCGATGTGCGTCATGCCCATCTCGTTGCACGCGTTGAACATGTCCTTCAGCCGCGCGGCACCGTCCAGCAGCGAGTACTGGGTGTGGACGTGCAGGTGCGTGAAGGGCGGCTTTGACACGGTGGGGGCCTCCATTGGCGGGCGCGCGGCGAAGGGGCGGGGACAGCTTGGAAGTCTACGACCGACCGCTGACAACCGACGGGCACTCCGGAGTACGGTCGGGCGTTGGACAGGTCAGAACACCTGCCCTGCGTGTCACACAGCTCACGCACCATCTGCACCAGGAGGCACCCCGCGATGTCGGACCCGCAGCCCACCGCTGAAGAGCGCGGCGAGCAGATCCTCGCTGTCTTCGACACCGCGTTCGGCGAGCTGCTCGCCGCGGACCCCGCAGCCTTCCGGGTCAAGTTCCGCAAGATGGCCGCGTCGGCCTTCGCGTTCTACCGCGGCACGGCCTGCCTCTTCTACCAGGACCTGGAGCGTGAGCAGCACGGCGGGCCGTACCTGGACGACCGCACGAGCCGGGTGTGGATCCACGGCGACCTGCACGCGGAGAACTTCGGCACGTACATGGATGCGAACGGCCGGCTGGTCTTCAATGTGAACGACTTCGACGAGGCGTACGTCGGCCCCTTCACCTGGGACCTCAAGCGCTTCGCCGCCTCGGTGGCGCTGATCGGCTACGCGAAGGCGTTCAGCGACGAGCAGATCAGCGCCCTGGTGCGCACGTACGCGGCGGCCTACCGCGAGCGGGTCCACTCGCTGGCCACGGGCGCGAAGAACGACGAGGTGCCGCCTTTCACCCTGGACACGGCCGACGGCCCGCTGCTCGGGGCGCTGCGCGACGCTCGCGCGCGTACCCGCTTCGAGCTGCTCGACTCCATGACGGAGATCCGCGACTTCGAGCGCCGCTTCGCGCCCGGCGGCGGCTCCATCGAGCTGGACGCGGCGACGCGCTACAAGGTGCTCGCGGCCTTCGACGGCTATCTGGAGACGCTGCCGGAGTCGTCGCTGGCCCGCCCGGACTCGTACCGCGTGAAGGACGTCGTCGGGCGCCGCGGCATCGGCATCGGCTCGGCCGGTCTGCCCTCGTACAACATCCTTCTGGAGGGCAACAGCGACGCCCTGGAGAACGATGTGGTGATCTACGTGAAGCAGGCCCAGACCCCGGCCGTCTCGCGGCACATCACGGACCCGGCGATCCGGGACTACTTCCAGCACGAGGGGCACCGCACGGTCATCTCGCAGCGCGCGCTGCAGGCCCACGCGGACCCGTGGCTGGGCTGGACGGAGCTGAACGGCTCGGGGCAGCTGGTCGCCGAGGTCTCCCCGTACGCGGTGGACCTGGACTGGTCGGACATCGACGACCCGGTGGAGATCGACGCGGTCGTCGCCGACCTCGGCCGGGCGACCGCGACGATGCACGGCGCGGCCGACGACCAGTCCGGCGAGTCGCTGGTGCCGTTCTCCACGGAGCGCGCGATCGACGCGGCGATCGCCGCCGACGAGGACGGTTTCGCGGACCTTCTGGTCGACTTCGCGCACCTTTACGGCGCCCGCGCGCGTGAGGACCACCAGATCTTCGTGGACCTGTTCCGCAACGGCCGGATTCCCGGTCTCTGACACACAGCCACCCTTTAGGCATCGCTTACAGCCGGCCATGGCACACTCCTCGGCGATGGACGACATATCCGGGACCCAGCTCAGAGCCGTGCGCGCGGCGCTCTTCACGGCCGTGGCCGTGACGCTGTCCGCCGCGTCGCACGTGCTGCTGTCCCGGGCCCCGCTGCCGCTTTCGACGGTCGGCGCGATCGCCGCCGCCGTGTTCGTGATCGCGTACGCGCTCGCCGGACGTGAGCGCGGCTTCGGGCGGATCGCGGCGCTGCTCGTCCCGCTGGAGCTGGCGGCGGACACGGTCTTCACCACCGGCCAGCACGTCTGTTACGGCGCGGCGGGCGGCCCGGTGGCGGGTCCCCTGCGCTCGTTCGGCTTCGACGTGCTGTGCGCGGGGAACGTGGGCACGCCCCTGGCGCGGATGACCGGCGCCGGTCCCGACAAGCCCGTCGGTCTGCTCGCCCACTCCGATCCCGCGGCCTCCTGGCTGCTGCTCGGCGCGCATGTCACGGTCGGGCTGCTCGCGGCCCTGTGGCTGCGCCGCGGCGAGCAGGCGCTGGCCCAGCTGCTGCGCGCGCTGGCCGCGTTCGCGTTCCGGCCGCTGATCGTCGCCTGGGCCGCGGTCACCGCCCATCTGGAGCCGGTGGCCGCGAGGCCCCGCCCCACGGCCCCGAGGCCGGCCGCCCGCATCCGGATCTGGGTGCACTCCGTGGGACGGCGCGGACCGCCGTGCGCGGCCCTCTGAGCCCTCGCCCGAGCGAGCGCCACAGCCGAGCACGACAGTCCCCCGCATCTTTCATCAGTCAACGGAGTAACGGATCATGAGCAAGCGCAACAGCCAGCAGGCGAAGACGGCGGCCCGCGAGCGGCTGCGGATCGAGCGCGAGAAGCAGGCGAAGAAGGCGAAGGCGAAGCGGCAGGCGATCGTCATCGGTTCCATCGTGGGTGTGCTCGCGATAGCCGGCGGCATCGGCTACTTCGCGGTGCAGGCCATGAAGCCCTCCCACTGGGAGACGGCCATGGACGCGAAGACCGCCGACGTCGTGGCGCCCGCGCACACCACCGGTACCAACGGCACGACCGTGGTGATCGGCAAGGACAGCGCGAAGAAGACCCTGAAGCTCTACGAGGACTCGCGCTGCCCGGTCTGCGCGTCCTTCGAGCAGACCGTCGGCTCGACCGTCCACAAGGACGTCGAGGACGGCAAGTTCAAGATCCAGTACATCGGCGCCACCTTCATCGACGGCGACGGCAGCGGCAAGATCGGTTCCAACGGCGAGGGCTCCAAGAACGCGCTGAGCGCGCTCGGCGCGGCCCTGAACGTCAGCCAGGACGCCTTCCTCGACTACAAGACCGCCCTGTACTCGAAGAAGTACCACCCGGACGAGACCAAGGACGAGTTCAAGAGCGACGACTACCTGATCAAGGTCGCGAACACCGTGGACGCCCTCAAGAACAACAAGGCCTTCCAGAAGGACGTCCGCAACGGCACCTACGACAACTGGGCCATGAAGATGTCCAAGACGTTCGACTCGAACAAGGACGAGGTCACCGGCACCCCGTCCCTCGTCATGGACGGCAAGAAGCTCGTGGGCTCCGACGGTCAGAACGCCCCCATGACGGTGGCGGACTTCAACACGGCGATCGAGAAGGCCCTCGCGGGCTGATCGCCTCCGGGCCGCCGGTGCCCTGGAGCGACCGGTGCCCTAGAGCGAGTCGAGGAAGCCGAGCGCCACCCGCCAGGTGGCCTCGGCGGCCTCCTCGTCGTAGTCCGGCAGGTCGGTGTCGGTGTAGAGGTGGCCGGCTCCGGCGTAGCGGTAGATCTCGACGTCGGCGCCGGTGCGCCCCATCTGCAGGTACCAGGTGTTCAGCCAGTCGTCCGTCTCGAAGACGTCCGGCGAAGCGACGTGCAGCTGGACCGGCAGCTCGTCCACGGACGCGGTCTCCGCGATGTCCGACGTGCCGTGCACCAGCAGCAGCCCGCGGGCCTTCTCGTCGCCCAGCGCGAGGGTCTGCGCGATGGAGGCGCCCAGCGAGAAGCCCGCGTAGACCAGGCCCCGCTCCGAGTAGGGGGCGGCCGCGAGCACGGCCCGCTTGAGGAGTTCGTCCTTGCCGATCTCCTCCTTGAACTCCATGCCCTCGTCGATGGTGTCGAAGGTGCGGCCGTCGAAGAGATCGGGGGTCCACACCTCGTGACCTGCGGCGCGCAGCCGGTCGGCCGCGTCCTTCACGGCGGGCCGCAGTCCGAACGTCGAGTGGAACAGCATGATGTTCATGCGCTCCATGGTGCCAGGAACGCCACAGGTTAGCCGTGGCGGATCCCGGTTACGGTGCAAGGCATGGAGATGGAGAACGTACTGCGCCCCCTGATCGTGATCGGTGGTTCGGTCCTCATCACCCTCCTCGTCGGGTGGGCTGTGGACCGGCTGCTGCGGCGGGCCGACCGGCGCCACCACGAGACACCGCTCTGGGGCCTGCTGCGGCGCTGCCGACTGCCCCTCCAGTTCGTGCTCTGCGCGGCGCTGCTGCGCGGCTCGTACGACCAGGCGAAGCTCGCGAAGGAGCACTCCGCGGGGATCGGCCAGACCCTCAGTCTGGTGCTCATCGGTGGCACGGCCTGGCTGATCATCCGGAGCGCCGCGGTGGTCGTGGAGTCGTCCTACGCCCGTTACGCCGCCATGCACCGCGATCCCGCCCGGGTCCGCCGGGTGCGCACCCAGGTCGCCCTCATCCAGCGCGTCGTCACGGCGGTCGTCGGTGTGGTGGCCGTCTCGGCGATGCTGCTGACCTTCCCCGCGTTCCGCACCGCGGGGGCGTCGCTGCTCGCCTCCGCCGGCATCCTCGGCATCGTCGCCGGTGTCGCCGCCCAGTCCACGCTCGGCAACCTCTTCGCCGGGCTGCAGATCGCCTTCGGCGACATGGTCCGCATAGGGGACACGGTCGTCGTGGACGGCGAGTGGGGCACGGTCGAGGAGATCACCCTCACCTTCCTCGCCGTCCGCACCTGGGACGAGCGCCGGATCACCATGCCGGTCTCGTACTTCACGTCGAAGCCGTTCGAGAACTGGTCGCGCGGCGGCGCCCAGATGACCGGCACCGTCTTCTTCCACCTGGACCACAGCGCGCCGCTGCACGAGATGCGCGAGCAGCTGCGCGACATCCTCGGCGAGTGCGCCGCGTGGGACGGCCGTGACTGGGGTCTGGCCGTCACCGACACCACGCCCTCCACGATGCAGGTGCGCGCCCTCGTCACGGCCAAGGACGCCGACGACATCTGGACGGTGCGGGTCACGGTCCGCGAGCAGCTGCTGCGCTGGCTGACCGACCAGCACCCGTACGCGCTCCCGCGCATCAACACCGCGACGGCCCTGCTCGCCCCCGACGAGGCCTTTGAGTCCCTCTCGGAGCACGTCCTGACCCGCAACGGCAGGGCCCCGCGCACGGGGCGCGGTTGACTCCACAGTGCCAGTCACGTCGTGGCTGGTCGCGGGGGGGCCCCCCCCCCCCCGACGCGGAAGGCCTCTATCCCACAGAGGGGGGGGGCGCGAAAGAGAGGACAC
>NZ_JBHVIX010000050.1:0-24166 GCF_042799415.1 Streptomyces sp. NPDC057694
GAGCCGAGGAGCGCGACGCCGACCGTGGCGCAGACGCCGACGGTGATGGAGTTGCGGGCGCCGTACACGGTGCGGGTGTAGACGTCGCAGCCCTGCGCGTCGAAGCCGAAGGGGTGCCCCGCGGAAGAACCCTGCTGGGCCTTCGTCAGGTCGCATCGCAGGGGGTTGCCGGAGGCGATCGCCGACGGCCACAGGGAGATGAACACCAGGAAGAGGATCGCCAGGGCGGAGGCGATGAAGACCGGGTTGCGGCGCAGGTCGCGCCAGGCGTCCGACCACAGCGAGCGGGGCCCGGCCACCGGGACCGCCCGGTCGGGTTCGTACGGCTGCTCAGGCATAGCGGATCCTCGGGTCGAGTACGGCGTAGAGAAGATCGACGAGGAGATTGACGACGAGGAAGACGAGTACGAGGACCGTCACGAAACCCACCACCGTCTGGCTGTTCTGCCGCAGGATGCCCTGGTAGAGCTGGTAGCCGACGCCGTGGATGTTGAAGATGCGCTCGGTGACGATGGCGCCGCCCATCAGCGCGCCGACGTCGGCGCCGATGAAGGTGACGACCGGGATCAGGGAATTGCGCAGCAGGTGCCGGGTGATGATCCGGCGCCGGGGCAGGCCCTTGGCGACGGCCGTACGGACGTAGTCGCTCCGCCGGTTCTCGGCGATGGAGGCGCGGGTCAGCCGGGCGACGTAGGCGAGCGAGACGGAGGCGAGGACGAGCCCCGGCACGATCAGCTCGCCGAAGCCGGCTTCCGGGGAGACCGACGGGTCGACCCAGCCCCAGTCCACGCCGAGCAGCAGCTGGAGCAGCAGGCCCGTGACGAAGGTGGGGACCGAGATGACCACCAGCGTCACCAGGAGCACCAGCGTGTCGACGGGCCTGCCCCGGCGCAGACCGGTCAGAACGCCGAGGGTGATGCCGATGACGACCTCGAACACGACGGCGACGACGGTCAGCCGGATCGTCGGCGGGAACGCCGTCCCCATCAGTTCGGTGACCTTCTGGCCGTTGAACGCCGTGCCGAAGTCACCGGTGAAGACGTTCCCCATGTACGTCAGGTATTGCTGCCACACCGGCTGGTCGAGGCCGAACTCCCTCCTCAGCTGGGCGGCGGTCGCCGGGTCGCAGGCGCGTTCTCCGCAGAGCCCCGCGATCGGGTCGCCCAGGACGTTGACCATGAGGAAGATCAGCAGCGTGGCCCCGACGAACACCGGGATCATCTGGAGCAGCCGCCGCACCACGTAGCGCCCCACGCCGACTCAGCCGACCTTGATCTCGTTGTAGACGGGGACGCTGAACGGGTCCAGTTCGACGTGCGACAGCCGCTGCGACCAGCCGGCGCTGCCGTTCTGGTACCACAGCGGGATGGACACCATGTTGTCGCGGACGACGTCCTCGGCCTGCTGGAAGAGCGAGACGGCTTTGGTCTTGTCGCTCTCGGCGTTCGCCCGGTCGACGAGTTCGTCGAAGCGCTTGTCGGACCAGGCCCCGTCGTTGGATGAGGCGCCCGTGTAGTAGAGCGGCTGGAGGAAGTCCTGGATGAGGGGGTAGTCCATCTGCCAGCCCGAGCGGAAGGGCCCCGTCATCTTGTGCTCGCCGATCTGATTGCGGAAGTCGGCGAAGGTGCCGACCGGGTTGCCCACGCACGCCTTGTCGTCGCCGAGGACGTTGTTGATCGAGTTGCAGACGGCGTCGACCCACTCCTTGTGGCTGCCGGTGTCGGCGTTGTACGTGATCTTGAGCTGCCCGCCGGGCAGGCCCCCGCCCTCCTTGATCAGCTTCTTGGCCTCGGTGGGGTCGTAGTGGCACGCGCTCCCGCACAGCCCTTCCTTGAAGCCACCCGCCGCGCCGAGGACCGGCGAGGTCCAGTCGGTGGCCGGAGTGCGGGTGTTCTGGAAGATCGTTTCGGTGATCTGCTTGCGGTCGATGGCCATCGACAGACCCTTGCGGACCTTCTTCGCCCCGCTCGTGTTCCAGTCCTTGTCGTAGAACGGGAAGGCGAGGGTCTGGATGATGCCGGCCGGGGTGTTCAGATAGCGGCCCTCAAGGTCACCCTTGACATTCTTCAACTGCGCGGCGGGTACGTCGTCGACCAGGTCGAGGTTGCCGGCGATCAGGTCCGTGTAGGCGGTGTCGTTGTCCGTGTAGACCTTGAGGGTCACCCCGGCGTTCTGCGCCTTGTCGTCCCCGGGATAGCCGTCCCACTTCTTCAGGACCATCCGAGAGCCCCTGCTGTACGACTGGATGGTGTACGGGCCA
Organism: Streptomyces sp. NPDC057694; assembly: GCF_042799415.1. Taxonomy (NCBI): domain Bacteria; kingdom Bacillati; phylum Actinomycetota; class Actinomycetes; order Kitasatosporales; family Streptomycetaceae; genus Streptomyces; species Streptomyces sp. NPDC057694. The sequence continues at coordinate 2,261 of NZ_JBHVIX010000050.1, forward strand.
TTGCCCACCGGGTGCTTCAGCCACCCGGCACGGTCGGTGAAGAAGGCGCGGGGCAGCGGTGCGAAGGCCGCGTAGCCCAGGATGTCGGGGAAGGTGGAGAACTTCTGGTTCAGCTCGACCGTGAATGTCTTGTCGCCGGTGACCTTCAGGCCGCTGAGCGTGTCCGCGGTCTGTGCACCGCTGCTGGGGTGGACCTTGTCATAGCCGTCGATGTAACCGAAGAAGTAGGCGTTCTTCTGGTTGTTCTTCAGGCTCGCGCCGTAGTTCCAGGCGTCGACGAAGGACTTGGCGGTCACCTTCTCCCCGTTGGAGAAGGTCCAGCCGCTCCTCAGGGTGACCGTGAAGTTCTGCGAGTCCTTCGTGGTGATGCTCTGGGCGATCATGTTCTCGGCCTTGCCGGTCTTCGGGTCGTACTTCTTCAGCCCCCGGAAGATCATGTCGAGGACCTTGCCGCCCTGGACCTCGTTGGTGTCGGCGGGCTCCAGGGGGTTCTGCGGGTCGCCCCAGGACGCGGTGAGCACCTGGCCGTCCGCACTGTCGCTCCCGCCGCCGTCGCCGCCGCCGCACGCGGTGAGCACGAGGGCGAGGGCTGCCGCGCACGCGGGCCACGTGGCATGGATGGCTGGACGCATGAGTGTCTCCTTGAGGGGGCGCTGTGTCATGACATAAGGAAGAGAACGATCGAAAAGTACGCTTCATGACATCAGCTCACATCACACGTTCACGCGATATGACTCTCATGTGCGAAACATGACTCGGCATCGGCCGCTCGGACGCCGCTGTGCGCCACGACGGCGGCGCGGTCGAGCGCCCCTTTCGCGGTGTGCGGCAGCGTCGGCACGATCTCCAGGTGGTCCGGCACCTCGTAGGGGGCCAGCCGACCCCGGCAGTGGGCGAGCACCGTGTCGGCGGTGACGCCGCTGCCCGCGGTGAGTACGACCGCGGCGCCGACGCGTTCCCCGTAGACCGGGTCGGCGAGGGCGAACACCGCCGCCTCCACGACGTCCGGTGCGGCCGCGAGCACCTCCTCGACGTGTTCCGGTGAGATCTTCTCCCCGCCGCGATTGATGAGGTTCTTGATCCGGCCGGTGAGGAACAACCCGCCCTCCGCGTCGAGACGGCCGAGGTCGCCGGTCCGGAACCAGCCGTCCACGAATGCCGCTGCCGTCTCCACGGGATCGTTCAGGTAGCCCCGCGCGACGCCCGGCCCGTGCACCCAGATCTCGCCCTGGGTTCCCGGCCCGCAGGGCCGCCCCGAGGCATCGAGAACACGTATCTCGCCGCCCGTCGGCCGACCCACCGATCCGGCCGGCCGCCCGCGGGGCGCGGACAGCGCCTCGCTCGTCGCCTGGTGGGTGGTCTCGGTCATTCCGTAGGCGGACAGCACCGGAGCGTTGAGCAGGCGCTCCAGGGCGTGCGCCGTGGCCGGCGCGAGCGGAGCGCTGCAACTGCGGGCGAAGCGCAGCGGGAGGACCACTGGACCCGGGTATTCGTCCGCGGCCCGCTCAAGGAGGATCTGGTGGATGGTGGGCACAGCCGTGTACCAGGTTGCCGCGACCGTCCGCATGTCGTGCCAGAAGGTGTGCGCCGTGAACCGGCCCCGCTCGGGCAGCAGAAGACAGCCGCCGGTCGCGAGGGTGGCCAGCAGGCCGGCCAGCAGACCGTGGCCGTGGAAGAAGGGCATCGCCGCGACGGTGGCGTCGGCGGCGGACAGTTCGTAGCAGCAGGCGATGGATCGCACCGAGGCGGCCACATTGGCGCGGGTCAGCGCGACCGCCTTGGCGCGCCCGGTGGTTCCGGCCGTGAACAGCGTGAGCGCGTCCTCGTCGGTGAGTGCGGTGGCGGCGCCCCGCGGCGTCGGGTCGGCCTGCGCGGTCGAGTCGAGGGTGAGAAAGAATTCTCCGGCCGGACCGCGCAGTACCCGCAGCGGCCAGTGTGCCGGGCCGTCGCCCTCGGCGCCGGACGCGGCCGGGACCGAGGGCCCGGTCAGTACGGCCTGTGCCCCCAGCTCCGTGTAGCGTTCCGCCAGCTCCGGTCCGGCGAGAGCCGGATCAGCCGGTGCCACCACCAGCCCGGCTCGGGCCGCGCCCAACAGCGCGACCACGAACTCCAGGTCGTCGGTGCTCACCAGGCCCAACGGGCCGCCCGGCCGGAGCCCCTTCCCGAGCAGCCGCGCGGCCAGGTCGTCGGCCAGCGCCGACAGCGTCCGGTAGGAAACCGCCGTCCGGTCCGCGCCCAGCAGCAGCGCCGTGGCGTCGGGGCGCTGGGTCACCTGTGCGTCCAGCACGTCGTGGAGGCCGGTGACCGCCGGCGGACGGTATCCCCCTCTGGGAACGAAGTACAGGGGGGCCACGGACATCTCTTCTCCTGACATCAGGCATGCATGACTTGAGTTGACAGCTTATGACTATTACGTGTCACTCGCCATTGATGTCATAGAGAGCGCGTTTAGGCGGTTCATGTAAGCATGACTAGTGACATGAGTTGGTTGTGGACAGATGGGACTGACTGTCATGAGTAGCGCTGCCCCCACCCCTGGGCCCACCCCGGCCACCCCCAGTCCGCTGACCGACGGAGCGCATCTCGTGGTCGACGCGCTCAGAATGAACGGCGTCGAAAACCTCTACGGTCTGGTCGGCATCCCCGTCACGGACCTGGCGCGCATCGCCCAGGCGTCCGGCATGCGTTTCATCGGCTTCCGGCACGAGAGCAGCGCGGGCCGGGCGGCGGCCGCGGCGGGCTTCCTCACCGGAAGGCCCGGAGTGAGCCTGACGGTCTCGGCGCCCGGCTTCCTCAACGGACTGGTGGCCCTGGCCGAGGCCACCACGAACTGCTTCCCGGTGGTGCAGATCTCCGGATCGAGCGAACGACGCATCGTCGACCTCAAGCAGGGCGACTACGAGGAGCTGGACCAACTGGCCGCCGCCAAGCCGTTCGTGAAGGCCGCCTACCGCGTCAACCGGGCCGAGGACGTCGGCAGAGGCGTCGCCCGGGCGCTGCGCACCGCGGTCTCCGGCCGGCCCGGCGGCGTCTATCTCGACATCCCGGCCGACGTGCTGGGCGAGTCCCTGGACGCGGCGCGCGGCGCGGCCTCGCTGTGGCGGCTGGTGGATCCCGCACCACGCCAGCTGCCGGCCCCCGAAGCGGTCGACCGTGCGCTCGGCCTGCTCGCGGGCGCCGAACGTCCCCTGGTCGTCCTCGGCAAGGGCGCCGCCTACGCGCAGGCCGACGAGGTGATCAGGGAGTTCGTCGACACCACCGGGCTGCCCTTCCTGCCCATGTCCATGGCCAAGGGACTGATCCCCGACGACCACCCGCAGTCCGTCGCGGCAGCACGCTCCCTGGCGCTCAAGCGGGCCGACGTGGTGCTGCTGGTCGGAGCCAGGCTGAACTGGCTGCTGGGGCACGGCGAACCCGGCCAGTGGAACCCGGACGCCACGTTCGTCCAGGCCGACATCGAGCCCGCCGAACTCGACAGCAACCGGCCCGTCGCCGCCCCGCTCGTCGGCGACATCGGTTCGGTGGTCGGCGCGCTGGTGGATCGTCTGGAACCCGGCCGGATCGTGGTGCCCGAGGCATGGCGCGCCGAACTCGGCGAGCGGATCCGGCACAACACCACGAAGATGGCGGAGCGGCTCGCGGCCGACCCGCACCCCATGCGTTTCTACGGCGCGCTGCGGGCCGTACGGGACGTGCTGCGCGAACACCCGCACGCCTACCTCGTCAACGAGGGTGCCAACGCGCTGGACTTCGCCCGCAACGTCATCGACATGCAGGTGCCACGCCACCGGCTGGACAGCGGCACCTGGGGTGTCATGGGCGTCGGCATGGGCTATGCCATCGCCGCCGCCGTCGAGAGCGGGCAGCCGGTCGTCGCCGTGGAGGGCGACAGCGCGTTCGGCTTCAGCGGCATGGAACTGGAGACGATCTGCCGCTACCGCCTGCCGGTGGTCGTCGTCGTCCTCAACAACGGCGGCGTCTACCGGGGCGACGGGGTCAACACCGTTTCCACCGACCCCTCCCCCACCACCCTGGCCCCCGGCGCCCGGCACGAGCGGCTGATCGAGGCCTTCGGCGGACGCGGCTACCGCGCCGAGAGCCCCGTGGAGCTCGCCTCCGCGCTCTCGGAGGCCCTCGCGTCCGGGCGCCCCGCGCTCATCGACTGCGTGATCGACCCGACGGCCGGCACCGAAAGCGGCCACCTCACCGCCCTCAACCCCAAAGTCGCGCCGGCTCCCACCGGTCACTGACCCCTCGCCCACTCCCCGGAAGGGACGCACCACCATGGCAGAACTGCCCCTCAGCGGCATCAAGGTCATCGACTTCACCGGCGTCCAGGCGGGCCCGGCCTGCACCCAGATGCTGGCCTGGTTCGGCGCCGATGTACTGAAGGTGGAACGCACCGGTGGCGGCGACGTCACCCGGCATCAGCTCCGGGACATACCCGACGTCGACGCCCTCTACTTCACCATGCTCAACAGCAACAAGCGCTCCCTCGCGATCGACACCAAGTCGCCCGAGGGCGAGAAGATCATGGAGCAGCTCGTCCGGGACGCCGACGTCCTGGTCGAGAACCTCGCCCCCGGCGCCCTGGACCGCATGGGCCTGTCCTGGGAGCACCTGCACGAGATCAACCCGCGGCTGATCTTCGGTTCGGTCAAGGGCTTCAACGACGACTCGCCCTGGTCGGACATCAAGGTGTACGAGAACGTCGCCCAGTGCGCGGGCGGAGCCGCCTCCACCACCGGCTTCTGGGACGGGCCGCCGACCGTGAGCGCCGCGGCGCTCGGCGACAGCAACAGCGGAATGCACCTGCTGATCGGCCTGCTCACGGCCCTGCTGGACCGGGAACGCACCGGGCTGGGGCAGCGGGTGGCGGTGTCCATGCAGGACGCCGTGCTCAATCTGTGCCGGGTCAAGCTGCGCGACCAGCAGCGGCTGGAGCGGGTCGGATACCTGGAGGAGTACCCGCAGTACCCGAACGGCACGTTCACCGATGTCGTCCCGCGCGGCGGCAACGCCGGCGGCGGTGGACAGCCCGGCTGGGTGCTCAAGTGCAAGGGCTGGGAGGCGGATCCCAACGCCTACATCTACTTCACCATCCAGGAACAGGACTGGGGTCCCACCTGCCAGGCCCTCGGCAAGCCCGAGTGGATCGACGACCCCGCCTACAGCACGGCCGCGGCCCGCCAGCCGCACCTCTTCGACATCTTCGCCGAGATCGAACGCTGGCTGGCCGACAAGACGAAGTACGAGGCCGTGGACGTCCTGCGTACCCACGGAGTGCCCTGCGCGCCGGTGCTGAGCATGAAGGAGATCGCCTACGACCCCGCACTGCGCACTAGTGGCACGGTGGTGGAGGTCGACCACAAGGCGCGAGGCACCTACCTCACCGTCGGCAGCCCCATCAAGTTCACGCGGTTCCAGCCGACCATCACCGAGTCACCGCTGCTGGGCGAGCACACCGACGAGGTGCTCGCGTCCCTCGGATATGGCGCGGACGACGTCGCCGCACTGCGCGGCAAGGGTGTGGTGGCCTGACGGGGTATCAGGGCGGGGGTGTGCGCGGTTTTTTACCGCGGTAAAGCCACAGCCGCCCGTTCGACAGTTCGCTGTGGGACGTCAGGGCGATCGCCCTCGATGCCGCGGCACCGACGGTGCGGCAGCGCGCGCCGCGTTGCCGACGGGCCGGTCGAGCGCGCACGGCGTCCGGCCTGTTCACCGGTTCTTCCCTTCAGCAGTTCGTCCCCCGGGTCCGCCGTGTCCTGTCTCCCCGGACCCCCGCCGTGAATCGGAGATGTTCCATGCCTCGCCCGACCCCGCACGTGTCCGCCGCCGCCCTCGCCGCCGCGGGTGCCCTCGCGCTGGCGGGATGCTCCTCCGGGCCCGCGGAGCCGGGCACGGCAGCCTCTTCCGCCGCCGTCGTCCTCACCGACCGGGGTGCCCGGCAGGCCCTGCTCAGCGAGACCTGGCTGGGCTCGCAGTGGACCGGCACGACCGGCACGGCCGCGGACCACGACGGTCTGGTGCGGGCGGTCGTCGACAAGAAGCGATTCCTGACGCACCGCGCGAACGCCGCCGCCTGTCAGACGCTGTTGGACCGGCTGTCCCAGGGCCGGCTGCTGCCGCCCTCCGCCGGATCCGCCCACGCGGTCGCCGTTTTCGACGGCGAGGACGGCGGACGGCTGCGGTACGAGGTCGGCGCCTACCCCTCCGCCGAACTCACCGAGGCCCGCCGGTGGATGGCCGATCTGCCCGTCACGTGCGACGGCTTCACGGCACTGCGCCCGGACGGCGGACGGGAGAGCGTCGACGTGAGCGGCCTGGACGTGCCCGCGGCGGGAGACAGCCGGCAGGCGCTGCTGGTGACCGTCAAGGGCAGCACGGACGGCGTCCCCTTCACGCTGTCCCTGAACGTGGCGCTGGTGACCGTGGACGACAGTGCGATCACGCTCGTCAACGGCGGGCTGACCGGGGCCTCGACCGTCACCACCCGGCAGGCCGTGCGGCTGGGCGGCGAGCGGCTGAAGACGGTGATGAACGGCGGTACTCTCCCGGCGCGGCTCCAGGACGACCTGGACTGACCCGCGGGTCAGTAGGACGCGATCGGTGACCGGCACGGCACGACGACGAACAGGAAAAGAGAGACTGCCATGACCTTCGCAGCGAGGAGCCCGCGTCCGGGCTCCGTGTCCGAGACCCCCGCCGGGACGCGGGCCGCGAGCCTTCTCGGCACGTCCGCCTGGCGGGTGGCGATCACGGGCGGCGCCGTGGCCGTCGTCGTCGGCGTGGTCGCTCTCCTGTGGCCGGGCGTCACCCTGGCCGCCGCCGGGGTGTTCTTCGGCGTCTTCCTGCTCTCCTACGGGATCACGCAGATCGTCGAAGCCTTCGGTCCGCACGCCCATCCCACCTCGCGCGGCCTGCTCGTCGTCAGCGGCACCCTGAGCACCCTGCTGGGGCTGATGTGTTTCCACAGCCTCGCGCGGTCGCTCCTGCTGCTCGCGGTGTGGATCGGGTTCGGCTGGATCCTGCGAGGAGTAACCCTCGCCGTCGCGACCTTCAACGGCACCGAGGGGGCCCGCGGTACGGCGGCGCGTTCCGTGCTGGCCGCGGTGTCCGTCCTCGCCGGACTGACGGTGGTCGTCTGGCCCTTCTCGTCCCTCGCCACGCTGGTGCTGGTCGCGGGGATCTGGTTGATCGTCACCGGAGTTCTGGAGATCGCCCACGGCATGGTGCTGCGCCGCTCGGCAGCCGCCGCGCGCCGCTGACCCGCTCCGGGTGGCCGATCCCGCCGACGACGGCCGCCGGCGGGATCGGCCCTGACGTCCGGTCAGCCGGCGGACGCGGCGGCGGGGGCCAGTGTCACCACCGCCTCGCTCGTGTGGACGAAGAAGGTGAGGGTCTCCTCGAAGTACAGGGTGACGCTGGTCGCGTCGTGGGACAGGTAGCCGATCGACACATCCTGGCCCAGCCGCAGTTCGAAATCGCCCCCACGCGCGGACAGCAGGAACGCCCCGTCGATGGACGGGGCCCACACGATGTCGCCGTCCAGCAGAGCGGCAAGATGCCTCAGCACGGGATAGCCGTGATCGGAGGTCTCGCTGAGCGCGGTGTACGCCTCGGCGCTGAGCGCGAGTGTGTAGGGGCCGTCCACACCGGCCAGGCGCAGCGCCGTCACGGCCTGGCTGACCGTGTCCGGGTAGGCGCGCACATCGGTGGGCAGGGTCAGCGGGTCGTTGGTGGAACCCGCCCGCAGCCCGGTGATGCCGGCGGCCGCGTACCCCTCGAAGACCGCCCGGTCCTCGGCGAAGGCCAGCTGCCGCGCCGCGTCCTTCACCGGCTGCCAGTCGGCGTCCTTGGCCCCCCTGCCGACGGCGTCGATCTGCTCGCGGTCCAGGGTGAACGGCACCCGCAGCTCCACGAGCGGCTGGAAGCGCCGGATGCGGGCGCGGACCCCCTCCGCGGGCGCGTCCGCGGTGTCCAGGTGGCCGGTGCCTATGCCGGCGAGGTCCACCCCGCCCGGCTCAGGAACGTCGACGATCCGGCGAGCCGCCACGTGCCGCTTGAACGTGCGCCGCGCCTCCTCCTCCAGGTCGGCCCAGGCGGCCTCGGAGACCGGTGCGAGGTCACGATGCAGGTTGTTCATCAGAAAGGCTCCGCTTCATACTGCCGATTCCCAGGGAGGTCCCTGCGGATCGGACGGGGTTGGGGGACGGCGCGAGGGCCGGGAAAGAGCGGGCGGTGTGCGGCGTATCGGGCAGGTCCTCCAGGAAGGCCGCCGTGGGCACGAAGAACAGGCAGCCCGACACCGCGGTGGAGAACTCCAGGATCCGGTCGTGCGATGCCGTGGCGGTGCCCAGGAACATCCGGTCCAGCATCGTCTCCATCACGTCGGGGGTGCGGGCGTAGCCGATGAAGTACGTCCCGAACTCGCCCCGGCCGACGGCGCCGAAGGGCATGTTGTCGCGGAGGATCTCGCGCTCGGTGCCGTCCGCGTCGGTGACCGTGGCCATGGCCACGTGGGCGTCGGCGGGCTTGACGTCGTCGGCGAGTTCCACATCGGTCAGCTTGTGCCGCCCGACGACCCGTTCCTGCTCCTCGACGGGCAGTGCGTCCCATGCGCTCAGGTCGTGCAGGTACTTCTGCACGATGACGTAGCTGCCACCGGCGAAGGACGGATCCTCGTCGGCGACCAGGACGGCGTCCCGCGCGGCCGTTCCCGTGGGGTTCTCGGTTCCGTCGACGAAGCCGAGCAGATCGCGCTCGTCGAAGTACTTGAAGCCGTGCACCTCCTCCCGCACCGTGACCGCGCCCCGCAACCGGTTCATGATCTCCGCGGCGAGCGCGAAGCACAGGTCGGCCCGGGCGGCCCTGATGTGGAAGAGCAGGTCACCCGGGGTCGCCGGGGCCCGGTGGACCGGGCCGGTCAGTTCCCGGAAGGGATGCAGGCCCGCAGGGCGAGGGCCGGCGAAGAGCCGGTCCCAGAGGTCTGAGCCGATGCCCGTCGCACAGCTGAGCAGGCCGTCGGGCCGGGCCCGGAAACCCACCGCCCGGGTCAGAGCGCCGACATCGGACAGCAGATCGCGGGCGACGGCCTCGCCGCCGCTGTCGACGCTCACCACGAGGAAGACGGCCGCGCCGGCCGGACCGGACAGCACCGCCTCTAGTTGACCTTCGGACATGTGTCCTTCCCTTTCACGAGGTGAGACGGTCCGCGCCCATGAGAACAGTTCGGTAGTCATCACGGCGCACCTCACCCTGGGTGAGGGTAGTCGGTCACATGAGGTCTCACACACATCAGCAAGTCATGACGAAGTCATGTTGCCTCATGTCTGTCAGTCCGCGGCCGCCCGGCGGCCGTGCTCACGACGGGTCTTCGGGGCTCGGTGCGATCCGTACCTTGATGTTCTTCATCAGGGGCTGTTTGCTCTGCGTGCTGTAGTCGCTCGCGGCGATCAGCACGTTCATCTCCGGCATGTATCCGGCGGCGCAGCCCCGGGGCATGCTGTACTCGATCGCGCGGTAGCGGGTCAGCCGTCGTGTGCTGCCGTCGCGGGCGGTGGCCGTGATGTCGACGAGGCTGTCGGGGGCGACACCGCGGGCGCGCATGTCGTCGCCGTTCATCAGGACCAGGGTGCGCAGGTTGCTGATGCCGCGGTAGCGGTCGTTGTCGGAGTAGATGGTGGTGTTCCACTGGTCGTGGCTGCGCATGGTCTGCAGGATCAGCACGTCGCCGTCGGCCGGGGCCTCGGGCAGCGGCGCGCTGGAGAACTCCGCGCGGCCGGAGGGGGTGAGGAACACCAGCTCACGGGCGGGCTGCTTGATGCGGAAGCCCCGCGGCAGACGCACCCGGCGGTTGAAGTCCTCGAATCCGTCCAGGACTTGGGCCATGGTGTCGCGGATACGGTCGTAGTCCTCGATGTACGACTCCCACGGGGTGGTGCTGGCGGGCAGCGCGGCACGGGCCATTCCGGCGATGATCGCGGGCTCGGACAGCAGGTGCGGGGAGGCCGGCTTCTTCATGCCGGACGAGAGGTGCACCATGCTCATGGAGTCCTCGACGGAGACGGACTGTGGTCCGTGCCGTTGGTGGTCCTTCTCGGTGCGGCCCAGGCAGGGCAGGATCAGTGCCTTCTCGCCGTGCACCAGATGGCTGCGGTTGAGTTTGGTGCTGACGTGCACGGTGAGCGTGCAGCGCCGCAGTCCCCGTGCGGTGTGTTCGGTGTCCGGTGCGGCCAGTACGAAGTTGCCGCCCATGCCGACGAACACCTTGACCCGGCCCTCGTTCATGGCCTCGATGACGTCCACGGTGTCCATGCCGTGCTCACGTGGCGGGTCGATGCGGCAGACGTCCGCGAGCCGGTCGAGGAACTCCGGCCGGGGCCGGTGGTCGATGCCGCAGGTGCGGTTGCCCTGGACGTTGCTGTGTCCGCGTACGGGGGACGGTCCGGCGCCCTCGCGTCCGAGGTTGCCGCGCAGCAGCAGGACGTTGACGATCTCCCGGACGGTGTCCACGCCGTGCTCGTGCTGGGTGAGTCCCAGGCACCAGCTGATCAGGGTCCGGTCGGCACGGGAGTAGACCGCGGCCGCCTTGAGGATGTCGGCGCGCGACAACCCCGACTGCTGTTCCAGTTCCTGCCACGAGGTCGCCTCGCAGAGGTCCCGGTACGTTGCGAAGCCGTGGGTGTGGCGTTCGATGAACTCCCGGTCGAGAGCCTTGGGGTCGGTACGGCTCTGCTCCAGGACCGCCTTCGCGATGCCCCGCAGCAGGGCCATGTCCCCTCCGGCGCGCACCTGGAGGTTGAGGGTGCTGGTCCGGGTCGCCTTGAACAGGGCCATGTCGGTGAACTCGTGCGGCACGATGGTGCTGGTCGCGGCGGCCTCGACGAGCGGGTTGACATGCACGATCTGCGCGCCGCGCCGGTAGGCGTCGGCCAGCGCGGTCAGCATGCGCGGCGCGTTGGACGCGGCGTTGACCCCCATGACGAACAGGGCGTCGGCGGTCTCCCAGTCCTTGAGGTCGGCGGTGCCCTTACCGGTGCCCAGGGCCGCCTGGAGGGCGCGGCCGGACGCCTCGTGGCACATGTTGGAGCAGTCGGGCAGGTTGTTCGTACCGTACTCGCGAGCCATGAGCTGGTACAGGAAGGTCGCCTCGTTGCTCAGCCGTCCCGAGGTGTAGAAGGCGGCCTCGTCGGGGTGGTCGAGCGCGCGCAGTTCGCAGCCGACGAGGTCGAAGGCGTCCCGCCAGGTGACCGGGACGTACCGGTCGCCGGCCGGGTCGTAGACGAGGGGCTGGGTCAGCCGTCCCTGGTCCTCCAGGGCGAAGTCCGACCACGTCCGCAGTTCGGAGACGGTGTGCTCGGCGAAGAACGCGGCCCCGACCCGCTTGCCGGTCATCTCCCAGGTAACGTGCTTGATGCCGTTCTCACAGATGTCCAGCTTCAGGCCCTTGGTGTCGTCGGGCCACGCACAGCCGGGGCAGTCGAAGCCGCCGTTCTCGTGGTTCATCTTGAGGATCGCCCGGGTGCCCTCGAACAGCGCGCGTTCGCGTATCAGCACCTTGGAGACGCTCTTGGCGGCCCCCCAGCCTGCCGCGGGGTGGTGGTAGGGCCGGTGCGAGGGTTTTCTGTCGTCGGCGGGACCGTCTCCGCCGGTGGTCGATCGACCGGTACCACCGTTCTCGGGCGTCGGTGCGCGGTGGGCGTCGGAGGCCGTCATCTCGTTCTCCTGGGGCGTTGTCGGATCGTGGACCGGGTGGTGGTGTCAGGAGGTCGTCGAGGCCGGCGGGCTCGGTCGCGCGGCGGGCGCCCAGGTGGCGGCGAGCGCGGCGGTGACCAGCAGGGCGGGCAGCAGCGGCGCCCCCGGGCGCAGCCAGCGGTAGACCGCTCCCCCGGCGGTGGCGCCGCCGAGCAGCAGCAGGACGGTGACCACGTTGCGTGTCTGGAGCCGCCCGGTGGTGACCCATCCGGAGACTGTGGAGGTGACGAGGCCGGTGAGGTAGGCGGTGGTGACGTCACCACCGGCGGTGACCCGGACGGCGGCGTTCTGGCAGCCCATGGTGGCGGCCGTGAGGAACAGCAGCGGGCATTGGCCCCTGGGGGAAGGGTCGCCGCCTGTCCCCAGCCAGCCGGCCGCGACCACCCACAGCAGGGCAGCCTCCAGCAGCAGTCCGGCCCGGATTCCTCCGGGCGGGATCCGGCCGCGGCCCGCTGACACCAGCGCGCCGGCGGACGCCCCCACGAGGTAGCCGAGCAGCGCCACGGCGACCGTTCGGGCGGCGGCCGGGTGCGCGCTTCCCAAGTGCACTCCCAGAAGTGCGGAGTTGGCGGTGACGACGCTGGTGAAGACGTTTAGGGCGAGGAAGCCGAAGGCGTTGGCCGCTCCTGCGGCGAGGATCAGCAGTCGGCGCGTCTGCGTGGCATGCCCCGGCCAGGGGTGCGGGGCAGAGGCGTGCACCGTTTCGGGCATCGTCGGCTCCCGTGTTCTCAAGGCGGCTCACGTGGCCTTGCGGACCCGTTCCGTGGCCGGGTCCGCGCCACCGTGGGGCGGACGGTGGGTGTGTCAGTGGTGGACGTCGTCGGCCCTGACCAGCGGCGTGTCGACCAGGTGTTCGGCGAGGAACCAGCACTGCAGCTCGCCCACGCGGATCACCTGCGAGACGAGCAGGTCTTTGGTGCCGTCGTCGCCGTTCTCCACGGTGCGCGCGGCGGCGTCGTGGGCCTCGGTGAGGATGATCTCGTGGGCCTCGAGGAGTCGGGACAGCATGGCCGGTACCTCCTCCACCCCGTCCGGCGGCCGGGGGACGCTGGTCAGCTCGGCGGCGTGCCGCGGATCTCCCACCGCCACCCCGCCGAGCGTCTGTACGCGTTCGGCCAGGGCGTCCACCAGTTCCAGCTGTTCTCCGGCGTGTTTGTCCAGGATCAGATGCAGCTGGTAGAACGTCGCCCCGCGCATCAGCCAGTGGTACTTCTTGTACAGGTGGTACAGCATCTGCGTGTCGGCCAGTACGCGGGTGAGCCGCTGGCAGGAGTAGCGGCGGGCGTCCGCCGTCAGTCCGAGCGGAAACTGCTTCACCGTGCCGAAATCCTGGATGAGCGGCCCTCTCTGGTGCAGCAGCGGCTGACTGCTGCGGGCTGTGGTCGGGGTCCGTCCGGAGGCAGGGGTGGTCATGGGGCTGTTCCTTCGTCAGAGGGTCGGCCTGATGCGCCCGGCTCTCGGCGTACTGGCCGTTGAGCGGAGCTCGCCTGTCAGGGGGTGTGCGCTTCAGCTTCACAAGCCGGCACCGGGCGCACATCACACGATCGTGCGAAGTACGCCGGCTCAGTGCTCGGAGGAGCCCCGCAGCGGGATCACCGCCCGGACCGTGCCGCCCGGACCCGCCGTGCTCCCGACCTCCAGGGAACCTCCCAGCCACGCCACCCGGCAGGCGACGGCGGCGAGTTGTCCCTCGTCCCGTCCGTGCCGCCTTCCGTCGTCCACGACGCTGACCACGATGTCGGCGTCGGCGTCCAGGCGTATCCGTACCGAGGTGGCGTCGGAATAGCGGGCCGCCCTTTCCAGGGCCGCCTCGACGAGGAAGTAGAGGTGCAGCTCGACCGCGTCCGGCAGGCGGCCCGCAAGGCTGCCGGTGACGGTCACCGGCAGCGCGCAGCGCGCGGCGAGTACGGAGACGGCCGTCCTCAGCCCCCGGACCCTGAGGACCCCCGGATGGATGGCGGCCGTGGCCTGCCGAACGAGGGCAAGGGCCTCCTGGGCGTCGCGGATCGCCTCGGACAGCAGCCCCGCCGTCCCGTTTCCCCCACCCGCGTCGAAACCCTCCTCGACCAGGCCCAGAGCGATCAGCACCCCGGCCAGACGCTCTTGGACCCCGTGCTGCAGGATCTCGGCGGTACGCCGCTGCCGGTCGGCGTACCCCATGGCGAGGGGGCCCGGTTGTTCGACGGCCCCCTGCGACGCGTGGCCCTCGCTCCCGGCCGCCCTGCGCAGGACGTACACGGCGGTCGTCCCTCCCGTGCGAGGGAGCGGCAGCAGCAGCCATTCGATCGCGATGCGCGAGCCGTCGGCTCGGGCGATCGTTCCGCGGCCCCGTTCCGGCAGGGGCCGCTCCGGCCCGAAGAGGGACCGTCCCGGCTCCAGGACCACGGAGTTCGGGTCGGGCCGGGCGGCCGCGCCCACCAGGTCGGACGGGCTGTCGTAACCCATGATCCCGGCTGCCGCCGGATTCGCGTAGACCACCTGGTGCCCGGCATCCAGCGCCAGAACCGGCTGGTCCATGACGTCAAGGATGCTTCCCAGATCATCGGCGATCGACGTCATCGTGGTACCCCTCCCCTGGGGATCGGGACTCCGCGTCGGCGGCAGGGCACCACCCGCGCGTCGGATCCCGTCGTTGTCCGCGCCCGCCTGATGGGCCGTCTCCGGCTGCTCCCGGGCTGGTGCCAAGACTCGCAAGGCTGCCGGCACGGGGCATCCGTCATTTGACGTTCGCCGGCATCAAACCTGGCCGAGACGGCGAGAGAGGGCCGGACAGTTCATGGCAGTACATGACACCCATACCTGATGTCATACACCTGCCTATGCCAGAAAGACTGAGAACCTTTGACTCTCACCAACGAGGCTATGATGCGCATATGAGTGAACCTCTGCGGGCCGTACTCGGGGAAGACCAGATCATTGTTCGCGAGGGCATCGCGAGCATCCTGGGCCGGGCTGACATCAGGGTGGTCGCCGCAGTGGACAATGCGGTCGATCTGGTCAGGGCCGCCAAAGAGCAGAACCCCGACGTCGTGATTACCGACATCCAGATGCCGCCCAACCTGGAGGCGGACGGGCTGCTCGCGGCGCAGGAGATCCGTGCCGCACAGCCGGGGACCGCGGTCGTGGTCCTGTCCCAGTTCCTCGACGCCTCTTACGCCCTGGACCTGGTCGGGGACGATCCGAGCGGTGTGGGTTACCTCCTCAAGGAGAAGGTGGCGAGCCCCCAGGTCCTGACCCACGCGATCGAGCGTGTGGTGGCGGGCGGTTCCGCCCTGGACCCCGACGTGATCTCCACTCTGCTCGGGCGCAAACGCGCCAAGGACCCGCTGGCGGTGCTGACGCCGCGGGAGAGGGACGTACTGGCCCTGATGGCCGAGGGCCACTCGAACCCCGGAGTCGCCGCCCAGTTGTTCGTCAGTGTCCCCGCGGTGGAACGGCACGTGACCGGGATCTTCACGAAGCTCGGCCTCAACGAGGCCGGCTCGGGCCAGCATCGCAGGGTGCTGGCCGTCCTGCGGTATCTGAAGCAGTGAATCTGGAACGGTCCGCGGACCGGAGGCTGTCGGCGGCCGGGCAGCGCTCAGGAGGGGGCGTCGAAGATTCCCAGAAGATCCGCGTCGAAAAGACGATCCTTGGCGATGAAGGACTCGATGCCCGCGCCTTTCAGTTCGTCGACCGACCAGAAGGACTGCTCGGTCGACGTGAGAACGATACGCGGAGGCTTTTCCTCTTCGCGCAGCTTTCGTGCCACGGTCACCCCGTCGCCGTCGGGGAGATACAGATCCAGCAACAGACCGTCGGGGCGATGTTCACGCACCGCGGCCAGGGCGGAGGCGCCGTCCTCGGACTCCGCGACGACACGCAGCCCGCGTGCCGTCAACAGCGTCTTGGCGATGCGACGGAATCCTGGGTCGTCGTCGACGACCACGATGCTGACCGACATGTTCGCCAGCATGCCCGTCGCTGCCGGCGATGGGCCATAGGGGCAGCCCCACGGTTCCCCTCCCGATTCCCCACGGCTCTGAAGGACACCTCATGACCGAGTCCCGTCCCCCGGCTCCCCCGTTCGGCGCGCACGAGGCGGCCCCTGCCTGTCCAGCAGCGTGATACGGACGGCGCGGATCCGCTGGGGCTGGGTGACGGTCGCCGCCGTCGCCCTGTGGCTGGCCGTCATCTGCTTGTCGCTGCAGGAAGAGCGTGCGTCCGCCCCCGCCTCTCGCGGGGCCGCCGGCCCGGCGCGGCTGCGCGACGACGCACAGGAGGCCGTACGCCGACAGAACACCGCCGCCTTTCAGTCCCTGTTCCGGGCGGAGTCCGTGGGTCCCCGGTACGCGAGCGACTACTTCGCCCGGCTGTTCGCCGAGCCGGTGACGGGTCTGCGCCTGACCGTGATCACCCGTCAGGATCTGCGCTATCTGGTCCTGCGCGGTGGAGAAGGCCCTCGCGCCGTGTGCTCCGCATGGCAGATCCAGGACGACGGCGACCGCAGCGTGCTGAGCGGTGCGCCGCCCTTGACCGACGTGTGCCGAGCGGGCGCACCGGCCGGTCAGGCGGCGAAGCCGATGTTCATGACGTACTCGTGGGCGCCGTAGTCGGAGCCGGGGTCGGCGGTGATGCCGTCGAACCAGGCAGTGTCCATGGCCTACTCGTCGGCGACGGCCCATGCGTCGACCATCCGGTCCCGGTTGCGCACGTTGAGGGTGCGGAAGGAGACCTCGCGTACGTGCGGGCGGATCACCTGGGACTGGTTGAGCGGATGGAATTCTACGCGGGTGCCGCGGCCGTCGCGGTTGAGGCGCTGCCGCAGATGACCTGCGACGTTCTGGCGGCGTACCCGCAGGTAGGCGCGGCCTCCAACTGAGCCAGGCTCTTCTTGGAGGGCGTCGTCCTGCCCTCGGCCCAGCGCTTCAGGGGTGCGGTCGGTGACCGTCCGACCGGGCGGCGGCCTCTTGGCTCTTGATACCGCGAGCACCGAACCTACCGAATTCCTGGTTCCTGCCGGGTACTTGCTCTCCTGCGCCGGCCGGTGTCTGCCGTACCGGCGTGGTTACAGGTCGAGTACGGCGCGCAGTGCCTGGTCGACGCGGGCCATGACGGCGGGCTCGACGGTGCCGCGCAAGGTCGCGTCGGCGAAACGGGCGGTGCGCAGCTGCTGCAGGTTGACGGCGACCGCCGTGCAGGGAAGGGGGTCCGTGATGACGACCGACATGGCGGTGTCGGGGTAGCGCCCGGCGGGGTGCAGCACGATCGCGAGCACGGTCCCGTAGGCCTCGTCGAGCCCGGTCAGGGAGACCATCAGGACCTCGCGCCCGTCGGGCAGGGTCCAGATCTCCCCTCGTTTGATCTCTCTCGTCACAGGGTGTCGCCCTCGCCCGCCAGGTCCTTGCCCAGGCCGAGGTCGGCGAGATGGCGGGCGGCGTCGAGCGTGGCGGCGCGGCTGGCGGCGCGGACGATGTAGGCATTGGTGCTCAGGCCGGCGCTCTTCGCCGCTGCCTTGATCGTCGGCGCCAGCTCGTCGGGGACCCGGAGAGTCATCGCAGTTATCGTCATGACACCACAATAGACACCACTTCTTGATGTCGTCTCGTGGGTTCGGAGAATGTGCTGCACACCAGACCTGCTCCGGGCCCTCGACCGGCGCACCCGCCGCAGGGCAGCTTCTACGCGGCTTCTAGCGGTGGAGCAGGCTCACCCAGTCCGCGGGAACCCGGCCCGCCGGTCCCGGGACGGGCTGGCTCACGGGGTGGCTGGTGGGCTCGGCGAGGCGGGGGCCCGACTCGCGCACGTCGTCTGCCGCGTAGTCCCACAGCCAGTCCTCGCCGGGCTCAAAGCTCTGGACGACCGGGTGTCCTGTGGCCTTGTAGTGGGCGGTCGCGTGCTGCCCCTGCGAGCTGTCGCAGCATCCGACGTGCCCACAGAGCGCGCAGCGCCTCAGGTGGAACCACCAGCCTTGCGTCGCCTCGCACTCGACACAGCCGGTGCCGCTCGGCGGGACGGTGGGGTCGAACGCGGTGTTGCCGGTCATGCTGGCTCCCTCATCGGGTCGGGCTGGGAAACGGTGAGCGGAAGTAGTACCTGGAAGCGGGTGTCCCCGGGAACGGACTCGACCCGAAGGCTGCCGTGGTGCTTGTTGGTGACGATGCGCCAGGAGATGTCCAGGCCCAGTCCGGTGCCTTCACCCACTGGTTTGGTGGTGAAGAACGGATCGAAGATCCGGTCCCGGATCTCGGCGTCGACTCCCTTGCCGGTGTCCTGGATCTCCACCAGCAGCTGATCGTTGGCGCGTGCGGTCCGCACGGTGAGGGTCCCGGCCCCGCCGGCGCTGTCGATGGCGGCGATCGCATTGTCCAGCAGATTGGTCCACACCTGATTGAGTTCGGCCGGGTAGGCCGGGACCTTCGGCAGTGTCTCGTCGTACAGCTTGACGACGGTGATGTGCGGGCCGATCTTGCCCGCCAGCATCATGAGAGTGCTGTCGAGCAGTTCGTGGACGTCGGCCATCCGGAAGGGGGCCCGGTCCAGCTGTGCGTACTGCTTGGCGGCGTCGACCAGGTGCGAGATGCGCGCGGTGGACTCCGTGATCTCCTCGATGAGCAGTTCGGTCTCGACCGCGGAATTGAGCCAGCCGAGGGCGGTCGGCAGGGCCTCGTCGTCCACCATCGTCGCGACACGGTCCAGCGACTCGCTGGTCAGGCCGGCCTGCACGAACGTGGGGGCCAGCTGCCAGCTCTGCTCGCTGCCGTGGTCCTCCAGCCACTCGGAGAGGATGTCCTCTTCGTCGGCGGCCTGGAGCGGGCTGAGCGCGGGCGCCTTGGTCACCCGCTCGGTCGCCTGCTTCTGGAACTCCATCAGCTCGGCGAGCGCGTCCCGGGTGCCGGGGTCACCGGCGATCGCGGCAAGGTCGTGGCGCATCGCAGCCAGCCGTTCGCGCAGCAGGGCGGCCGCCCGTGCGGCCGCGGCAGCCGGGTTGTTCAGTTCGTGGGTGAGGCCGGCCGACAACGAGCCGAGCGCCAGGAGCCGTTCTCGCTGCCCGATGACCTGGTGCACGTTCTTCACTCCGAAGAACAGGCCCTCCAGCAGGTGGACGGCCATCGGGAACCATTCGTGCATGACGTCGGCGAACGTGTCCGCCGACAGGACGAAGAACCGCGTGGGCTCGGTGATACGCAACGTATTGCTGTAGAGCTGCGGCGTCCGGTCGCCGAGGTAGGCCTGCATGGCGCCCGCGTACACGCCGGGCTGACTGGTCCGGTTGACCTCTACGTCGTCCTCGCCGACCTGATGGGAGAGGACGACCGTGCCTTCGAGGAGCACGTAGAAGCACGTCGCGGGCCGGCCCTCGCTGTAGACGAGGCCGGGCTCGAACAGCTCCACCCGGCCCTCGGCGCAGAGCCGTCCCAGTTGCTCGGGTGTCAGTTTCTCGAACAGGAACAGCTGTCCGATCTCCTGGATGCTGCACGGCAGGGGCTGCCTGCTCATGACTGCTCCAGGTAACGGTGCACGAGCATGACGCTCATGGCTCCCTCGCCGACGGCGGAGGCGACGCGCTTGGCGGATTCCGCGCGGGCGTCACCTGCGACGAAGACGCCCGGGATGCTGGTCTCCAGGTGGTACGGCGGTCGGTCCAGCTCCCAGTCGGCCGGTGGCCGGCCGTCGGGGGTGAGGTCGGGTCCGGTCAGGATGAAGCCGCGGCTGTCCCGCAGGACGGTGTCGTTCAGCCAGTCGGTGCGCGGGGCGGCTCCGATGAAGACGAACAGCCACTGCGCGTCGACCAGTTCGCTGTGGCCGGTGCGCGTGTCCTGGAGGGTGAGTCGTTCCAGGTGACCCGAGCCGTGCGCGGCCTCGACGACGGTGCCGCTGCGCACACGGATGTTGGGGGTCTGCTCGATCTGCTGGATCAGATAGTGCGACATCGATGCCGTCAGGGACGGCCCGCGCACCAGCAACGTCACCGACTTGGCGTTGCGTGCCAGGTACATGGCCGCCTGGCCCGCGGAGTTGGCTCCACCCACGATGTACACGTCGTGGCCCTCGCAGGAGACCGCCTCGGTCAGCGCCGAGCCGTAGAACACGCCGGCGCCGGTCAGTTCGGCGGCTCCCTCGGCGGGGAGCTGGCGGTAGGACACGCCCGTCGCGAGAATCACGCTGTGGGCGGCGATCTGCGAGCCGTCGGAGAACCGTACGATCCGCGCCGCGCCGTTGGCCTCAAGGCCCGTCACCTCGCGGGCGGTGAGGATCTCGGCACCGAACTTCGTCGCCTGCCTGCGGGCGCGGTCGGTGAGCTGTCCGCCGGAGACGCCGTCGGGAAAGCCCAGGTAGTTCTCGATCCGCGAGCTCTGCCCGGCCTGCCCGCCGGTCGCCGAGCGCTCCACCAGCACGGTGCGCAGCCCTTCCGACGCGCCGTAGACGGCCGCGCCCAGGCCGGCCGGGCCGCCGCCGACGACGATCAGGTCGTAGAAGTCGGTGGCCGGGGTCGTCGCCAGGCCCACCCGCGCGGCCAGCTCGGCCGTCTGCGGCTCCACCAACGGCGTGCCGTCCGCGGTGATCACGACAGGCATCCGCTGCCCGTCCTGGCCCGCTGCCGACAGCAGTCGCTGCCCTTCGGGCTCGTCGGCCGAGTACCACCGGTAGGGCACCTGGTTGCGGGCGAGGAACTCCCGGACTTCCGAGGATCGGGCCGACCAGCGATGACCGATGACCTTGATGCTGGGGGCCTGTCGGTGGTCGAAGGTGCGCCAGGCTTCGAGCAGGTCGTCCAGGACCGGGTAGAGCTTCTCCTCCGGCGGGTCCCAGGGCTTGAGCAGGTAGTGGTCGAGGTCGACCACGTTGATCGCGTCGATGGCCGCGTCGGTGTCCGCGTATGCGGTCAGCAGCACGCGCCGCGCACTCGGGTAGATGTCCATGGCCTGCTCGAGGAACTCGACGCCGTTCATCTGCGGCATGCGATGGTCGGCCATGATCACGGCTACCTGGTCGCCGCGCAGCTTCAACTCGCGCAGCGCCTGCAGTGCGGACTCGCCGGACTCCGCGCGCACGATGCGGTAGGAGTCGCCGTAGCGCCGCCGCAGGTCCCGGGCGACGGCCCGAGACACACCCGGGTCGTCGTCGACGGTCATGATGACAGTCCGCGGTGTCTCGGCGGCCTGTGTCATTTTCCCCCCATTCCGTCAGGAAGATAGAGCGTTCAGGGAACTTCGGTATCGGTGCGGATCATCGCTCCGCACAGCGTCCGCTGTGATCGCAGAAAGGCTGATTGCCGGACAGGCCGCATCCGCACAGCATCGCCCGTGCCTCGTGACGGCTGCCCGTCGCCGTCTCTATCCGCAGCTCACCGCGCGCATGGAGGGTTCCGTCCGCGTGCCGTTCTATGCGCGTGGGACGAGGGGGTTCCTCGTCGCGCTCACCGGCCAGATGATATTGCAGGGCTCCGCTGGGGCAGCGCCGCACCACTTCGGCTATGTC
Source organism: Streptomyces sp. NPDC057694 (assembly GCF_042799415.1). Lineage (NCBI taxonomy): Bacteria > Bacillati > Actinomycetota > Actinomycetes > Kitasatosporales > Streptomycetaceae > Streptomyces > Streptomyces sp. NPDC057694. The sequence goes on from NZ_JBHVIX010000050.1 coordinate 23,480, forward strand.
CTCGGGCGGCTCGGCAGCCGGGTCGATCCACGGCCTGCGTTCGATGTCGAACACCGTCGGAAGGCCTTTGACGCACTCCTGCTGATGAAGGCAGAGCCGCGACTCGTAGCTGACGGCGATGCCGGTGGCCTCATAGCGTTTGGCTCCGGGCCGCCAGGTGCGATCTCCGGGTTCGAGAGACGGCGCGGACATCAGTCGTTCACTTTGCTCTTGCTCGTGTACAGAAGATCCTGGTAGTCGGGGTGCCGGGCGATCCACCCCGAGTAGAAGGGGCAGACCGCCAGCACGGCGACCCCGGCGGTACGTGCCGCGTCCAGGGAGAAACGGACCAACGATCCGCCGATGCCCTGCCCTTCGTACCCCTCGTTCACCTCCGTGTGCACGAAGGCGATGAGGTCCTTGGTCCGAATGTACTGAGCGAAACCGGCCAATTCGCCGTCGACGAAAGCCTCGTACCTGTTCGCCTCCGTGTTGTCGCTGATGCGTGCAGTAGGAGACTGTGATTCCGTCATGCCGGTCCTCATGGTTGGTCGTCGGGTACGCAGCCTCGTACCGCACGGGCTGCACGGCCCCCCGACCGCCGCCGCGGTCGGGGTGTGGGGCCGCGGGGTGGTTAGTTGGTGGTGAGGGCGTCCTTGAGGCTGGCGACGGCGAGGAGGACGGCGTGCTTGGCGGCTTCGGTGTTGT
>NZ_JBHVIX010000051.1:0-18830 GCF_042799415.1 Streptomyces sp. NPDC057694
TCGTAACCCAGCCCGTTCACGACCCCGTCGGCGACGGTCTGCAGCGTGTCGGCCAGACTGCGTGCGGCGTTCATGTCCGCCATCACGTGGTGCAGTTGGTCCAGGGCGGCCTGCCTGACGTCGGGGTCCTGTTCGGCTGTCATGGTAGTCAGAAGCGGTGCGGTCTTCAGCGAGTCGGCACCTTCCTGCTGCCTGGAGACCGCCGCCCGAGACGCGGCGGGCACCTGTTCAGGCCACTCCGTCGTCTCCTCGTCCGTCTCATGCCGTACCAAGAGGCTGCGCAAGACTTGTCCTGCCCCGGGAACACCCATGTCGTGTGCCTGCTGGAGCCACCGCGCAGCCGCTTCGACGTCGCCCTCGGCGTCCTGCAGGTGGTGCATGCCCAGTGCGTAGGCGGCGTGGCCGATCTCCGCCCGATCCGACGCCAGGCGCAGCTCAGCCCGTTCCTGGGCGGTCGCCATATCAAGGCGGGCCAGCACGGCGTCGAATCCGGCGTCGAGCTCATCGTCATCCGTCTCGAAGGATTCGCTGCGTTCGTCATTCGTCACGGGCGAACCTCCCTCGGTCGAAAGGTAGCTGATAGGACTCCAGCTTCGGAGAGGATCGCAGTTTCGCGAGAGCCACCTTGATCGTCTTCTTCGCAGTATTCGGACTGATGCCCATCAGCTGTGCCGTCTCACTCACGGTCAGCCGTGCCACGTGATGGAATTGGAGGGCTTCGCGCTGGCGCTGGGTCAGGTCCGCCAGCGCCCGCTTCAGGTCCACGGACTGGTTGGTGCTGGTGTCGGCAGGAATGCCGCAGTGGGGTGCGACGCTGTGCGCCAGCGCTTCAAGGTCCTCGCTCGCGGACACGGTCTCCGGTGTTCTGCCTCGTTTACGCCAGTGATCCGCGACTCGGCAGTGGGCGATCGGGAACAAGACCATCGCCAGGTCCTCGTACTTCGCGACATGCTCCTCGAACTTCGAGAAGAAGGTCGTCCAGGTCTCCTGACACACGTCCTCCGCATCCTGCTTACGGACCACTCCGAGCTGCGCAACGACGAACCGCCAGATCTTCCACTTATAGGCGTCGTAGCAGTCGCGCATGGCCCGTTCGACCGGGGTGCTGTCCTCCGCACTACCGTCGCGGACGCGCTCGCTCACCTGTCGACGTCACCGACCGCTGCGCGGCCCTGAGACCGCACCGCCTCGTCAATGACCGGCATGTTGCCGACCTCCAGTGACCAATGGGCGGCGGCGGAACGGTGCTCGATGCGCGCCCGTCCGGCGCCCGCGACCGCCTCGGCCACGGAGGTGATCGCCTTTCGGTGTTCCCGCGCAAGCCTCACCCGGCCTCTGGCCCGGATCACCACCCCGGCCAGGGCCAGCACACCGGCGAGTACCGAAACGATCTCTTGAGGTCCTACCGAACCGAGCACGCTGCGCCTCGCCTTCATCTCCCGACAGCATCGCCGCATACATCGTTTGCTGCGGGTGGAACGGGTACCTCCCCGTGGGGATTTTCGGTAATCGCCCTCAACACCCACCCGATCGTTCAATGTTGACCAGCTCCGATCCTGGACTGATCGAGAAGCGCCCATTGGAGCCTGTAGGGCGGCGGGCCATGAGATCGATCAACGCGGGCTGGCAGTTGCGCACTTGTCCCGGCGACGGAGAGGGCGACAGACCCCATCCTGCGGCTCCCGCGCGTCCACACGCACGCCCCTGTCCCCCATGACCCAGCCCCTGAGTCCCGACGCGTTCGGCCACGGACAGAGCGACCTGTGACGACCGGTCTGGGTACAGCCCGATGTGGCAGGCCCTGTTCCCGTCAGTCCCACGCGCTGCCTACTCCACTCGCACACCGGTCCTGTAGATACCTTTACCGCGGTAAAGCCTCGGTGTCGGCCGGCCCGGCTGGGCGACGCGTCCGCGCACCTGAGGTGCAGAGCCGTTGTGGACCTTTACCGCGGTAAAGGCCGCGGACCTCCTGTCCGGCCCACGCGGCCACTCCCCCGACCTTGCTGACCTGTCTCAGCGAAGATGCACCGTCTCACTGAAGATTGACGACTGGCCTGTTCGTCTCGTCGAAGTTTCACCAGACCGGGTTGTCCCGCCTCCGGCGTTCTGACCCCTGCCGCGGATGATCTGGTTCGCCGGTCCGGCTGTCTGTGAGGCGTGGCAGGCTGCGCCCATGAGCTATGACCTTGCGGTGTGGGAGGGCGAGCGGCCGGCGGATGACGCTGCTGCGGCCCAGTGCTTCAGCGATCTGTACGACCGCTTCATCGACACGGATGAGCCTGCGGTTGCGCCGGCTGAGCGCATAGCAGCCTTCGTCGTCGCGCTCTTGGAGCGGTGGCCGGACCTCGCCGAAGACGACGATGACACCCCACCGTGGTCAACTGCTCCGCTGATCGGGGAGGCCCGCGGCCCTTTGATCTACTTCCCCATGCGCTGGAGCATGGCCGACGAGGCATCTGCCCACGCGTCCGAAGTCGCTTCGTTGATGGGCCTCAACTGCTTCGACCCGCAGGCCCGGAAACTGCGCCCTTAGCGATGGTGCGGGGTGACCCCTGCGCAGGTGCTCGGTAGGGTCGCGCCATGTCTAACGATCTCGGTTTCACGTGCTCATGCTGCGGCGACCATCACGCAGAGCTCCCCATCGGCTACTCGACCACGGCCCCTGACGTGTGGGATCCCAGCTTCGAGAGTGATCCGGACAGCATGCTGTCGTCCGACCAGTGCGTGATCAAGGGCCAGCACTTCTTCATCAGGGGCCTGATCGAGATACCTGTGATCGGCAGCCAGGACGTCTTCTCCTGGGGCGTCTGGGTCTCTCTGAGTAGGGCCAATTTCGCCCGTGCTCTTGAGGTGTGGGACATGGAGAGCCGCGAGGGCGAGAAGCCGTACTTCGGCTGGCTCAGCACCGAGCTGGCGCTCTATCCCGAGAGCACCACCAACTTGAAGACCAACGCCCACACTCGACCGATCGGCAAGCGGCCCTTCATCGAGTTGGAGCCCACCGACCACCCCCTCGCCGTCGAACAGCGCACCGGGATCACGCAGGACCGCGTGCGTGAGATTGCCATGGCTGAGCTGCATCCGGCCTGAGTCACCGTAGGTCAAGGCTTGACGGGGTTGCGCGGCGGCGGAGGCAGTCGAACGGTCTCCTCAAGGAACAAGACGTCGTAGAACCTGTAGCCGTGGGCGGCCACGAACCTGTGGGGCAACAAATGGTCCTCGACCCATTGGACGAGCGTCGTCACCGCCCAGTAGCAGCCTGCGAAGCTCTGCCCGCCCTTCGCCCAGCGGAACGGACGTACCGACTGAACCTCCTCGAACCGCACGTTCCAGGCCTTGCCCAGCGGCAGCCTAAGACGCTCCGCAGAACCCAAAGAGTCCAGCTCAAATACCGAAAGCGCCTCGTCACCGAATGCTCGTGCGGGTGTGGCCACCGTCGTCCCGCCCCTCGCAAGCCCAACAGCCGCGAACGTAGAGCAGCGATCGGTCAAACTTCAGTGAGAACGGTCAAACTTCACTGAGACGAGTCACTTGCACACGAGCGTCGGCTCCGACTCAGTCTCTGTGGTCCATGACCGTGAACCACCGGTCGTGGCTTTCCTGGATCCTGACGAGGACGCCCCCATCCCTGCGCCTCGCCGACACGTCATTCGAGAGCCAGCAGAAGCGGTGAAGATGACGGCTCTTGACGGCTCCAGCGATGGGATTGAGCGTGCCGGTTCTGACAGCGGCCGGCTTTACCGCGGTAAAGCCGCAGCGTTGACCAGTCCAGCGGCAACGCACGCACCCACCTCAGATGCAGAGCCGGTGCGGACCTTTACCGCGGTAAAGCCGGGCCAGTCGCAGGCCCGCCGTGCATCTCCATCCGGGTCCCGAGACTGCAAAGCTAAAGGTATGCATGTGGGAGACCCGAGAGCGGGCTGATGAGAGCGCCTCCCTGGCCGCTGTCGGTGGTTGCGACCAGTACGCCGATCACCCGGCCCGTCTTCGAGTCGATCGCCGGACCACCGCCGAATCCAGGCTGCGGTGTCGGACCGGCGAGCAGGGCGAGATTGTTCTCTGCCTGTCCCGACAGCACGTACTCGTAGGTGTGTTTGACGGCAGGGTCGGCTTCGTGGTCCCAGCCAATGATCTTCAAGGTGTCTCCGATACCGGAGACGGAGCGCGTGGCGGCTGCGGGCCGCACGTCATCGAAATCTGCCGCGAGAACTTCCAGGCCCCACCACTCCGGGTCGAGGTGGAGAACCCGGCAACTGGACGAGGCCCCTCCGACTCTCAAGGTCAGACGGGGCCTGTTACGGACGAGGTGAGCAGCCGTAATCCATCGGCCGGACGCAATCTGGAACGCCGATCCCCTGGCCAGTAGATCCGCCTCGCCATCGAGCACCATGGCAGTGGCGTTCTCCGCCCGCCTGATGCGAAACGGCACGACCAGCTCGGAGCGGAGGACTTGCCATCCACTCACCGCCGCCGTCACTGCGGCTGCTACCGCAACCCAGACGGTCAAGCCGACGATGGCTGTAACGGCCGCCACCATACTCGTCGCGACGAGAACGACCGGAGCGGAGCCCTTGAGGAGATGCTGGCCGGTCTCCTTGATCCGGCCCGGCTTCGGTGCGGCCCGGCGCTGGCGTGGGGCGCGATCAGCCATGTGGTTTCGTACCTCGCATGCGTCGGGTGCGGCTTGGCGGTCCGCAGTCTTGTTCAGAGAGAGACCAGTGGTCCAGGAGATATGTGGAGCCGTCGTCATGGCCAAGCACAGGAGCATGAGAGATCGCCTCCACCGCCAGGACCTTCACCATGGTGGTTTCTGACGTCCCGCCGCCTGCGGGCACCGGCCGCGTCCGTCGGTCTTGTCGGCGGGCAGATCGCGCGCTCAGAGGGCTGGGCCAATGTCGCCCGAGCTGCCGCTCACGGACAAGAGGGCACAATCAGTGTGGGTCGAGTCTGACGCCAATACGGCCACGCGGAAGCTGTCGGCGCAGCGCCGACAGACCAGTCATCGGGCTTTACCGCGGTAAAGCCTGATGAGACGTTAAACTAACGTGTCGATGCTGGACTTGAGGTGCGACGTTAGTAAGGTGTCGCCTATGAGTTCTCCAGCCACCTCCGGCGACCGGGAAAAGGTCGTCTCCAAGCTGCCGGGATGGCTCCGGCAGCAACTCAAAATCCGAACCGCCCAGCACGGACTTGAGATTCAGGCCGCCGTCGAACAGGGGCTCAGCGCCTGGACCGCGCTCGCTTCCACCCCGGAAACCGTCGACACTTCCGGCGCCGACTCCTTCGCCACCTTCCTTCCGCCCAGCCAGTGGGCAGAGTTCAAGGCCACAGCCAAGCAGCGAGGTGTCTCGCTTACCCAAGGCTTGGCCCAGGCCGTGCGGCTCTGGCTCGACACCCACCCGGCACCCGACGTCGCCCGCCCGGCCATCACCCGCCGCATCGTCGTGTGCAACCAGAAGGGCGGCGTCGGCAAGACCGCAATCACGGCAGGCCTCAGCGAAGCCCTCGCCGAGGACCCCGACGCTCTGCACCCCGTGCAGGTCGCCAAGCAACTCCTCGCGGAGGGCGACACCGACGATCCACTCGGCGTCGAGAACCTCCCTGGACTCGGGCTGCGCGTCCTCATGGTCGACTTCGACCCGCAGTGCCACCTCACCAACCAACTCGGCGCGAGGCCTCTACCGATCGACGGCGACAGCCTCACCAACCACATGGGCGGAAACCCCCAGGGCGATCTCCGCGACCTCATCGTTCAGATCGAAGAGGAGCGGTTCGGAGACCGGCTCCACTTGCTACCCGCCTGCACCGACGCCTTCCTCCTCGACGTACGCCTGTCCAGCGTCCGGGCACGTGAGGCAGCGCTGGAACGCGCATTGGCCCCGCTGGAATCCGACTACGACGTCATCGTCGTCGACTGCCCGCCCAGCCTCGGCCTGAGCATGGACGCCGCCGCCTACTACGGACGCCGACGTGAGAACGAACCCCCCGGGCAGTCCGGCGTCCTCGTCGTCGTCCAGGCGGAGGACAGCTCCGCCGACGCCTACGACCTGCTCACCAACCAGATCGAAGACCTCCGCGGTGACATGGCCCTCGACATGGAGTACCTCGGCCTCGTCGTGAACCTCTACGACCCGCGCCGCGGCTACATCGCCACATCTTCCCTCGAAGGCTGGATGGACATAAAGGATCCCAAGGTCGTCGGCATCATCGGGGAGCGCAAGGAACAAAAGGAAGCCGTGCGGATGAAGCGTCCTCTGCTGTCCTACGCGCCCAAGAGCCAGATCTCGGTCAGCATGCGTGCCCTGGCGAGGGAGGTCGCATGACGAAGAAGGACAAGCTGGGCGCCGGCCGATTCGGCGGCACCCAGACGACCTCGGTCAGTGCCCGCCGCCAGGCGGTAGCCCAGGCCACGGGCGTACCCACGACCGGAGCCCCCGACTCACGGCTTCGGACACTCCCCCTTGAGCAGCTCGTACCGACCGCGTTCAACCCCCGCCGCAACTTCGGTTCCGACTCGGATCTCAGGGAGTTCGGACAGAAGCTGAAGACGAAGCAGTTGCAGCCCGCTGTCGCGGTTACCCGCGAGGCGTACCTGAAGCTGTGGGAAGGCGAAGCCGACGCTGTCGGTACGCACCGGTACGTCATCGCCAACGGGGAACGCCGCTATCGGGCGTCCCGCGTGACCGGCCTGGAAACCCTCGAGGTCATCGTCGACGACACGATCGCCACGTCCCGGGCCACGTTTCTCGACGCAGTGTTGTCCGAGAACAACGACCGCGAGGACCTCGATCCGGTAGAGCAGGCCATCGGTATTCAGACCATGGTCGACCAGCTGGGAGGCAAGGCCAAGGTTGCTGAGCACTACGGCAAGTCAGCCGGCTGGGTCACCCAGCAGCTGTATCTCCTCAGGCTCGCCCCAAAGCTGCAGGAACTCGTCAGCGCCGGAGTGCTCCCGGTTCGTGAGACGCGAGCACTGGCCAAACTTCCGGTGGAGGAGCAGGCAACCGCCTGGGAGAACCGTCTCGTCGCACGCGACGTCGAGAAGGAAGACAGGCGCGCCGCACCGCACACCCCGCCGGTCGTAGCCCCGGGCTTTACCGCGGTAAAGCCTTCACCCGAGGGGGAGCAGGCCGCCGAGGGAGTAGCCGACGAGCCGCCTGCCGGCTTTGCCGCGGTAAAGCCGATGCCGTCCACGACAGATTGGCAGCACCCCGGTGCAACGGACGGACCGGCTTCCGCACCTGCGGATGGCGGCCAGGCGACAGAAGTTGTCGAGCAGAGCGCTGACGCAGACGCGACCGACGCGGATGAGAGGGCACCGGCATCTGCCGCAGACGGCGTTCCTGAGCCACGGCAGGCAGTCAGTGAGCAGCCCCCCGGCCTGAAGAAGTTCCCGTACGACAACGGGCTGGACGCTGCTCTCTTCCTGGACCGGAAGATGGACGACGCTCAGTTCTTCGCCATGATGGATGAGCTGACGAAGAGAGCAGAGCGGCGCCGCAAGCAGGCAGCCTCTGCCAGCTGAACCCGACCTCGCCGCACTACTCACCGGACTGTGAGAAGGCCCAGCCTCCTTGGCGGCTGGGCCTTCTCACAGGTCGTGTCGACGTCACAGGAGCGTCCGCTGGGCGATGCGAGCGATGGCCGCAGATGGTTGTAGCCACCCGGGATCGGCCCACCGACTGCCCCTCCGAAACGATCCGGCGCAACCGCATCGGAATGACGAGATCGGGTTAATCAAGGGTTTTATGAGACGGTGGCCCGATGCGCATTATCATCGAGGACGCCCCTGAGGACCTGGCCCTGGAGATCGCGGCACTGATCGGCCGTCATGCGAGCCACGAGTCGGTCACTTTGAACGCGGACTGGACGGTCCCGCGCGCGGAAATGCTTTTGCGGGATCTTCCGACGACAGCTGGCCGGCTGATCCGTGAGGCGGTTCTGGGCGACGGCTGGGCTGCCGCCGAGAGGCTTCGCGGGGCCGATGGGAGCGGGTCCCTGCGTGGCCGCTCGGGAGCGATCACCAAGGCAATCACGCGAGGAACGGTCGCGGGACGCTGGCCCGACGGGATGCCCAGTCCGGTGCAGGCCCAGTACGACCCTGATGTGCCGTCGTACCAACGGACGGTGGGGTATCGCATGGCGGATGACTTGGTCACTGTCTTCAGGGCTGCGATGGATCGAATCGATCGGAAGGTCTGAGGAAGTTCAGGGCGTCGCGAACACGGCGTGGCGGGTCACGGGAGGCGGCACGCACCAGCTCTGAACTGCACTAACGCAAGTGCAACGATAGCTGCTACGTAGCATACAACGATGCAAGATCCCCGCGGCGGCGAAACTGTGGCGCGGCGACCGTCGAGTGCAACGATAGATACTTCGAAGCACGCAGCGATTGAAGCAACGTGAGATACAACTTAGAGAAGAGCGTTGGATATTACGGAGGGAGTTTTGATCTCTACTCTGATAGATGTTGCACTGCAACCAACGATGCATCTTGCGATGTGGCTAACGCTCTAACTTACTATCGAGCGTTCTCTCTCTCTTGCGTTGAGGCGATCTAACCAACGATCGATCTAACCAACGGACGGTCCAGCGGTCGATAGACCGAACCATCAGACAACCAAGCTGTCCATCGATCCATCGATCGAGCCACCTTGCTTACGTACAGACGCACTTTCAAGCGATCCGTCGAGCAATCAGTCCGTCGGTCATGCAGACGCGTTCACCTACGTGCGGTCGAACCAGCGAACCATCTAACGCATCATCTGACGCTCTAGCGCACTATCGGTTTCACGGCCGAACGATTCAACGTAGTGACGGACGAGGACACAATCGAACTCTCCATCGACCCATCGCGTCAGAGGCCGCCATACGCCTCATCGCGGATGGCGCCCTGTGACGGTGCCTCAGCAAGACTGGTGATCAGCGCGACCAGCCATCGCTCACACGTCTGTCACCGCCGGGAAGCGGCGCCTACGAGTTTCGTCAAACGCCCGTCATAACGGGGCGTGCCAATGCTCTCCCTGCCGCCAATCCTGTTATCGTCATGCACAAACGTCCCGGTGTCACTAGAGCAACGCTTGGTGGACGGATCGTCAGAAATCGGATGGACAGCTCTAACGGGCTGCTCAAATGCGGTACTGACGGCTCAACTGCAGCTGAGCTTCCGCGTGACACGTGGTCACCCATCGATCAGACAGGCTTGAGAGAGGCGGATGCGCGTTGAAGGTCATCGCTGTGGCTACGCAGAAGGGGGGCGTGGGTAAAACCAGCACAACCGTCAATCTCGCGGCAGGTCTCGCTCTGGCTGGTGCCCGCGTGCTGACGGTCGACCTCGACCCCCAAGCCCAGGCCGGAACCGCTGTCGGCGTGAACCTCGCGGGGGAGGATCAGCTGGCACGCTCTCTGGGCTGGATCCTCCAGGCCCGCCTGCAGGGTATGAAGATGTCGCTGGAGAACATCTGGTTCGATCGCAGCGACCTCCTCGATGAGTGGGAAGACGCAGGCAGCCTGCACTTGCTGGCCTGTGAGGAGTCGACCATGACGGCGGCCCAGGACCTCATCCACAAGAAGGGGTTCCAGGCCACTCCCATACTGCGGCGGATGCTGATGGAGGTGGAGAGTGACTTCGACTTCGTCGTCATCGACACGCCCCCGGCCGTGTCCTCTCTGTCCGCGACCGCTCTGGCCGCCGCCGACTTCGTGATCACGGTGTGCGTACCCGAATACCCGGCCCTCAAGGGAGCCGCAGCTACACGCGGCACGGTGCGCTACGTCAAGGACCGCACCACCGGCGAGTGCGACCCCCAGTATCTCGGTGCTGTCCTCAACCGCTCGAATCCGCCCTCTCGATGGAAGGCACAAGAGGTCAACATCCGCAACGGCATGCTCGATGCGGACCTTCTGCCGTTCCAGACGGACATCCGCCAGGACAACCGCATCAGCGACTCCTTCGCGTACGGCATCCCGGCAGTCATCCGCTTCGCGAATCACACGCCCGGCAAGATGTACAGCGAACTCATGGGCCAGATCGTCGAGCGCATGCAACTTCCGGCGCAGAAGTGGCAGACGCCGGAGAGGATCGAGAGCGAGGGCGCCGATGAATGACGCCCCGAAGAAGAAGACGGCGCAGAAGAAGCAGTTCAAGGCCGGGGGCGCGGCGCTGGTCAAGGGGCTTCTGTCCGGAGCCGATGATGTCGCCGGCCGGTCGTTCATCGGTGGGGGAGCAGGTCTAGGGGCGTCACCGTCGGTCGCCCAACCCCCGGATGAGCCGGCAGCAGAACCGGAGGTCGAGCCTGCCTCGCCGGTTCTCCTGCCGGAACAGCCGCACGAGCCGGCTCCGTCGGCCAACAAGCCCCTCAGCGATGCAGCGCAGCCCAAAGCCTCAGTGCCGCAGGAGCCCGAGGAGGGCTTCGCGCGGACGAAGACCGCCGTGCAGGTGAGGGAACCGGCTGATCAGGCAGAGCCCAAGCGTCCGGCGGCACGCCGGTCGGCGCCGGCCTCACAGCCTGCTGCTCCTGCGCCGCGGCGCAGCAAGCAAGCCAATGAGGAGTCGAATGCCGCTCCTGATGTGCTGCCGCAGCGATCCAGCGAGGTTGTCTGGGCCCACGCAGCGGTGCATGAGAGCTTTGCGGACGCCAAGATGCGCTCCTCGCAGTGGAAGTCCTACGGTTTTCGTCTGGCTCCCGATGTGCTGGTGCGGTTGAAACAGCGGCTGCACGATGACCGTCTCAGCAGTGGGAACCGGCAGTTGGCGATCGGGCACTATCTGGACGCTGCTCTGCGCAACGTGACGGGGAATGTGGATCGCTGGATCGATCAGGCGACGGACTTCGCCACGGAGCGGCTGTGGGAGTCGGAGGCCACGCAGCCGTCGTCGTACCGCATCGGACGGACGGCTCATGCGTGGGTCTCCGCGCTGAACGGGGAGTTGCAGCAGGCAGATTTCGGGCGGAAGGGAACGCTGGTGGTCTCCGCTCATGTGGAGGCTTACCTGGATGCGCTCGAGAACGAGGGCCCGTTGCAGCGGCCCGTCCGGCAGCGTTAACAAGGGCTTCTTTCAACTCCTGTTCATTCCGGAGGGGTTGGTCACGGCACACACGCCGTGACCAACCCCTCTTTGTTGTTGATGAAGTCCCAGCTCAGCCCATAAGTGCAACGTCGAGTGCAACGCTGTATCGAACGATAGAGCAATCAATCAATCGATCTAACTCACTCTCTCACGATCCATGTGTCACTAGAGCAATCCCTAGCGTCATACGCGGCTGCTGCGGTGACGGTCCCTCAAAAAAGGCCGTTCACGCCCTTTTTGGCCATCCAAGGGACACGCCGTTCCTCTAGTGACGAGAGAAGAACCTCGTCTTTCTGCGCTAAGGTGTGATCACGATCAGTAGACTTGTCAGGAGACACGACCGTGACGCTTCCGCCAGGGCACCTGAGCACCAGCGCCGTTGCTACAGCCGCAGGCCTCAGCGAGTCGTGGGCCTGGAAGGCCAGAGACCAGGGAGTACTGACCGAGCCTCACTTCGAGGACTCTGTCGTCGCCTTGCGTGTCTTCGCGTTCGTCTCGCAGATCGTCTGGCCTGGAACGCGCAGGCCCCGCAGCGCACGTCAGGACCTCATGCTCTGGCAGTCGTCAGCCGTCGAAGCGGCGCGCCAGGCGGTTTCCGATGCCAAGACCACCCAGGACACCATCTTGTGGGTCCTTGAGGACTCCGTGCACCTGGTGACCACACCAGGGGAGCGCGCGGCCTTCGACCTCGAGCAGCTCGGAGGCCGCACTGCCATCCGCATCCCCATCGGAGTGTGGATCGCCGAACTCCCGGATGCCATAGGAGCGCTCAAGAGCCGCCGCCGCCGGCCCAGCGGCCGCAGCGCGGCATAACAAGGACCTGACAAGACCTGACAAGACGCGGTCCCCGAGGACCGGACATGCGGCAGACAGCCCCATGAAACCGCGTGTGGGGCCAGGGATTCACGCTCCCAGGCCCCACACGACTCGAAGAAGGAGTCACAGCCGGCACTTGATCACCAACTGAATACCGTCCCCCACCTACTCGCTCCGTCCTGCCCGGGCCGACGAGTCGCGATGAGGGTTTCCCAACTCCGTTCTCTGGTTCTGGAGCTCATTATAGCCACCCCCGCCAGGGCTGTGTTTTTGCTGCCCGCAGACGACACGAAATCCGCTGAAAACAAACGCTATGCCCTAATTACCCTGCTTTACGTGGCTGGCGACGAACAGAGGCTCGCCGCCAGCCACCTCCACAGCACGGCGCTGCCGGAAGTGCGAGGCCTCCAGTGAGGGCCTCGGCCACAGCCCCTGTCCTGACGCGCCCCGTCGACACCGTCATGGACGGCAGTACGCCCCTTCAGGAGCACCGCGCCGCCTTCCGGCCGTTGCCGAGCACACAGCAACCGAGCCACGACGACCTGGCACATCCCCTGCGTCTGAGGCGCGGAATGCGGCTTCGGCTTCGCGCCGCGGTGCTGGCCTTGCTGGCGGAGCCGTCCATCGCCCACCTCAAGGACGCGCCGAAGCTGGCTGCCGTGGTGCTGTACGCGAAGTCCCGCGCCCCCAGGGGCGGCAAGCGGGACAACATGGCCTCGATCTGGGGTGAAGAGCTCGGCCGATGGCTGGGCATGTCGGAGTCGACGGTTCATCACAAGGTCCTGCCGCCTCTCCGCGCCGCGGACGCGCTGCACACCAGCGAGGTACGCAACTCCCAAGGCCGCCCGACCGGGCTCGACTGCCTGCTCATGCCCCTGTGGAAAGCGCGTAAGGCAGGGGGAGTGGCACATCCGTTGGCGTTGTCCCAGGCGGAGTTGGCGACATTGCTGCGTCTGTGTGAGGCCCTCTTCGGGCCTGGCTGGACGCCGAAGGGCAGGCCGGCCACGCCACCCGGACTGCTTGCCCAGCGACAGGGAAGGGGCGCGGCAACAGACCGGCTCGGCCTGCTGCTCTTGGTGCTGAACACTCGGGCGACAGGCTGGCTGCAGTTGTGCGGCGGCTCGGTGAAGACACGGGAGGGCCGTGGCGCAGCCACACTGGCCCGGCTGCTGGGATGCAGTCCGGCAGCTGCGCGCAAAGTGCTGGCGCGGCTGACGAAAGCCGGTGTGGTGGCACGCACCCGCCGGGAAACCGCGACCCGGCTGCAAGGGCGGGGGCGGGTCATGCTGCTGCCCGTCGCGCAGGCCTACGGCCGCCGTTTGTGCTCTGTGGAGGTGGTCCCCAGCAGTCAACCGGTGTTTTCGCAGCGTCCTGTTGGTGCAGTCAGGGATCATGCTCGGGCTGGTGCCGACGGATCCTGCGTTCCTGCTGGGGAATGTGGTGCAGAAGATGTGCCTGAGGCCGTAAGCACAGAACGTCCCGGTGGTGCAGAGCACCACGCTATCCACCCCCCAGTGGTTACCCCCTCAGCTCTTGTGCAGGTCTCTTGTGGTTTTTCCGGCACAGGCCGTGGGGGTAAGGACCGTCAGCCGGAACGCGAGTGCGTGCGCGAGAACCGGGTGGACAAGAAGCTGAGCTCCGGTGGCAGGGCCCAGGCTGCGACTGCGGAACAAAGCCCGCTGCGCGGGGAACAGCACGATGCTTTCCCGATGGCCGACCAGGACCGGCAGACGTCCGACGGTTGCGGTGCTGGGCAGCGCTCGGGGGCTGTTTCGGCCGAAAAGGTTCCGCGCCCCAGGCGTGTCTCTCCGCCCGATGACCTTGATGTGCAGTTGGCTCTGGCTCCCGTCGCCCCGCTGTGGGAGCGCCTGTCCCCGTGGCAGAAAAGACAGGTCGAAGCTGCCGCACAAGCGGAATTGCAGCGGCTCAGAGGCCTGACCGGACACCCGGCGCAGGGCCCTCGGCTGCTGGCCGACCGACTTGGTGACCGACTGCGGGAAACCGGCGGCGAAGCTCTGGTCGACCAGCCCTATCCATGGCTGATCCGCCGAGGCCTGGTACAGCGCTCCTCATGCCCGGACCCGCGCTGTGATGACGGGATCCGCCTCGACACGGGCTCCGACTGCGAGAACTGCATCAACGTGATCCATCTGCGGCGGGCCCACCGCGCCACTATCGCCGCACGGATCACGCGGGAACTGCCACACCTGACACCCACCGACCGTCGGCGCATCGTCGAGGAACAGCTGCGCGAACGAACCGACGCCAAAAGTCTGGCCCGCAGACATCAGCAGATCGCCGTGGAACGGGAACAGCGCACTGCAGCACTGCAGGCACGCCGGTCACGAGAGCAGCAGGAGCACGCAGCGGCCGCGGTCGCCGCGGCACAGGCGCAGGCCCAGCCGTGCCGAGACTGTGGCGCCCCGAACGCCGCCGGACACTGCCCGACGTGCGCCAGCCGCGAGAGCACCGAGCGCCTGCTGCACGACGCGGTGGAACTGGCGGTCGCGGTGCGTACCAAGTGCACCGATGCCGATCACGTTGCCGCTCTGGTCGAGCAGTGCACGGCCGACACCCACGCGTTGCTGGCCCGCACCTGCGAGCGTGCCGCGCTGCGGAGCGACGGTTCGGCCGCACGTGCCGAGACCGAGGAGCAGGTCGCACGCCGGATCCGGATGGAGCGCAGGCACGCAGCCCTGCAATCCCTGGCCCGCTCGCAAGCCGCGGTCGCGGCCGGGGACGCGGCCTATGCGGCGCACCGCGAACGGTTCTCCCGCGCACCGAAGCGCGACGCGGAAAGAGCCGCTCGAGCGGCCGAGCAGCACGCGGCCGAGCAGCTGCTCAACGCCCGCCTGGACCGGCTGGCCCACTGGGTCGCCAGGAACGAGATCAACACGCACTCCGTTCAGCCCGCTGACCAAGATCGTCGGGCACATGACCCGCAGTGAACTCACCCGTCTCAGACTCACTGACCCTCCGCGTCGGATGGGCGACAAGTCACGGTGTCAAGAGCGAAGCCTCCCAAAGGCCCGACCTGCGCAGTTACTCCCACTCGTGCACATGTTAATGTCACAGCCCATAAGTCAAATGACAGATGCGCCTCGGGTGCGGTGCTGCTTCATCAGCGGGGAGAGGCTGCGGAGTGCAGAGGCCGGACGGGCCGTCGGTGCACAGACCTCGCAGTGGCCCATCCGATCCGCGTCGCGCAGCCCTGTCCCATGCCGCAGCGCGAATGTGAGGGCGTCGGGTGAGCTTCAGTGATCCTCTGCACACGGGTGCGGCCGATCTTCTGATAGGACGCGAACAGGAACTGGAACGCATCTCCGCTTTCCTCGCCTATCCGTATTCCGGTGGGGCCCTGCTGATGTCAGGGGAGCCGGGCGTGGGCAAGACAGTGCTGCTCGACGCCATCGCCGAGTCCGCGGCCGACGCCGGTGCACGCGTGCTGCGCGTCGCCGGAGTGCAATTCGAAGCCGACATCAGCTACGCGGCTCTGAACCAGGCGCTTCTTCCGCTCAAGGACACCGTCGAGGCCCTCGGCAGCGCACACCGGGAAGCTCTTCACATTGCCCTCGGCTTCGGTGCCGGTCAGCCTCCCGAACGTCTTGTCGTCTTCAACGCGGCACTGGCCGCGCTGCAGGATGCGGCCGGCGAGACACCGGTTCTGATCGCCGTCGACGACCTGCCCTGGGTGGACCGGGTGAGTGCTGCGGTCTTCGGGTTCATCGCCCGACGCCTTTCCGGTACGCGCATCAGGTTCATTGCGACGATGCGCTCCGGCGCCGGTGGATTTTTTGAAAGTGGCGGCCTGCCGACCTACGAACTTCCGCCTCTGGACGCCGAGTCGGCAGGTCACCTGGTCGACGCGCGCTTCCCCCGGCTCGGTCGGCAGATACGGCGACGAGTATTGAACGCCGCACAGGGCAATCCTCTGGCTCTGCTCGAACTTCCCAACGCACTACCTGCGGATCAACCCGCCGCGCTCGAGGCCGTTCCCAAAGTTCTGCCGCTCAGCCAGCGTCTGCAGTCTCTTTACGTCTCCCGTATCAGGCATTTGCCCGAAAAAACGCAGAATCTACTCCTTTTGGCCACCCTGGACGGCAGCGGAGACCTGGGCGTGCTGCACGCCTCCGCGCGCGCCATGGAGGGAGACGCCAGCCTGGAAGACCTGGTCCCCGCCGAGCAGGATCAGCTTGTCCACGTGGACCGCGGAACCCGGCACCTGGTATTCCGGCATCCGCTGATCCGCTCGGCTGTGGTGGAGGCTTCCACCAGCAGTAGCCGCCGGGCGGCCCACAGCGTTCTGTCGCAGGTATTGAGCCACCAGCCCGAATCTCGGGCCTGGCACCTCGGAGAAGCGGCGCTCGAACCCGACGAGCAGGTGGCCGCGTTGCTGGAAGAAGTGGCGCACAGCATTGCGGGCCGTGGGGACGCGGTGGCCGCCATCGCGTCGCTGACGCGGGCTGCGGACCTCAGCCCGCTGGGCCTGGACCGTGCCCGACGGCTGGCGGAGGCCGCATACCTCGGAGCCGAGGCGACCGGAGCACTGCACAGCGCCTCGGAACTGTTGGAGAACGCCCGGCAGGCGGCTCCGGAGCACAGCAACTCGCTCCGCTTCGCCGCCGCCACGGTGCAACTGCTGCTCAACAGCGACGGCGACGTGAGTACCGCCCATCGCATTCTCGTGGGGGCCATCGAAGAGGGCACCCACGGCTACGACGCCGACAACCCCGCCCTCATCGACGCACTGCACCTCCTCTCACTGCTGTGCATCTACGAGGGAACGGAAGAGTTGTGGGGCCGCTTCCACACTCTGCTGTCGAGGGTGCGTCCGGAACCGCCGGCGCTGCTCTCCGTCCTCGGCCAGTTGTACTCGGACCCCGCCCACACCGGACCGGCGACGCTACGACAGCTCGACCACATCACCGGCGACGCGGTGAGAGAGAGCGACCCCGCTCAGATCGTGCGCATCGGCACCGTCGCCGTTCCCTCGGACCGCCTCTCGGCGGTCCGCGAACCGTCCTTGCGCGTTCTCCGGCAGGGCCGGACCGGGGGACCGGCCCGCCGACACCTGGGCGTACTGCTGCACCTGGCCCTGGGCGCCTATCACACGGGTAACTGGAGCGAGGCCGCAGAGCTGTCCGACGAAGGACTCGGGCTGTGCGAGGAGTCTGGATACTCCTTCTTCGCCTGGTACTTCCAGTACAGCAAAGGTCTGGTGTCGGCGTCTCAGGGAGATGTCGACACCGCTCACGCGTTGGCCGACCGCATGTATGACTGGGCGGCGCCGCGCGGTCTGCAGGCAATCATTCAGTATGCCGAGCAGGTTCGTACGCTCGCCCACCTTGCGGCGGGAGATTACGAGGAGTCTCTTCATCACGCTCTTGCGGTGGGCGCAGCGGGAGAACTCGCGAACTCACAGGTGGCCTGTCGGCTGTTTTTCGACTTCGTAGAGGCGGCGCTGCGCTGCAACCGCGGAGAGGACGCGGTCAAGCAGGTGCGCGCGGTCCACGCATCGAGTGTCGAAGCGCTCTCTCCTCGCTTGGCGCTTCTGGCGCGTGGCGCCGCGGCTCTCGTCGAGGAGGACGATGGCACAGCGGCGCGACTCTTCAAGGAGGCGCTGTCCCTGCCCGCCGCTGCCGTCTTTCCTTTCGACAGGGCACGCGTGCAACTGGCGCAGGGGGAGCGGCTGCGCCGTGCCCGGGCGGCGACCGAGTGCAAAGAGCCTCTGAGGTCCGCACTGGACACGTTCCAGCGACTCGGATCCCTGCCATGGAGCAAGCGGGCGGAGGAAGAACTCCGGGCCGTCGGTTCTCATGTTCCCCAACCGGATGGCGGGGGAGCGGCGGACCTCACGCCACGGGAGCGTGAGATCGCGGAACTGGCCGCTTCCGGTATGTCGAACAAGCAGATCGCCGAGCGGTTTCTCATTTCACACCGCACTGTCGGTGCCCACCTGTACCAGATCTACCCGAAGCTCGGCATCACCTCACGTGGAGGTCTCAGGGACGCTCTGTCCGCTCATGACAGGGACAGGTCTGGCTGAGCCGGGGGCTGTGTGAGGTTGTCCGCCAGCGTGTCGGCTATGTCGGCCAGACAGGCAACCTGCTCAGGGGTGAGGTGGTCGAGGAAGAGACGGCGAACATCATCGACGTGGTGCGGGGCGGCTTCCGCTATAGCCTCATAGCCTGTTGGGGTCACCTGCACAAAGACCCCGCGACGGTCGTCGGCGCACCCCTCCCGGCTGACCAGACCACGCTTGACCAGACGGGTCATGTGGTGGGACACCCGGCTCTTCTCCCACCCGAGCACTTTGGCAAGTTCTACGACGCGCAGCCGACCGCCGGGGACACGGGTCAGTTCGGCCAGCACCGTGTAGTCGGCGGCTGACAAACCGAACTGGCTCTGCAGTGGTCGCCCGGTTTGTGTGACCAGGCGCTCGAGCGCACGTAGCATCCCCCGCCAGGCCCGTTCCTCAGTCGTCGTCAGCCAGCGGGGTGTTTCGGATTCCACGCCATCAACAAGTTGATTCATCACTTACTCCGGAGTGGGGTTCTGGGTCACGAGGCCTATGGCTGGGTGGTTACGTCCCCCGAGTGGGTGGAGCGGCCTCGTGTACGGAGCGAGATGGTGAGAATCGCAAGGGTGACGGTGCCGAGGTGCACGTAGGCGTGTTTCCCGTGGTGGTCGGAGGCGCGGCCTCGGCCATCGACGGCACCATGTTTCCCTCGCCGACCAGTGGCGATGCCGCTGGTGCGCAGCCGCCCGCAGGGTGGGCGGGGGCCGCGGTGGGGGTGCCGCGGCCCGTGCCGTGTGTGGTGCTGTGTGGTGCTGTTTTTTGTGTGGGTTTTTAGATTTGGTTGGCGCCGCCGTCGATGAAGATTTCGGTGCCGGTGATGAAGCTGGACTGGTTGGTGGCGAGGAAGAGGGCGAGGTTGGCGAC
>NZ_JBHVIX010000052.1:0-8917 GCF_042799415.1 Streptomyces sp. NPDC057694
GAAAGGAGGGGGGGGAGGGGGGGGGGGGGGGGGGGGGGGGGGGGGGGGGGGGGGGGGGGGGGGGGGGGGGGGGGAGGGAGGGGTGGTTTTGGTCTTTGGGTGGGGGGGGGGGGCTGGGGGACCAGAACGGCGCGCCGGGTCGTGGCATCCCACGCCCACGTCATCCGGCAACAGAAGCGGACCGCCCGGGGATGCCGCTGCCACCTACGAGGCTCACGACTACGCCGCCGAAGGCGCCGGTCCCGGTCGTGCTGGGCCTGGGGACGATGTCATCGGGGCGGGTCCCGGGGCCGAGCCGAGGACGTCCCGCCGCTCACCGGCGGACATACCTCCCCACACTCCGTAGTGCTCCTTGTAGTCCAGGGCCATGGCGCCGCACTCCTCCACGACCTCGCACCGTCCGCAGATCCTGCGGGCCCGCTCCTCCCGCCGTGTGCGCCTGCGGCCACGCTCGCCCGCAGGAGAGAAGAACATCGAGCTGTCCATCCCACGACAAGCCGCTTTCTCCTGCCATTCCCAGTCGCTCAGAAGCGGAATCAGACTGGTTCGCATCGCCTTCCTCCTTCCTCCCCCGGACGGTCCGAATATCTGTCCAGAGGACGGGGCTTTCCGTCTCCTCATCGTTCTTCGAGAGCGGGGACGGCTACATCGGTCAGATGACTGATATCCCAAGAAATTCCGCGCAAGAATGCGTCATCATGACATCATGGGCATGACAACTACACACTTGTGCTCAGGGGACCGCACCCATGCGGGTGGTCGGCCCCCTGATCACCGGCCGGCGGCCGGCGGCGCCAGAGCGCTCAACCCTCCGCGCTCTCCCCTCCGCCGCCCTCGTCGGAGTCTGCGCCATCAGGGTCCAGGCCGGCATAGAAGACGGAGTGACCCTGCTTGAGACGCTGAGCGCTGCTGCGTGCGACGAGCCCCTCCAGGGTGGTGCGGACCACGGTCGTCTTGATGACGCGGTCCGGGTGCGCCTCGCTCAGGGCGGTGGCGACCTCCGCCGCCGAACACGGCTCGGCCTGCTCAGCCAGATAGGCCCGGATCAGTGCCACCAGCGTTGTCTTGTACTGCTTTCGTCGCGCCACTCCGGAAGCGCCGACCGGCAGTCCATAGTCATAGGAATCGTCGGCATCCGGCGAGGGATTCTGCTGCAGCGGAATCCCACTCTCCAGCGCATTCCTCATGGTGGCCAGCACAGAGTGGTCGTGCTGCAAAGTCTGGAGGCGGCCTTTGAGCTCTTCGATCTCGGCCCGGATTTTATCCTGTTCCTGCGTGTTCCGTTCGAGATCAGTGGAAAACTGCGAGCTGTAATGCGTCACTAGCTCGGTAGTGGTCTGGGCACCAGCCATACCGTGACCTCCGTGGTTCGGCTCTCGGACGAAGGCACGAGTGTGCATCCGCAGCGCACCTGAGGAGACGTGACGTGACTCAGGCGCTGGCACAGATACTACGCCTGGTATGCATGCCTGGCCCGGGAAGGTGTCAGCACTTGACACACCTGAACCGGGATCGAACCAGCCACTGACTCACTGAGCGTGCCGATGCAAACTTCTTATTTGATGAGCTGAGTCAGGCCGTCCCAGTCCACTCCAGCCATTTCCTGCCCACGTGGAACCGTGGTGTACGTGTCAGCCAGCCAAGTGGCCACCGGTTCCGCGGGTATCTCGAAAAGTGCCGTGCGCGCTGCGCCCACCTCGACCCACAGACTGGCCTGACCGCTGGCGTCCGTCCCCGGCCACAGCACGGCGTGGCCGCCCCCGGCCAAGCCGGTGAGGCCCTCGGCGAGCAACTCACGTGCGAAGACCCAGCGCACCGGCCGTTCGCTCTCCGCGTCGAAGATGAGGGTGACGGCGCACGGGTCCTTGGCGCTGAAAGAGAACTCGCAGGTGATCGGCAGGGCCAGGCGGTGGGCAACCCAATGGGTGATGCCAAGAGCCAGGTGGCACTTCTTCATCTGTTACCTCCGAAAGGCACAACCAGCCGGTCGCCGGTGAGCATCGATGGCTCACTGCGCCCGCGGGCGAACAGGGGAATCATGTGTGGGTCAGGTCGTGGAGGTCAGTCGAGCGCGCGGAGAGCCTGCGGCCTCCTGCGCGCAGCGGAAAGCGCCTCCATCAGCCCGACGACGATCAGCAAGGCCCCCGAGATCCCCACCAACTGGCCGAGGGACGAAAAGGGGAAGGCGGTCATGAAGAGGCCGGCTGAGACGATCACAGCGTTGAGGAGGTCGTCGTAGACGAACACATGGCTCACCGAGGCCGGCGTCGTCGAGACGGCCATGGCGAACCCGCGCAGCAGCCAGCTGAATCCCGTCCACAGGCCGAGGAGGAAGACAGAGTCCGCGTACCCCCGGAACATGGCCGCCGCCAGCAGAATCACCACCAGCGCTCCGGCAGCCAGAAGCCAGCGCACGAGTGCGAGGAGCGGTGACTCCTGCACCCTGACGAGTTGCAGCACGCCTTGGACGGCGGCGTGCGCCCCGAGGAGTGCGCCCACTGCGGGCAATGACGGTGAAGGCAGTACCAGCAGGGCGAGACCGACGGCCACCGAGACCACGGCCCCGCCCAGCAGCGCCCCGCGCGTGGTCGCGGTCGTGACCGTCCTCGGCAGCGCCGCGTCGCGCTGAACGGATTGGGCGTCCACACGCACCGTCTCCAGCTGAGTCATCCGGTCACTTCCCCATCTTTCAGGCTGGCTGTGCTCAGCACACCCAGCACTTCTTCACATCATCGCCACACGGCCTCCGGGTTCGTATCTGTCATATGACTGAATTGCGGGCCCGGGCCTCCTCCGCGAACCGCCCGCCGCTCAGGAACAACGGGGGGGGCCGGCCATCCTCGTGCGAGTCTTGCGACGGATCAGGGTGGCACTGACATTCTCTGTACTCACGGGGTGTGCTGCTGTAGTGCCTTCGGGACTTCCCGGTCGGGTCGACCCTGCGGCGGGCTCGGGACAACCCCACAGACGCAGCCGCGGAGCTGCGAGAACGTCTCGTCGCGGTCTCGCGACCGCGCCTGCGCCTTCCGACGGGTGTCGGGTTCGCCCCAGGGGGTGCGGTGGCGATGCCTGGGGTTGTCCCCACGCGCCTGGTCGGGAGGGCCCAGGCCCTGTATCAGGCGGCCTCGACAGCTATTTCTGCCCCGATTTGCCCATCATGTTGCGTGGTCGCGGAAGAACCGTTTCGCGAGCCCTGAAGTGTTCCTCACCGGTGCCCTCACCCGTGCTCTCGGTCCCGGGTACCGGAGACCCACGGATCGTGCCTGTGCCGTCGCAGCGCACACGGACCAATGGAGGCTGCCTTGAGTCAGGCCATCGACGCATCCCTGCCGGCGCTCGGCTCAACCGACGGTGTGTCCCCGCTCCCGGTGCGCGGACGGGACGTGGAGCAGGCGCGACTCATCCGGCGCATCCGCCGGCTGGTCCGGCACGGAGACGGCGGAGTGGTCCTGATCGACGGACCGGCCGGCGTCGGCGCGTCGCGTCTGCTGGAATTCGCCGTGGCAGAGGCCGCCCTGACCGGCGCGCGTGTCCTGATCGGTTCCGGTTCGTCCTGCAACGCGCTCACGCCGCTGGCCCCGCTGCTCGACGCGCTGACCGGAGACGGGGATCCGGCCTTCGTCCGCGGCCTGCGCGAGCGCGGCTACGGACAGCACGATGTCTTCTGGCTGCTGCGGGAAACCAGGGACAGGCTGTGGTCCCTCACCGTGGCGGGGCGGGTCGTCGTCGTCCTGGACGACCTGCACGACTGCGACGAGCTCACGCTCCTGGCGATCCGCACGCTCACCGCCCAACTGGCCGACCGCCCGGTCCTGTGGCTGGTCGCCGCACGGTCCCACACCGACAGGCCGGCCGCCCAATCGCTTCGCCTCGACCTGCTCGCCGGGCACGCCGAACACCTGGAGCCGGCGCCTCTTGCCGTCCCCGCGGTCCACGACATGGTCCGCGACCTGCTCGGCACGCGCGCCGCGGCGGCGGAACCGTACCTGCCCTATCTGGACGGCCTGCCCGCTGTCGTACGGCACGCCTGCGCACAGCTCGCCGAGCACGGCAAGGACGACCGGCAGGACGGGCCGCACGCCGAAGCGGCGGTCGTGGGTGCGTTGGTGTCCCGGCGCCTGGACCAACTGACGGAGGAGGGGCGGGAGCTGGCTCTGATGGCTGCCCTCCCCGGTGGCACGCTCACCGTCCGGCACCTGGCCCGGCTCCTCGGCCGCCGGGAGTCCGCGCTGCTCAGACCTCTGCGAGAGGTGCTCGCCGCGCGACTGCTGGAGTCGGGGGCCCACCGGCTCTCGTACTCCCACCCGGCGGTACGCGAGGCGGTGGCCGCCACTGTGCCGCAGCCGGTGCGCCTCGCCGTTCGCCGGAGAGCCGTGGACCTGCGGCTGAAGGAAGGTGTGCCGACGGCGTCGCTGGCCGCCGAGGTCGCGGAGGTCGCCGAACCCGGCGACCTGCGCGCGGTGGAGATCCTGCGCGACGCCGCCGAGACGCTCGCGCCTCTCGCACCGGGCCCGGCCTCCGCCCATCTGAAGCGGGCCATAGCCCTGTGCGACGACTCCGAGGCCGATCGGCTGCGGCTGTCGGCCCGGCTGGTGCCCCTGTTGTGGCAGATCGGGCGGGCGGGCGAAGCCCGTGCGCTGGCCCTCGACATCCTCCAGGCGCCGCCGGACCCGATCACGCACGCCGAGGTGTGCCTGCACCTGACGCGGATGGGCGGCGCCCTGCCGTACGCGCAGACTCATCTGCGTCTGGTGCACCGGCGCCGAGACGTACCTGTGTCGCTCAAGGACCAGCTGATGTCGGTGACGCTGCTGTACCGGCTGTTGGAAGGCGAGGTCGAGGAGGCCGGAGGGGCCGTGGCCGGCACGCTGGCGCGCACACGCGGAACACACCCGGTGAGCGAACTCACCCACCGGACGCTCCGGTCGATGAGCGCCTGTCACCGGCAGAACTGGGGTGAGGCGCTCAGACACAGTGAGACCGCGGCCGAGGGCATCGCGGAACTGCACCCGCCGCGCGCCGCCGGCCTCGTCGAAGTGGCGCTGTCGACCGCGTGGCGCGCCTCGTTGCTGGCGGTGGCCTCGGACGACGCGGCCGCCATGGGGCTGGTGGAGGCCGGACTGTCCGAGGCCGGGCAACGCGGCCGGCGTGCCCTTGTGCCGGTGTGGCGGGCCAGGCGGGCCCGGCTTCTGCTGGACGCGGGCCGACTGGCCGACGCGGCCGCGGAGCTCACGGCGGCGCAGAAGGTCTCGGCCGTCCCCGGCGGATCCGCCGTCAGCGAGGAGGACCTGCTGTGCACGGCTGTACGCGTGGCCTCCCACACGGGCGACGACAACATGCTGGAGGCCTGCACGGCCACGGGCGAGGAATACCTGACCGCAGAGGGCCCGCAACGGCGCAGGGTCGGTGCCTGGGTCACACTGGTCTGCGCGGTCACCCGCGAAGTGCCCTCCACCGAGCGCCAGTTGCGGGGCGCGGCCGCCCTGCTGCGCCGCGGCTTCCTGCACACCGCATGCCTGGACCCGGGGGACATCGTGTTCCTCGTGCGCGCGGCCCTCGCCGTCGGCGAAGGCGACATCGCCTCCTCAGCGGTGGAGTTCGCGCAGACCCGCGCACGGCGCTGTCCCCGGTTCCCGCTGTTCCGGACGGCGGCCGACCATGCGCGGGGCCTGCTGGAGGCCAGTGCGGAGCGGCTGGTCGAGATCGCGGACCGGTACGCCGGCGACCGCCCGCTGCTGGCGGCCCGAGCCCTGGAGGACGCCGGGACGGCCGCGGGTGCGGGCGACCCGATCGCCGCGCGCTCCCACTATGAAGCGGCGTTGGAGCTTTACACGGCGTGCGGGGCCGACGGGGACTGCCGACGTGTCCGCGGCCGGCTGCGCACCCTCGGGACGAAACCGGCGGCGGTCGGTGGCGACGGTCCGGAGCGGAGGTGGAGGGGGCTGACGCCCGCAGAGCTGGGAGTGGTGCGTCTGGTCGCCCGCGGGGAGACCAACCGGGAAGTCGCCGAGCGGCTCTTCCTGTCCCCGCACACGGTCAACAGCCATGTACGGCACGCGTTCGAGAAGCTCGGCGTACGCTCACGCGTCCAGCTGGCCACGCTGTACATGCGTGAGGTCGACGGCGTGGCCGAGGCGTCCGGATGACCTCAATGGTCCGTCACGGGCTCGGCGGCCTCGCTCCGGTCCGCCCGCCAGTCCCCCACCGCGAGAGCCAGGGAGACCAGGACCGCCACGATGCCGGCTCCCACGGCCAGGGCGATCGCCACGCGGGCCGTGGCGTGACCGAGGACAAGGTAGTAGAGCCCCGGCAGAACCGCCGTTCCCACGGCGGCGCCGATCCGCTGCCCGGTCTGCAGAGCGCCGCCGGCCACCCCGGCCATGCTCACCGGTACGTCCCGCAGGGTCATGGTCACGTTGGGCGAGATCACGAAACCGCTGCCGAACCCGCTCACCAGCAGCGCCGGTATCAGGACCCACTCGGCCGTTCCGGGCGGGACCAGCCACAGCAGCAGGGCCGTGGCGCCGAGGCCCGTGGCCACCGCGGTCAGGCCCAGGACCGTCAGCAGCCGCCCCGCCCGCTCGACGAGCCTGCTCGCCACGACGGCCGCGATGGCCGAGCCGACGGCGAAGGGCGTCACCGCAAGGCCCGACTTGAGCGGTGAATAGCCGAGGCTGTCCTGGAAGTAGAGGGCGAATGCCAGCCAGATGCCGCTGAAGCCGACGAAGTACACCGTGGCGAGGGCGGCGCCGGCGGCGTACCCGCGGACGGAGGTGATCAGACGGGGGTCGACCAGCGGCTCCAGGCCCCGGGCCGCGATCCGGATCTCCCAGCGGGCGAACGCGAACAGCAGCAGCCCACCGGCCGGGAACAGCCACCACAGACGCCGCAGTCCGCCCGATTCGGCCTGCACCAGGGGCAGCATGAACGCCAGCACCCCCGCCCCCAGCAGTGCGACCCCGGGCAGATCCAGGTGGCCGCGCCTGCCCGGCGTGGTTCTCGGCAGCAGCCACAGCCCCAGCAGGATGGCGAGGATGCCGATGGGGACGTTGACGTAGAAGATCCACCGCCAGCCCCGGGTGCCCGTCGCCAGGGCGAGGATCACTCCGCCCGCGACGGGTCCGACGGCACTGGAGATGCCCACCGTGGCGCTGAACAGGCCGAAGGCGCGGGCGCGTTCGGCGCCGGTGAACAGTTGCTGGATCAGCGCGGAGTTCTGCGGGGCCAGGAAGCCGGCCGCGACGCCCTGGGCCAGGCGCGCCGCGATGACGAGCCCGACGTCGGGGGCCGCGCCGACCGCGGCGCTGCACAGCACGAAGGCCGACAGTGCGGCCAGGAAGATCCGGCGCCGGCCGACGGCGTCGCCCAGCCGTCCCGCGACCACCAGGGCCAGGGCGAAGGTCAGCGCGTATCCCGAGACGACCCACTGCACGGTGGCCGGGTCGGTCCGCAGGTCGCGCTGCATGGAGGGCAGCGCCACGGACACGATGGTCACGTCCAGCAGGATCATGAAGCCGGCCACCAGAGTCACGTACAGCGCGTGCCAGCGTCTGGGGTCCGGTCCGGGGGATCTCTTGGCGCCTGGTTCGACGCCGGTCGGGGACAGAGGGCTCACCGGAACTCCTTTCACGGTTGTCCGGCAGTGTGCGCGCGGCGCACCATGCCGGACATCGCACGAATGAGGGCTTTCTTCCGTTCCGGGTGGACGAAGAGCCTCAACGGCCGGGCGACTGTCGTCGTGGCACATACGTGGCCCGCCCTGCCCCATGACGCGTCGTCAGGTCCGCGCGCGGGGTCATGCCAGGCTTTGGGCGGCCGCGGCCCGCAGGACGATGCGGTCCTCGCCCGCGTACACGTTCATGGTGTGACCGCGCAGGAAACCGACGAGGGTCAGGCCGGTCTCCGCTGCCAGGTCCACCGCCAGCGAGGAGGGCGCCGAGACGGCCGCGAGCACCGGGATGCCCGCCATGACGGCCTTCTGCGCCAGCTCGAAGGAGGCCCGCCCGGAGACCAGGAGGATGGCGCGGGACAGGGGCAGGCTCCCGCTCTGGAGGGCCCGGCCGACCAGCTTGTCCACCGCGTTGTGCCGGCCGACGTCCTCCCGGATGTCCAGCAGTTCCCCGTCCTGCGAGAACAGCGCCGCCGCGTGCAGTCCCCCGGTCCGGTCGAACACCCGCTGCGACGCGCGGAGCCGGTCGGGCAGGCTCGCGAGCAGCCCGGGCTCCACCCGGAGCCGGGGCGTGTCCGCCATCGGCCAGTGCGTCGTCGTACGCACCGCTTCGAGACTCGCCTTGCCGCACAGCCCGCAGGAGGAGGACGTGTAGACGTTCCGTTCGAGGGTGAAGTCGGGCAGCTCGATGCCCGGAGCGGCACGCACGTCGACGACGTTGTACGTGTTGGACCCGTCGGCCGTCGCTCCCGCGCAATAGACGATGGTGCTGAGGTCTTCGCCGGTCGCCAGAACTCCCTCGCTCACGAGGAATCCGGCCGCCAGTGCGAAGTCGTCGCCCGGTGTGCGCATGGTGATCGCGAGGGACTTCCCGTTGAGTCTTATCTCCAGCGGTTCCTCGGCGACCAGCGTGTCCGGCCGGGCGGAGACCGCCGCGTCGCGGATCCGGATGACCGTGCGTCGTTCCGTGACTCGTCCCATGTCCTCGATCAGCCTCGGTCCTGTGGGTGTCGGTAGCCGGATGAGCCCTCATTCCGAGGGCACGACCTGCTTCTCTTGCGCGAAGTGGCAGGCCGACGGGTGCTTCGCCGGGGTGTCGACGGTGCTGAACGCCTCCGGCACCGCGAGCACCGGCTCCTCCACCGCGCACCGCTCCTGCGCCTTCCAGCAGCGGGTGCGGAAGCGGCAGCCCGACGGCGGGTTGGCCGGTGAGGGGACGTCGCCCGAGAGCAGGATCCGCTCCCGGTG
>NZ_JBHVIX010000053.1:0-8305 GCF_042799415.1 Streptomyces sp. NPDC057694
AACGCGTCCTTGGCGTCCTCGGGACCCACCGTCAACACGGTGATCTCCACGTCGTCATCCGCATTCTCGGAAATCTGCAACGCCTGCTCGACCGCATACTCGTCCAGCTCCGACAGCAGACCATCCACATCATCACGATCGACGGTCAGGTCATCAGCGAAATGCCGGTCGCCCGTGGCATCCGGCACGTACTTCACGGTGACAACGATCCTCAAGCTCACGCCGGCTCTCCTACTGCAATCGTCTTTTACTGGGCGGCTGTGCTGCTGCGTCCAAAAACGCCTTGTACCAGGCAGCATAGGCGCCTGAAGCGGACTCTTCCGGTCGGGGCGGCCCGCGCTCCGAACGAAATATTACTCGTCAGTACATCCAGATTATGCCCGCTAAGCAAGCGCTTTGAACTGTGACGTTCCCAACGCTCCGTAATCGCCCGGAGCCGGGAACTCTCAGTCGCGCAGCGCGTTGAAGCGCCCCTGGTGATAGAGCAGCGGACGGCCCGCTCCCGGCAGGTCGCCGCAGACCGCCTCCGCGAGCACGATCCGGTGGTCACCGGCGGGTACCCGGGCGATCACCTTGCAGACCATCCAGGCCAGTACGCCGTCGAGGACCGGAACCCCCTCGGGCCCTTCGGACCAGCGCGTGGGTGCGCCGAAACGGTCGGCGCCGCTGCGGGCGAACGTCGCGGCGAGATCCGCCTGGTCCTCGGCGAGTATGTGCACGCCGACGTGGCCGGCCTCCGCGACGGTGGGCCAGCTGGAGGCGCCCACGCCGACGCCGAAGGAGATCACGGGCGGCTGGGCGGAGACGGAGGTGAGGGAGGTGGCGGTGAAGCCGACGGGGGCGCTGCCCGCCGCCGTGATCACCGCGACGCCCGCGGCGTGCTGCCGGAAGACGGAGCGGAGAAGGTCGGGGCCGGCGGGCAGAGCGGTGCGCAGATCGGGTGTGACCGTCATGGAGTTGTCCTTCTGCGGGAGAGTGCGAGCGGGGTCCGTGGCTGCGTCAGAAGACACGACAACGGGCGCTCGAACAGCGCGCAAGGTCGACATGGACCCGCTGGTGGAGAAGGAGTTCCGGCGGCATAAGGTCAGAGTGACGATACGTGGCGCGCGCAGTCAAGTGCGTTCCGTCATCTGAGAGATGGGTCATCCCGGGAGCACCCTGAGCAAGAGGGTCACACGGCTTCGCCGAGCGCGGCGATGACATCCGCCTTGCGCGGCTGCCCCGCCGCCCGGCGCACCTCACGGCCGCGCGCGTCGAGCACCAGTACGGTCGGCGTGCTGACCACGCCCACGGCGCGTACGAGTTCGAGTCGGGCCTCGGCGTCGATCTCGATGTGCGACACACCGGGGACCAGTGCGGCGACATCACCGAGCACCCGCCGGGTGGCCCGGCACGGCGCGCAGAAGGCGCTGGAGAACTGGACCAGCGTGGCCCGCTCCCCCAGCTCCGCACCCAACTGCTCGGCACCGAGCGTCACTTCACTCACGGTCACTCCTGTCCTCCTTTTTGCCTGTTCTCACGTACAGCGCTCAAACGTCTCTGCCCATTCCGGCCAACGTGACCAGGATCTCGCGCGGCACCGGAACCAGGACTGGCCACCCAGCCGTTCTTGGGGCACGATCTGCGCAAGCCGCAATACCTACGGCTCCGTAACTTAACGCCGGGAACCGTCCCACCCAACACGTTCCCCAGGCACTTCAGAAGGGTCCTCCCCCTCCATGGCAGAGCTCGTCTACCGTCCGGTCATCGGCGCCGCGAAAACGCTGTTCAAGGCGCTCGACCTGAAGATCGACTGCAAGGGCTCGGAGAACATTCCGCGCTCGGGCGGCGCCGTCCTGGTCAGCAATCACATCAGCTACCTGGACTTCATCTTCGACGGCCTCGCCGCGCTGCCACAGAAGCGCCTGGTCCGGTTCATGGCCAAGGAGTCGGTGTTCCGGCACAAGGTGTCGGGTCCTCTGATGCGCAGCATGAAGCACATCCCGGTGGACCGTTCGCAGGGTGAGCACGCGTACCAGCACGCTCTGCAGTCGCTGCGCGCGGGCGAGGTCGTCGGCGTGTTCCCGGAGGCGACGATCTCGGAGTCGTTCACGCTGAAGAGCTTCAAGACGGGTGCCGTGCGGCTGGCCCAGGAGGCCGGGGTGCCGCTGATCCCGATGGCGCTGTGGGGCACGCAGCGGGTCTGGACGAAGGGACGTCCGCGCAACTTCAAGCGGCACCACATCCCGATCACGATCCGGGTCGGCGAGGCCCTGGAGGCGCCGGCCGACCAGTACGCGGGCGCGATCACGCGCCGGCTGCGCGGCCGGGTGCAGGAGCTCCTCGAAGCGGCGCAGCGCGCCTATCCCGTGCGCCCCAAGGGGCCGAACGACACGTGGTGGATGCCGGCCCATCTCGGTGGCACGGCCCCGACCCCCGAAGAGGTCAAGGCCGCGGAGGCGGGCTGACCCTCAGACGGCGGGATGGACCGTGAGGCGGGCGCCGGGGCTGAACTTCTCCAGGAGTTCGGCCAGTTCGGCCCCCGCCGTCTCCAGGCCCGCCCGATCGCCCATGCCCTCCAGGAGGAACAGGGCGTTCGTCGAGGTGTCGGTGAGGCGGGTGCGGGTGCCCTGCCGCCAGTTCCAGCGGCGGCAGGTGACGCCCTCGTCGTCGCACCAGACCACCTCGCCCGCGTCCGGGTGCTCGACCGTCCGCTCCCCCGACGCGACGGTCACGAAGTCCTCGGCGCCGGTGGCCCTGACGAGGCGCATGCCGCCCTTGATGTGGTCGAGGTCCTCGCCGCCGACCGGGATCAGATGGGCGACGCTGATCGCGTTGTAGACGTCGACGAGCGTGTTGATCCGCGGCAGTCCGCCGTCGGCGAGCGCCCTCTTCGCCAGCGCCTCCGCCGAGTTGCGGGTGCGGTTGGGCTTGGCGCCGAACGCCGTGTAGGCCGCGCGCCACGCCACCATGTGCGGGTCCTCGTGCGGCGCGCGCCCGTCGAGGCGTGCGGCCAGCCGGCCCGCCGCCTCGTCCAGGAGCGCCGATGTCCCTTCCGTACTGGCCGCGTTGACCAGGCCGTACGCCTCGATGGCGATGTGGTGGAACTCGGGCGCGAGGGTGCGGACATCGTCGGCGACGGTGAGCTGGAGGGCCATGGCCTGCCTTACAGGGTGAGCGAGTCGGGGAGGTTCTCCCAGAGGTGCGGACGGTCCGGGGCGCTGCGCAGCGCGTCGAGCACCGCCGGATGCGGTACATCAAAGAGTACCGGATAGTCCACCTCGCTGGACTCCGGATCGGGCACCCAGGCCAGCCGCTCCCCCTCCAGGGAGAACCGGGCGTCGACACCCGGCTTGTTCCCCCGGCAGTCCTGGCGGTGCCACGCACCGCGGAACCGTACGGCGACGAGTCCGTGCACGCACCAGCCCGTACCGGCGTCGTGCGTCAGCCGCTGGTAGCAGAGCGCCGCGGGGATGTCCTCCGCGCGCAGCAGCGCCGTGAGGGCGTGCGCCTTGGCGTGACAGACGCCGGTGCCCTTCTCCAGGACGTCGGAGGCCCGCCAGGTGACGCGCGGGTCGCCGCTGTCGGCGGAATGCGGGATCACGTCACGGACGTACTCGTAGGCGACGCGGGCGTATACATATGAATCGGCGGACTCTTCGGCGAGTCGCGCGGCCGTCTCCCGGACGAGCGGATGGTGATGATCGATGACATCGTCCGCCGCCAAGTAGGCGGAGAGATCGGGGTTCCGCTGGATCAGCTGCATGGCACGCGAGCATAAGGATGCGACCGGCCGAGAGTCAATGACTTTACGGTCGGTCGCATACCTATGCGGCGCTCAATGCTCGTGCTCAGCGCGCCATCTCTTCCTTGAGGGCCGCGACAAACCCGTCGACGTCCTCCTCAAGGGTGTCGAAGGCGCACATCCAGCGGACGTCGCCGGCCGTCTCGTCCCAGAAGTAGAAGCGGTAGTGCTTCATCAGGCGCTCGGAGACGTCGTGCGGGAGGCGGGCGAAGACGCCGTTGGCCCGCACCGGGTAGAGGATCTCCACGCCGTCGACCGCGCGGACGCCCTCGGCGAGGCGCTGGGCCATCTCGTTCGCGTGCCGGGCGTTGCGCAGCCACAGGTCCTTGGCGAACAGGGCCTCCAACTGCACGGACACGAAGCGCATCTTGGAGGCGAGCTGCATGGACAGCTTGCGCAGGTGCTTCATGTGGCGCACGGCGTCCTGGTTGAGGACGACGACGGCCTCGCCGAAGATCGCGCCGTTCTTCGTGCCGCCGAGGGAGAGGATGTCGACGCCGACCGTGTTCGTGAACGTCCGCAGGGGGACGTCGAGGGACGCGGCCGCGTTGGCTATCCGGGAGCCGTCGAGGTGCACGGTCATGCCGTGCTGGTGGGCGTGGTCGCAGATCGCGCGGATCTCGTCGGGCGTGTAGAGCGTGCCCAGTTCGGTGGACTGGGTGATCGAGACGACCTGCGGCATCGCGCGGTGCTCGTCGTCCCAGCCGTACGCCTGCCGGTCGATGAGTTCGGGGGTGAGCTTGCCGTCCGGGGTCGGGACGGTGAGCAGCTTGAGGCCGCCCATCCGCTCGGGTGCGCCGCCCTCGTCGACGTTGATGTGCGCGGACTCGGCGCAGATCACCGCGCCCCAGCGGTCGGTGACCGCCTGGAGCGCGACGACGTTGGCACCCGTGCCGTTGAAGACCGGGAAGGCCTCGGCGGTCGGGCCGAAGTGGCTGCGGATGATCTGCTGGAGATGGGCCGTGTAGTCGTCCTCGCCGTACGCGACCTGGTGCCCGCCGTTGGCGAGGGCGAGGGCCGCCAGCACCTCGGGGTGGGTACCCGCGTAGTTGTCGCTGGCGAAACCCCTGATCTCGGGGTCGTGATGCCTGCGGGCGTCGGTCTTCGGAGGATTCACGGCTTCTCGGTCAGCCACAGACGGGTCCCGTTCACTTCGGCGGCGGGCTTGTTCCAGACGCCGGTGATGGCCTCGGCCAGCTCCTTGACGTCGGTGAAGCCCGCGAACTTCGCGTTGGGGCGCTCCGCGCGCATCGCGTCGTGCACCAGCGCCTTCACCACCAGGATCGCAGCCGCCTGCCGCGGTCCGGCATCGCCCCCGGCCTTGCGGAAGGCGTCGCCCAGCGCGAGGGTCCAGGCCTCGGCGGCGGCCTTGGAGGCGGCGTACGCGGCGTTCCCCGCGGTCGGCTTGCTGGCCCCCGCGGCGCTGATCAGCAGGTAGCGGCCGCGCTCGGAGCGGCCGAGCGCACCTTCGAACGCCAGCGAGGTGTGCTGCACGGTGCGGATCAGCAGCTTTTCGAGCAGGTCCCAGTCGGCGAGGTCGGTCTCGGCGAAGGACGCGCTGCCGCGCCAGCCGCCGACGAGGTGGACGACGCCGTCGACCCGGCCGAAGTCCTTCTCGATGCGGTTCGCCCAGTCTCGGGTCGCCTGGAGGTCAAGGAGGTCCACGGTGTCGCCGACGACGGTGGCGCCGCCGTGCGCGTAGCGCGCCTCGTCGACGGCCTCGGCCAGGCGGGCTGCGTCCGCGTCGGCGCCGATGACCGTGGCGCCGGCCTCCGCGAGCCGCTTGAGCGCGGCGCGGCCCGCGGGCCCGGCCGCCCCGGCGACCGCGATCACGGCACCGTCCAGCGTGTCCTTGCCGGTGGCCGCGGTGGTGCCGCTGGTGTCGGTGGAGTCCGTCATGGCAGTCGCCTCCTGCTGCTTGCTGTGGCTCGGGCTCACGCGGCGACCTGCTCGGCGTCCGTCGCGGTGATGCCCTTCGTCGAGGCGATCACGGTCTTCAGCTTCTTCGAGAGGGCCTCATAGAACATGCTGAGCGGAAACTCGTCCGGAAGCACGTCGTCCACGAGTTTGCGGGGCGGGAGCGACACGTCCAGGGCGTCGGGGCCCTTGGCCCAGCGTGAGCCCGGGTGCGGGGCGAGATACGTCGACACGAGGTCGTACGCGGCGAACCAGTGCACGAGCTTCGGGCGGTCGATGCCGTCGCGGTACAGCTGCTCGATCTCGCCGCACAGCTGGTTCGTCACCTCGGGGGCGCGCTGCCAGTCGATGTGCAGCTTGTTGTCGGTCCAGCGGACGACGTCGTGCTTGTGCAGGTACGCGAAGAGGAGCTGGCCGCCCAGACCGTCGTAGTTGCGCACGCGCTCGCCGGTGACGGGGAAGCGGAACATCCGGTCGAAGAGGACCGCGTACTGCACGTCACGCCCCTGCGGGACGCCGTCGGCCTCCAGCTTCACCGCCTCCTTGAAGGCCGTGAGGTCGCAGCGCAGCTCTTCGAGCCCGTACATCCAGAACGGCTGGCGCTGCTTGATCATGAAGGGGTCGAAGGGCAGGTCGCCGTGGCTGTGGGTGCGGTCGTGGACCATGTCCCACAGCACGAACGCCTGCTGGCAGCGGTCCTGGTCGCCGACCATCTCCGCGATGTCCGCGGGCAGTTCGACCCCCAGGATGTCCACGGCCGCCTCGGTCACACGCCGGAAGCGCGCGGCCTCGCGGTCGCAGAAGATGCCGCCCCAGGAGAACCGCTCCGGCGCCTCGCGCACGGCGATGGTCTCGGGGAAGAGAACGGCCGAGTTCGTGTCGTAGCCGGAGGTGAAGTCCTCGAAGGTGATGCCGCAGAAGAGGGGGTTGTCGTAACGGGTCGCCTCAAGCTCGGCGAGCCACTGCGGCCACACCATCTTCAGGACGACGGCCTCCAGATTGCGGTCCGGGTTGCCGTTCTGCGTGTACATCGGGAAGACCACCAGGTGCTGGAGGCCGTCCCGGCGCTGCGCGGCGGGCTGGAAGGCGAGCAGGGAGTCCAGGAAGTCGGGCACCTCGAAGCCGCCGTCGGCCCAGCGCCGCAGGTCGCGGGCGAGCGCGTCCAGGTACGCGGCGTCGTGCGGCAGCAGCGGGGCGAGCTGCTCGACAGCGGCTATGACGCGGTCGACGGCCCGCTCGGGGTCGGCCTTCGCAGGGGCGCCCTCGGCATCGAAGTCGATGGACCCGTCCTTCTCCTGCCAGGTCCTGATCTCCTCGACGGCGTCCTTGAGCACGGGCCAGGCCGGGTGCTCCACCACCCTGTCGCCCATCCCCTGGACCGGAGGAACAGTCTCCTCCACGGCCTTCTGCACAAGAATTTCCGTCATGTCTCATCCTCCACGGGAGAACCTCGCGTATAGACACCGTATACATGCAAGGTTCTCCGCCACAAGGAGAGTCTCGGGAAATTATCCTGCCCGACCCCCTGCATCACCGTCGTTTTTCCTGTCCCGACCGCTTGAAACGATGACCTCCACCACATCCGCCAGGGCTCGGCGGGCGTCGTCGAGGAGTTCGGGGAAGCCGAAGAAGCCGTGGAACATGCCGGGGAAGCGGCTCTCGGTGACCGGGACCC
This sequence comes from Streptomyces sp. NPDC057694, assembly GCF_042799415.1. Lineage (NCBI taxonomy): Bacteria > Bacillati > Actinomycetota > Actinomycetes > Kitasatosporales > Streptomycetaceae > Streptomyces > Streptomyces sp. NPDC057694. Next base: position 7,377 of record NZ_JBHVIX010000053.1, read on the forward strand.
CGGCGTCCCGCAGGGCGCTCGCGTAGGCGCGTCCCTCGTCGCACAGGGGGTCGCAGCCCGCGGTGACGACGTGCGCGGGCGGCAGTCCCGTGAGGTCGTCGGCGAGGAGCGGCGAGACGCGGGGGTCGGCCGGGTCGCCGTCGGGCCCGAGGTACTGCTCGCGGAACCAGGCGCAGTGGGCGGCCGTGAGGAAGTAGCCGTCGGCGTTGTCGTCGAAGGAGCCGGTCTTCTGGCGGGCGTCGGTCGCGGGGTAGACGAGGATCTGCCGGGCGATCGCGGGCCCGCCCTCGTCCCGGGCGATCTGGGCCACGACCGCGGCGAGGTTCCCGCCCGCACTGTCCCCTGCGACGCTCAGCGCCGCCGCGTCCGCGCCGAGTTCGGCCACGTGGCCGGCGACCCAGCACAGGGCCGCGTACGCGTCGTCGACCGCCGCGGGGAAACGGTGCTCGGGGGCGAGCCGGTAGTCCACGGACACCACGACGGCGCCGGCGTCGCGGCACAGGGCGCGGGCGGTGGAGTCATGGCTGTCGAGATCGCAGATGACCCAGCCGCCGCCGTGGAAGAAGACGACGACGGGTCGCGGCCCGGGGCCGCCTTCTGGCCGATAGATCCGTACGGGGATCGGCGGGCCGCCGGGGGCTCCCGGTATCTCCCGGTCTTCGACCGCCCCGACGACGGGTGGCGGGAACGGTGACGTGGGCGCGGCCGCGAGGATGCGGCGGGCTTCGGTGGCGTCGGTGACGGTGCCGCCCAGGTCGGGGAACACGGTGGTCATCGCGTCCACCAAGGGGCGGGCCTGGGGGTTCAGGCGATCCGGGGTGGGCATGGCGGCTCCTTTTTTTGGGTGCGTTGTCGGCTGACGGTGGGTGGGGGCTGGTCGCGCAGTTCCCCGCGCCCCTGAAGGCAGCGGCTTCGCCGCTCGCCTTCAT
>NZ_JBHVIX010000054.1:0-6676 GCF_042799415.1 Streptomyces sp. NPDC057694
AAAGGCCTGCGGCCTTCAGGGGAGGCGGCGCGAAGCGCCTGCCTCAGGGGCGCGGGGAACTGCGCGAGAAGCGGCCACCGGCCGTCAGCCGACCGGCAACCCCTCAGGGGCGCGGGGAACTGCGCGACCAGCCCCCACCGGGCCGTCAGTCGTCGTCACCGTGGTCGTCATCGTGACCCCGGTCCACGGTCACGGCCCCCGTCCGGAGGTCCACGTGCCAGTCGTGCTGGGTCCCGTCCGCGGACGTCGTCTCGACCTCCCAGACCGTCACCGATCCGGCCCGGTCGTCGTCATCGTCGGCCTCCACCGACGTCACCGTCCCCTTCGCGGCAGCGACCCGCGCCGCGTCCGAGGCCGAGACCGACGCGTTCTTCAGGGCGGAGCCGACCCGCGCGGGGTCGTCGTCGTCATCCCTCTCGACGTGTGAGCCGAGGATCTTCCCCGTGCCGGGGTCGATCTCGACATGGTGCCGGGCGGAGCCGATCACGTCGACGTCCCAGACCAGCCGGCCGTCGTCGGAGTCGAGATCGGCCTCGGCCGCGACGCCCGGCGTGTGCTTCAGCGCGGCGGCGATCGCGTCCTCGGCCGTGATCCGGGCCCCCTTCGCCTCGTCGGCGTTCTCCCGGGCGTCACTGACGCCGTCGTCCTTGATCTGCACGCTCGACTTCGCTGCGGCGCCCGACCCGCTGTCGTCGTCGGAGAGGGCGACCGCCGTGGCGGTTCCGCCGCCGATCAGCGCGACGGCGGCGATGGCGGAGATGACGGTCGTACGACGCTTCATGAGGTCCGTCCCTACGTGGAGTTCGACGAGTTCGACGAGGACCAAGCTGCCCGAACGACCCTGAAGCCCCGCTGAAGGAACCTGAAGAAGCCTTCAGGAACCACCTGCGACCCTGTGACGCATGCGCCTGTTGATCGTGGAGGACGAGAAGCGGCTCGCCGTGTCGCTCGCCAAGGGCCTGACCGCCGAGGGGTACGCCGTCGACGTGGTCCACGACGGCCTCGAAGGACTGCACCGCGCGAGCGAGTCGCCGTACGACCTGGTCGTCCTGGACATCATGCTGCCCGGCATGAACGGCTACCGGGTCTGCGCCGCCCTGCGCGCCGCCGGGAACGACGTGCCGATCCTGATGCTCACCGCCAAGGACGGCGAGTACGACGAGGCCGAGGGGCTCGACACGGGCGCCGACGACTATCTGACCAAGCCGTTCTCGTACGTCGTGCTCGTCGCGCGCGTGAAGGCGCTGCTGCGGCGGCGCGGCCGCGCGGGCCGGGCCAACCCCGTGCACACCGTCGGGCCGTACGCCGTCGACACCGCCGCGCGCCGCGTCACGCACGCCGAGGACGGTGAAGTGCCGCTCACCGCGAAGGAGTTCGCGGTCCTCGAACAGCTCGTCGCGCGCGCCGGTGAGGTGGTGTCCAAGAGCGACATCCTGGAGCACGTGTGGGACTTCGCCTACGAGGGCGATCCGAACATCGTCGAGGTGTACGTCAGCGCGCTGCGCCGCAAGCTCGGCGCGCCCCTCATCCGGACCGTGCGCGGCGCCGGCTACCGGCTGGAGATCCCCCGGTGAGGCGCCGCCTGCTGGGCTCCGTACGGTCGCGTGCCGCGCTCGCCGCCACCCTCGTCGTCGCCGTCGCCCTGGTCGCGGCCGGTGTCGCCGTGCTCCTCGCCCTGCGCGACAACCTCGGCGAGCAGGCCTCGTCGGGCGCCGACTCGGCCGCCCGCCGCGTCGCGACGTCCCTGGTCAGCGGGGTCGCGCCGGACAGCCTCGACCTCGACGACGAGGACCATCCGGTGCAGGTCGTGGACGACGACGGCAGGCTGATCGCCGCCACCGACCACCTGGAGCGGATCTCCGGCGCAGGGACGGACGCGGTCAAGCCCGTCGCCGCGCGGAGTGACGACGACGATGACGACGACCGGCACGGCGGTTCCGGCGGTGACGACGACGGCGTCGGCGGCTCGGTGTCCGGCTCCACCGACTACACCGACGGCAGCGCCACCGTGGACGGCGACAGCGCCGACTACCGGTTCGCCGCGGTGGAGGTCGAGGACACCGCGTACGGCGATCTGAAGGTCTACGCGGGCGCCTCGCTGGCGGCCGAGCAGAGCGCCGTGACGACGACGTCGACCGCCATGCTGATCGGCTTCCCGCTGCTGCTCGTGGTCGTCGGCACGGTCACCTACCTGGTGACCCGGCGCGCGCTGCGGCCCGTCGAGGGCATCCGCACCGAGATGGCCGCCATCACCGCGTCGCAGGACCTCGCGCGCCGGGTGCCGCAGCCGGACACGCACGACGAGGTCGCCCGCCTGGCCGCGACCACCAACGAGACGCTGGCCGCGCTCCAGGAGTCGGTCGAGCGGCAGCGGCGGTTCGTCGCCGACGCCTCGCACGAGCTGCGCAGCCCCATCGCCTCGCTGCGCACCCAGCTGGAGGTCGGCGCCGCCCACCCGGAGCTGCTCGATGTGCCGGGCGCCGTCGAGGACACGGTGCGGCTCCAAGAGCTGGCCGCGGATCTGCTGCTGCTCGCCCGGCTCGACGCGGGGGAGCGGCCCGGCGGCGCCGGAGTGGACCTGGCGGCCCTGGCGCGCGAGGAGCTGTCGCAGCGCGTGGGCGACCGGCTGCCCGTCGCCGTGGAGGCCGTGGAGTCGGCCCAGGTCACCGGCTCCCGCGGGCAGTTGGCCCGGGTGCTGGGCAATCTCGTGGACAACGCGCAGCGGCACGCGGTCGGCGCGGTCGTGGTCGCCGTGGGCGTCGACGGGGGAGAGGCGGTCCTCACGGTCGCCGACGACGGCGACGGGGTGCCGCCTCAGGAGCGTGAGCGGATCTTCGAGCGGTTCGTCCGGCTCGACGACGCGCGCTCACGGGACGGCGGCGGGGCGGGGCTCGGACTGGCCATCGCCCGGGACGTGGCCGTGCGGCACGGCGGCACCCTGACGGTGCGCGCCGCGCCGCAGGGCGGGGCACTGTTCGAACTGCGGCTGCCCGCGAACTGAAGGCGGGTTTCCACGGGGGAGGTCGGCGGTCCTCCGCGGACAGCAAACCTCAGTCGTTCGCAGGTGTCACGGTTTGCCGCGTTGCGAACGCAGGTGTTCCGCGATGGGCGCGAGCGCCTTGCGGAGGTCGCTCAGCTCCTGCGGCGAGACATGATCCACGAAGTGCTGTCGCACGGACGCCACATGGAACGGGGCGACCTTCTTCATGGTCTCCAGGCCGAACTCGGTGAGGACCGTGTACAGGCCGCGCCGGTCGGACTCGCAGTTCTCGCGGCGGACCAGCCCCGCGTTCTCCATCCGGGTGATCTGGTGCGAGAGCCGGCTCTTGGACTGCAGGGTCGCCGCAGCAAGGTCGCTCATCCGCATCCGGTGCTCATCCGCTTCGGAGAGGTTCACCAGAATCTCGTAGTCGTTCATCGTCAGGCCGAAGGGCTGGAGGTCTTTCTCCAGCTGGTAGTTCAGCAGCCTGTTGACCTCCAGGTGGGTGCGCCAGGCGCACTGTTCCTCGTCGGTCAGCCACCGCGTGGCCGTCTCGGTCTCCATGGAATCGATTCTACCTAAGAAGTTGAAAGGCGAACGAATGTGGGGAATGTGACGCCTCACATGTCGGTGAGCCCTCAGTTGTGCGGTAAAGGTTCACGCGTTCGACGTCACACTCCGCAGACTACCGCTCACAGCCCGAAGCGACGCTGGAGGTCTCCGAGCTGTCCGGGAAGCCTCGGTGCCGGTGACGAGCCCGCGCCCGGTCCCGAACCGCCGCCCGGTACGCCCGCTTGGTGAGGTACGTCACCCGTGGCGGTCTCCGGCATCAGCGCCTCGCTCGATTGCAGAAGCACCGTGCCGGCGCCCACGAACTCGAACTGGTGCTCCTCGCCGCTGACTCCGCCGATCCCCGTCATCGCACGTAGACCGCCTATGACGCCGGTCAGATAGGTGTGGTCGTAGTGATGGCAGGGGGACGGGCAGTCGGCCCAGCCGACGAGCGCCTGCGGATCGACGCGGAGGGGCGGCTCCATGAAGACGACCGGACCGTTTGAAGCCGCGACGAATTTGCCAGTGCCAATGAGTGTGAGAAAGCCGGGCACGATGGACTGCTTGAGCGCGAGACTTGGCTGAAAAGCGAGCAGATTGCCCGCGCGGATGGTCAGGTTGCCGTCGTCCAGGTCGTAGGAGTTGACGTCGAAGGCCCGGTCGGCGAGGAGCATCTTGCCGCTGCCCTCCGCCACCACCCAGTCGCTCGCGTGCAGCGGCGAGTGGAACGAGGTGCGCACCAGGCGGTCGAGCTGCCCGTGCCCGATGCCGTTGAACTCCATCCGCCCGTAGTAGGCGATCATCTTGCCCTTCTGCAGGAACCACTGACTGCTCTTCAGTTCCACGCAGAACGTGTACGCGTTGACGTTGTCGTCGACCGGCAGCGTCCGGGGATCGTGGATCACCGGGCCCGCGGGCATGGGGTGGGTCACAGCTTCTCCTCCGACGCCTGCACGTACACCGCACCGCTCCCGCTCAGCTCCAGCTGGAACGCCTCGCCGCTGCCGCGGCCCACCATGTCCCGCCAGCCGAGCGCCGTCGACAGCTTGTTGCGTACGTCGCCGTGATGGGCGACGTACGCCTGCGGGTCGACGTGCACCGGGTTGTTCGGGGTGATCGGCACCTCGATGACTCCGCCGTGCGCCATCACGGCGACCGCCCCGTGCCCCTTGAGCGTGGTCGTGAAGAGCCCCTGCCCGGTGACCTGCCCGCGCACCATCCCCATGACCCCGCCCTGGGAGCCCATGAACATGGTCCCCTGCTGGAGCGCCCCGTCGAAGGCGAGCAGCCGGTCGGCCTCCACGTACAAGGTGTCGCCGGACAGATGGATCACCTGCACATGGTGGCCGCCGTGCCCGAACAGCACCGTGCCGCTGCCCTCCACCGTCATCAGCGGCGTCGCCTCGTTGGCCACCCGCCGACCGATCATCGACATCAGTCCGCCCTGCCCGCCCTGCACGTTGGGCGTGAAGGAGACGTCCCCCTTATAGGCGAGCATCGCGCCGCGCTGGCTGTAGAGCCGCTGCCCGGGCACGACGGTCGCCTCGACGACCTTCGAGTTGATCTCGCGGAAGTCCGCCGGCATCTCACACATCCCCCGCGATCGTGTTGCGCTCACTGGGCTGTACGTAGACCAGCCCGTCGCCCTCGAAGAGGATCTGGAACGCCTCGCCGCCGCCCTCCCCCAGGAACGTACGGAAGGTGACGCCCGACTGGAACGACTGCCGCAGACTGCCCTGGTGCGCGACGTAGGCGCCGGGGTCGACGGTCAGCGGGTAGTCGCGGCTGACCCGCAGCACCACCGCCGGGCCGTCGCTCATGATCGCGGCCTGGCCGTGGCCCTCGACGGTCGTCGTGAACAGCCCGTTGCCCTGGGAGGCGCCGCGCATCCCCGTGAAACTGGTGCCGGTGCGCAGACCCGCGTCCGTGCACAGCAGATTGCTCGCCTCGACCCAGAGCTTGTCGCCCCGCAGTCCGACCAGGTTGATCTCCGCCGCGCGGTCCGCGAACCAGCAGGTCCCCTGGCCCTTCACCTCCATCACGGTCATCTGCTCACCCGTGATGCGCCGGGTCACCATCCCCCGTATCCCCTCGCCACCCCCGCTCAGCTTCTTGAACGCCATCCGGCCGTCGTACGCGACCATCGAGCCGTTCTTCGCCTTCACGCTGTCGCCCGTCATGTCGACGGCGAGCATCTTGCTGCCCTGCAGCCGGAACGTTGCCACGGGATCGACGGTACGGGGCGGGGGAGCCCGCCGACAGGGCGACGGCGGGACGGTGCCACAATGGGGAACGCTTGTGCGCGCTTTCACAAGATCACTGCCAGCCCGTCGACCACTCAGTCAAAGGTGCCTCGTGGACATCAAGACCGCCTCCGCCATCCGCCGCCTCCGCCTGGTCTCCGCGCCCGAGGCCGTCTCCTTCATCCTGCTGCTGGTCTGCTCGGTGCTGAAGCGGACGACGGACTTCAACGCGGTGCCCGTCATGGGCATGGTGCACGGCGTGCTGTTCGTGCTGTACGTCGTCTTCTGGCTGGACGCCTGGAACCGCGCGAAGTGGGGCTTCGGCCGGGCCGCGCTCTACTTCGTCCTCTCCGTGCTGCCGACCGGCGGGTTCTTCGCCGAGCGGAAGCTGAAGCGGGAGTCCGAGAGCGCCGTCAACGCCGCCATCGCCGCGCGGGCCCGTCAGGAAGGGATCGTGAACGCATGATCATCGCTTTCTCCGTGACGCCGCTCGGGGTCGGTGAGGACGTGGGGGAGTACGTCGCCGACGCCGTGCGGGTCGTCCGCGAATCGGGGCTGCCCCACCGGACCGACGCCATGTTCACCTCGATCGAGGGGGACTGGGACGAGGTGATGGCCGTAGTGAAGCGGGCCGTCGCCGTGGTCGAGGAGCGGGCTCCTCGGGTCTCCGTGGTCATGAAGGCCGACATCCGCCCCGGCGTCACCGACGGCCTGACCTCGAAGGTCGCCACGGTGGAGCGGCATCTCGCCGACTGACGGCCGGTCGCGCAGTTCCCCGCGCTCCTGGGTTGTCGGTCGTCCGCGGCCCGGTGGCCGCTTCTCGCGCAGTTCCCCGCGCCCCTGAAGGCATGCGCTTCGCGCGCCTTCCCCTCGGAGGCTGCGCCGAGCGCAGCCTCCCGAT
>NZ_JBHVIX010000055.1:0-5594 GCF_042799415.1 Streptomyces sp. NPDC057694
GTTCCCCGCGCCCCTGAAGCATGCGCTGCGCGCAGCTTCCCCTGATGAGATGCCGCACGAAGTGCGCATCTCAGGGGCGCGGGGAACTGCGCGACCAGCCCCCACCGGGCCCGCACCCGCGAACGGCGCTGAACTGGCCGCCCGATAGGCGCTCACCCCGCGCCGGGGTGCCGCCTTGCCCACCCTGCCGCCCCAGGCGGCAGACTGCCCAAGGCGGCGGGGGCCAGCCGGGCCGTCAGACTCCGGCCCGCTCAGATTCCGGTTCCGGAGACGGAGACTGCGGCGGGACCGAAGCATCACGCTTGGCGGCGCGCTTGCGGGCGCGCTTTTCCTTGCGGAGTTCCAGGATCGCGTAGAGCGTCGGCACGAGGAGCAGGGTCAGCAGCGTCGACGTGATCAGGCCGCCGATCACGACCACCGCGAGCGGCTGCGCGATGAACCCGCCCTCGCCGGTGACGCCGAGCGCCATCGGCAGCAGCGCGAAGATCGTCGCCAGGGCCGTCATGAGGATCGGGCGGAGGCGGTGGCGACCGCCCTCCACCACGGCCTCGACCACGCCCAGGCCCTGACTCCGGTACTGGTTGATCAGGTCGATCAGCACGATCGCGTTCGTGACCACGATGCCGATGAGCATCAGCATGCCGATCATCGCCGGGACACCCATCGGCGTACCGGTGGCGACCAGCAGACCGATGGCTCCGGTCGCCGCGAACGGGATGGAGACCAGCAGGATCAGCGGCTGCGCCAGCGAGCGGAACGTCGCCACCAGCAGCATGAAGACGATCGCGATCGCCGCGAGCATCGCCAGGGCCAGGTTCTTGAACGCGTCGTCCTGGTCGGAGGTGACACCGCCGATGGTCGCCGTGGCGCCCTCCGGCAGGTCCAGCGCCTTGATCTTCGACTGGAGATCGGTGCTGACCGCACCCGTGTTGTCACCGGTCGGCTTCGCCGTGATCGTCGCCGCGCGGGCGCCGTCGATCCGGGTCATCGAGACCGGGCCGTCGACCAGCTTCACCGTGGCGATGTCGCCGAGGGTCAGCCCGCGCGGGCCCATCGGCAGCTTCTTCAGCTGAGCCGTGGTCTCGGCGGGCCGCGCCGACTTGACCACGATGTCGCGCTCGGTGTCGTCGAGGGTCGCCTTGCCGCTCGTCGTGCCGCGCACCGCCTGGGTGACGGCGGCGCCGAGCGTCGTGTCGTTGAACCCGGCGGCGGCCGCCTTGGAGTTGGCCCGCACCGAGATCCGCGGGACGGACTGCGACAGGTCGCTGGTGACGTCGGTGACGTCGTCGAGCGTGGCCACCGTCTTCCTGACCTGCTCCGCCGCCTTGTCGAGGACATCGCCGTCGGCGGCCTTCACGACCACGCTCAGGTCCTGGCTGCCGAAGCCGTCACCGGCCGAGATCGTCGTCGTACCGACGCCGTCGAGCTTGCCGAGCTCGCGCTCGACGCGGTCCTGCGTGTCCTCGTACGACGCCTTGTCCTTGAGGGTCACCGAGTACGAGGCCTGGTTGGTGTCGGTGCCGCCGCCGAAGGCCGCCATGAAGCCCGACGAGCCGACGGTGACCTGGTAGTCCTTGATCGCGTCGATGCCCTGGAGCACCTTCTCGACCTTCTTCGCGGACGCGTCGGTGGCCGCCAGGCTGGTGCCGGGGGCCAGCTCCTGCTTGATGGAGAGGACCTCCTGCTCGCCCTGGTCGAAGAAGTTGGTCTTCAGCAGCGGAGCCATGCCGAACGTGCCGATGAGGATCACGACGGCGAGCGCCAGGCTGGTGAGGCGGCGCCGGGTCGCGAAGCGCAGCACGGGGACGTACGCCCGCTGCAGCCACGACCTGGCCTCCTTCTCCTCGGCCAGGCGGCGGGCCTCCTCCGGGTCGACGCCCTGGATCGCCTTGGGCGCGCGCAGGAACCAGAAGGACAGCACCGGCACGACCGTCAGCGACACCAGCAGGGACGCAAGCAGCGCCGCGGTGACAGTGAGGGAGAACGAGCCGAACAGCTCGCCCACCATGCCGCCGACCAGGCCGATCGGCAGGAACACGGCGACCGTCGTCAGCGTCGAGGAGGTGACCGCGCCGGCCACCTCGCGGACGGCGACGAGGATGGCCTCCTTGCGTTCCTCGCCGTAGCCGAGGTGACGCTTGATGTTCTCCAGGACGACGATCGAGTCGTCGACGACCCGGCCGATCGCGATGGTCAGCGCGCCGAGCGTCAGCATGTTCAGCGACAGGTCGCGAGTCCACAGGACGATCAGGGCGAGGACCACGGACAGCGGGATGGAGACCGCCGTCACCAGCGTCGAGCGCAGCGACGCCAGGAAGACCAGGATGACGATGACGGCGAAGAGCAGGCCGAGCGCGCCCTCCGTGGTCAGTCCGGAGATGGACTTGGAGACCGCCGGGCCCTGGTCGCTGACGACCGTGAGGTCGGCGCCCTTGCCCAGGTCCTGGCGCAGGCCGGGCAGCTTGTCCTCGACCGCGTTGGAGATCGTGACGGCCGAGCCGTCGTGGTCCATGGTCACCGCGACGGCGAGGCTGGGCCGGCCGTCGGTGCGGGTGAGCGAGTCGGCCGTGGACGGCTGCTGCTTCACGGTGGCGATGTCGGCGAGGCGTACGGGCTTCTTCACGCCCTCGCCCGTGACCATCACGTCCTTGATCTGGGCCAGCGAGGTGAAGCCGCCGCCGACCTGGACCGTGCGGTTCTTGCCGCCCTCGTCGAAGGAGCCCGCGGGCAGCGTGGCGCCGGCGGCCTGGAGGGACTGGCTCAGCGTCTGGACGCCGACGCCCGCCCTGGCCATCTTCTTCGGGTCCGGCGTGACGTTGATCTGAAGGTCGCGGACGCCGTCGACCGAGACCTGGCCGACGCCGTCGATGTCCTTGAGGGACGGCACGACGGTCTTGTCGAGCTGGTCGGCGAGGGCCTGCTGGTCCTGGTCGGAGGTGACCGCGAGGACGACGGTGGGGATGTCGTCGGTGGAGCCCGCGACGACCTGCGGGTCGACGTCGTCGGGCAGTTGGGCACGGGCCCGGTTGACGGCCTGCTGGACGTCGGCGACGAGCTGCTTGGTGCCGGTGCCGTAGTCGAACGACGCCATCACCAGGGCATTGCCCTCGCTGGCCGTGGAGGTGACGCCGGTGATCCCGGTGACGGCGTCGAGGGAGTTCTCCAGCGGTTCGACGACCTGCTTCTCCACCACGTCGGGGGACGCGCCCTGGTACGGGGCGATCACCGACACCATGGGCAGTTCGATCGTGGGCAGCAGTTGCTGCTTGAGCTGGGGGATCGCTATCGCGCCGAAGACGATCGCGATGATCGACATCAGGCCGATCAGGGCACGCTGGGCGAGACTGAATCTCGACAGCCAGGACATGAAGGCAGGTCTCCCCGGGGAGCTGTGAGCGGATTGGCGGGGCCCCGTCGCGGTCACGAAGACATACGGGGCACGAGTACACCCTGAGCCACCCGGGCGGTGCGATGCGTCGCTCCCAGGTCCCGTTACTCATCGGCCGCCTACTGCGCCCGTAGTACGTGACCGGTGCGGGTCACTCCACCCGTGGGCGGACCAGGCCCGATTCGTAGGCAATCACGACGAGTTGGGCCCTGTCGCGGGCGCCGAGCTTGGCCATCGCACGGTTCACATGGGTCTTCACGGTGAGCGGGGAGACTTCGAGCCGCTCGGCGATCTCGTCGTTGGAGTGGCCGCCCGCGACCTGGACGAGGACCTCGCGCTCGCGCACCGTGAGCGCGGCGAGCCGCTCCGCGTGGGCTCCGGCGGACCGGACGCCGTCCTCGTAACCCTCGCCCTGGGCGAGGAACTTGGCGATGAGCCCCTTGGTCGCGGCGGGCGACAGGAGGGCGTCACCGGCGGCCGCGATCCGTACGGCGCAGAGCAGTTCCTCGGGCTCCGCGCCCTTGCCGAGGAAGCCGGAGGCGCCGGCCCGCAGGGACTGCACCACGTACTCGTCGACCTCGAAGGTGGTCAGCATCACCACGCGGACGGCGGCGAGTTCGGGGTCGGCGCTGATCTCGCGGGTGGCGGCGAGGCCGTCGGTGCCGGGCATCCGGATGTCCATCAGGACCACGTCGGGCCGCTCGGACCGGGCGAGCCGGACCGCCTCCGCGCCGTCCGACGCCTCCCCGACCACCTCCATGTCGGGCTCGGAGTCGACGAGCACCTTGAAGGCGCTGCGCAGCAGGGCCTGGTCGTCGGCGAGGAGGACGCGAATCGTGCCGCTGGTCATGTGGTGGCGTCCCCTGAAGTGGTGTCGGTGGCCCGGTCCTTGACGGGAAGGATCGCATGGACGCGGAACCCGCCGCCGTAGCGCGGTCCCGCGGTGAGGGTGCCGCGCAGCGCGGTGACCCGCTCGCGCATGCCGAGCAGTCCGTGCCCGCCGTTGCCGTCCTCCGGGCCGGGGGCGAGGGCCACGCCGGGTCCGTCGTCGAGGACGCTGACCTCGACATTGGGCCCCACGCGCACGACGCTGACCTCGGCCTTGGCGCCCTGTCCGGCGTGCTTCTGTACGTTCGTCAGCGCTTCCTGCACGATGCGGAACGCGGCGAGGTCGACGGCGGCGGGCAGCTGCGGGGCGTCCTGGGCGCGGGCCACTTCCACGGGCAGGCCCGCGTGCCGGAAGGTGTCGACCAGGTCGTCGAGCCGGTCGAGGCCCGGGGCCGGTTCGGTCGGCGCCTCGGGGTCGCCGGTCTGCCGCAGCAGGCCGACGGTGGCGCGGAGTTCGTTGAGCGCGGAGCGGCTGGCCTCGCGGACGTGGCCGAGGGCTTCCTTGGCCTGGTCGGGGCGCTTGTCCATGACGTGGGCGGCGACCCCGGCCTGCACGTTGACCAGGGCGATGTGGTGGGCGACGACGTCGTGCAGGTCCCGGGCGATGCGCAGCCGCTCCTCGGCGACGCGGCGCCGGGCCTCCTCCTCGCGGGTGCGCTCGGCGCGTTCGGCGCGCTCCCGGATCGCGTCGACGAAGGCGCGCCGGGAGCGGACGGCGTCGCCGGCTGCCGCGGCCATGCCGGTCCACGCGAAGATGCCGAGGTTCTCCTGCGCGTACCAGGGCAGGGGTCCGGCCAGCATGGCGACGCCGGTGAGCGTCGCCATCGTGGCCAGGCCCACCCGCCAGGTGGTGGGGCGGTCGGTGTGCGCGGCGACCGTGAACAGGGCGATGACGGCGGACATCACGATGGGGGCGCGGGGGTCGCCGGTGGCCAGTTCGGCGAAGGAGACCGTCGCGGTCGCGGCGAGTACGCACATCGGGGCGATGCGCCGGAAGACGAGGGCGGCGGCGCCGAGGACCATCAGGACGAGGCTGAGGGGGTTCGGGGTGCGGGCGCCCCAGGTGTAGCTGCCCCCGCCGGCGTTGCTGTGGTCCACGAAGGAACCGGCGATCATGCAGACGAGGACCGCGAGGGCGAGGGTGGCGTCGAGGGCCCGGGGGTGAGTTCTGGCCCAGCGTACGAGGGGGGTCACCGGGGTCACGGTAACGGTCCCCTTTCGCGCGGGTCGCCGCGGCCGTCTTTAAGGCGCGCCACCGTCGTGGCTGGTCGCGCAGTTCCCCGCGCCCCTGAAGAGCGAGCTGCGCTCGCTTCAGGGG
>NZ_JBHVIX010000056.1:1581-4378 GCF_042799415.1 Streptomyces sp. NPDC057694
GGACGAGTCAGAAACCGTTGATGTAGGCGAAGGACATGCGAAAGGTCCGGCGTAGAGGGTAAGACCCCCGTAGTCGAAACATCAGCGGCTCGTTTGAGAGACACCCAAGTAGCACGGGGCCCGAGAAATCCCGTGTGAATCTGGCGGGACCACCCGTTAAGCCTAAATATTCCCTGGTGACCGATAGCGGATAGTACCGTGAGGGAATGGTGAAAAGTACCGCGGGAGCGGAGTGAAATAGTACCTGAAACCGTGTGCCTACAAGCCGTGGGAGCGTCGCGCATTGAGTTTACTCAGTGCGTCGTGACTGCGTGCCTTTTGAAGAATGAGCCTGCGAGTTTGCGGTGTGTTGCGAGGTTAACCCGTGTGGGGAAGCCGTAGCGAAAGCGAGTCCGAATAGGGCGATTTAGTAGCGCGCTCAAGACCCGAAGCGGAGTGATCTAGCCATGGGCAGGTTGAAGCGGAGGTAAGACTTCGTGGAGGACCGAACCCACCAGGGTTGAAAACCTGGGGGATGACCTGTGGTTAGGGGTGAAAGGCCAATCAAACTCCGTGATAGCTGGTTCTCCCCGAAATGCATTTAGGTGCAGCGTCGTGTGTTTCTTGCCGGAGGTAGAGCACTGGATAGGCGATGGGCCCTACCGGGTTACTGACCTTAGCCAAACTCCGAATGCCGGTAAGTGAGAGCACGGCAGTGAGACTGTGGGGGATAAGCTCCATGGTCGAGAGGGAAACAGCCCAGAGCATCGACTAAGGCCCCTAAGCGTACGCTAAGTGGGAAAGGATGTGGAGTCGCAGAGACAACCAGGAGGTTGGCTTAGAAGCAGCCACCCTTGAAAGAGTGCGTAATAGCTCACTGGTCTAGTGATTCCGCGCCGACAATGTAGCGGGGCTCAAGCGTACCGCCGAAGTCGTGTCATTCACATGTATAGCCCCAACGGGTGTGTGGATGGGTAGGGGAGCGTCGTGTGCCGGGTGAAGCAGCCGCGGAAGCGAGTTGTGGACGGTTCACGAGTGAGAATGCAGGCATGAGTAGCGATACACACGTGAGAAACGTGTGCGCCGATTGACTAAGGGTTCCTGGGTCAAGCTGATCTGCCCAGGGTAAGTCGGGACCTAAGGCGAGGCCGACAGGCGTAGTCGATGGATAACCGGTTGATATTCCGGTACCCGCTGTGAAGCGTCAAACATCGAATCCAGTGATGCTAAGGCCGTGAAGCCGTTCCGGACCCTTCGGGGAATGGAAAGTGGTGGAGCCGCCGGCCCAAGTTGGTAGTAGGTGAGTGATGGGGTGACGCAGGAAGGTAGTCCATCCCGGGCGATGGTAGTCCCGGGGTAAGGGTGTAGGCCGTGTGGTAGGTAAATCCGTCACACATTGAGGCTGAGACCTGATGCCGAGCCGATTGTGGTGAAGTGGATGATCCTATGCTGTCGAGAAAAGCCTCTAGCGAGTTTCATGGCGGCCCGTACCCTAAACCGACTCAGGTGGTCAGGTAGAGAATACCGAGGCGTTCGGGTGAACTATGGTTAAGGAACTCGGCAAAATGCCCCCGTAACTTCGGGAGAAGGGGGGCCACACCTGGTGATCGGATTTACTCCGTGAGCTGGGGGTGGCCGCAGAGACCAGCGAGAAGCGACTGTTTACTAAAAACACAGGTCCGTGCGAAGCCGTAAGGCGATGTATACGGACTGACGCCTGCCCGGTGCTGGAACGTTAAGGGGACCGGTTAGTGCACTTTCGGGTGTGCGAAGCTGAGAACTTAAGCGCCAGTAAACGGCGGTGGTAACTATAACCATCCTAAGGTAGCGAAATTCCTTGTCGGGTAAGTTCCGACCTGCACGAATGGCGTAACGACTTCTCGACTGTCTCAACCATAGGCCCGGTGAAATTGCACTACGAGTAAAGATGCTCGTTTCGCGCAGAAGGACGGAAAGACCCCGGGACCTTTACTACAGTTTGATATTGGTGTTCGGTTCGGCTTGTGTAGGATAGGTGGGAGACTTTGAACCAGCCACGCCAGTGGTTGGGGAGTCGTCGTTGAAATACCACTCTGGTCGTGCTGGATGTCTAACCTCGGTCCGTGATCCGGATCAGGGACAGTGTCTGATGGGTAGTTTAACTGGGGCGGTTGCCTCCTAAAGAGTAACGGAGGCGCCCAAAGGTTCCCTCAGCCTGGTTGGTAATCAGGTGTTGAGTGTAAGTGCACAAGGGAGCTTGACTGTGAGACCGACGGGTCGAGCAGGGACGAAAGTCGGGACTAGTGATCCGGCGGTGGCTTGTGGAAGCGCCGTCGCTCAACGGATAAAAGGTACCCCGGGGATAACAGGCTGATCTTCCCCAAGAGTCCATATCGACGGGATGGTTTGGCACCTCGATGTCGGCTCGTCGCATCCTGGGGCTGGAGTCGGTCCCAAGGGTTGGGCTGTTCGCCCATTAAAGCGGTACGCGAGCTGGGTTTAGAACGTCGTGAGACAGTTCGGTCCCTATCCTCTGTGCGCGTAGGAATATTGAGAAGGGCTGTCCCTAGTACGAGAGGACCGGGACGGACGAACCTCTGGTGTGCCAGTTGTCCTGCCAAGGGCATGGCTGGTTGGCTACGTTCGGGAGGGATAACCGCTGAAAGCATCTAAGCGGGAAGCCTGCTTCGAGATGAGTATTCCCACCCCCTTTGAGGGGTTAAGGCTCCCAGTAGACGACTGGGTTGATAGGCCGGATCTGGAAGCACCGTGAGGTGTGGAGGTGACCGGTACTAATAGGCCGAGGGCTTGTCCTCAGTTGCTCGCGTCCACTGTGTTG
>NZ_JBHVIX010000057.1:0-4371 GCF_042799415.1 Streptomyces sp. NPDC057694
TCGGCTGGGCGCACTGCGGGATGACCGCCGAAGAAGTGCTGCAATCCGCTGACCAGCGGATGTACGTAGAGAAAAGATCACGTGCCAAGCAGCACAGGTCGACCGGCGCGACCGGATGACGTGCGTTTCGCCGATGCTGTCTCCGGGACAGAAGTCGACGGGCGGATGGCGCACGGGGGCCCGATGTGGTCCACGTACAGCATTGCGTTCATGATCTGCCGCGGGTCGCGCTCGGGCGGGCGGCCGACGTTAGGGCGTCTCGACGGCGGCTGGAGCACTCGATGACGGTGGCCCTATGAGGAGTGGAACGGCCGGGCGAGTTCCGCACTGGCAGCGGCGATGAAGGCTGTTCGTGCGTTCGCCTGACCGTTGAGGATGTCTCGTAGAACAAGTTCGTTCGGAGTCCGGCCGCCGTCGGGAGGGACCTGGAACTCGGTCGACCGAAGACCTGTCTGGTAGAGGATTCGGGCGTGCTGGTGAACTGAATCGCTGTGCGGAAGGGCCTCCACTGCCGCGTAGAACCTTCTGTAAGCCGACCTCACCGGCTCACCACGGGGCCTGAACGCGGCAGAACTGTCCCGCTCGACCTGGTCCGGGTGGTCCTTGGTGGCCATCATCAGCAGTTGGAAGGCCTGCCAGACCTCGTAGCCCGGAAGGGACTCCAGAGGGGCACCGCCTGCGATGTTGCCTGCATCGAAGGCGTCGATCGCTTCAAGGCGATGTCTCTCCAGGCAGGCCAGCGCGCGGATCCGCCGGACTTCCTCCTTGAGATGGTCGCCCCTTGCCATCGTGCTCGTGGAGTAGCGCTGGGCTTCGAGATAGACCGACTGAGGGCCTTCCAGCTCTACGGCGAAGGTCGCGGATCGCAGCGCGTGCATGGCGTCGGCAAGCTCGATCTCGCCTTGTGCAGGGGAGGGGGAGTGCGGGTCCACACGAGCTGCCTCTTTGAGTCGATCTCCGGCAGCACCGACCTGGTCACAAGCCAAGAGGAGAGAATGAGCCGCCTCCCGCTGCATACCGCGCCGCCATTGGAGGAACGCAGCCGAGGACTCGGCGTGTACGGCATCCAGCGCCCCGCGATAGGTGGCTTCGGCTTGCTGGAGGCCCGCTCTGGCGGTCTCCTCGGCCTGCCTCACCGCGCCCCGCATCTGCCACCGGCCGACGAGAAGCGCACCCCCGATGCCCAGCAGCGCGACGCCTGCGGCGCCCACGGCGCCGATCCCCTCCAGGTCCATGCCCTTGATCTTGCCGCAAGGCCCCCTTGGAAGGACGGGCAGGCTGCCGACCTGGCTGACCGCATCGACCGCGACGCTCCGGGCGTGCGCGAGGCCGCCGCCGAGATCAAGGCCTGGATCGCTCGCCCGCAGGGCTGGTCATGTCCCTGAAGGCGCCGAGTTCGAACGGGGCATGAGAGGGAAGGCCGACGGCGTGTCGGTCGGGGACGAGCGTGTACTGCTGCGCTGTTCCCCGGGGGCGCTCCCACGCGGCTTCCCAGAGCTATACGCGTTGTCCCGTGCGCGCCGGGGCAACCTGTGAATCGACGGCATCGATCACGCTGGCTCCATCCTGGTGGGGCACCTGTTCGGTCATGCCCGGCCGTTCACAGGGTCTACGGCCGGCACGGGCGCTTACGGCCCTCACGAGCGAGCTCTTGCCTGCAGCTTCGCGAGTTCTACTCCTCGGAGAGGCGCGAACCTCGTGTAGCAGGTCGTACAAGCCGCTACGCTTTTCCGTATGGCGAAGAAACAGATCAACATCAGGCTCGATGACGACGAGTACGCGGTCATCGAGCAGCGCGCGGCCGCCGTCGGCCTGGAGGTCCACGACTACATGCGGCAGGTGGCCTCGGACGAGGGCAACGACATGCGGCATCGCTTCCTCGGCGCGGCCGCGTACTTCGTCGAGGATTGGGGCGACACCTTTGCCGAGCGCTTCGGCCACGAGGTGCCCGGAAAGAAGGCGGCCCCGGGGCAGGCCGCCGCGTGATCCTGCATATCGACCGCGCCTGGCTGCTCGACGTCGCGCACCACTCGCTCCAGGCAGACCCGGACGTGATCGACTTCGGGTCGCTGGCGGCCGCCGTGGCCCGGCACGCCGACAAGGTGATGGACACCCAGGTCTACCCCGAGCCGTGGCACCGGGCGGCCGCGCTCATGCATCAGCTCATCCGGGTGCACGCCCTGGAGAGCATGAACGAGCTGTTCGGCGCGGCCGTCGCGGCGGCGTACCTGTCTGCCTCCGGCCTCGTGGTGACGGCCGGAGCAAAGCAGGCCGCCGACCTCGCCGAGCGCATCGACCGCGACGCCCTGGGCGTGCGCGAGACCGCCGCCGAGATCAAGGGGTGGATCGCCCGCCCGAAGGGCTGAGCCAGCTGTGGTGTCGCCCAGACCGCGGTGTTGCAGCGTTTACGACGACCGCACGTCGTCGGCACGGGCGCCTCGCAGATGTGAGGCACTCTTGTGGCGCCTACTGTCATCTGTGGGATGAGCGACAGGACCGCAATCATCCTTCAAGGGCCCCGCGCTTCGCTTCGCACGCCGCGTGGGGCCCTGCCGTTGTCGGGGCCGTTCGGAGCATGAGCCGACGGGGCGCGCGCGGGTTGTCGGTGGTGGGTGGCAGCATGGGGAACTTGATCTGTTCCCCTGCTCGTGGAGCGGGGGGCGTCCGAAGCGCGAAGTGGAGTACCGATATGACCCGCAGTGAACTGGTGGCCGCGCTGGCCGAGCGCGCCGAGGTGACCCAGAAGGACGCCGACGCCATTCTGACGGCGTTCGCCGTCACCGTCGGCGACGTGGTCGCCAAGGGCGACGAAAAGATCACCATTCCTGGCTTTGTGACGTTCGAGCGGACCCACCGTGCCGCGCGCGAGGGCCGCAACCCTGCCACCGGCGAGGCGATGAAGATTCCCGCCGGCTACGGCGTGAAGGTCGCCGCGGGCTCGAAGCTCAAGGAAGCCGCCAAGGGCCGGTAGCCAAGCAGACCGGCAGGGCGGTCGCTCGCACTCCGGGCGGCCGCCCCAGGAGGAGTACGGCGGCCTGTAGAACGCCGAGCCAAGAAACACGTCAGACCCGCGCGGGGGTGGCAGCGGGTCTGACGGCATTGCCACGGGGGACGTGGTTTCTCAGTCCAACGACCGCCGCAGGCTGGGGACACGGTCCCGGGAGGCAGTGGCTATGCGGCGCGGCGTACGCCGCGCCGCCGGACAGACGGCGAGACAACAACTGCTGCGTCCAGTACGTCATCGAGGATCCCGTCGGGGTACGCGGGGGCCATGAACAGGTTTTGCCACTGCGGCTGCGGCCCGACCGGGATCCGCTTGCCCGTCACCGTCTCGACCCGCTGGCGCTGAACCGATTCCCGCACGTGCTACCTCACTCACCGATGGATAGGAACTGCCGCGGAATCACCCACGCGGCCCCCAGCTGCACAGCAGCCTCACTAACAGTCTCCTGTCGTACCCCAGAATTAACATCACACCCATGACCGACGCACCCGAATTTCCCGCGCCGCTCATCGACGCCCAGCGAGGAGTCCTCCCGTGCGCGAGGCCCGGCTCCGGTCCCGGACGCCTGGCAGGGACCGACCTTCACCGAAGCTGCGGAGGCCGCCGCGCTCTTGGCCGCGCAGGCCGACACCGGCCGGCCGCTGGGGCACCTCGCTGAGGGCGGGTTCTCAGCGGAGTCACCCAGCTGAGCCCCAGAAAGTGATCACAGGTGGAAGGGGTCTCACCTTCTCCAAGAGCCGTCTCCTCCTGCCAACCGGCCGCCCGAAGAAACCTCTGCGGTTCAGCGGCGCCCCGGCCCGAGATCGCTTCGCGTGGCGACTGTCGTCTGCAGTCGAAAGTCCAGGTACTGGTTGGTGAGTTCGGGGGTGTCGAGCGTTGCGCCCGCGCTGACGGCGTCGCGCATTGCTCGGACCGAGCGACTGCACTCATACGCGGGGTGCACGACAGAGTCAGGCGCGAGTAGCTCCAGCTCGTGGCGGGAGACGTAACAAACCGTGTAGGCGGCTCGCGCTCGTCGATACCGTTCGCCAAGTTCGAGATCAGGCGTGGACGCAATGTTCCTCAAGTCGCTGCCCGCCTGGGCATGGACGGCCAAAAACTGCGAGTACAGAGACTGGCGGGTCCGTCGCCATTCTGCTGCGTCTTCTCGTTGCGTCCTACGTCGTTCAACGAGCAGCGTCGAGGCCATCGCAATGACGGCGCCGACTACCGCGGCAACGAGTGGTGTCCACGACATGCCAGAACCTTATGACCGAGCTGGGATGCAGGCTAAGGGCTCGCAGAGAATCAACGTGCCGATTTGATCTCTGTTGAGTTGCTGTGCGCGAGGAACGCGGTGACGTCGGCGGGGGTGCGGAACCTGGCTG
>NZ_JBHVIX010000058.1:0-3625 GCF_042799415.1 Streptomyces sp. NPDC057694
GCTTGGCGGATGACGCGTTGCTGGGAGGGGCCGTTGGGGGCGGTGAGGCCGTTGGAGGCACCGTCCTGGTTGACCGCGCTGCCGCGAACGACCGCCAGGACCCGATGCCCCAGGCGCTCGGCGTCGGAGAGGCGCTCCACGAGAAGCATGCCCACGCCCTCGCTGAAGCCGGCGCCGTCCGCGCCCGCACCGAACGCCTTGCAGCGGGCGTCGGGCGACACGGCGCGCTGACGGCTGAACTCCAGGAACATCTCGATCGACGACATGACGGTGACGCCGCCGACCAGCGCGAGCGAGCACTCGCCCTGCCGGATCGCCTGCATGGCGAGGTGGAGGGCGACCAGCGACGAGGAGCAGGCGGTGTCGACGGTGACCGCCGGTCCCTCCAGCCCGAAGGTGTACGAGAGGCGGCCGGTCGCGATGCTGCCCGCGCTGCCGTTGCCGACGTACCCCTCGACGCCCTCCGGCACCGAGCCCGCGGCGAGCCGCGCGCCGTAGTCGTGGTACATGACGCCGGCGAAGACGCCGGTGCGGCTGCCGCGCAGGGTGGCCGGGTCGATGCCCGCCCGCTCGAAGGCCTCCCACGACGTCTCCAGCAGCAGCCGTTGCTGGGGGTCCATGGCCAGGGCCTCGCGCGGGGAGATCCCGAAGAACTCCGGGTCGAACTCGGCCGCGTTCCGCAAGAACCCACCCTCACGGGAGTAGATCCGTCCGGGCACGCCCGGTGCCGGGTCGTAGAGGCCCTCGATGTCCCAGCCCCGGTCACCGGGCATGACGTCGATAGCGTCCCGGCCCTCGGCGACCAACCGCCACAGGTCTTCCGGGGACACCACGTCGCCAGGGAACCGGCAGCTCATGCCGATGATCGCCATGGGCTCGTCGGCACCGGCCGGGGCGGTCGGCCTGGCGGCAGAGGTGGTGCCGGCTCCGGTGGCTGTGGTGGCTCCGCCGAGCTCGGACCACAGCAGGCGGACGACGGCTGCGGCGTTCGGATGGTCGAAGACGAGGGTGGCGGGCAGGCGCAGCCCGGTGGCGGCGCCGAGCCGGTTGCGCAGTTCCACTGCCGTCAGCGAGTCGAACCCGAGGTCCTTGAAGGCGCGTTCGGGCTGGATCGCGTCGGGCGAGGCGTGGCCGAGCACGGCGGCGACCTCGTCGCGGACCACGCCGAGCAGGAACTCCTCCCGCCGGTCCGCGGGCTGCGCGGCGAGCCGCCGGCCGAGGTCGCCGCCGTCGGCCGAGGCAGCACCCGCACCGGCCGCCTGCCGGTGCACGCGCCGCGGGACCAGGGAACTCAGCAGCACGGGTACCACGGAGTCTGCCGCGTGCCGCCGCAGCGCCGGGAGATCCAGCCGTACGGGAAGCAGGAACGGCTCGTCGGCGCCGGTGGCCGCGTCGAGGAGGGTCAGGGCCTGCGAGGTCTCCAGAGCGGAGACGCCGAGCCGGGCCAGCCGGTTCAGGTCGGTGTCGCCGAGCCCGCCCGTCATGGTGCTGGTTTCCGCCCACAGGCCCCACGCCAGCGACTGACCGGGCAGACCCTCGGCGCGCCGTGCGTGCGCGAGGGCGTCGAGGAAGGTGTTGGCGGCGGCGTAGTTGGCCTGTCCGGCGTTGCCGAGAGTGCCGGCACCGGCGGAGAACAGGACGAAGGCCGTCAGGCCGTGGTCCCGGGTGAGTTCGTGCAGGTTCCAGGCGGCATCGACCTTGGGCCGCAGCACCGTGTCGAGACGGGACTCGTCCAGGGATTCCAGAATGCCGTCGTCGAGGACACCGGCGGCGTGGACGACCGCGGTGAGACGCCGTCCGGCGAGTGCGTGGGCCAGGGCGTCGCGGTCGGCGGCGTCGCAGGCGAGCACCTCCACGGTCGCCCCGAGGCCGGCCAGATCGGCTTCGAGTTGGTTCATGCCGTCGGCGGCACGGCCGCGCCGGCTCACCAGGACCAGGTGCCGGACACCATGGGTGGTGACGAGGTGGCGGGCGACGATGCCGCCCAGGGTCCCGGAAGCACCGGTGATCAGTACCGGACCGTCACCGAACCCCGCAGCAGCGTCCACGGACGTGGACGGGGTGGGTGCGGGTGCCAGACGCGGGACGCGGATACCACCGTCACGCAGGGCCCATTGGGGTTCGCCGGTCGCGAGCCCGGCGGCAAGCGCGGTGGCAAGTTGGTGTGCTTCGGCGTCGTGGGGGAGGTCGGCGAGGACGAAGCGTCCGGGGTGCTCGGCCTGGGCCGCACGGACCAGACCCCACACCGGCGCGACACGCACATCAACCGGTCCATCACCAGGAACGGCAACCGCGCCGCGAGTGACCACGACCAGCCGCGCATCGGCCAGCCGCTCATCGGCCACCCACCGCTGCACCACACCCAGCACATCACCCAACCGCGCCCGCACCGCATCGGGAACCTCGCCCGCACCCGCCGGGCACTCCACCACGACGGTGCCGGGAAGTTCCTGCGAGGAAGCGATCAACGCATCCAGGTCCGCGAACGCGAGACCACCCTCACTCAAAGACGAGTCCCCCAACACAGCCCACGGCCCGCCGTCGGCCGAGCCGTCACCCGCCGCGGCCGCCACCCACTCCAACCGCAGCAGCGAGCCGTCGTCTCCCGCGCTCGCGGCCGCGGCCGCGAGCTGCTCCTCGGACACCTCTCGCGTCACCAGCATGTCCACCGAGGCCACCGGAGCACCGGCGGCGTCCGCCACGTCGAGCGTCACCGTCGTCGGATCACCGGCGACGGGCGCCATACGTACACGCAAGGTCGTCGCGCCCACAGCGTGCAGGGAGAACCCACGCCACGAGAACGGCAGTCGGTTGCCGGCGGCATCGTCGCCCGCGGGCGCGAAGAGCGTGAGCAGCCCGGACTGGAGCCCCGCGTCCAAGAGCGCGGGATGCAGTCCGAACTCCCCTGTCTTGGAGGCGAGTTCCTCGGGAAGAGCGACCTCGGCGAACACCTCGTCCCCACGACGCCACACGCTGCGCAGGCCCTGGAAGGCCGGGCCGTACTCGTAGCCGCGACCGGCCATCGTCTCGTAGAAGCCGTCGGTGTCGAGGGCCTCGGCGTCCCGCGGCGGCCACTCGGCGAGCGCGCTTCCGCCACCGGCAGATCCACCGCCCCCCGTCGATTCACCGCCACCTGGCGCCACCGTGCCCGTCCCGTGCAGTGACCACGGTCCGTCCGCACCCGGCTCCTCCGGCCGCGAGTAGACGTCCAGGCTGCGCACCCCCCGGTCATCGGCGGTACCGACGACGACCTGGACCTGGACCGCGCCCTCGGGAGGCAGTACGAGCGGAGCCTGGAGCGTGAGCTCCTCCACGCGTCCGCAGCCGACTTCGTCGCCCGCGCGGACGGCGAGTTCGAGCAGTCCGGTGCCCGGTACGAGGACGACACCACGCACGGCGTGATCAGCGAGCCACGGGTGCGTGGCGAGCGAGAGCCTGCCGGTCAGAACGGTGCCGCCGCCGCCCGCGAGAGCGACCGACGCCCCGAGCAGCCCGTGCCCGGCAGCGCTCAGCCCTGTTGTTGTGGGGTCGGTGGTGTCGAGCCAGTAGCGCTGGTGTTGGAAGGCGTAGGTGGGCAGGGGTGTGGTGTTGGTGGTGGGGGTGAGTTGGGACCAGTTGATGGTGA
>NZ_JBHVIX010000059.1:0-3343 GCF_042799415.1 Streptomyces sp. NPDC057694
TCACCATCAACTGGTCCCAACTCACCCCCACCACCAACACCACACCCCTGCCCACCTACGCCTTCCAACACCAGCGCTACTGGCTCGACACCACCAACACCACCAACACCACAACAACAGGGCAGGACGCCGCGTTCTGGGACGCCGTCCAGGAAACGGACCTGAACGGTTTCGCTGCCGAACTGGACATCGCCCCCGATGCCTCGCTCGCCACTGTCCTGCCCGCTCTCGCCGACTGGCGGCAGCGCATGCGGGCCACGACAGCCGTGGACGCGTGGCGCTACCGGATCACGTGGAAGCGGCTGCCGGACGCGCCCGGCTCCCCGGCGCTCACCGGACCGTGGCTGGCCGTCGTACCACGGCGGCACCAGGACGACCCGTCCGTCACCGCGGCCCTGGACGCCGTGGCGAAGGCCGGCGCCGAGGTGGTCCACGTGGGAGTCGATGACGCCGATGCCGACGTGGAACGGCTCACCGGGCGGCTGCGCGACCTCGTCGCCCCGCTCTCCTCGGCGCCGGCCGGGATCGTGTCGTTCCTCGGTCTGGACGAGGAGCGCCACCCCGACCACCCGGCCATGCCGAGCGGGCTGGTGAGCAACCTCGCCCTGGTACGCGCTCTCGGCCGGGCCGAGGTCGGTGCCCCGCTGTGGATGCTGACCCGGCAGGCCGTGGCGGCCGGCGACGACACTCATCCGCACGCTCCGCTGGGCTCGCTCACCTGGGGCCTCGGCCAGGTCACAGCCCTCGAACACGCCGACCGGTGGGGCGGGTTGATCGACCTGCCCGCCGTCGTCGACGACCGCGTCACGCACCTGCTGTGCGCCGCGCTCGCCGGGCACGGCGCCGAGGACCAGCTGGCTGTCCGTGCTTCGGGTACGTTCATCCGCCGGCTCACGCACGCCCCCAGTGAGCGGCGGGCCGCCCGGCGCAGCTGGCGTCCGCGGGGAACGGTGATCGTCACCGGCGGCACCGGTGCCCTCGGGACGGTCCTCGCCCGATGGCTGGCCGCCGAGGGCGCCGAGCACCTGGTGCTCACCGGGCGCCGCGGAGCGGACGCGCCCGGCGCCGAACAGCTGCGCGACGAACTCGCCGCGACCGGCACCCGTGTCACCCTCGCCGCCTGCGACGTCGCCGACCGCAAAGCGGTGGCGGCGCTCCTCGACGAGCTCGCCGCGGACGGGCAGACCGTACGCGCCGTCCTGCATGCCGCGGGCGTCGCGGACCTGACCTCACTGGCGGACACCGGCCCGGAGGCGTTCGCCGCCGGAGTCGCCGCCAAGGTCGACGGCGCGCTGAACCTGACCGAGCTCCTCGACCACGACGAGCTCGACGCGTTCGTACTGTTCTCCTCCATCGCCGGGGTGTGGGGCAGCGGCGACCACGGCGCCTACGCCGCCGCCAACGCCTTCCTGAACGCGCTCGCCGAGCACAACCGGGCGCACGGCATTCCCACCACCTCCCTCGCCTGGGGCGTGTGGGACGCCTTCGGCGTCGAGGGCGCGGGCGGCATATCCGAAGCCGTCGACCTCGACCAACTGCACCGGCGGGGCCTGCCGCTGATCGATCCCGAGCTGGGTCTCACCGCGCTGCAGCGTGCCCTGGACCGCGACGAGACCGTGCTCACCGTGGCACCCGTCGCCTGGCAGCGGTTCTTCCCCCTGTTCAGCGCGGCCCGCCGGCGACCGCTGTTCGAGGACCTGCCGCAGATCCGGGCGCTGTCCACGCCGACGCCCCCGGCCGCGGGCCCGCGTGCCGAGTCCGTGCCGGGCAACTCCGGGCTCGCCGATCTGCCGATCGCCGACCGGGACAGCACCCTGCTCGCCCTGGTCCGCGGTGAGGCCGCGTCCGTGCTCGGTTACCAGCGGCCCGACCAGCTGGACCCCGACCGCGCGCTGCGTGACGTCGGCTTCGACTCCCTCACCGCGATGGAGCTGCGCAACCGGCTGGCCACGGCCACCGGCCTGACCCTGCCCGCCGCGCTGGTCTTCGACCATCCGACGCCGCTCGCCATCGCCGCCTACCTCAAGTCCGCGCTGTACGGGCCCGACGCGGGCGACGACAGCTCCGTCCTGTCCGACCTGGAGGCGTTGTCCCAGCGGCTGGCGGACATCGACCCGGACACCAACACCCGGCTGGAGATCACTCTGCGGCTGCGTTCGCTGCTCACGCGGTGGAGCGAGCCGGACGGTGGCCGCACGGCGGCCGAAACGGCCACGGCCACCTCCGCGGCGGCGCTGGAAGAGGCCAGCGTCGACGAGGTGCTGGCTTTCATCGACACCGAACTCGGCATCTGAGCCGACGCACGGGTCCGTGTGGGCTCGCCAGCGCGGGCGAACCCACATGGACCGCGACTCCAGGCATCACCGCACTACCGCACCGCGTACTCGCCGAGCGACTCACAGGGGCAGGAACTGATGGCGGATCACGACAAGCTGGTCGACTATCTCAAGCGC
Organism: Streptomyces sp. NPDC057694; assembly: GCF_042799415.1. Lineage (NCBI taxonomy): Bacteria > Bacillati > Actinomycetota > Actinomycetes > Kitasatosporales > Streptomycetaceae > Streptomyces > Streptomyces sp. NPDC057694. The sequence goes on from NZ_JBHVIX010000059.1 coordinate 2,454, forward strand.
GTCACGGCTGATCTGCAACAGACCAGGCAGCGGCTGCGCGAGTACGAGGCGCAGAGCAACGAGCCCATCGCGATCGTGGGCATGGGCTGCCGCTTCCCCGGCTCCGTCGCCTCCCCCGAGGAGCTGTGGCGGCTGGTGCACGACGGCGGCGACGCGGTCGGCGGTCTGCCCACCGACCGCGGCTGGGACGTGCAGGCGCTGTACGACCCGACGGCGCAGACCCCCGGCACGACCTACGCGCGCGAGGGCGGCTTCCTGACCGGTGCCACCGAGTTCGATCCGGAGTTCTTCGGGATCTCCCCGCGCGAGGCGCTCGCCATGGACCCCCAGCAGCGCCTCGTCCTGGAGGTCGCCTGGGAGACCCTGGAGCACGCCGGCGTCGATCCGGCCACGCTGCGCGGTTCCAGCACCGGTGTGTTCGTCGGCTGCAACTACCAGGAGTACCGGGCCCGCCTCTCGCAGGTGCAGGAGGGTCTTGAGGGCCACCTCGTCACCGGCAGCGTCTCCAGCGTGGTCTCCGGCCGGGTCTCCTACGTCCTCGGTCTCGAAGGCCCGGCGCTCACCGTCGACACGGCCTGCTCCTCGTCCCTGGTCACGCTCCACCTGGCCTGTGAGGCGCTGCGCCGCAACGAGTGCAGCATGGCTCTCGCGGGCGGTGTCGCCGTGATGAGCACCCCGCACACCATCACGGGTTTCTCCCGGCAGCGCGGTGTCGCCGCCGACGGGCGGTGCAAGGCGTTCTCCGCGTCCGCCGACGGCATGGGTTTCGGCGAGGGCGTCGGTCTGTTGCTGGTGGAGCGGTTGTCGGACGCGCGGCGGCTGGGGCACCGGGTGCTGGCGGTGGTGCGGGGCAGTGCGGTCAACCAGGACGGTGCCTCGAACGGGCTGAG
>NZ_JBHVIX010000060.1:0-2629 GCF_042799415.1 Streptomyces sp. NPDC057694
GTGCTTATCGTGCACGAGGTCGTAAAGGCTATCCCGCAACTGTTGGTCAGTTGGGTGGTGAATCGTTCAGGTTGCTGTGGCCGTGGACGACGTCGTTGGCGATGTCGAGGATGGGGCGTGCGTGGGTGAAGCTGTAGGCGCGCAGGCGGGCCAGGGCCTGTTCGATGGGGATGCCGAGCCGTACGGTGAGGGCGCCGGCGGCCTGGTGGATGAGGGCTCGGTGCAGGGGGAGGGGGCCGTGGTTGTCGTTGTCGCGCGAGCCGGAGGGGCTGAGCAGGAGGAGCACGGCGGTTTCGGCGAGGCTGAACATGTCGGCCATCTGGGCGCGAGTGAGGGGGCCGGGGGTGGCGCGGTGGCCGGTGAGGACGCCGAATCGGATGGCGCCCAGGTTAAGTGGCAGGGCGATGACGGCGCGTGTGGGCTGGTCGCGGGTGGCGGGCAGGAGGGCCGGCCAGCGGTGTTCCGGTGTGGTGTGCAGGTCGGGCGCGATCGCAGGTTGGCCGGTGTGGGCTGCGTCCCAGGTGGGGCCTTCGCCGAGGGTGTACTGGAGGTCGTCCAGGACGATGCCGGCGGTGTCGCCGGAGTCGTACCAGACGAGTTCGATGCTGGAGTTGTTGCGCAGGGAGATGGTCAGGCCGTCCAGGCCGAGCGCGGCCGCGCAGGGTGCCGGCGGCAGTCCGTCGAGTCCCTGGTCGGCCGCGGAGGCTGTGGCCAGGAGCTTGGGAAGCTCGGGGCTGGTTGGGGGCACCGCTGTCTCCTCGACGTGCAGGGGGTGGAGCGCCGGAGCGCGGGCGGATCGGGCGTGAGCCTCAGCCTCCGAGTGGCCTGTCCTTGTCGGACTGGGCGAACAGGCCGAAGTGGAGGGAGCCTTCGAGGAGTTGCAGGCACAGCTGGGTGAGTGAGCGGCTGTGGGAGCGGGCGTAGGTGCGCATCAGGGTGAAGGCGGCGTCGGGGGTGATGTCCAGGCGGGCGGCGAGGGCGCCCTTGGCCTGTTCGATGGTGATGCGGCTGTTGAGCGCGGTCTGCAGCTGGCTGACGCGTTCGGCCTGGTCGTTGCTGAGCCGCTGGTGGAGGATGCCGATGGTGGCCGCGTCGGCGAGGGCTTGGCCCAGACGCAGATCGGCCGGGTGGAGGCCGTCGGGGGTGGTGTGGAAGAGGTTGACGGCGCCGATGACTTCCTCGCGCAGTCGAAGCGGCAGTCCGGCCACCGCGGTGAAGCCGGCGGCCCGCGCAGTCGTGGTGAAGCGTGGCCAGCGGTCGGTGGCAGCCCGGGTCGTCAGGTCCACCGGGGGGATGACGCAGTGGTCCAGGCAGCAATCCCGGCACGGTCCCTCATCGAACTCCAGCTGTAGTTCCTCCAGTTGGTGCACGGTGTGAGTGGACGCCGTGACGTCGATCAGACGCCCGCGGACATCGACCATGACCACCCCGGCCGCATCCACTTCCAGCAGCTCGACCATGTGGTCGGTCAGCACGTGCAGAAAGTCGACCAGTTGGAAGCCGTCGGCCAGCGTGTCCGCCAGCTCGATGAAGGCCCGCGCCAGCCGCTCGTCCCGCTCCGGCTGCGCCATAACGGCCACCTCACTTCATAGGTCGGCGCCGCAGCCCGCCGCTCGGGCGGCGGCGCCCCGGCCTTGTTGCCATTCTGGTCCTCCCGCTCCCCCACCGGGAGGACTCAGCGGAAAGTCACTCCCCCGCGGGCCGAATACCTTCGCAGCGCCAGCGCTTTCGATCGCGCAGCAAGCCTCGCCGGATCTGGCCGTACAACCGGTGAGACGCTTCTGTTGTGCCAACCGTGATCACAGCATCGGAGCCGTCATGGATTGCCCCGTTCACCGGCATGAACCTCGTTGCCTTCCACAAGCTGATACGCATGCTGCGACGTGAGGGCGCCGACGAACCGGGGCCGGGGCGACCATGGTCTCTGACGTTGGAGGACCGGGTTCTGCTGGTCACTGCCTACTGGCGCACCAACCTGACGCTTCGGCAGCTCGCCCCGCTGTTCGGTGTCTCGAAGTCCGCAGCTGGTCGGATCCTTGCCCGTACAGGTCCACTGCTCGCCCTCAAACAACGGCAGCGATTCCGCAGAGACACTGTGCTCATCGTTGACGGCACCCTGGTTCCCACACGCGACCACGACATCGCGGAACCGTCCAAGAACTATCGGTACTCGACCAACCACCAAGTCGTCATTGACGCAGCCACTCGGCTCGTCGTCAGAGTCGGCCAGCCGCTGCCCGGCAATCGCAACGACTGTCAGGCGTGGGAGTTGTCCGGCGCCAAGGCTGCTGTCGGCAAAACCGTGGTGATCGCGGACGGCGGGTACCGGGGTACCGGTCTCGTCATCCCGCATCGCCGCGAACCTGGTCGGACTGAACTCTCGTCGTGGAAGAAGGAACCCAACACTTCTCATCGCAAGGTCCGCGCACGCGTCGAGCACACATTCGCCCGCATGAAGAACTGGAAGGTCCTTCGTGACTGCCGCCTGAAGGGCGAAGGCGTCCACCACGCCATGCTCGGCATCGCCCGGCTGCACAACCTCGTACTCACACAGCAATGAACGAACAGGTCAGCGCCCGATCACAGACCATAACGGGACAGCCCTTACGACCTCGTGCATGATAATCAT
>NZ_JBHVIX010000061.1:0-2408 GCF_042799415.1 Streptomyces sp. NPDC057694
AGGGTGGCGCCGGGGACGCCGCGCTTGACCGCGATCAGGGCGTCCATCAGGCGCAGGCCCTCGAACGCGTCGCGGGCGTAACGGACTTCGCCCTCATAGATCTCGTGCAGGTCCTGCTCGACATAGGCACGGGTCAGCGCTGCACCGCCCAGGATCACGGGGTAGTCGGCCGCCATCTTGCGCTGGTTGAGCTCCTGAAGGTTCTCCTTCATGATCACCGTCGACTTGACCAGCAGCCCGGACATGCCGATCACGTCGGCCCTGTGCTCCTCGGCCGCCTCCAGGATCGCCGAGACCGGCTGCTTGATCCCCAGATTCACGACGTTGTAGCCATTGTTCGACAGAATGATGTCGACCAGGTTCTTGCCGATGTCGTGGACATCGCCGCGCACCGTGGCCAGCACGATGGTGCCCTTGCCCTCGGAGTCGGACTTCTCCATGTGCGGCTCCAGATAGGCCACCGCGTTCTTCATCACCTCGGCCGACTGCAGCACGAACGGCAACTGCATCTGCCCCGAGCCGAACAGCTCACCGACCACCTTCATGCCCTCAAGCAGGGTGTCGTTGACGATGTCCAGCGCGGGCCGGTCCTGGAGCGCTGCGGCCAGATCGTCGTCCAGACCGTTCTTCTCGCCGTCGATGATGCGCCGCTTCAGGCGCTCCTCCAGCGGCAGCGCCGCCAGCTCCTCCGCCTTGCCCGCCTTCAGCGACTTCGCGGTGGCGCCCTCGAACAGCGCCATCAGCTTCTGCAGCGGGTCATAACCCTCGGCCCGCCGGTCGTAGATCAGATCCAGGGCGGTGGTGACCTGCTCCTCGTCGAACCGCGCGATCGGCAGGATCTTCGAGGCATGCACGATCGCCGAGTCCAGACCCGCCTTCACACACTCGTCCAGGAAGACCGAGTTGAGCACGATGCGGGCGGCCGGGTTCAGACCGAAGGAGATGTTCGACAGACCCAGCGTGGTCTGCACGTCCGGGTGGCGCCGCTTCAGCTCCCGGATCGCCCCGATGGTGGCGATGCCGTCGCCCCGGGACTCCTCCTGGCCCGTGCAGATGGTGAAGGTCAGGGTGTCGATGAGGATGTCCGACTCGCGGATCCCCCAGTTCCCGGTGAGGTCGTCGATGAGCCGCTCCGCGATGGCGACCTTGTGCTCGACCGTGCGGGCCTGGCCCTCCTCGTCGATCGTCAGCGCGATCAGCGCCGCACCGTGCTCCCGGGCCAGTGCGGTGACCTTCGCGAACCGGGACTCGGGGCCGTCGCCGTCCTCGTAGTTGACGGAGTTGATGACCGCGCGTCCGCCCAGCATCTCCAGGCCCGCCCGCAGCACGGGGACCTCGGTGGAGTCCAGGACGATCGGCAGGGTGGAGGCGGTCGCGAAGCGGCCGGCCAGCTCCCGCATGTCCGCGACACCGTCGCGGCCCACATAGTCGACGCAGAGGTCGAGCATGTGCGCGCCCTCACGGATCTGGTCGCGGGCCATCTCGACGCAGTCGTCCCAGCGGGCCTCCAGCATGGCCTCACGGAACTTCTTCGAACCGTTGGCGTTCGTCCGCTCACCGATCGCCAGATACGCGGTGTCCTGACGGAACGGCACCGTCTGATACAGCGACGCGGCACCCGGCTCGGGGCGCGGGGCACGCTCGGGCGGCGTCATCTCACGCACCCGCTCCACGACCTGCCGCAGATGCTCGGGGGTGGAGCCGCAGCAGCCGCCGACCAGCTGGAGGCCGTAGTTGATGATGAAGTTCTCCTGCGCGTCCGCCATCTCCGGCGGGGTCAGCGGGAAGTGCGCGCCGTCCTTGCCCAGGATCGGCAGACCGGCGTTCGGCATGCACATCAGCGGCGTCGTGGAGTGCTGCGCGAGGTAGCGCAGGTGCTCGCTCATCTCGGCCGGGCCGGTGGAGCAGTTCAGGCCGATCAGGTCGATGCCCAGCGGCTCCAGCGCGGTCAGCGCCGCGCCGATCTCCGAGCCCAGCAGCATCACGCCGGTGGTCTCGAAGGCGAGGGAGCAGATCAGCGGGACCGAGACACCGAGCGCGTCCATCGCGCGGCGGGCGCCGATCAGGGACGACTTGGTCTGGAGCAGGTCCTGACTGGTCTCCACGATCAGCGCGTCCGCGCCGCCCGCGAGCAGCCCCTCGGCGTTCTGCTGGTAGCCGTCACGGATCGTGGCGTAGTCGATGTGACCGAGCGAGGGCAGCTTGGTGCCCGGGCCGATCGAGCCGAGCACCCACCGCTGCTGCCCCGTCGACGCGGTGAACTCGTCGGCGACCTCACGGGCGATCCGGGCACCGGCCTCGGACAGCTCGACGATCCGGTCACCGATCTCGTACTCGGTCGCCGCCGTGAAGTTCGAGCCGAAAGTATTGGTCTCGACGCAGTCCACACCGACCGCGTAGTACGCCTC
>NZ_JBHVIX010000062.1:0-1756 GCF_042799415.1 Streptomyces sp. NPDC057694
AGGGCTCGCAGAGAATCAACGTGTTGCTTTCCGCGAGCGAACTCGTTCACGTGGTATGGCCATACCTGACGCGACTCGCGATCAACTCGCCATCAGCTTTGGGGTGTTGTTTCCACACCTCGATGAGCGACAGCGGCGGCTGATGATGGGCGCCGAGGCCAGGATTCTTGGTCACGGAGGTATCCGGGCGGTCGCTCGGGCAGCCCAGGTCAGCGAGACGACGGTCCGCAGAGGCATGGTCGAGTTGGAGGCCGGCGAGGCACCTTTGGGCCGAGTACGCAGGCCCGGTGGTGGCCGGAAGAAAGCAGTGGATCTTGATCCGGGGCTGCGGCCCGCGCTGCTGGCGCTGGTGGAACCCGATGAGCGAGGCGATCCGATGTCGCCGCTGCGCTGGACGGTGAAGTCGACCAGGAACCTTGCGACTGAACTGACCCGCCAGGGACACCGGGTGAGCGCGGACACCGTCGGGGACCTGCTGCGTGCGGAGGGCTTCAGTCTGCAGGCCGGCGCCAAGACGCTCGAGGGTAAGCAGCACCCGGACCGCGACAGCCAGTTTCGCTACATCAACGACCGGGCCAGACAGCACATGGACGCTGGGCAGCCGGTGATCAGTGTGGACGCGAAGAAGAAGGAACTTGTCGGCGACTACAAGAACGGGGGCCAGCAGTGGCGGCCGACCTCTGAACCGGTACTGGTCAAGACGCACGACTTCCTGGACCGGCAGGGACCGGGCAAGGCTATCCCCTACGGCGTCTACGACATCGCCGCGAACATCGGCTGGGTCAGTGTCGGCACGGACCACGACACCGCCGCGTTCGCCGTCGCCTCCATCCGCCGCTGGTGGCAGGCCCGAGGCCGGCACGACTACCCAGCCGCCACCCGCCTTCTGATCACCGCGGACGCGGGCGGCTCCAACGGCTACCGCACCCGATCCTGGAAGACCGAACTCGCTGCCCTGGCCGCCGAGACAGGCCTGGACATCACCGTCTGCCACATGCCGCCGGGCACCTCGAAGTGGAACAAGATCGAGCACCGGCTGTTCTCTCATATCTCCATGAACTGGCGCGGCCGCCCACTGACCAGCCACGACGTCATCGTAAACAGCATCGCAGCGACCACCACCCGCACCGGACTGAAAGTCCACGCCGAACTCGACCCCAGCACCTACGACACCGGCCTCAAGGTCACCGACAACGACCTCGACGCCCTGCCCATGCACCGGCACCGCTTCCACGGCGACTGGAACTACACCCTCCACCCCCAAGGCCGCGACACCAGCAACGCCGCCGAGAATCCGCAGTCAGCTAGCGACCCGCCCCCGCGGCCCTGCACCGGCCGCCTACGCAGCCCAGCACTAACCGGCATGCCCGAGGCGGCACTGGACGAGATCGTCGGCCAACTGGCCCAGCACCTTGATGAGTTACGCGAGCGACACCGACTCCAGCAGCGAGGAAGCGAACGCACCCGCGCTCGCGGCGCTGGAGCCAAGGACAAGCTGAACACCGCTGACAGAGTCCTGGCCGCCGTCCTCTACCTGCGCAAACTCGGCCCCCGAGACCTGCTCGCCCAGCTCTTCGGCGTCGACGGCAGCACCCTCACCAGGGCCGTTCATCAAGTCCAGCCCCTGCTGGCCCAGCACGGCCGCACCATTCAACCCTCCACAGCCAGGTTCCGCACCCCCGCCGACGTCACCGCGTTCCTCGCGCACAGCAACTCAACAGAGATCAAATCGGCACGTTGATTCTCTGCGAGCCCT
>NZ_JBHVIX010000063.1:0-1061 GCF_042799415.1 Streptomyces sp. NPDC057694
GTGCTGCTTGGCACGTGATCTTTTCTCTACGTACATCCGCTGGTCAGCGGATTGCAGCACTTCTTCGGCGGTCATCCCGCAGTGCGCCCAGCCGATGCCGAAACTGGCCCCCACCCGGACCGCGCGGCCGTCCACCCGAATCGGCGGAATGATGGCGTTGCGCAGCCTGACGGCGAGGTCCTGTGCATCGGCGCGGCCGAGCCCGTCGGCGAGCACCACGAACTCGTCGCCGCCGAGCCGGGCCACCGTGTCCCCGTCGCGCACCCCGCTGGTCAGCCGGCGGGCCACCTCGATGAGGACGGCGTCGCCCGCGTTGTGCCCGAAGCGGTCGTTGATCGACTTGAAGCCGTCGAGGTCGCAGAAGAGGACGGCGAGGCCCTTGGTGCCGTCGTCAGGGCTCGTCTCGTCGCCGCCCGGCGCCGCCACGTGCACATGGTGGTCGAAGCCCTCGTAGAGGCCCCCGGGGTGCCCCGAGCGGTGCAGGGCGGCCCCGCCGTAGTCGAAGTCGTGCCCGTGGGTGTCCAGGGCCGTGCCGGTGCCGCTGTGGTCGCCGTAGGCCGCGTCGAGGGAGTCGACGGCGCTGGGCAGCTGCTCCTGGGGGCGGCGGCAGAGCCGGGCCCCGAGCCGGGAGCGCAGCTCGGCCGAGTTGGGCAGGCCGGTCAGGGAGTCGTGCGAGGCGCGGTGGGCGAGGTGCAGCTCGCGGCGCTTGCGCTCCTCGATGTCCTCGACGTGGGTGAGCAGGAAGCGCGGCCCGTCGGCGGCGTCGGCCACCACCGAGTTGCGCAGCGAGACCCAGACGAACGTGCCGTCGCGCCGCCCGAGCCGCAGCTCGGCCCGGCCGCCCTCGGCGGAGGTGCGCAGCAGGGTGCCGATGTCCTCGGGGTGCACGAGGTCGGAGAACGAGTAGCGGCGCATCGCGGAGGCGGGGCGGCCGAGCAGCCGGCACAGCGCGTCGTTGGTCCGCAGGATCCGGCCGTGCTGGTCGCCGCCCATCTCGGCGATGGCCATGCCGGAGGGCGCGTACTCGAAGGCCTGGCGGAAGCTCTCTTCACTGGCCCGCA
>NZ_JBHVIX010000064.1:0-1050 GCF_042799415.1 Streptomyces sp. NPDC057694
GGTGGTGTCGAGCCAGTAGCGCTGGTGTTGGAAGGCGTAGGTGGGCAGGGGTGTGGTGTTGGTGGTGGGGGTGAGTTGGGACCAGTTGATGGTGATTCCGTTGGTCCAGGCGTGGGCGAGTGAGGTGAGGAGTCGTTGGGGTCCGCCGTCGTTGCGGCGGAGTGTGGTGCAGATGGTGGCTCGGGTGTCGGTGGTGTCGAGGGTTTCTTGTATGCCGGTGGTGAGGACGGGGTGGGGGCTGATTTCGATGTAGGCGTCGTGGCCGCGGCGGGTGAGTTCGCGGATGGTTTCTTCGAAGCGGACGGTTTGGCGGAGGTTGCGGTACCAGTAGTGGGTGTCGAGTGTGGTGGTGTCGAGGAGTCCGCCGGTGACGGTGGAGTAGAAGGGGATGCTGGCGGGTTGGGGGGTGATGTTTTTGAGGGTGTGGAGGAGTTGGGTTTCGGTTTCTTCGACGAAGACGGAGTGTGAGGCGTAGTCGACGGGGATGCGGCGGGCGCGGATGTCGTCGTGTTGGAGGGTGGTGAGGAGGTCGTCGAGGGCGTCGGTGTGTCCGCAGACGACGCTGGAGGTGGGGCCGTTGACGGCGGCGAGGGAGAGGCGTCCTTGCCAGGGGGTGAGGCGTTCGCGGAGGTTGTGGGAGGTCATGGCGACGGAGGCCATGCCGCCTTTGCCTGCGAGGTGGTTTTTGATGATTTTGCTGCGGAGGGCGACTATTTGTGCGCCGTCGTGGAGGGTGAGGGCGCCGGCGACGACGGCGGCGGCGATTTCTCCTTGGGAGTGGCCGATGACGGCGGCGGGTTCGGTTCCGCAGGCGCGCCAGACGGCGGCCAGGGAGATCATGATGGCCCAGAGGGTGGGCTGGATGACGTCGACGCGGTTGGCGAGTTCTTCGTCGGTGCCGTGCAGGACGTCGAGGAGGTTCCAGTCGGTGAAGGGGCTGAGGGCTTCGGCGCAGGTGTCCATGGAGGTGCGGAAGACGGGTGAGGTGGCCAGCAGTTCCACGGCCATGCCCGTCCACTGCGAGCCCTGCCCCGGAAACACGAACACCGG
>NZ_JBHVIX010000065.1:0-1001 GCF_042799415.1 Streptomyces sp. NPDC057694
GGGTGTGGGGCCGCGGGGTGGTTAGTTGGTGGTGAGGGCGTCCTTGAGGCTGGCGACGGCGAGGAGGACGGCGTGCTTGGCGGCTTCGGTGTTGTGGAGGGCGTTGACCATGACGAAGTCGTGGACGATGCCGCCGAAGCGGGCGTTGGTGGCGGGGACGCCGGCCTGGCGGAGCTTGGCGGCGTAGGCCTCGCCCTCGTCGCGCAGGACGTCGGCCTCGGCGGTGATGATGAGGGTGGCGGGCAGTCCGGCGAGCTCGTCGAGGCTGGCGCGCAGGGGGGAGACGATGGACTGGGCGCGCTCTTCGTCGCTGGTGGTGTACTGGTCCCAGAACCACTTCATGCCGTCGCGGGCGAGGAAGTAGCCCTCGGCGAACTCGTGGTAGGAGTCGGTGTCGAAGGCGGCGTCGGTGACCGGGTAGAACAGGACCTGCTTGACGAAGCGGACGTCGCCGCGTTCCTTGGCGAGCATGGTCAGCGCGGTGGCCATGTTGCCGCCGACGGAGTCACCGGCGACGGCCAGGCGGGTGGCGTCGAGGTGGTGGTTCGCGCCGTTGCTGACGACCCACTGCGCGGCGGCGTAGCTCTGCTCCAGGGCGACGGGGAAGCCGGCCTCGGGGGAGCGGTCGTACTCGGGGAAGACCACGGCGGCGCCGACACCGACGGCCAGGTCGCGCACGAGACGGTCGTGGGTGTGCGCGTCACCGAAGACCCAGCCCGCGCCGTGGGTGTAGAGGATGACGGGCAGCGTCGTGCCGGCCGTGCCCGCGGGCCGCACGATCCGCACCTTCACACTGCCGGTCGGGCCGCCCAGGACCTCGGTCCACTCCTCGTCGATCTCCGGCTTGAAGATCTCCTCGTCCTGGACCTGGTCGACGGCCTTACGGCCCTCCTCCGGCGGCAGCTGGTACAGGAACGGCGGCTCGGACGTCGCGTCCACGAACGCCTGCGCAGCGGGCTCCAGAGCGATGTTACGGGGATTACCGGCCATGGAAGGCTCCT